>CACKJM010000001.1 GCA_902600475.1 uncultured Prochlorococcus sp.
TGAGGAAAAATAATTTTCCCAGTTAATTTTTCAGAAAGAAGAAAATCCCAAGATATTCTTGCTGAAGTTATTAATTCTCTATTATTTTTAATAATGATTGTATAGGGTACTACGCCAATAGGAAATAATTTACTCCTTAGATTTTGATCAAAGCTTCCCAAAAAATCTATCGATCTCTTATCCAAATTTTCGAACAGTGAATATTCATTTATTTTTTCAAATTCTGAAAAATCTATACTAGAAATCCATCCATCATTTATTAAAGAAAAGTCAGAATTAAAAATTGTGTTTCTATTTTTTTGTAGCTGAATATTTTCAAAATTAATTTTTTCCTGCTTCCAATCTTTTGGAATCGTATCTTTAAAAGATTCTGGATAAAAAGAATTTTGTAAAGCAATTTTTACTTTATTAGGTAGATTACTGCAAGAGTTTAAGAAAAATAAAAGCGAAAGCTTACCACAATTTAAAAATTCTCTTCTGGTTGCAAATTTTGAAAACATTCAGCAATCCTTCTCTAAAGAAATTTGACCTAAGCCCTTCATCATTTCCAGATTTTGTTGACACAATGAAACTATTTCTTCATTTTTAAATCCATCTAAGAAAGCAAGCAATGATATTCCACCAGCACCTACACCTTCTTTTACATGACCTAATTCATAATCCTTCAATTCTTTGTATTTTGAAGATTTGAAATTTAAAGGACTGGCTAAACCTAATAATTTGACATCATATTTTTCATTAATTAGATTTACTAAATCATTTAGAGAATTATCTTTCACAAGCCACCCAGTTGTCGCAATAAAAACATCTTCAATAAATTCATCTTTATTTTTTTCACCTAAAAATTCTAATACAAGCAAAATGACTGCTAACATCTGACTTCCTCCAGACAATATTACAGGTTGTTTTGCTAACCTGGCACCAATTAATAGACCCATTGAAAAAGCTTGGAAAGGATCACCTACCGCCGCGACAACATCAAAAGATTCGAAATCAGCCTTGAAATTCGCATTTAGAAGTCCTCTTTTAATTACTTTTCTTCTTAGTTCTCTTGGAGCTTTAAATAAACTACTTCCTACTAAATTAGATACCTGCAAACCAAAAGCTTCCATTACTGCCTGAGCAGTTGTGGTGCCCCCCGGTACAGATTCAGAAATTAAAACTTGTTGTTTTAAGGATTTTCCTATCGCAAGACCTTTTTCATAGAGATTTAAAACTCTCTCTTTTGTCATCGATTTACCAGTAGTAAGACAATTTGATGGGCCCAAATTTCTATCTTCTACAACCAAATGATTAAAATAAGGCTTTGCTCCTATTCCCAGAGGAACAATAACTGGATAAGTATTTATAAGCTTTGAACAAACATGACTGATTAGGGCCGGAGTTACTCCTGCATTGAGAAGAGGCAATTTATATTTATGATCTTTTGAAGCACCCCCAAGCAAAAATTCAGCATCTGCGAGCGCAGTTGTTCTCCTCGATTTTGGATTAATACCTGCTGCGGAAATTCCTGGAATTTGAGATGTATTAGTGCCAGCAATTATAAGAAATATTTTTAAATTTTTAATATTCTTTTTCAGTATTTCTATCTTATTGAGTTGTCTTTTTTTATTGGATTCATTACCAAAAAAATTTATCCCTAATTCTGTACTGTACATTCTTTTTTTTTTTAATTATTAAAATCAACTAAGCTATTTAACAATCTTGGAGGATCTGGGATGGTTAATTTAAATCTAGGAAACAGAGAATAGGCAACTACATGTACAGTTAAAACATAAACTATTTCTTGAAAAATTATTAATAAAATTGCACCTAGTTGTATACTCAAAATTGAGGGATATAAAGGTAAATTAAATAATCCAATTAACTTTTCTATTAGACCATAACTCGCTCTAGTAATTAACACCCAAAGATTATCTCCAACCAAAGTAGATAATGCTATTACTCTTATTAAGAAGCCAAGGGTTCCAATAACAACTCCCCCAGTTAAACTAAGTTTCCAACTCTTTTCTTTAAACCAACACCAACCCAACCAAAAAGCCAAAATCCCATAAGGAAATAAAAATAAAGTTCCTCTTACAGGACCCATAATTATGAATAAAAGTAGAAATTGTATTAAAAGTCCTTCCAATGCAATTTTAGTTCCTCTTCTTAAGTGCAACAAGATTATTGGGAGGGGTAAAATCAACCTTAATAAAGCTCCCCCAATTGGCAGATAATATAATGCAACCCATAATAAAGACGAAAGAGATGCTAAATAAGAGGTCTCGACAATATTTAATGCTTGAGTTTTTGTTGTTATTTTCATTTTTTGTTGAATATTTTTAATTAATTTTTATTCATACTTTTATTTTTTGAATCTAAGATACGTTCAATCTTTTCTATTTCAAAATTTACCTCAGAATTACTCAATATGGAACTCAACTCTTCCGTGGGATCTTTTGGATCTACATCTTTTAAAATGAATATTATTTTGTAAGATTGAAGCTCAATTTTTCTTTTTTTTGAAAGATTCTTAATTTTTTTATTTTTTTTATCATCAAATTTTTTGTTTTCTTTTTCTAAATTTATATCATTTTTATTTTCTGAAACATTTTTTGTCTTTTCTACCTTTTTAATTTTTTTATTTTTTTTATCATCAAATTTTTTGTTTTCTTTTTCTAAATTTATATCATTTTTATTTNCTGGAACATTTTTTGTCTTTTCTACCTTTTTAATTTTTTTATTTTTTTTATCATCAAATTTTTTGTTTTCTTTTTCTAAATTTATATCATTTTTATTTTCTGGAACATTTTTTGTCTTTTCTACCTTTTTAATTTTTTTATTTTTTTTATCATCAAATTTTTTGTTTTCTTTTTCTAAATTTATATCGTTTTCATTTATTAAGTTATTTTGTAAATCTTCATTTTTGCTTGT
This sequence comes from uncultured Prochlorococcus sp., assembly GCA_902600475.1. Classification (GTDB taxonomy): domain Bacteria; phylum Cyanobacteriota; class Cyanobacteriia; order PCC-6307; family Cyanobiaceae; genus Prochlorococcus_A. The sequence continues at coordinate 2,917 of CACKJM010000001.1, forward strand.
TTTTTCTAAATCATTAAAACTACTTTCAAGAAAATTTCCAATCCTCCCTCCAGAACATGATTGCAAGAAAATTAAAAAAATTAATAAAAAAAATTCTTTTTTTTTAAAAATCATATTTTTTCTAACTTTTCTTTTTCTTGGTAGTTTTTTTATTACTAATCTTTGTTTTTTTTAAAATTGAACCTTTTTTGTCTTTTAGTTTTTCTTCTAAAAGAGATACTGCATCATCTATAGTAAATTTTTCTATGTCAGTATCTTTGGCAATCGAAACATTGGTTTTACCACATTTTAAATAGACCCCATATCTTCCATTTAATATTTGAATTTTTTCTTTAAATTCTTTCGGTTTTCCAAAGTCTTTAAGTACCTCTTGACCACCTCTACCCATTTTTGGCATCGCAAGAATTTCTAATGCTCGTTCTATATCAACTGTAAAAACATCATCCTCTTTCTTTAAGGATCTGTTTTCAGATTCATTTTCATTTTTAATCCATTTGATATACGGGCCAAATCTTCCTCTATCAGCCTCGACAACTCCTCCTTCAGGATGAACTCCTAACAATCTAGGCAAACTTAAAAGTACAAGAGCCTCATCTAGAGTTAGATCATCAGTTTTCAACTCTTTTGGTAATGAAGCTCTTCTTGGTTTAGCTTTATCTTGATCATTATTTCCCAATTGTACGTAAGGTCCATAAGGGCCAAATCTTAAAAAGACTTTTTCCCCAGTTTTTGGATCAGTTCCAAGATCCGATGGGCCACTTAAAATTTGATCAACTTGCTTTATATCTAAATCTCCAGGAGTAATATCCATTGGAAGATTACCTTTCGCTTGAATTTCATTACCAGATTCATCAATTTTTGTACCCTCTAGCCAAGGTCCGTTGGAGCCTATTCTCACTACGCAAGGAAGGTCTTCGAAATCAACTTGTCTATAAGCTTTACCATCAATATCACCCTCTGTTTTCTGTACCTTTACCTCCAAACCATTTTTACCTTTATAGAAAGTTTCGAGGTATGGCAGCCACTCAAGATTGCCTGAAGATATTTCATCCAATGAAGATTCCATTTTTGCAGTAAAAGTAGTATCAACCAGATCAGGAAAATGTTCTTCTAACAGAGCCGTAACAGCAAAAGCTGTAAACGTTGGAGCCAAGGTATTGGAAGATATATTCGCATAACCTCTATCAACTATGGTCCCAATAATGCTGGCATAGGTAGAAGGTCTTCCAATCCCTTCTTTTTCAAGAACTTTAACTAATGCGGCCTCTGTATATCTTGCAGGAGGTTTAGTTTCATGAAAAGTAGATTCCTTATTAGTAACATCAAGACATGCTCCAGTTGTTAAGTTTGGGAGAATAATTTCTTGTTGTTCAAGTGATGAACTTGGGTCATCACTTCCCTCGACATAAGCTCTGAAGAATCCTGCGAAATCAATACTTTTCCCGCTCGATTTAAATATTCCATCCCCTACGCTAATTTCAGCATTAATCATTGTTAGCCTAGCTTCAGCCATTTGACTAGCTACAGTTCTTTTCCAAATTAAATCGTAAAGTGATAAATCTCTACCAGTTAGATTAGTTTCCTTTGGTGTTTTAAATACCTCACCTGCAGGCCTAATAGCTTCGTGAGCTTCTTGAGCATTTCTTGCAGTTGAATTAAATTGTCTTGGTGAGTTAGATAAATATTCTTTTCCATACATAGAACTAACACATTCTCTAGCAGCTCTTGTGGCTTGTTCGGAGAGATGAACTGAATCAGTTCTCATATACGTTATAAAACCTCTCTCATATAGCCCTTGTGCACATCTCATAGTTTCTCTTGCAGACAAACGAAGCTTCCTATTTGCTTCTTGTTGTAATGTGCTGGTTGTAAATGGAGGAACTGGCTTACGAGTGGATGGCTTTTTTTCGATTTTTGAGACTAACCAATCCTCAGAGGAAAAAGTCTTCAATAAGTCATTTACTTGTTCTTCTCCAATTATTAAGGATTTGTTCCCTTCTTTTAATTTACCGGTTTGTTCGTCGAAATCGGAACCGTTAGAAATTCGTTGACCGTTTAAACTGAATAATTTAGTTTCGAAAGTTATATTATCTTTTACTAGGGAAGCTTTGATTCCCCAGTAACTAGCTTTTTTAAAGGATCTTCTTTCTCTCTCTCTTCTAACAAGAAGCCTCACAGAAACTGATTGAACCCGACCAGCAGATAATCTGGGGGCTACCTTCTTCCAAAGTAAAGGAGATAATTCATATCCAAAAAGCCTGTCCAAGATTCTTCTGGTTTCTTGAGCCTGAACAAGTTCCATATCAATTTCTCTTGTTTGATCTAAAGCTTTATTAATTGCCTTTTTTGTAATTTCATGAAAAACCATTCTCTTAGTTGGTATTTTAGGCTTCAGTATTTGCAGAAGATGCCAGCTAATACTCTCTCCCTCTCTATCTTCATCAGTTGCCAGTAATAGTTGGGTAGCGCCTTTCAAAGCATCTTTCAGCTCTTTAACAACCTTTTTCTTATCTTTAGGAACTATGTAAAGTGGTTCAAAATCTTCTGTTGTATTAACTCCTATCCTTGACCATTTTTCCTTTTTAACCGCAGCAGGTATTTCAGCAGCTCCTTTTGGAAGATCTCTTACGTGTCCCATTGAAGCGAGAACTTCATAATTAGAAGGCAAAAACTTTCTTATGGTTTTTGCTTTGGTGGGACTTTCAACAATAACAAGTGTGTGATCCAAGGTTTATTTCAAAAATTGGTGTTTTTGTTCAGTTAGGGCATATTATGATTATTTGAAGGTTTTTCAAGTAAATTCTTCTTAAAATTTCAAAAATCATACCCACAAATTATAATCAAGTTAAGATTAACTCTTAGACCCTTACAATCAAACATCTAATTTAATCCAATTTAATAAAGTGCCCAACGAAATCTTTACAATTAATTTAAATGCTCAAGCCATTATTCCAGAGGCTTTTATTTTATTAGGCATTGTTGGAACACTTCTTGTAGATTTAGCTGGAGAAAAAACTGCATCAAAATGGGCACCAATAATTTGCTATTTATCAATTGGCAGCTCTCTTGTTAGTTTGGCATTGCAATGGAGTAATCCTGTAGAAAGCGCATTCCTAGGGTCTTTTAATTCAGATAATTTGGCAATCGCATTTAGAGCAATAATTTCTTTATCAACTTTAGTATCTTTACTTATAAGCTGGCGATATACAGAACAAAGTGGTAGTCCTATTGGGGAGTTTGCTGCCATAGTTCTTTCGGCCACCCTTGGAGCAATGCTTTTGTGTGGATCTACTGACCTTATTAGTGTATTTATATCTTTGGAAACTTTATCTGTAGCAAGCTACTTACTTTCTGGTTACCTCAAGAGAGATCCAAGAAGTTCAGAGGCAGCCTTAAAATACCTCCTGGTTGGATCAGCTGCTGCTGCTGTCTATTTATATGGATCCTCTTTTCTTTATGGATTAAGTGGTTCAACAAACTTAGTGACAATAGGTTTAGAGATTATCAATAAGCCATCCTTCATTACCTCACTAGCTCTTGTATTTGTCTTATCAACAGTTGCATTTAAAATTGCTGCTGTTCCCTTTCATCAATGGACACCTGATGTATATGAGGGTTCACCTACACCCGTAGTAGCTTTTTTATCTGTCGGTTCGAAAACAGCAGGCTTTGCATTTGCGATAAGAATATTAAGCACAACTTTCTCTTCTTTTGACGAAGAATGGAAACTTTTATTTACCATTTTGGCCATATTGAGCATGGCTCTAGGAAATGTTGTAGCTCTAGCTCAAACCTCAATGAAAAGGATGCTAGCTTACAGTTCTATTGGACAAGCCGGATTTGTAATGATTGGAATAGTATCTGGCACACAAGATGGTTTATCAGCAGCAGTTTTATATTTGGCTGCATATTTATTCATGAATTTGGGTGCATTTTCTTGTGTAATACTTTTCTCACTAAGAACTGGTTCTGACAGAATTCTTGATTACTCAGGACTTTACCAAAAAGATCCTCTCATTACATTAGGCCTAAGCCTCTGTCTTCTATCTCTTGGAGGTTTACCTCCAATGTTAGGATTTTTTGGAAAGATATACTTATTCTTTGCAGGTTGGGCAAATCATCAATATCTACTAGTAATAGTTGGTTTAGTAACTTCAGTTATATCTATTTATTACTACATTTCAGTGATAAAAATGATGGTTGTTAAAGAACCACAGGAAGCTTCTGAAATAGTCAAATCATATCCTGAGATTAATTGGGGAATTGTAGGATTACCCCCCTTGAGAATTGCACTTTATACTTGCGTAGCAGTAACTGCTCTTGGAGGAATCCTTTCTAATCCTCTTTTTAAATTAGCTAACACAGCAGTTTCAGAAACTCCTTTCTTACAAGATATTATTGCTACAGCAAATAATATTTCCTAGAAGAATTCTTCAAAAATGTATAAGAAAGTCGCGACTTTAGAGAATATATCTAAAACCTATGGAAAAGACGATCTAACTGTTAAAGCCTTAGATAGCATAAACTTAGAAATTTATAAAGGTGATTATTTAGCTGTAATGGGAGCTAGTGGCTCAGGCAAAAGTACAGCTATGAATATTATTGGATGTCTAGATAGACCATCTGAAGGTATTTATAAATTAAATGACATTCCAGTTGAGAATTTATCTGATGATGAGCTCGCGGAAATACGTAACCAAAAATTAGGCTTTGTTTTTCAACAATTTCATCTTCTTTCAGATGCAACTGCACTTGAAAACGTAACTTTGCCGATGATTTATGCTGGTATTGATCCTGAAAAGAGATTAGAGCGTGGTAAGACTGCCTTAAAAAAAGTTGGCCTTTCAGAAAGAATGAATAATCGTCCAAACCAATTATCCGGAGGTCAACAACAACGAGTAGCTATTGCGAGGGCTATTATCAATAACCCTGCAATTTTATTAGCAGACGAACCTACTGGAGCACTAGATTCAAAAACCACTGAAGATGTATTAGATCTTTTTGACAAACTGCATGAATCTGGAATAACTATAGTTTTAGTTACCCATGAAGATGAAGTTGCAAATCGCGCAAAAAAAATAGCCAAATTTAAGGATGGAAAAATAGTTGATTTAAAAGTTAATTAAATTCATAACCTTCTAATTACCTTCAGTTGAGTTTCATTTTCAATTCTTAAATTCCCATTGAAATCAATATCTTTAATTTTCCACGTATGAGGACAATAACCACTAGGTAAAAAACTTTTACAAAGAAACTTATTTGCAGATTTAATCACATATTCTTTCTTCTTATTACATTCAATTGCATCATAAAAAGCTTTAAGAACTTTGGCTGTCCAATAATGTTGATTAATATTCTTAGTTTGAAGTACTTTTGATAATGAAACACCTTCTGATGGAGTGTAATTTAAAACATTCATGCCAATTCCTACTCTTACATAGATAATTTCTTTCCCTCTTGTTATCACCTTTGGTAAAAATCCAATCAACTTTTTTGAACCAAAAAAAATATCATTTGGCCATTTCAAACAAACATTTATATTCTCTTGTCTAAGCATTTCACATAACTTAATTCCTAAAGACAAATTAAATATTTGACATGCAAATTCTTTTGAAAATATTGGGTAAGCTGCACTTAACCAAATCCCGCCTTTTGGAGAAACCCAAGTTTTTGAGTTTTGGCCAACCCCTGAGAACTGTTCTCTTGCAATTACCGCTACTGGCTGATTTTTCTTTATTTGAGAATATCCAAGCAAGTTTGTTAGCTCATTTTCGGTACTTTTACATTTTATTTTATAGAGAAGTCTCCAAGTTGGATATTGACCCTGAATTTTTTTTAAGTAAAAAACTGTCTTAGATGCAGATCCAATAACTTTCACAAATTCTTTATTAAAACAACGAGCATCTTTTGGAAGATTAGATTAACTTTAGTCTTAATAAGTAAATTTTACAAATTGGACAAAAAGTATTTGCCAATAGTGAATAGAAGGAATCCGCATCCATTAAAGAATTGTCTTGATAATTTCAAAAAATCATGGGGAGACTTAGATAAACTTTCTAAAATTAACGAAAACTGGAAGAACTTAATCGGATTAGAACTATTTAAAGAATGCAAACCATTAAATATTGAAAAAAAAATACTTACTATTGCAGTAAATCATCCACAGTGGCGCCAAGCTTTAATCTATAACAAGCATAAATTAAAAGAGAGAATCGAGAAAATTGGAATAACTTTGAATGAAATAAAAATAATACAAAATTATGAAATTAAGAATAAAAATATCAAATCTACTAATGCAAAAATAGTTTGGGCAAATCATCCAAGCAGAATCCATCAAAATAATATGTGCTTTTGTACTCTCTGTAATTCCCCTACTCCTGAGGGCGAAATCAAAAGATGGGGAAAGTGTTCTTTTTGTTGGAGAAAAATAAATAACTAAATTCTTTATTTAGTTAAAATTAGTATTCCCATTTGCCCCCCCAAAATTGTTCTATATTCAGCTTTTTTAAATCCAACTTTCTTAGCAATATTTATAAGCTCATTTTTATTTGGGAAAATACTAATACTTTTTTCAATATATGCGTATTCTGAAACCAAATTAAAAAGCCGCGAAATGGTTACTACAATCAATCTCAAATAAATTTTCTGAAAAATATTGGATAAAGAATTTCTTTTTGAGTGATTAAAATCCAAAAATCCTGCTCTTCCCTTATCCTTTAAAAGATCAAAAACTTTTTTTATTCCTTCTTCAACATTATTCAAGTTTCTAAGTCCATATGACATGCAAATCCCATCAAATCTTTTTGAATAATCATTAATTTCTAATACATCATTAATTTCCCACTTAATAAATTTATTTTTTTTAAGCTCTGATTTTTTTTTTGCAATGTTTAAGATATCCTCTGCGCTGTCAACCCCAGTAATTGAACCCCTTGGACTAACTCTCTCAGAAATTAAGAATGCTAAATCTCCAGTTCCACAGCATAAATCAGCCCAATCTTCACCATTTAAAGGTTCCAATAAATTAACTAATTTCCTTTTCCATAATCTGTGCAGTCCAAAACTTAATAGATTATTTAAAAAGTCATATTTATAAGAAATCTTATTAAAAATATTTTTGACTTCGATAGGTTTTGTGAATTTCATTTTTAAATTTTTAACTTATTTCTTATTGGTATTAAATTAAATTTTTTATTCATATGGTCTTATTGGAAGTTTTTTTTCAAGGAGGAAAGTCTTTATTTCTCTTAAAGAAAGTTTCTTATCATGAAGTAACGATGCTAGAAGTGCGGCAGATGCCCTACCTTCATTGAAAACATCATAGATATCTTCTAAACAGCCTGCTCCTCCAGATGCAATCACTGGAATATGTACAATATTGGCAACAGATTCAGTCAAATGTAAATCATATCCATTCTGCGTGCCATCACCATCCATTGAAGTAAGCAAAATTTCCCCTGCACCTAACTCCTCAACTTTCTTTGCCCAACTTAATACATCTATTCCAGTATTTTCTCTCCCTCCTTTTACATATACCTCCCATTCATCAGTCTTATTAACTTTTCTTTTAGCATCAATTGCTATCACAATGCATTGATTGCCAAATTCTCTAGAACTTTTAGAAATTAAATCTGGATTTCTAACTGCTGAAGAATTCAAACTTACTTTATCCGCTCCAGCTCTTAAAAGATCATTAATTGAAGAAACAGAATCTATTCCTCCACCTACCGTAAATGGGATTTTTACTGATTTCGCGGTTCTAGAGACAAGGTCAATTAATGTATTTCTATTTTCTACACTAGCTCTAATATCTAAGAATACTAATTCATCTGCGCCCTCATCAGAATACCTACAAGCCAATTCAACAGGATCGCCTGAGTCTCTCAAGTTAACAAAATTTACACCTTTAACCACTCTGCCATGGGCGACATCTAAACAAGGAATTAAACGAAGAGCTACCATTTTAGTAAAAATTGTCCAAATGCTGTTAATCTTGCATAATAGCTTCCATTTTACCTCTTATGGCTGAAACAAAATTATTACCCAAAATCGGTAGTAAAATCAAAATTAACATTAACAAAGTAAAAGACAGACTACCAGCTAAATTAATTGATCAAATATCCTCTAATCCTAAAGCCGTAATAACAGGCTATAAAATGACAGACGGCAGAAGTATTGGAATCACTGCAAAATTTCAGAATGGTGAGCAAAACTGGTTTTTCCCAGAGGAAATTGAGAAAGGGTAAAGAGTAAAGTGAATGATCCAAAACAACTATTAGGAATTAAGGGTGCCTCTGAAACTTCAAGTATATGGAAACTTCGTATACAGTTAATGAAGCCAATTACATGGATCCCCTTGATATGGGGTGTTATTTGTGGAGCAGCTGCGAGTGGTAATTTTACATGGACATTTAGCAATGTTTTAGCTTCACTAGCATGCATGTTAATGAGTGGGCCACTTTTGGCAGGTTATACACAAACCATAAATGATTTTTTCGATAAGGAAATTGATGCAATTAACGAACCAAATAGACCTATTCCTTCTGGAAAAATTTCAATTAAAGATGTAAAAATTCAAATTTGGGTATTACTTATTGCAGGCCTAATAGTTGCTTATCTATTAGATTTATATGCTAAACATAACTTTCCCTCCGTCTTACTTTTAGCATTAGGAGGATCTTTTGTTAGTTATATATATTCTGCTCCACCTCTTAAATTAAAGCAAAATGGTTGGCTTGGGAATTATGCACTAGGTGCATCATATATAGCTTTACCTTGGTGGGCAGGACAAGCTTTGTTTGGGAAATTAACTGTTGTCACGGCTTTACTAACACTTGCCTATAGCCTCTCTGGACTTGGTATTGCTGTTATTAATGATTTCAAAAGCGTTGAAGGAGACTCAAAACTAGGATTGAATTCTTTACCAGTAGTATTTGGAATTAAAAATGCAAGTAGAATAAGTGCAGGACTGATTGACATTTTTCAATTAGCAATGGTCGTAGTATTAGTTATTATTGGTCAACATTTGGCGTCCGTAATTTTGGTTTTATTGGTTATTCCACAAATTACATTTCAAGATATGTGGTTACTGAGAGATCCTCTAAAGTTTGATGTCAAATATCAAGCAAGTGCCCAACCTTTTCTTATAACTGGAATGTTAGTTACGGCTTTAGCGATAGGACATAGTTTTTTAGTGGCTTAAGGTGCAAAAGATTAAACCCAAATCTTTTGTTTTAATAATTCCAATATTAATTTTTTCTGGAATATCTTTTTATTTTTTTAGTCTAATATTTACTACGTTAAAATTTGACGTATCTAAAAATAAAAAGTTTCAGGGAACCAAATATTCTTATGTAATATCATCTTCTGATAATAAGATACTAAGCAAATTAAGCCGCAAATTTGAAATAGATAATAGTTATCATAAAATTCCATTTTTTCTTAAACATTCTTTTATATCTTCTGAGGATAAAAGATTTTATAAACATAATGGAATAGATTTAAAAAGTATTTCTCGTGCCATTATTCAAAATATCAGAAGTGGTTATGTTAAAGAGGGAGGAAGTACGATTACACAACAAGTTGCTAGATTACTTTTGCTAAATAATGATTTAAGTTTTCAAAGAAAAATCAAAGAAATATTTATATCACTCATACTGGAATTTAGATATGATAAAAATCAAATTTTAAAATTATATTTAAATAATATTTATCTAGGATCAGGAGCATACGGGGTAGACGAGGCTGCCCAAGTTTATTTTGGAAAATTTATAGAGGAATTGACATTATCAGAGATCGCATTAATTGCAGGATTAGCTCCAGCTCCATCAATTTATTCACCTTATCAAAATTTAGAACTAGCTATTAAAAATAGAAATAAAGTTCTTGAATCAATGTATGTTGATGGATATATTTCTCTTGCAAATAAGAATAAGGGTATTAAAGAAAAAATAAAGTTAAATTATCAAACAGCTGATAATTTTTTAGATGATAAATTATTAATAAAATTTATTCTTCAGGAAACAGATAAAAAAATTGGAAGTAAAAATGATTATAAGTTTTTAAGAATTAAATCTTCTATCAACAAAGATTGGCAAGAAAAAGGTCAAAAAATATCAAGATATGCAGGGCCTAAAGAACTTGAATTTGGTCTGTTATCTATCGAATCAAATACAGGACTAATCAGGACAATGATAACCAGCAAAAATCCATCATTTAATGAATACAATAGAGTGATTTCATCTGTAAGACCTTTAGGTTCTACTTTTAAAATAATCCCTTATGCTGCTGCATTAATAGAAGGAATAAAATTAAGCGACAAATTTGAAGACGTACCAATATGCTGGGAAAGTTATTGCCCAAAAAATTTTTCAGAAGAATATAGAGGTTCAATATCTTTGATTGAATCATTTAAAAGTTCATCAAATATCGTTCCAATATCAATAACAAAAAAAATTGGCTTAAAAAATATTATTAATTTAGCTAATTCATTTGGACTAGGTTACGAGCAGCAGTTTGAGGAATTCCCATCATTAGCTATTGGCGCCTACGGAGATAATCTTTTAAACATCACAAATGCATATTCTGCAATAAACAATAATGGGAAGATTCAAAGCCCTGAAATCATAGAAAAAATAGAATCATTTAAAAAACAACCCATTTGGGAAAATAAATCTATTTCCAAGAAAATATTAGATTTAAAAATAAACAAGAAAATGAATAAACTTCTTGAAAAATCTGTAAAAGAAGGCACTTCAAAAGCAGCCTCTATAAAAGGAAAGAAAATTTTTGGGAAAACAGGAACATCTGATGGAAATAAAGATCTCTGGTTTATTGGTTCCATTGATAATCTTACAACAGGGATCTGGATAGGTTACGACGATAATAAGAAATCTGAATTATCTAGTGGGAACGCAGCTTATTTATGGAAGAAGTTCATATCTGAAATTTATAAAATTCCAATTAAAAAATAAATTATATTTTTAAGATTTATAAGAAATTATTGCAGAATAAAATCCATCACCAGGATAATCCAAGCTAGGTAAAATTTGCTTTTGGCTAACCAATTTTAAAGTTTTGTTTTTTTCAATAAATCTTTCAATTAATAGATTATTTTCATCAGGACAAATAGTACAAGTTGAATAAACTAAAGTGCCATCCTTTTTCAAAAGAGGGAAAATACTCTCCAAAAGTTTTTCCTGTAATAAAGTTAAAGATTTTATTTTTTCTTTACTTAAAGACCATCTAGAATCTGGATTCCTGGAAAGGGTTCCAATGCCTGAACATGGAGCATCTAATAAAATCTTATCAAAATAAGATATAAACTTAGGATTTAATTCAGTCAAACTCCTAGCATCAGCCTTAAGGGTATTAACAGATTTCAAATTTAACCTTTCTAAATTTGATTGCAGTATTTTCAATCTTTTTGCTGATCTATCTACGGCAATGATTTCAGCACTATCATTTGTTAATTCTGCAAGGTGGGTAGACTTACTTCCTGGAGCTGCACAAGCATCTAAAATCTTTTCACCTTCTTTTGGATTTAAAAGAGGTGCTATCCACTGAGAAGATCTATCTTGAATTGTCCAAAGTCCATCACTATACCCTGGTAACTTTTTTATAGATCTTGGATTAGATTTTAAAGTAATTCCATTATGTAAATCATTAATAATTTCAGCATCAATATTATTTTCATGAAGTACTTTCAAAAAGTTATCTAAATTAGTTTTTAATTGGTTAATTCTCAAATCAATTGATGGTTTTTTATTAAATGCCTTAATGATATTTTCACCCTCGCTAATGCCGACCCATTTATAAAGATCCTTTACAAGCCATAATGGAAATGATTCAAGATATGAAATTCTTTCTTTTCTATCAGAAGATAATTCCGGAAAGATTTTTTGTTCCAATTTTCTTGATGCATTTCTCAATATCGCATTAACAGTTCCCGCTAAACCATTTAAATCTGTTTTTTTAGCTACTTCTACAGTGGTAGAAATAGCAGCAGGAAATGGAATTTTATCCATTTTCAATAGTTGATACAAACCTATATGTAGAAGCCATCTTAACTTTGGAGGCTGCTTTTTATGAGTAATTTTTGATGTATGATCCGTCCAAAGATCAAGAAATTTTCTATACCTTATGCATCCAAAAGATAATTCCGTAATAAAAGCTATATCAAGAGGATTAAATTGATAATTTTTTAAAACCTTTTCAAGAGCATGATCAGAAAAATCACCAGAACTAACTTTTAATAAAATTTCCCAAGCTGCCTTTCTTTGTAAATATCCTATGCTCAAAATATAATTTATTTTTTAAATATAACTTTAATATACAAAAAATTCAAAAATTTAAACTACTTTTTCAATTGCAGAATTAAACCAAATAAAACCTAAGATAGAAATAAGTGAAAGATTAAATCCTAAAAAAAGAAATATATTTAAAGAATGGATTCTTTCCCGAAAAAATATTTTTTTCTCTTTTTGATACTTCATTATTAAAATAAAAACTTATTCAGGATTTCAAACGGCAACCAATATTGATAGATCCTGCATCAAGCATTCTGCCTAATTTAATTGCTATGGATTCCTCCAGCCTAGTGAAATTAGATTGATGGGTAGTTATCCAATCTAATTCAGAAAAAGTGATAATTCCCGTCGAATTACTTTTTAAAAAAAGTGTTCCAATTTCCATTAGATAAATCTAATTTTTCCTAAATTAACATCCGTACTTAATATTTCTTCATAACATAATATTCTTTTAATTTTTCAAAAACAAATGTAGGTTATTACTCTTAATTTATTGAATATCTCTTAAAAATTTATCGGCCATTTTTAAGTGATTTTTTAATTTTTCCTCAGACATTTTATCAAGATTTCTCGTTAACATTGCCAGACGATATTGCTTTCTAAAAAAGCTTTCATTATCTTTAATAAATTTCCAAAATAAGCCATCCCATATTTCACACCATGGGCCACTTTTGAAATTAGACATTTTCTTTACATAATTAGAGCTTGATATATATGGCTTTGTTGAAAAGATACCTCCATCACTAAACTGACTCATTCCGTAAACATTTGGGACCATAACCCAATCATAGGAATCAATAAACATTTCCATAAACCATTTATAAACTTGGTTGGGGTGAATTCTACATAGAAGCATAAAGTTGCCAACAATCATTAGCCGCTCAATATGATGACAATAACCAAATTTAATAATATTTTTTATAACAACGTCTACTGGTTCAATTCCTGTATTTCCTTGATAAAAAGATTTTGGAATTGGCTTATCTACAAAATTCCAAAAATTACTATTTCGCATCTTTGTTCCGTACTTTTTATAGACGAGGCAAATAAATTCTCTCCATCCAATAATTTGACGAATAAAACCCTCTAAAGAGTTAATAGGAACATTATTATTTTTTGCAAAAAGTAATGCTTTATTTACTACTTCATCTGGGGTTAATAAGCCGCTATTTAAAAGAGGAGAAAGTAAACTGTGCCATAAAAAAGAATTTTCTTTAGAAATAGCATCCTCATAATCTCCAAATAAGAAAAATCTATGTTTAAAAAAATCATTTAACCATGCATCTGCCTCTTCAAAATTAGTTGGATATAAAAAGTTGTTACTTTCTCCAATAAACTCAATATCAAAATTGGCTAATGACTTTTCTGCATTAACTACAAATTTATTTTTTTGTAATTTAGGTGTATCGGGTATATTTATTTTTTTTGGTAATTTTTTTCTGTTCATTTCATCGAAACTCCATTTACCACCTTCAGGTGTATCATCAGGATTAACTAATATCTTTTGGCTCTTTCTTTGATTCTCATAAAATCTCCCCATAAGAGGTTTTTTTGTATTTGATGCAAATAAATCTTTTAAATCTTCACTGCTCATAAACATAGGAGAAGGCAAAATATTTAAAGCTAAATTATTACTTTCAACAAAATTATTAATCCTCTTCATTATTAAAAAATCATGAGGGTCAATGAGATTTATTTTCTGATATTTATTTTTAATAAGTTCCGATAAGTGATCAACTGTAGAAACATTATTCTTGTTTTCTATATATAAAACTTTAAAGCCAGATATTTCTAAATAATTTTTATAAGCGAGCATAGATGCTCTATGAAAAACTAACTTATTTTTATGGTTAATTAATTTATGAAATTTATCATTTCCAAAAAATAATGAGTCTTCCAAAATCAAAACTTCACAATTTATTTTTAAGATTGGGCTTTCTCTAAAAAGTTGATTGGGGAAAATAATTGATATTTGTTTCATCTTTGCGACTTCCTGTTACTGCATCTTTTTGAACAGTAGATAACATCATCCCAACAGTTTTTCCATTTTTTACGCCACTCAAATGGCCTATTGCAAACAGGACAAGTTTTAGTAGAAAGATTTTTCAAAATTTATAATTTTCTTTTATGAGTAGATTTAAATCTAGTTGAATCTTTAAGGGCCATATGTTTTGTATTTCTTCCCGAAACTCTCTTTCTCCAGACTTTGAAAGATTTGGGTTTAAGATTTTGACGCATAATTTTTATCGCATCTTCCTCTTTTAAACCAAATTGATACTCGATAGCTTCAAAGGGTGTTCTATCTTCCCAACACATTTCTATTATTCTATCTATATCTATACTTTCCATTTTTATTGTTCACATTGTGAGGTACAAAGTTTTTCAATATCGGATCTACCTGTAATTTGAAGTCTATATTTTGCCCAATATCTGTAAACCAATCTCAATAATGGAGATAAGAGCTTAATCTTCAAGGGATAATAAACCCAACCTAAACCAACTAATTCATAAGAATATGCAAGTACATCTAGTCCCCTAATAATTTCACCATTTTCAATAATCCCATGCAGGTTTGACATAGCTTCTGAATATGAGATGTCATTAAAAAGACTTTGATCATAATCCTTACTATTAATATCTATAAATGCAATTTGATTTAAGGTATCTCTTTTTTTAAGAAAATTTGTTTCCCTCAAACAAAGTGGACAACCACCATCGAATAAAAAAGTTATTTTATTTTTCATATTTTTATTCAAATATAGAAATTAAATAACTTTTTTGTGGAATAAAAAATTTTTTTTAGAGTACAAGCTTTATAAAGCCTTAATAATTGCCAGTTCTAATTTAGTGAAATTATATTATCTTATTAATTAATAAGCCATTGATCAAGGGATACATCAATGGTTTAAAACTACTTATGATCAGTCATCTAGAAGATGAACTCCTTCTCCTACGTCAGGAGTAAATTTACAATATTTTTCAAAAATAAGTCCAACACCTCGCATTTTTTCTCCTAATTCATCGTTAAATTTATTCCATTCTTCCGATTCACGATCAGGTAAATCCCACCCTTGTTTTTCTACCATACTTGTTATTAATGTATAGTCCCATTCTATGTATGCCATTTAGTTAATTTAAACTACCAAAATATTATAAACCAAGAGATTTAATAGGTAATCAATATTTTTTGAATATAATTTATAAAGTGTGGAAAAATTATAAATGTCAATTTTGCCGAGAAGATTTGAACGAATCAAAAATGTTTTAGATTGCAGAATGAAAAACTTGACTGTTTTAGTTGAGGATGTCAATAAACCACATAATTTATCTGCGATATTAAGAACATGTGACGCGGCAGGAGTTTTCGAAGCAAATTTTATTAGCAAAACGAATGCCGTTAAGACTTTTAATAGTACAGCTCAAGGAAGTCAAAAATGGGTAAAACTGAATAATCATGAAAACACTATCACTGCAATATCTGATTTAAAGAATAAGGGCTTTAAATTATATGGAACGACTCTTAATAGTGAATCAGTAGATTATAGAAATTTTGATTATTCTCAAAATACGTGTTTTGTTTTAGGAGCAGAAAAATGGGGACTAAGTAATGAACTTATATCAATGGTTGATCAATCAATTTTTATACCTATGAGAGGTATGGTTCAATCCCTGAATGTTTCAGTTGCTGCTTCTATATTATTATTTGAAGCCGTTCGCCAAAGAAAAAATAAAGGTATATTGCCCGCTAATGGAGAAGGGTTAAATATGGATGAATATCAAAAAACACTTTTTGAATGGTGTTACCCAGAATTAGCTGCGGTGTATAAAAAATCAGCTAAAGAATATCCAAAGTTGAATGATCAAGGAGAACTTGATCCAGTTACAGATAACTAAATTTATTCAGAATTTTGACTATCAAAAATTTCTTCAAGGTCCTCTCCTATAAAAGAAAGACCTAAAACTAAAAAAAACATTGCCAAACCTGGGAACAAAGCCGTCCACCAGATACCTGTAGGTAAAGCGGCAAGAGCCAGATTTAAATCACTTCCCCACTCTGGAACATCCGCAGGAACGCCAAGGCCTAAAAATCCTAAACTTCCTAATACCAAAACAGCATCTGCAGCATTTAGGGTAAGCAGAATAGGCAATGGTGTTATTACATTTGGGAGAATATATTTAAAAATAATTTTTTTAACATCAGCTCCTGCAACTTGAGCTGCCTCAACATAAGTTTCGGATTTAACCAATATTGTCTGATTTCTGATTAATCTAAAATATTGAGGAGAGTAAACAATACACAATGCCAAAGCCGCGTTAAGGATACCCTTACCCAATACAAAAGCCACAACAACTGAAAGTAAAATTACAGGTATTGAAAAAATAGTATCCATTATTAGTGATAAGCATTTATCAAAAAAACCACCAAAATATCCACTTAATAATCCCAATGGCAAACCCAAACTTAATGAAAAAAGAATAGCTAAGAATACAACTTCTATCGCTAATGATGATCCTTGCAAAGTTCTTAAGCAAACATCTCTTCCTAATCTATCTGTGCCACAAAAATGATTAAGAGAAGGAGGGGCAAAGATATCATTGCTCAACATTGAAAATGAATAGCCAAAAAAATTATTGGCCTCTAAAAATTTCATTATTAAAACAACAAGAAGATAAAAAAGTACAATTAAAAATCCAGCTTTTCTGATATTTGCGCCGACACGATTAAATGAGTTAATATCCAAAATCTTTTTTTAAAGATATAAATGAAATATACCCAATTCTTTTAAAAATAAATAGCTATAAATTTTAAATTAAAAGAAATTACTGGTTTAATTTCAAGACTGCCATAAAAGCTTCTTGAGGGACTTCAACTTTACCCATTGCCTTCATCCTCTTTTTACCTTTGGCTTGTTTCTTTAAAAGTTTCTTTTTCCTAGAAATATCCCCGCCATAACATTTAGATAAAACATCTTTTCGCAAAGCACTTATGCTTTCACTTGCAATAATCCTGCTACCGATTGATGCTTGAATAGGTATTTTAAATTGTTGTTTTGGAATAAGTTCTTTTAATTTCTCAACTAAACTTCTGCCAATTCCATAAGCCTTATCTTTATGAACAATAGAAGTTAATGGATCTGCTCTTTCTGAATTTATTAGAACATCTAATCTAACAAGGTCATTTTTTCTATAACCAATCAAATGATATTCCATTGATGCATACCCTTGGGTTCTACTTTTCATTTGATCAAAGAAATCTGTAACAACTTCTGCTAATGGAATTTCATAAATCAAGGTAACTCGATCAGTTGTTATGTATTTCATATCTATGAATACTCCCCTTCTTTCCTGACATAAACCCATCAATGTTCCATTAAATTCATTAGGAGCATAAATTTCCATTTTCACATAAGGCTCTTCTATTGATTCTCTAAGTTGTGGATCAGGAATTGTAGAGGGATTATCAATAAAGATATGTTCCTGCTGATTTAAATTAACTTTATAAATAACTGATGGTGCCGTTACGATTAGATCCAAGTCATATTCTCTTTCTAATCTTTCTTGAACAATCTCCATATGAAGAAGTCCTAGGAATCCACACCTAAATCCGAATCCCATTGCGCTACTGGTTTCGGGCTCATATTTTAAAGCCGCATCAGATAATTGTAATTTTTCTAGTGATACTCTTAAATCTGGAAATTGATCAGCATCAGTCGGGAATAAGCCACAAAAAACCATAGGATTTGCTGTCTTATATCCAGGTAAAGGATCATTGGCAGGTGAATTTAAAAGAGTAATCGTATCTCCCACTCTCGCATCAGCAACTGATTTTATAGAAGCAGCTAAATAACCAACTTCTCCTGCATGTAATTCATCAACTTGCTGCTGATCAGGCGCCATTATTCCTATCTCATCTAGTTCATAATTTTTCTTACTTGCCATTAATAATATTTTTTCTCTCTTATTTAGAGACCCAGATATCACCCTGAAATAAACAATAACTCCCCTGTACGGATCATAATAAGAATCAAAAATCAGTGCCTTTGTAGGTAGTTTAATTTCATCTTGAGGAGGAGGAACTCTTCTTACGATTGCTTCCAAAATATCTTTAATACCAACTCCAGTTTTTGCTGAACAATTTATTGCATTAGATGTATCAAGTCCAATAATTTCCTCTATTTCTTGTTTTATTTTTTCAGCATCAGCGCCTGGTAAATCAACTTTATTTAAAACAGGAATTATTTCAAGATTATTTTCTAAGGCAAGATAAACATTAGCTAAGGTTTGAGCTTCTACTCCTTGACTTGCATCAACAACAAGTAAGGCGCCTTCACAAGCTTGAAGAGATCTACTAACCTCATAAGAGAAATCAACATGCCCTGGAGTATCTATTAAGTTCAAAACATATTCTTGGGAATCGTCAGCTTTATATTTCATCCTAGCGGCCTGTAACTTTATAGTAATTCCTCTCTCTCTTTCAAGATCCATACTGTCCAAAAATTGTTCTTGCATATCCCTTTGCTGCACAGTACCAGTATCTTGAAGCAACCTATCTGCAAGGGTAGATTTACCATGGTCAATATGAGCGATTATGCAGAAATTTCTAATTTTTGAAACCGATATATCAGTCATATAGAAAGAAAAATTCTCCTCTTATTACATCTTGATTAATATTAGCTAATTAGAATTATGGATGGAAACCGAAAATGGAATTATTTCTTTTTTTTATTTCTTTTATGAAGGCAGTGTAATTTTCAGAGACTGATAGTTCTGGATAAATTAAGTCATTTATTTTTTTCTGAAGATTATTATTATCGTTTAAAAATAAAACAGATTTTTTTAGAACCTCAACCATAATTGAAACTGCAGTACTTGCTCCCGGAGAGGCTCCCAATAAAGCAGATAATGATCCATCTGATGAATTTACAATCTCCGTTCCAAATTTCAAAGAACCACCACCTTCAGTTTTTTTAATTATTTGGACTCTTTGACCAGCATTCTTTAAATACCAATCAGAAGGATTAGCTGATGGCATCATATTCTTTAAATTCTCAACTCTTGAGTTATGGTTCTTTAATGATTGTGATATTAGGTAATTAATTAAATCGTTGTTCTTGAAACCAACGTCTAACATAGAAAAAATATTATTCTTTTTAATTGAACTAAATAAGTCAAAGTATGAACTTTGTTTTAGAAATTTCGTTGTAAATCCAGCAAAAGGTCCATATAAAAGAAGTTTTTTATTATCAATCCATCTAGTGTCTAAATGAGGCACAGACATTGGTGGGGATCCAATATCAGCTTTACCATAAACTTTTGAATTATGTTTTTCTGTTAAATCTTTTTTCTCGCAAATAAGCCATTTCCCACTAACAGGAAATCCACCATAACTTTTTGCTTCTGGAATTTTTGATTTTTGTAAATAATTAATTGTTTTTCCACCAGCACCAAGAAAAACGTAGCCAGTTGTAATTGAATTTTTTCTACCTTCAGAACTGATTTCTAGTTCCCATTGTTTTTTATCAATTTTCTTTAAATCTACTAATTCTGTTTTGTATCTAATTTCAACATTTTTGTTTAAAGAAACTAATGACAAATACTCTTTAGTTAAAGCCTCAAAATTAATATCAGTTCCTCTACCTATTCTTGTAGCAGCAATTTGAGTAGATGGATTTCTATCTTTTGTTATTAGAGGAGCCCATGATGAAATTTCATCAAAAGATGTAGAAAATTCCATATCGAAAAATTCAGGATTTTCGGTCATTTTCTGAAATCTTTTTTTTAAAAAAGCAATATTATCCTGACCAGACACAAAGCTAATATGAGGAATAAATTTTAGAAACTTCTTAATATCAATTTTCCCTGCTTCATACAATGAGGCCCATAAAGACATGGATGTTTCAAAAGAACGATTTATTGAGAGCGCTTTATCAATTTTTAGATTTCCTTTTTCATCTAAAGGGGTATAGTTTAATTCGCAATTAGCCGCATGACCTGTACCTGCATTATTAAAAGCACCAGAACTTTCACTTCCTGGAGCATTTAACTTTTCTATAATAAGGAACTTTATATCTGGTAAAACTTCTGAAATTAGTAGGGCTAAAGTACTACTCATTATCCCTGCTCCTACTAAGACTGCGTCAAAGTAGCTATTGTCATTAGTGGGATTTTTAGATGAAGTCACAACAGAAAATTATCTTTTTTGCAATTAATCAAATTTCTTTCTAGGCTTATTATAAAGTTAATCCAAAATTATGAGTACTGAAACACTCTCGCTGACAAACGAAAATGTAGAAAAAGTCCTTGACGAGCTAAGACCTTTTTTAATTTCTGATGGAGGTAATGTAGAGATTGCAGAAATAGATGGTCCAATTGTCAAAGTCAGACTTCAAGGAGCATGTGGTAGTTGCCCAAGTAGCACTATGACTCTAAAAATGGGTATTGAAAGAAAGTTAAAAGAAATGATTCCTGAAATAAGCGAAGTTGTCCAGGTTTTATAAAAATTTTTAACTGAAATATTATATTATTTAGTTTTTAATTCCTTCAACAAAGATGATTCCATATCAAGGCAATCAATTGGAAGTCCTTGACCAATAGCAATTAAAAGAGGAGCAAGAATACCTAAAGTAAAAACTAAATTTGATTGGCTTACATCATATTTACTCAAAGTAAAAGTTATCAAATAAATAATTGAAAAATAAGCATGTAGTGAAAAAAATTCTTTAGGCTTTAACACCGGCCACCTTAAAGTATTTCCCAAGAAATATAAAAAACCTGTCATAGATAAATAATTACATGAAGATTAAACCAAATATAAACATAAACCTTTTAAGAGACTATTTATAAAAAAATTTACCTAAGATAATAATTAAAAAAACATTAAATCTTCATTTCTATTTGTAAAAGCTAGACATACCCAGAGAAATACGCTTATAATTATTTTGTAGCAATCGCTACTTTTCGTTCACCCTCATTGAGGGCGCAGTTCGAGTCATACCATGGAACGGGGGATGGCCGTGTTGTCACATCGAAACATGACTACTTTAACTTACAGAGGTAAAAACTACGTTCAAAACAAAGAAGCTGCTAAAAAGCAACTTGTTGAACTTACCTACAGAAGAAACGTATACACCAACAGAATGGATGACGCTTCTTCAAGTAATGAAAAAGCTGAATTAAATTACAGAGGTGTTAATTACACTAAATAATTTAATTAAACAAATTAAAAGCCCCTTAAAAGGGGCTTTTTTTTGGCTATATTTATCAAGAATCCTATAAAAATATGTCTGAAAGTTGCTGTAATACAAACACATCTAATAAAGCATCTAATCAATTCGATCATAAAGATGCGATTCAAGAAAGATATGGTTCAGCCGCACTAGAAAAAGAAAGTTGTCTTTGTACACCAGTTGGGTTTAATCCCGTTTTACTTGAAGCAATTCCTCAAGAGGTTATAGAAAGAGACTATGGATGTGGTGATCCAACAAAATATGTTAAAAAAAATGATATAGTCTTAGACCTTGGGAGTGGTAGCGGCAAAAATGCTTTTATTTGTGCCCAAATTGTTGGGAAAGAAGGGAAAGTTATTGGAGTGGATCAGAATCCTGATATGCTTTCTTTATCTAGATCAGCTTCTAAAGAAGTTACAAAAAATATAGGTTTCAACAATACAGAATTTCTAGAAGGTTCAATTGAAAAACTTGATGAATTAGATAAAGATTTAAGTCCATTAATTGCCGACAAATCAGTTGATATTATTTTAAGTAATTGCGTTTTAAACTTGGTAAGTCCAGAATCTAGAAATAACCTTCTAAGAAACATAAAAAGAGTTTTAAACGATAATGGAAGAATTGCAATTAGCGATATTGTCTCTAACAAAAAAGTTCCTTTAAGATTGCAAAATGATCATGATCTATGGACAGGATGTATTAGTGGAGCATGGTATGAACCAGACTTTATAAGTGACTTTAAAGAACTAGGATTTAAAAATTTAGAATTTGCAGAAAGGAGTGCTGAACCTTGGAAAGTAATTGAGGATATAGAATTTAGAACAGTAACTTTAGTAGGCAATATTTAAAAAATTCAAGAGTTTAAAAATATAACTTAAATTTCCATGAGAAATAATCTAAGAGATCAAATACCGGCATTAAAAAATAAGTATTATTTCAACTATGGAGGTCAAGGACCATTACCAAAATCTTCTTTAGAAGCCATAGTTAAAACGTGGGAAATTATCCAAGATTTAGGACCATTTACTAATAATATGTGGCCTTTTATTTACAAAGAAATATTGACCACAAAAAGGATCATTGCACAAAAATTAGGTGTAAATTCAAAGAATGTAGCTTTAACCGAGAATATCTCTTCCGGTATGATTTTGCCCTTTTGGGGAATAAAAGTAGAAGAGGGAGAAGAGCTGTTAATAAGTGACTGTGAACATCCAGGAGTAGTAGCTGCAAGTCGAGAATTTTGTAGAAGAAATAAATTAATATTCAAAATTTTGCCGATCCAAAAACTTAACAATCTAAACGACGAAAATATAATTTTAGAGATTTTGAAAAATCTAAATAGTAAGACTAAGATACTAATTATTTCTCATATCTTATGGAACTTTGGATATAAAATTCCTTTAAAACAAATTTCTATCGAATTAAAAAATAATCGAGCAGATTCTTATTTACTTGTTGATGGTGCTCAAACCTTTGGGCACATAAATATTGAAAAAGAAGTTTTTTATTCTGATTTATATTCAATCACTTCGCATAAATGGGCATGTGGACCAGAAGGACTTGGAGCCATTTATATCTCAGATAAATTTATTCATGAAACAGATCCAACAATAATTGGTTGGAAATCATTAAAAAAAGAACAAGGCATTTATGAGCCTTCAGATAATCTTTTTCATGATGATGCGAGGAAGTTTGAAGTAGCTACATCTTGCATTCCTTTACTCGCAGGGCTTCGTAATTCTATAGATCTTTTGGATAAAGACTGCCATGAAAAAGAAAAAAGCGAATATATCAAAAGATTAAGTGAGAAACTTTGGGATAAATTAAATCAATTAAAGGGTGTTGAATTAGTTTTAGAAAAAAAGTACTTAAATGGGATAGTTAGTTTTAATATCGAAAATATTAAGGATAAGGATAAATTTGTAAATAAACTTGGAGAAAAGAAAATTTGGATTAGGGTTTTAGAAGATCCAAAATGGTTTAGAGCATGCGTACATCAAATGACTACAGAAGCTGAGATTAATTTACTTTCTGAAGAAATTAAAAAATTACCAGGGTATTTCTGAGCTATCCCAAGCAATAAATTTTCCAGTAGATTCTGAGGATTGATTTTTAATAATATTGATCAAAAATTGGGAGGATTTTTCTTTACTAAATAATTTATGTTCTGGAACAAATTTATGAAAAGGTCTAGATAAATCAGTATCTACTGTTCCTGGATGAAGCAATGTGATAGTAGCCTTTGGGAAACGTCTAGCCCATTCAATACTTAAAGATTTAAAAAACTGATTTTGCGCAGATTTTGCAGCTCTATATGAATACCAACCTCCAGTTTGATTATCTCCAATGCTACCAACTCTTGCACTTATACTTGCAAAATTAAAATCCAAATCTTTTGGTATAAATTCTTCAATCGCTTTAGCTAATAAAATAGGAGAAAAGGCGTTTATTGAAAAACTTTCCATCATATTTTTTTTATCAAGATGTTGTAATCTTTTTTCTGGTTGAAGAGAATCACTATGAAGTCTACCTGTAGCATTAACAACTAGCCTTAATTTTAAAGGGTGATTTGATATTTTATTTTTCAACTGCAAAAGGGATTGAGAATCCTCTATATCTAATTCCCAAAAAGAATTAAATTCACTTTTTCTTCCGCACAAAACAACTTCTAAATCTTTTTCACTTTCACTCAGATCTTTAGCTATTTGGGTTCCAATTCCACCTGCTCCTACAACTAAGGCTAAGCCTTTCATTTTATTAAAAATAACTCAATCAATTCTAAGAAACTTTTCTTGTGATTTGCGTAAAGATCTTTCTTATTTAATTAGGAAATTTTTATTGAGATTTTCTTTTTTCTCTTAAGAATTTATAAGCTATTTTTCTATCATCAAAATTAATAACTTTATCATTGAGAATTTGGTAATCTTCATGTCCTTTTCCTGCAATTAAAACAATATCTTCTTTATTGGCAAATTTAATAGATTTATTTATTGCTTTAAATCTATCAATCTCAATTGTTATTTTTTCTCTTTTTTTTATACCCATCAAAATATCATTTACTATCTTTTGGGGTTCTTCTGATCTTGGATTATCTGAAGTTATAAAAAGTTGATCAGAAAACTCTTCAGCTATTGATCCCATTAAAGGCCTTTTACCAAGATCTCGATCTCCTCCACACCCAAAAACAGTAATGAGTTTTCCCTTACAAAGTTTTTTAATTGATTGCAAAACTTTTTTCAATCCATCAGGCGTGTGGGCATAATCAACAATTACTGTTGGAAGTGATCTTGAAATGTCATCATTATCAATTTCTATTTTCTCCATTCGTCCAGGAGCACCAGGGAAAGATTGTATTAACTTTGATAGATCTTTTAAAGAAAAATTAAGTTTATACAAAATTGTTATTGCTTGAATCGCATTCATTAAATTAAATTCTCCAACAAGTGGAACAAAAAGTTGAATTTTTTCCTTGGGTGTATGAAAAATGCAGGTTGAGCCATTTTCAGTAAATTTTTTATCTGTTACGAAAAAAAAATCATGATTTTTAAATTCACTTTCAGTAATCTTTGTAGATACTAATGAAGATCTTTTTTCAAGATCAGACGATAATTTAGATATCCAAGGGTCATCGTGATTTAATACAGAAATTCCATCCTTTTCTATTAAATAAGGTGGGAAAAACAATTTTCTTTTTGTTTGAAAATAAGATTCCATATCTGAGTGATAATCAAGATGATCTTGAGTTAAATTAGTAAAAATAGCCGCCTCAAATTCGCATCCTGATATCCTCTTTTGAGCAATAGAATGAGAACTTACCTCTAATATCGCGAATTCAGATTCTGCCTCAACAGCAGCATTTAATTTCTTTTGAAGTTTATCGGCGAAATCAGTTGTATGAGAAGCCACTTCTGAGAAGCCAGGCCATCTATTAAACAAGGTCCCAAATAATGCAGTCTTTTTCCCTAATTTTTGTAAAAGATATTCCAATAAGAAAGTAATTGTCGTTTTTCCATTTGTTCCAGTAACACCAATAAGTTTAAGTTTTCTTGAAGGCCTATTCCAAAACTCAGCGACAATTTGACCAAAAATATAATCTAAATTATCCTCAATAACCAAAATCCTTTCTCGATCAATAGATCCAATTTCCTCTTTTGCAGTAGACCCAATAATGGCAGCCTCCGCGCCATTTTCAATTGCCTCAATACAAAATTTTCCTCCATCAACATTTAAACCAGGCATTCCTAAAAATAAAGTTCCTTTTTGTACTTCTTTAGAGTTAAAAGAAATATTATTGATTTCTTGATCAATAAGATTTGATGAAGGAATAATTCCTACCAAATCTAAAAGTTTAAATAATTTTATAGATCTCATATAAAAAAATTATTTCTCCAGAATGGTACTAATATTTTTTTGAAACCAATTCTTTAATTGACCATCTTTTAATCTTGGAGAAATGCGAGGCAATTCTATGATCTCCTCGGACCTAATTCTTTTAACAGCAATTACAGGTACTTCATAATCATATTTTTTATATTTATCTTTATATAAATCGACCCTATCAATATCAATTTCTTTAAGCTCTTCTAGATTAGGAAATAACTCATTAAGATTTATTTTTGCCAGTTTGTTTTTTAATGAATCACAAAGGCAACATCCCTGCCTAACAAAAATAAATATTTTCATTCATTTAGTCAGGCACAGGGTCACATCCACAGGGAGTTAAAGGATGACATCTGCTTAATCTTTTTAAAGTTAACCACCCTCCCTTCCAAGGACCATGTCTAGTAATTGCCTCATATCCATAAGAGCTGCAACTTGGAATAAATCTGCATCTTGGTCCAAAAAAAGGAGAAAACCACTTTTGATAAAACGAAATCATAAAAAGAAGTATAGAAGTAATTGATTTATTAATAGTTTTGAACACTTTAATGATGTAAAATAATATTCCTAGTAGTAATTAGTTTAATTGAATTTAATCAATTATCCAATTTATTGCAATTTTCTATTTAATTTAAAATTATGTCAAGATACCGCGGCCCCAGATTAAGGGTTACGCGTCGCTTGGGAGAACTACCAGGTCTCACCAGGAAAGCTTCAAAGAAGTCTAATCCTCCAGGTCAGCACGGCCAAGCCCGTCGCAAGCGATCAGAATATGCAATTCGTCTAGAAGAAAAGCAGAAACTTAGGTTTAATTATGGAGTTTCTGAAAAACAACTAGTACGTTATGTAAAAAAAGCTAGAGCTCAAGAAGGATCTACAGGTACTAACTTACTAAGACTTTTAGAAAACAGACTTGATAATGTTTGTTTTAGATTAGGTTTTGGAGGTACCATTCCAGGCTCAAGACAATTAGTAAATCATGGCCATGTAACCGTTAATGGGAAGGTTCTTGATATTGCTGGTTATCAATGCAAATCAGGCGATGTAATCGGAATTAAAGAAAACAAAGCAAGCAAAAAACTTGTAGAAGGTAATATAGAATTCCCTGGCTTAGCAAATGTCCCACCTCATCTTGATTTAGACAAGCCTAAATTAACGGGAAAAATAAATGGGAAATGCGATAGAGAGTGGGTGGCTCTTGAAATAAACGAACTACTAGTTGTTGAATATTATTCAAGAAAAGTTTAATACTACTTTTCTTTGGATTATTAAATCTCTCATTTTTTAAAAGAGAGATTTAATTTAATTCTTATTTTTAAAAATAATGGGAAATAAGGAAAATAATATAAAAAAGCCAGGTTTTAAGACCTTATCTATTCACCATGGGGAAACATTTGCAGAAGAAACTGGATGCGTTATGCCTCCTATTTTTTCTACATCTACTTTCAAACATGGAAATAAAGATAATTTCGACTACACCAGATCAGGCAATCCAAACTTTAGAATTCTAGAAAACATCCTTAAATCAATAGAAGATTCTAAATACTGTACAGTTTTTGGATCTGGAATTAGCGCGGTAACTGCAATTTCATCAACACTAAAATCAGGTGACAAGATACTCTGCGAGTCAAATCTCTATGGTTGTACAGTGAGGATGTTCGAAAAAGTTTTCAAGAAATTTGGACTAGAAGTTTTATACACAGATTTTACAAGCGAAAATAATATCAAAAAGATTGCAAACTTCGAGCCAACCCTGATATGGCTAGAAAGTCCAACTAATCCACTTTTGAAGGTACTCGATATTAAGGCAATTTGTGATGAAGCGAATAAACTCGAAATACCAGTAGTTGTAGACAATACATTTTCTACAGCGCTTATTCAAAAACCATTGGATCTTGGTGCAACACTATCGGTTGTAAGTACCACAAAATTCATTAATGGACATAGTGACGCACTTGGCGGAGCAGTACTGACAAATAATGAGGAATGGAATAGTAAGATGCTTTTCTCTCAAAAAGCTCTCGGGCTTCAACCATCTCCTTTTGATAGTTGGCTCATTACGAGAGGAGTAAAAACTCTTCCTTTAAGAATCGAACAACAAACTAAAAGTGCAGAATTTATTTCTGAAGAATTAGGTAATCATAAAATTATTAATAAAGTAATTTACCCTTTCAATCAAGAACATCCGCAATTTAATTTAGCAAAATCGCAAATGAAATCTGGAGGTTCAATGATCACCCTAAAATTAAATTTAAATAAAGAGGATACTTTTAAATTTTGCAAATCTCTCAAATATTTCTCTCTAGCAGAAAGCCTTGGAGGAGTTGAAAGTTTAATTTGTCACCCTGCAACGATGACTCATGCTTCTGTTGATGACAAAACAAAAAATCTACTAGGGATAGATGATACTCTTGTAAGATTATCAATTGGATGTGAAGATACAAACGATTTAATCTCGGACATTTTATTTGCCTTAAATAAATTTTGAAAATTGAGAGATTTACTTAAAAAACCTATATGGAAAAATGTAGAGTTGGGATATGCAATTCCTGATAGTATTCATGCCGTTTCTGTAGCATTACCAACTTGGAATGATGTAATAAATTACGAAGAAAAAGATCAAGAATGCATGAATTTATTGAAGTCCATTTACCCACGATTCGGGCTAAACCCCATAGTGAAAAGATTATGCGAAAAAGTAAAAAAGCAAAATTACTACAACAATAAAAGTATCTGGCCATATCCGAATGAAAGTATAGCTTTTAAAGCTAAAAAATACATTGATAGAAATACTTCTGAACAATTCTCATTAATAGAAAAAAGAGATAATTTAGCTTTCTTAATAACTGAAAAAGAAGGAAGTATTTATGCAAAATATTTTTGGCAACATACTGGTCTTGGTCTATCTTCAAGAGCTGCCGCTGTAGAACTAGGTCTTGAAGATTGCCCTCCAAAATCTTACGTAAATGAATGTTCTCAAAGAATAAAAAATAGAATTTCTAAATCTACAAATATTGACCCTAATGATATTAACTTAACTTCATCTGGAATGTCTGCATTGCATACATCATTAGAAATCATATATAAATTATTTCCAGCTAAACCAACACTCCAAGTTGGTTTTCCATATGTAGATGTTCTTAAATTACCAATGAAAATCTTTCACGGAGCAAAGTTAATTACAGAAGAAAATTGCGCGGATATTGAATTAGAAATCAAAAGAATAAATCCATCAGCATTAATTATTGAACTTCCAAGTAATCCAATGCTCAAATGTGTAAACATAAAAAAAATTTCAAAAATTGCAAAAAAGCTAAATATTCCGTTAATTGTTGACGATACAATTGGTTCGAATTTAAATATAAATTCCATAGAACATGCAGATATAGTTTTTACTTCACTTACAAAAATTTTTTCAGGTAGTGGAGATATTCTTGCAGGATCATTAATACTAAATCCAAAAAGCAAATGGATTGATCAGTTTAGAAATGCATTAAATGAGATTAATATTCCAATACTTTCCGATGGAGATATAGTTTATCTAGAGAAAGTTAGTAGAGATGTAAATCAAAGAGTTTTTGAACAAAATAAAGCATGTTTAGAATTAAAAAAAAGATTAGAGACTCATAGCGAGATTAAAAATATTTTCCATCCTGAAAATTGTCCAAATTTTAATTCTTTACTTAATTCTGATGGAGGATACGGCTGCTTATTATCGTTTGAATTAAATGGAGGATTGAACAAAGCAAAAAAATTTTATGATTCTCTAAAAGTATCTAAAGGACCTAGTTTAGGTACAAAATTTACTCTAGTTTGTCCTTATGTTTTACTAGCTCATTATGACGAGTTGGATTGGGCTGAAAGTTTTGGTATACCCACGCACCTTATTAGAGTATCAGTTGGATTAGAAGACCAAGATCACTTATGGAAATCCTTTTCTGAAGCACTAAATAATTTCTAAATTCCTAGTATTTACCGTATAGAAACTTTTATACTCTTTTTCTGAATAATAGTTAGTATTAATATATATTTTCTCAACATATAAATGGCAAAAATTTATGAGGACAACAGTTTTGCTATTGGAAACACTCCATTAGTAAAATTAAAATCAGTTACTAAAAACGCGAAAGCTACAGTACTTGCAAAAATTGAAGGTAGAAACCCCGCTTATAGTGTCAAATGTAGAATTGGCGCAAACATGATCTGGGATGCAGAGAAAAGTGGGAAACTTACAAAAGACAAAACTATTGTTGAACCAACTTCTGGAAATACAGGAATTGCTCTAGCTTTTACTGCTTCAGCAAGAGGTTATAAACTCATCCTTACAATGCCAGAATCCATGTCAATTGAAAGAAGAAGGGTTATGGCAGTGTTAGGTGCTGAAATTGTTTTAACAGAAGCATCTAAAGGTATGCCTGGAGCAATAGCTAAGGCTAAAGAAATTGCAGAAAGTAATCCTTCTCAATATTTCATGCCAGGTCAATTTGATAATCCAGCAAACCCTGAAATTCATTTCAAAACTACTGGGCCAGAAATCTGGGATGATTGCGATGGTGAAATTGATGTCTTAGTTGCAGGGGTAGGAACTGGCGGCACAATTACAGGAGTTTCAAGATACATTAAGCAAGAAAAGGGCAAAAATATTACTTCTGTAGCTGTAGAACCATCACATAGTCCTGTTATTACACAGACAATGAATGGAGAAGAGGTTAAATCTGGACCACATAAAATTCAAGGAATTGGAGCAGGATTTATTCCCAAGAACCTTGACTTGTCAATTGTTGATAAGGTTGAACAAGTAACAAATGACGAGTCCATCGAAATGGCTCTTAGATTAGCAAAAGAAGAAGGTCTATTAGTCGGAATATCTTGTGGAGCTGCTGCTGCTGCTGCTGTTAGATTAGCTGAACAAGATGAATATGCAGGAAAAACTATTGTAGTTGTTCTACCTGATTTAGCAGAGAGATATTTATCATCAATTATGTTTACTGAAGTTCCAAGCGGAATCATTCAAGAACCAGTCAAAGCCTAAATCTATTTTTCTCCAGTAATGAATCTGGTGAAATATACATCGCATCGCCATAAGAGAAAAATCTAAATTTTTCTTTTATGGCTTTTTTATACAAATCTAATAATCTTTCTCTACCAATCATTGCACTAACTAAAAGTAATAATGAACTTTTAGGAAGATGAAAATTAGTTAATAATCCATCAACTACCTTAAATTTGTAACCTGGCTTAATTACTAAATCCACGTACTTCGCTATGGGAATATAGTCATTAATTTCATGAGAATAACAACTTTCAAGAGCTCTCACGCTAGTTGTCCCAATAGCAATTATTCTTCTATCTGTTTTCTTAATTTTTTTTATTTCCTCCACTACTTCCTTATTAACACTTACCCATTCTTTATGAAGTTTTAAGTTACTTAAATCTTCTTGATCAATTGGTTTGAATGTTCCATAACCCACGTGCAAAGTTATCGGTAAGATTATTACTCCTTTTTTTTTTAGATTGGAAATAAGACTTTTGCTTAAGTGTAAACCAGCTGTTGGTGCAGCAACTGCCCCCGGATTAGTTGCATACTCAGTTTGATAACTTTTCTCATGAAAAGATTCTTCTTCGGAATTTTTTATATAAGGAGGGAGTGGGATTTCCCCGTATTTATCAAGAAGGTCATTCATTGAATTGAGACAAGTTATATTTTCTGGAAATTTAATAAATCTCCCTCCAGTTTCTTCATCAACCCCATCAACAATCAAATTTATATCTTCTTCTAAATGAGATTTTAATTTTAATTTTATATTTATTTTTAACTTTTTCGCCGGCTTTGCCAAACATAACCAAACACATTCATGGGATCTTTCTAAAACTAATAATTCGACTAATGTCTTATTTTCTAATTCAACCTTTAACCTAGCTTTCATTACTTTAGTATTGTTTACAACTACAAGATCGCCTTCTCTAAATTCATCTAAAAGATTCTTGGTAAATTTATTAGTTAAGCAGTCTTCTTCTAAAACACTATTTCTAACTATCATTAATCTTGATTCATGCCTAATTTCAGAAGGTTTACTAGCAATTAATGAAGGATCAAGTAAATAATCATAAGATTCAAGCCTATAATCTCTTTCTTCTTTATTAATTTGATAAATCAATTAAATTTAAGATACAAGTGTCTCTGGCTCATTTTCAATCAGGTAAGCCAAGTCTTTCAAGAATGAAGCACCATCAGCTCCATAGATCACTCTGTGATCAGCTGTAAGATTTACTTGCATTATTTTTTTAACAGATATTGAACCATCACTATTTGCTACAACAGTTGGTTTCGATGATGCTATCGCTAAGATCGCACCAGTTCCTGGGGGAAGTATTGCGTCAAATCTATCAACACCAAACATACCAAGGTTAGATAGGGTAAATGTTCCCGTTGAGTATTCATCTGGTTCTAATTGCTTAGATCTCGATCTTGTTACGAGATCTTTCCATTCCCTAGATAATTCAAATAAATCAGTATTGCATGGTTCTTTTAATACTGGAGTTATTAGTCCCCCATCTTCCATTGCAACAGCAACAGCAATATTTATATTTTCTGGATAAGAAATTCCATTTTCTGAAAAGCTTGAGTTAACTTGAGGATGTTTCTTTAGTGTCTTTGCAACTGCCTTCACAAGTAAAGCAGTCATAGTAACTCCGTTCTGTTTTACCTTTTTGTAGAAATTATCTAATTTATCTGTATTTATAGAGTAGCCCACTCTAAAACATGGAACATCTAAACTAGATTCCATATTTTTATTTACCGCTTTTTGAAGAGTATTAAATTGAACTGTTTCTCCAGGATTACCAAAACTATTTCCTGAAGTTTCTGGTTTTCTTTCAACTCCCAAATTTGCACCAGGAATACTTGCAGGAGAACCACCTTCTCCTATCCATGGGATAGAAACAGGTTGGCCATTAGCTTTTAAAATATCATCGGCTTGAATCCTTCCGTGAGGGCCAGATCCATGAACCTTTGCTAAATCAACACCCATTTGAGAGGCTAGTTTTTTAGCTCTTGGAGATGCAATTATCCTCGAAGAAACATTACTTGTTGCGGCATTAATTTGATCGACATTAAAAGATGGGACAGGCTTTTCACTCTTTAAGACAACTTTTTCAGCTTCTTTCTTGATATTTTCAGTCTGGACTACTGGTTTTTCTTCTGTTTTATTGCTTACCAATTCAAGTTGGTCTGAAGTTGAGACTTCAGTTTGATTTCCTTTATTTTGTTCTTGGACAGAAGCTATCTCATCCTCATTTTCAACAATGAGACCAATAGTTTCTCCAACAGGTGCAGTGCTGCCGGCTGGCATTAAAACAGCAGCAAGATATCCATCTTGAAAAGATTCAACATCCATATCTGCCTTATCAGATTCAACAACCAAGACAGATTCTCCTCTTTCAACCTTATCTCCAGGATTTTTCAACCATTCCACAATCTTGCCCTCCGTCATCGTAGAACTCAAGGCAGGCATAAATATTTCGTGAGACATAGGAAATTAGTTATAGCAATGGTTTTCAAGGACTGTCTACCAAAGTGTCTACAATTTATGAGGTTAGACGCCTTTTAAACACTTGTTATTATTATACGAAATCATGTTCTCAGTGGAAACTCTTAAAACTTAAGAAAGTAATAATTTAGATCGATTAGAATTTAAAACTTTTCGCCAATTCAGATTTACTTATTTTTATCAAAAATACTAAATATTCTCTTTAATTATTATTTATAGATTGAATAACTCCATCTTTAACAGTTATCGAGACTTGCATTTTTTCAATAAGATTGTCGCCAACAGTGACATCACAAAAACTATCCACTTGTCCTTGATCAACAATTTCATCCATTTTTAATTCGCGAACTTGACTCTGTTGTTGAAGTAGATTTCTTTTTTGTTCTTCAATTTCATTTCGTTTTGCTGCGACTTGTTGTTGCACCTGACTAACCTGTTCTTGAACTCTTGGATCTAGAGGATTAACCGATTGGGATCTAATATTATTTACTATTTGCTGCCCCTCCTGCTCAAGTTGAGATAATTGCTGGTCAATGTTTGAAATTGCTTTACTTAATTCTTTTTCAGCATCTTCCTTCCAAGTTGGAGTAACTACAGCTTTAATAGCTATTGAGCGCTTTATAGATATTGAGTTTTTTGTTTCCATAAAAAATTAAATTACCTTTTCAATATAGGAAGAACAAATCAATTTTTCTTACTAAATTTCTGTTCATACATATTTTCTATTTGTAATGAATATTTTTTTTCTATTTCTTTTCTTTTTTGTTTAAGAGTTTGTGTTAACAACCCATTTTCTAAAGTAAAGGCATCAACAAAATAACAATCTAATATTTGTTCTTCTGATCTTGCTCCTAATCGACTTTTAAGCAAATTATTAATTTGTGATTTAAAGAATATACCAATATTCTTATCCAGGTTTAATTTTGATAGGTCTTCTTCCAAAAACTTGTTTTTAACTAATTCGACATTAGGCACCACAAGGGCAGTTAAACATTTCTTATCTTGTCCTACTAGTTGAATTTGATTAATAAACTCAGAACTAAGGATTTCGGTCTCTAGCGGGTTCGGTTCTATATTTTCACCACTTGATAACACTATCGTATCCTTGGCTCTTCCTGTTATAAAAAGGGAACCATTTGGTATTAGAAAACCTAAATCACCAGTATCAAACCAACCATCCTTGGATAAAACATCTTTTGTAGCTAATTCATTATTAAGATAACCTTTCATTACTTGTGGCCCCTTAACAAGAATTTTTCCGACTTCTCTGAACTTCAGAATCTTTTTTTTATCATCATTCACTATTTTGATTTCAGTAAATGAAAGAGGCTGCCCGGATGATCCTCTAACATTTAATTCTCTTCTTCTACAAGTTAATACTGGACTAGTTTCTGTAAGTCCATATCCCACCAAAACATCTACACCTAAAGATTCAAAAAAAAGATCCACATGTTCTGGCAATGCACCTCCGCCGTTAATGGGAAATTTTAGTTTTTCTCCGCATAGTTGTCTAAGAATATTCGGCCATAAAAATATTGTCGACAATTTATGTAAAGGATATCTGCTTATCACAGAACCCAGTAAGGGGATTTTTGATTTAAAAGTTATTTGATTGATATCAAAATTTCTTATCTTTCTTAAACTTCTTTTAAAAACTGAACTATTATTTATCAAAAACTTAATAAGTTTTTGCTTCTTGGAAGGCATTTTTTTCAACGCCTGAAAAAAACCATCATGTATTGCCTCCCAAAGTCTTGGTACAGTGGCCATTACAACAGGTTTTATTTGTGTAATATCATCTTTCAGAAATTTTGGAATTGTATAGTACTGAGAACAACCACATGAAAAAAAGAAGTATTCAGCACTCCTCTCATAAGAATGCCAGATAGGTAATACACTTAATACAGAGGTCCCAGGCTCTGGATCAGCGATGTAGGCTAAATTGATTATTTGATGTAAAAAATTTGCATGTGTCAAGGGAACACCTTTAGGTTTTCCTGTTGTCCCAGAAGTGTAAAGAATAGTAGCTATGTCATCAATTTCTGGATTGAATTTTTCAAGATTATTATCTTGAGAATTTTCTTTTTCTACCGAACTTATAAATTTACTCCAACTTATTAAACTTTCAAATTGTTCATCTTCTAAATTGATAATAAATTTCAGTCTTTTTTTTAATTCGTCTTTGTTGTTTAACTTTAGCCAAATCTCCTTAGACTGGACTATAAGACCTACTGAATTAGAATGCTCAATAATATAGTCCAATTCTACTGAAGGAGAATTAATACCTCTCACTGCATTTATAGCTCCTAAACGCATTAAGCCTTGATCAACTACTAACCATCTTGGAGAATTTTCAGATATTAAAGTGACCACATCCCCTTTTACTAAGCCATAATTTTTAAAAGAGAAAGAGACTTTTGTTATTAAATCAGCCAGCTCAGAATAAGAAAATTTTTCTTTGTATTTCCCTCTTAAATCGCAAACAGCTAAAGTATCACCACATTTAATTTTTAATTCTTCCCAAATTTGATCTATATGATTAAGGTTCTTGATAAAATCTCTATTTTTGACAAATTTATCTTTTTTAGAAAAAGGCTTGGCTGAAGGCCAGTATGCTAAATCGCCCATATTAGATTGATTTTGAAATTTTAATTTCTATTTTGATACAAAATCAAAATTAAATTCTTCCTGAATTATTTTTTTAACAATTCTCTTGACTTCTTGAATATTTAAATTTTTGTTGTAATCAATCATATTTGCCATAAGACAATTGTCTATTCCGCAAGGAACAATTTTATTAAAGTTTTCTAATTCGCAGTCAACATTGATTGAAAATCCATTTATTGTAATCCATCTTTTACAACCAATTCCAATTGATGCGATTTTCTTATTTCCTATCCAAACACCAGTGAATCCCTTTCTTGAATGACAATCTATATGAAAAGTTCCAAGAATTTTTATAATAATTTCTTCAATTTTTCTTAAATACCAATTTAAATCTTTATTAAAATTTTTCAAATCTAAAACCAAGTAAGTTACTAATTGTCCAGGCATATGACAAGTAACCTCGCCACCTCTATTAATCTTAAAAACATCATATTTTTCATCATCCAAAGAAAATAGTAAATTATCGTAATTAGATCCTCTACCTAACGTATAGCAGAGTTGATGCTCCCCTATCCAAATAAAATCAGGATTAGAATTATCTAAAATCAATGCCTCTTGATATTCTTTTTGTAATTTATAAACATCATTAAAAGAAGAAATATTATCAGGTTGTTTAATTATTGCTGTTCTATTATCCATATTTAAGTAGATTTAAAAAGTAAGTAAATATTTTTAGATTTGTTATGAAAATTTTAATCCATGGAAAGAATCTTGAGCTCACTGGAGCATTAAAAGAATATACTGAGGCAAAGATAGAAAAAGCTACGCATCACTATAAGGATATCGTTAAAGAAGCCGACATACACCTTTCAATAGAAAAGAACCCAAGAGTCTCTTTCCAAACTGCAGAAGTTACTATTTTTGCAAATGGTACCGTTATTAGAGCTGAAGAAAAAACTGAAAATCTATACTCAAGTATTGATTTAGTTTCAAATAAACTTTGTAGAAAATTACGCAAATACAAAGAAAGAAATAATAAAACAACTCATAACAATCAATTTAAAAATAGAGAGTCATTACCAATTGAAAGTATGGAATCAAGATTTTTAGATGAAGCTTTACTTAAAAAAGGAATCGAAGCAAGTCTGCCTGAGCCATCTATAAAAAATAAATACTTTGAGATGAATCCGATTTCATCAGAAGAAGCGAGAAAACAATTAGATCTCATTGATCATGATTTTTACGTTTTTCGAAACAAGAAAAATAATGAACTTCAAGTTATATACAAGAGGAATCATGGAGGTTATGGACTGATTCAATCTAAATAAGTTTTAAATGCCTAATATTGAATATGAATTAAACGAAAAAATTCATGCCATAATTATTAACCCGTATTTAACCTGGGAAGATTTCTGCGCGAATTGCGATTTAATAAAAAAATACAATATCAAGAATATTTCTACTTCGCTGAATTATTTGGCTGATTTCAAAGACACTTTGGGTAATTACAGCACAAATATAAACGCACTCATTTCTTACCCTTTAGCAGATTTACCATTTACCTTTATTGAAGAATTAGTTAATTTTGCAAAAGATAAAGGTGCAAACGGCATTGAATATATCCCAAACTTTATCAAGTTATCTAAAAGAAACTTAGAAACTTTCGCTGCTGAAATTGAGCAGGTGAAGTTATCTGGATTACCAGTTTCAATAATAATAAATAAATCAAAACTACAAAAAGAAGTTTTGTACAATGCGATAGAAATATCTTTGGAATTAGGAATAAAAAATTTTCAATTAGGGGATGGGTTTGGGCCTCCTATTACATTGAATGAAGTAGCTGAAATCCTAAAAATAATAGGTTCCCAAAATCAAATCAAAGTTGTAGGTGGTATAAAAACATTGCCACAAGTTATTGATTTGTTTGATAATGGAATTAGTTGCGTTGGAACTTCTAATTTTTGTGAGATTTTCCAAGAAGTAAAAATTTAAATGTCTGGTTCTGGTGAGTGTAGACTAGAGGGTCTCTGTATTAAAGCTTCTCCATTAGGCGAGAATGATAGATTAATAACTATTCTTACTGATGAGCAAGGGATTGTTCGATTAGCGGTACCTGGTGCTAGACGTCCTAAAAGTAGTCTTGCCGCAGCTACTCCATTAACATATTTAAGTCTGCAAATTTTTGGGAAAAGAAATCTTAAATCTGTACGTCAAATTAAAATATTAAAAAGTTATTCTGGTCTAGGGAAAAATATTGAATGTCTTGCAGCCGCGCAAGCAATAACTGAATTAACTTTTTTATTAGTAGGTAATAATGATAAGCAACAAAACTATTTATCTTGTGTTCTTGCACATCTTGATAGGATTTATTTGTATGAAGAATCTAAAGAAGAAGATATTAAAATGCTCTCAATGAGTATTCAATCTTTAATTCATCTATTAGCAATTGGAGGTATAAATTTACCAATTCATCATTGCTGTAAAACTGGTGAAACTATTATTCCTCCTTTAGGAAATTGGGAATGGAGTTGTTATTATTTGCCAAGTGAAGGGTTTTCGTCAATTGAAGATCCTCAAAGTAATCTACAAATAAATGCATCTGAAGTTGCTCTATTACAAAGACTTCTTTTCCCCGAATTACCAATAAAATCTAATGGAGAGTTATTGGGACCTAAAAAAGTCTGGCTTAAAATATTATTTATTATTGAGACTTGGATCTCTGCTCAACTAGAGAAAGATCTATCTTCACTAAAAATGTTGAGAGAAATATATAGTTAATATTTTCTTAAAGCATTAATAAATTTAAAAATTATGATCATGGCGGCTCTGACTGTTAAGTTTATAAATAGTTAAATCAATTAATGTGGTTCATATTGCCTGGTTGGGTAAAAAATCCCCTTTTTGCGGAAATGTAACTTACGGCAATTCAACTACTAAGGAATTGAAGGCAAGAGGACATAAAATTAGTTTTATTCATTTCGACAATCCCTCTAGTTTAAATTTATCAAAACCATTATTTCTTGCAAATGATCCTGATGTAAGTCTTCCATATTTAATTAAGTCCCAAGTTTATACAATACCCTCGCCAAGGGCAGAAAAAGAACTAAGGCTATCATTGGAAAGATTAAAACCTGACATAGTTCATGCAAGCCTAACTTTATCTCCTTTAGACTTTAGGCTTCCAGAGCTTTGTAATAAAATTAATGTTCCTCTTATAGGAACATTTCATCCACCATTTGATGC
This sequence comes from uncultured Prochlorococcus sp., assembly GCA_902600475.1. Taxonomy (GTDB): domain Bacteria; phylum Cyanobacteriota; class Cyanobacteriia; order PCC-6307; family Cyanobiaceae; genus Prochlorococcus_A. Next base: position 42,232 of record CACKJM010000001.1, read on the forward strand.
AAAAAATAGAAATCTAACTGCGAGCACTCAACAATTAACTTATCAACTTTATGCTCCCTCTTTAGCAAAGTTCGATAAAATAATTATTTTTTCTGAACCTCAAAAACATGTTCTTGAGAAATTAGGAGTACCTAAAGAAAAACTAATAATTATTCCAAACGGCGTTGATGAAAATATTTGGAAACCTTTTTACGAAAAAAGTAAAAAATATGATCAGGTAAAAAACAAACTAGGAAATGAAAGAATCTTTTTATATATGGGAAGGATTGCAAATGAGAAAAATATCGAGGCACTTTTACGTTCTTGGCGCCAAACAAAAACTCAAAATTGCAAATTAGTTATTGTTGGGGATGGACCAATGAAGCCAACACTTGAAAATAGTTTTTCTAACCTTGGTAATGAGAAATTAATTTGGTGGGGTGCCGAATTAGATTTAGAAACTAGGATAGCAATAATGCAAATAGCAGAAGTATTTTTCTTACCAAGCTTAGTAGAAGGTTTATCATTATCACTTTTAGAGGCAATGTCTGCTGGTACTGCTTGTGTAGCTACAGATGCTGGAGCTGATGGTGAAGTTTTAGATAACGGAGCAGGAATAGTAATTTCAACTGATAATGTGGCTGTACAATTAAAAACTATAATCCCAATTCTTATAGAACACCCTTCATTTACAAAAGATCTTGGAGAAAAAGCTAGAGAACGTATACTTGAGAGATACACAATTACTAAAAATATAAATTCACTTGAAAAAGTTTATATGAACTTTAAAGATAATTGAAAAACCTAACGAAACTCTTTACTTCGATTACAAGCTGAAACTATTGATTCAATTAATGCTGACCTTACACTCTTTTTTTCTAAAACCCTTAAAGCAGAGATAGTTGTTCCACCTGGAGAGGTTACTAAATTTTTAAGCTCAGAAGTAGTAAGTTTCTTTTCCTTTATTAGAAAAATAGTCCCTAGTATCATTTCCATAACAAGTTCCTCTGAATTTTTTTTTGGTAATCCCCCGCTTAATCCTCCATCACTCAATGCTTCTATAATTAAAGCAATAATTGCAGGACCTGATGAAGTTAAAGCTAAAAATATATCAAGGTAATCTTCAGTAAATTCATAAATTTTACTACTATTTTCAAATAATTTTTTTGTAAATTGTTTCTGATCTTCTGTAATTTCTTCTCCCCAAGAAATCCCTGTTAAACCTTTTCCAATAGTTATTGGAATATTTGTCACCACCCTCACACATTTATGATTAGGAAACTTTTGAGCAAGTCTATTTATTGAAACCCCGGCAAGAATAGAAACTATTAAATTGTCCTTGTTTTTTATATGATGGACCTCACTTATATCATTAAATTGTTGAGGTTTTATCGAAAGAAGTTTATATTGACAATCCCAAATTATTTTTGACTCTTTAGAACCTGATTTATAAACGTTTATATTATGTTTATAATTTTTTTTTATTTTTTCTAAACTTTTTTCTGTATTTACTACACAAAAAACATTCTCTGGTTGAATTAATTTTTTATCTAATAGAGGGGTTATTATAGCCTTTGCAATATTTCCAAAACCAATAATCGCAATTTTATCAGTCACAGATTAATCATGAAAAAGCACTTAATTTGGAATTACCCCATGCTGGTTCGGGGGCAGTGCTATTTTCAAAACTAAATTGTGGTGATTTTTTCTCAGTCACATTCGAAGGAGTAGCTTCTTCTGGGAGGGAACTAGTTACGTTTACGCAACTAGGAGCAAAAAGAAAAATGCTTTCGCCCACTCTCTCTTGGTGTCCATCAATCGCATAGGTCCCACCAGCGATAAAATCTACTGCTCTTTGAGCTTGATCGGGATCCATCATAGTTAAATTAAGAATTACAGTTTTTCTTTCTCTTAATGCTTGAATAGCTTGAGGCATCTCATCGAAACTTCTTGGTTCCATTAAGCTTACTTCTGAAGATGAATTTGATATCCCAGGCATTCCAACAACTTTTGATGATCTATTGTTATTCATAAATTCGAATGGATTTGAATTAGCAAGTACATTAGAGTTTTTATGATTTTGTTTAAAATCATTGAATTCATCTCCTGAAGCATAATCTAAATCATCAAAATCATCATCGAGATACTCATCCCCTGCAACAACTGCCTTTAATCTAGAAAGAAGTGACACCTTTTAAATCCTCTTGAAATTGATTACTAAGGTTTAAAAACCTTAAGTAATAAATTCATTTTTCAAATGAATAAACTACCTATACTTAAATAACGTTAGTTGAACTTTACTGCAAGTTTATAGATAAGATTTTTATAAAAAAATAACTAATTAGGATCTTCCTCCAAAAATCAATGATCCTAATCTTAACCAAGTTGATCCAGCGTCAATAGCTTCCTCCCAGTCACCTGACATCCCCATGGAGCAATCTGGTAGTTGGAGAGAATCAGCGAGAGCACGACATTTTTTGAACAACCCTGAATTTTCTTTAGAGCTAAGTCCTTTAGGATTAATAGTCATCAAACCGGTTAATGAAATATTTTTTAATTCTTTAATTTCTCTCCATTTCAATACTAATACTTCAGGTCTAAAACCTCCTTTAGTAGGGTCATCACTCAACTTAACCTGCAACATAATTAATGGATTTCTCTTCTCTTCACGTGAAATATTAGAAATCTTTTGCAACTTTTCAAAGGAATCTACTGAATGAATATATTTAAAATTTTGAACTATTTTTCTTATTTTATTACTTTGTATTCTTCCAATAAAATGCCAATTTATTTGTTTAAGATCCTTTAAGGTTAATTGTTTTTCAAACGCCTCTTGAACCTTACTTTCACCAAAATCGTTCTGACCTATATTTTGAATAGTTTTGATTTCTTGACTTTTAAATCCTTTACTTACCGCAAGAATATTTACATTTGATGGTATTTTATTTTTTATTTTTAAATAATTTTCAGGGTTCACCTTTTATAAGAAAGTTTGCGTAAATAAATTTTCCCATTTAGATAGTTCTTCAGATCCCTTTCTCCTAGCTTTTTGAAGATTTAATTCAGCCTGATTACGGGCATCAAGATAAGGTATAACTTCAAAAAAAACTTCTCTCTGTCGAACTTCTACCAAGAAAAACATTTTTTGGGCATACAAAGTCGCATAAATATCTCTCCCATCATTTCCAGGAGAAACTTGGTATAACATGCCAAATGTTGGATGGTTTAAATAACGCTCAGAACTCAAACCTAAATATTTTGTTATTTATAATGCACCATACAGTTTTCTTAGAAAAATTGCTATGCAAATAAAACAAATCGATAATGTATTAACAATTACATTGAGAGATTTTGAAGGATAAAGAGTTCTAAATCTGTTGGTTTTTAAAATAATTTTTTTCTTTGAGAGTAATGATTCTGCTCCATGATCAATTCTCAGTAATATATTTTGAAATAACCTTTCCACTAAGATTAATAAAACATTAAAGGATTTCTTTAATCCTAAATTTCGAAAATTTATTGATCTAACTGACACTGATTTAATGATATTTTGAAGTTCTTCCTGCACTAGAGGAATAAAACGTAATGCAATTAACAACTGAAAAAGCCACTTACCTGTTGGCAATCCAATCTTTCTTAATGGATACATAAACCAACTTAATCCCCATACAATGTCTTCCTGCAATGTAGTTAAAAGCATCAAATTAACACTATGAATAACGGTAAATATCAAAGTGGAGGTTTTTATTCCTAGTTCAAAAGCTTTTCTTGATAAGTTGTAGGGACCAAAATTTAAAAACCATATCTTCTGCGATGGAATTTGCAAAATATTCCATTCTTTTTGGCTTTCCAGTACTACTTGCAACTCATTGGGATTTCTTAAGTAGCCATCAAGAGATTGAATATCGGACGAGGCAAGTATTGATATACATCCAATTAATAGTGACAAACAGGAAAGAAAAAATAATGAACGCCACCATACTCTAGATGGTAATAAACTTAAAAAAGTAATTAATATTAAAAAACCAACTAAACTCAATCTCCATATTGGACCTGCCCAAATTGGAGTGATTAAAAATATCATTACCATAATTATTTTTAATCTACTATCTATAATTCTTAGCCAACTTCTATTACCATGAACGTATTGACCAACAGAAAATTTGGTTAGCAAATTCATTAATCTTTTTGAATTAACTCAATATTTTCTCTTTCAACTTCTTTGCTTAAAGCTCTTTGTTGTTTTCCTCTCCAAAGTAAAATAAGAGGTGTGCCTTCAAAGCCTAAATTTACTCTAATTTGTTTTTCAATATATCTTCTATAAGTTATTCCGAATAATTTAGGGTCATTTACAAAAAGAGTAAAAGTGGGGGGTTTGTTCTTTACTTGAGTACCGTAATAAAGCCTACCTTGCTTGCCGCTTCTCTTCGTTGGAGGACTTTTCCAACTGATTGATTCTTTAAGTACTTCATTAACTACAGATGTTGTAACTCTTCTTCTATGTTGAGCTACAGCATTAAGAGCATGCTCAAAAATATTATCAACTCTTTGACCAGTTAGGGCAGATATAAAAATCATTTTTGACCAGTGTAAAAAATAAAGTTTAGATCTAAGTTCTTTTTCTACTTGATAAATTGTTGAACTATTTTTTTCTACAAGATCCCATTTATTAACAACAATTATACAAGCTCTGCCTTGTTCTTCTATGCGCCCAGCCAGCTTCTGGTCTTGATCAGTTACTCCGTCAACCGCATCTATAACTAAGACACAAACATCACTTCTATCTATAGATTTAAAAGCCCTATTAATACCAAAGAATTCGGTGCCATATTTAACATTTTTCTTTCTTCTAATCCCTGCAGTATCAATAATTTTCCAATGATTATCACCTTTTTTAATAAGCGTATCTATTGAATCAGTTGTTGTACCACTAATATGACTAACTATTGCTCTTTTTTCTCCACAGATTGAATTTAACAAACTAGATTTACCAACATTAGGCCTACCAATAATTGCCATCATTATCTTTTCTTCATCATCCTGGATATTATTTTCAGGAAGTTCACTAATAACGAGATCTAAAAGATCTCCAGTACCTGAACCATGAATAGCCGAAACAGGGTTAGGTTCCCCCAATCCTAATTTCCAGAACTCTGAAGCTAGGGATATTCCTAGAGTACTAGATTCGCATTTGTTAACAGCAACAATTGTTTTACAGCTAGAGTTTCTTAACCATTTTGCTATTGATAAATCACCATCAGTAACGCCTTGATTCCCATCTACCACCAGTAACGCTAATGAAGCCTCCTCTAGAGCCAAGAAAACTTGTGTCCTTATCTCTGGGAGAAATTCACTATCATCATCAAAAACTAAACCTCCAGTATCAACTATTTGAAACTCCTTACCTCCCCAAGAAGCATTTTGATAAGTTCTATCTCTTGTAACACCGGGTTTATCAAATACTATTGCATCATTACTTTGACAAAGACGATTCACCAAGGTGGATTTACCAACATTTGGTCTTCCAATGATCGCAATTGTTGGAAGAATCAATTCTTATCTCCAAAGTAAGTTGTTCCTATTACAACTATACCGTTAATAGAATCATTTACCTTGGTAAAAAAATTTATTTGATTTCTGGATCACCAAAATGGCCTATTGCTGGATTAACTGGCGGTGAACTAGGACTTGGCATTATTCCACTATCTTTTGAAAAACATTTATTTTCAATCGCCCAATAAATCAACCAATTTACTGCCGTCGCTCTTCTAGTTCTTCTTGGATAGAGTTCATTAATCTTATAACCTTTAAAATTAAGAAAATTTTTCAATTCCTGTTTATAGTCTTTTGGAATTGATCGAGTCAAATGTACTGAAGCTGGTCGCTCTGCAATGATTTGAGGAGCTTTTTCAAATTTTTCTGACCAATAGTTTGGAGTTAATGTACTAGAAATCCAACTACTTAATGTTGTTTCTCTAGTATAAAAAAGTCTTTCCCAAACTAATTCACAAACAAATACATCACTTACCTTATCTTCAAGGATAAGAAATAATATTTTTTTACATATTGGCCATGTAAATTTATTTTCAATGAATTTTACTTTTTTATGCATTAATCGAACCTTATCAAAATCAAAGAAAAATAAGGCATAACGTCCTTATTATATTGTGATGCATATTGAATAATTTGATCAGGCGTACCAACACTCAAAGCAATTAATGATTTTTTGATAATATCCTCTTTTTTTAAAGTTTCCCTAACTAAATTCCATCGTTTCCCAATTTTCATAATAGCCAAGACCGTTTTATTTTCTCTACTTTCCCTAATTAGGGATGTTAATTCAGAATTGGAAGAGGGGCACTCTTTGATTATTAAAGTCTCGCCTTTTTTTACTAAGTCAAAATCATTCAAAGCTGCTGTTGCTGATAGAGAAGAAATACCAGGTATGGTTTTTGTAATGATTTCTGGATAATTATGCTTTATAATCCTCAAAATATTAGAAGAACTCGCAAATATTGAGGTATCTCCTAGGCAAAGTAAAACAACTGATTCACCGTTTTTTATAAATTTCACAATTTTTTCTACTGCGTTAGACCATATTTCATCAGGATCAAAATCCCTCCTAGCCATTGGAAAGATGATTGGTATATTTTTTTTAAATTTGGTGTATTTCTTGACTATTTCTGCAGCGAAACTCTTTTTATTATCATCTGATATTGGAAAAACTATAACTTTCGATTTTTTTATTGCATCCACAGCAGCTATTGTTAAAAGTGATGGATCTCCAGGGCCTACACCAACGATGGTGAATGTTGGCAAATCAGTTTTGTATCGATTAAGTAAACTTAAAAAATTGTTTATTATCATTTTTATTTTATTAACTTTAGCTATGTACCCTTGGCATCATAAAAGTTTCAGCTAGTATCGCTGACTCAATTTCAGACAATTCCTCTAACCTTGCGAAAGTTTGATTTTTAGAGAATTTAGTTTGCGCTAGTTTCCAGTAAACTCCAAAATGTCTTGCCTCACTCTCAAGCAGAGACTGGTAAAGGGATTTAAAGGATTTATCTTCAGAATTCAGAGCAAGCAAACTTAGTCTTTCATGACTTCTTGCTTCAATGAGTCCTGCAATCAAGAAACTATCTAGCATCCTATGAGGTTCTTCTTTTCTTATATTTTTAGATAATTCAGCTCCATATGGAGGTGGTTTTAAGGACTTAAGAGAATGACCAAGATCCTTTAAAAAATGAAGTATTTTTTCAAAATGCTCTAATTCCTCTCTCGCTATTGGACTTAGAACTTCTGCCAGATTTGGTTCTGATGGATATCTAAACATCAATTGAATAGCTACTCCTGCTGCTTTTCTTTCACAATGAGCATGGTCAATCAAAATATCTATTGGATTAGATAATGCAAGTTTGATCCAAACATCTGAGGTAAATGACGATATGTATTTAATATGAGAAGTGGGCCTTTTAAAATCGACTAGCATTTAATCTTTGGTACTTAAATATGCAATGATTCCTTCAAAAGCTAAGGAATAACTTGATATGCCGAATCCACTAATAATGCCTATAGCTTTATCTGTAAGAAAAGATTCTTTTCGAAAATCTTCTCTACTAAAAATATTTGAAATATGTAACTCTACAAATGGAATTTTTGATCCAATTAAAGCATCACGAATAGAAATCGAGGTATGAGTAAAAGCGCCAGCATTTATAAGAATACCTTGGATACTTTTTACAGACTCCTGAATTTTATCTACTATTTCTCCTTCGTGATTACTTTGAAAACATTGCAGATTAATACTTTTTTCTTTAGCAACTTTAGTTAAATCTTTTTCTAAATCACTCAATGTTTTATTACCATATATTTCAGGTTCTCTAGTGCCCAAAAGATTTAGATTGGGTCCATTTATTAATAAAATATTCATCATCAATAATGACTTATCTTTACAAATGCTATCTAGAAAGAAACAAAAAAACCAAAACAATTTCACACAAAGTGTCCATTAACTGATAAGTTCAAATAGTGGGGGTCGGTGCCCGAGTGGTTAAAGGGGGCGGACTGTAAATCCGCTGGCTCTGCCTACGTTGGTTCAAATCCAACCCGGCCCACTTTAAAATTGCCCTTGTAGCTCAGCGGTAGAGCACTCCCTTGGTAAGGGAGAGGTCTCGGGTTCAAGTCCCGACGAGGGCACTCGCGGGATAGCTTGGTATCAGTGAGATAACCACTATCGCACAAAGAAATTATTCAGAAGTGGACGTCCGTTTTCGGGTCCACTTTTCTGTTTTAAAGTCAGATATCTGAAGGTGTATCACACAAACGATGACACCGAAATGGCAACAATCAGAAGAAGCGGAAGCGGCTGGCAGGTCCTTATCAGAAGGAAGAATTATGTAGGCCCGAGGTCCAGAACTTTTCTTTCCAGAGATCTGGCCCAATCCTGGGCAGATGCAGTTGAAGAGAGAACAAAAAAGGTTTTCTTGGATATCCCAATCACCTTGGGAGAGGCAATCAATGACTATATAAATGGTCCGCTGCTGCTGCACCGCAGTGCGGAAAATGAAAAATATCCTCTCAGGGTTACAGCGGAAAGCTGGCTTGGAGATATTCCACTAATTAATTTGCAGATAAAGCACTTTGCAGTCTGGAGAGATGAACGATTACTGAAGGTGAAACCAAATACAGTTATGCGGGAACTGAGAATTCTGCGTGTATTAATTGACTGGGTACGAGATGAAAGAGGAGTGGAAATAAAAGATAACCCCGCAAGGCACCTGAGAGTGAGAGGAACGGGAGATGCTAGAGCTCCATTTTTCACTGATCAAGATGAGAAAAAACTTTTATATGAATTATCTCAGATGTCCAACCCAAATCATCTGAGACTCGCAAAGCTTGCACTGGCAACTAGCTTCCGCCGCTCGGAACTTCTGAGCCTGACCTGGAGAAATATAGATCTCAAGAAAAGAATAATCTATATGTATAGAAAGAATTGTGCCGCAACAGATTATTCTTCTGCGCCTAGACTTATTCCTCTTCCGTGTAAAGCCAAAAAGATTCTGGATGAATTATCGGAAAGGCAAGGAAAAATTATTGATCTGACAACAGGTGCCGCCAGGCATGGATTTGATAAAGCCAGAAAAAGGGCTCGGCTTGAAACTCTCAGATTTCATGATCTAAGGCATATTGCCATAAGCAGAATGTGGAGTTCAGGAATGAATGCTCTGGAGATAAGTGCATGCAGTGGACACAGAGATATAAAAATGTTGATGAGATACAGTCACTATCAATTAAGTTTTTAAATTAATAACTCCCCCCTTGGGGGGTATAAAAAGGGATTAGACGTATAAAACTAAAAAGGATTTTTAGATAAAAATTCAAGATTTTTTGAATAAATTCTGTATTACATAAATATCATCTGCATTAGGATATTTTTGCTTAAAGACTTTAATGGCATGATCTGGAGAGATCGCCAAAAGAGTAACCTTTATTCTGTATTTATCATCTACCAAACCTGATATGTGGAAGTTCTTCATTTAAAAACTCTTTTAAAAATTTTATCTTTCCGAACCATTTACCCAGCCACCTGATCTACATTTTCCTGGATGATTTATGTCATAGCTATCGCACCAATAGCTATTTGCTGCAAATATAACTTTGCTATTAATTCTTCTAGCTCCACCATTAATAGGCATATAATGAATACCTTTTTTTACATTCAATTCTTCTGAGCAAAAGAAATCAGGACCGCACATCGCATAAGCAACTCCATCTCTATTTAAATAAAGTATTGCTGCTGAGCCTGAATTTCTCCAATAAGGTATGCCTGGCAAACCAATATCTTCCGCTTTTTTATGATGACGGGCAACTCTAGTTTTATTAGATTCAAAAACATATTTCCATTCTACCTTTGGCAAACATACCAATAGAATCCAAAAAATAATTGGCCCATACAACACTCCAACTAAAGGCCAAAGTCCAATTTTTTTCCCTTTATTTTTATTGAAAGACATATCAAAATAATTAGTGTTTGTTTTTTATGTCATAAATCACAAAATAAAAATTAGCTACCCCTAAAAGCGTTTTTTAAATAAAGATGTTTCACTTACAAAAAGAGGATATATTTAGCAAAATAAATTTCGCAAAATTTAAAACAATTTCCTAAATGATTTTTAAATTACTGATAGTTTTCGTTTTATCTTCTATTCCTCTTTCAATAAAAACAGAAACAAAAATTCCTATAAGACAAACTTGTGATGAAAAAAAATATAATCAAAACTATAAATACTATGAAATGCAAGAAGCTTATGACTTCGGAAGAAAGATACAGACTTTATTGGCCAAAAAAGATCTAAAAGGTATTTACAAAATAGTTTTAATTGATGAACTAAAAAATGGACCAAGAAAAGCATATTTAAGAAGTAAAAGTTTCGATCAAATATTCCCAAAAGAATGGGTATCAAAAATTACTACAAGTAAGATTCCCTGCAATTCATTAGGATGGCGAGGATTCCAATTAGCAGATGGTTTAATTTGGTATGATTTAACTCCATCAGGTAAATGGTCTATTCAATCAATTAACGGGGTAAATCAAGAAAACTTTGAAGATAATAATATTGTGGGTTGGAGAACTAAAAAAGGACTAATATCTCCAACTTGCTTCCCAACCTTTGGTCATTTTGAAAATACTAAAATAAATTTGTATTCAGAGAAATTCAAAATTAAAGACAAAATTAAATTTAAAACTAGTCCTGGGAAATATATTGGCAAAACAATCCCTATTAATTATCAAATTGAACATCCAACTCACATAAGAGGAAAAAATAATTATGTTTATTCATTGACAACAAATTTAAATGATTGCTTTAAATGGTCTCTTCAAAATGGATTTGGAAAGAAGAAATCAGAAAAATATGAATTAGTTGCATTTAATAATTTTATTTATCTGAAAAATCGATATGAAAAAAATAAAAAATATGATCATTACAAACCACATTACAAAATACTTAAAAAAATAGATTTAAAAACATGCAATAAATTAGCTAAACAATTAACTAATAAATGTAAGGAAGCATATTTAATTAGTATTGGGTATCAATCAGGAGGAACTATTGGATGGTTAGGAGGCTATTATATTTTTGGGTTAATTGAAGAAAAAAATAATGAATATATTGTTCCATTAAAATTTTTTAACCTGAAAAATTTAGCCTTGAATTTTTTAGAAAAAAATTAAAAAATTTAAAATTTTAATTTATAAATTATATTCATCTAGTGCTTGTTTAATTGCAATTAAAGCTATTTCAATTTCTTGCTCTTTATTTTTAAACCATTCTCGGGACCATATTCTATGAAATTTCCATCCTAATCTTTCGAGATGACTTTGTCTTATTCGGTCCCTATCTCTTGCAGTATCAGATGAATGATATGTAGCTCCATCAGCCTCAATTGCCAAAATATATTTACCTTTTTCTTTAGGATGTTGCACCGCAAAATCAAGCCTATATCCAGACACGCCATATTGTGGAACAAGTCCTATTCCTCTATCAATTAATGCATCATATATATCCTGTTCGAATGCATTCATTGGAACCGATTCTATTGATAAATCGCCTAGATCAGTTCCTCCACTTTTTACATATCTCAAATATTGAATAAAAGCCTTTTTACTTACTTGATTTAATTGATTATCATCATATTTATATGGATCAATTGTAGAAATAATTTCAATTCTTTTTCTGGCTCTTGTAATTGCTACGTTTAATCTTCTAAGACCAAAGAATTTTGGATTATCTAAATTAATAGGACCAAAATTCTGACGTAATTTATCAGCACTATTTGGTCCATATCCGGTTGATAGAAAAATAACATCTCTTTCATCTCCTTGAATAGTTTCCAAATGACGAATAATAAATTTCTCCTCTGGTCGATCATCAGGACTTATTGAAAAATCTTCATCTCCTGTTTGTTTTCGATATTCTTTTTCTAATCTTCTTGCATGCTCAGCACCAAAAGCAATTACAGCTAAACTTTCATTTGGCTTTGTTTTTAAATGATTTATAGATAATTCAATAGTTTTTCTACATTCAGCCTCCGGAGACTTACCACTAATCTCGTTAAAATCGCCTTCAACTTGATGATATATAAATGGCGGATTTGATGAAACCGATGGAGCAGTAATTAATTTCTTTTGATAAAGTTCTGGATGACAATTAGAAAAAGATATTAATCTTTCATCTTCAGAACGATAATGCCATAAAAGTTTTTTAGTTCCATAAACAGGAGGTAAAGCCTCCTTTACTGCATCAAGCAATGATTCAGTTTCGTCAACCGCACTAAATCCATCATCATCATCATCAACGCTATTTGCAACTGCATTTGCATCATTACCAGTAGCGAAGAATGCTGTTGAAGTAGGTGACAATTGCTTGGAATCTCCAGCAACTATAGTTTGTTTCCCCCTTAGAATTGAAGTAATGGCATCATATGGAACGATCTGACTAGCTTCATCAAAAATCACTACATCAAAAAAAGGTTCTGAAGAGGGCATTACTTTAGAAACAACTAAAGGACTCATAGCCCAGCAGGGCTTTAGCTTTTTTGCTACGTTTGATACTTTCTCAAATAACTCTCTTGCAGGTTTAAACTTCCTAGACCTAGCTAATTCTTGCCTTAAAATTTGAGTCTCGCTCGGATTATTATTTAATGAATCAAAAGCATTATTATCTAAAATTGTACTTATCCTGACGAAAGATTTTTCTATATGCTCTGAATCATCCTTTCTGAATTCATCAACAATATCATCAAGATAATCTCTATTAAAAATTGAAAGTGAAGGACTTTCAATTCTCATTAATTCTTCTACTGAATCACACCAACCAAGAGTAACTCTTTGAAAAATTCTGGAGTGTGAAAATCCATTTTGAAAATCTTTTAAAATATTTTCGAATAAATTATCTTGTGACAGGCCTAAGTCAAGCAATTCATTTAGAAGCTCGTTAATTTTTATAAGATTAGGAATTAATTCTCTATTTTTCTGAAGTATTTCATTGGTTTTTCTTATTTTCTCAATACTTGAATTTTGGTTTAATTCCTTATCCAAGAAATTGTTCAACTGGGATAAATTTTCTTTTAATAAATTGATCACTTCAAAAATATTATTTGATGAATTTATAATTTTGATTTTTTCTAATTCTAGATTTTTCTTAATATCCAGAATTCTTAAACCATTAAAAATATTTTCATAGTTTTTTTCTTTTTCTTTAAATATTATTTTTTTAAAAATCGATAGTAAATCTCGATATGATTTATCACGGAGAAAAAAGTACCATCTAAATATAAAATTTTTCCTAAAAATATTTCTTAAATAATTAATTTTTTCTTTTTCAAGAATAAAATCTTTACTCAAATCTAAAATTTGATTAGACAAAACTTCTGAAACTGAATTTTCAATTTTATATATTTTCTCTAATGAATCAGTATTTGATTCATTGGTTTCATTTTGGAATTGTCTCCATTTATAAATTTCTAAAATATTTTTTTTAATATTATCTATTGAAATATAAATTTTTTGAATATGAGAAGGAGTCCTTATTTTTGATTCTAGGAATGATAATCTCATAGGAAAACTTTCATCTACAAAAATATCTAAAGATAATCTAGATAATTCTGCTAATAAAGTTTCTAGCTTTTTTAAAGATTCAGGATTCAGATTATCAATTTCTTGATCAGTTATATCATGAGCAAAATCATTATTTTTTTTTGCTTTAATCGCAAGATTCAAAACATCAAGATAAGAAGAATTCCAAATATTTTTTTTGCTTTTCATTGCTTTACTTCTTGAAACAAGAATATCTCTCGATCTAGTTAAATTATTATTCTCTTGAACTCTTCTTTTTCGATAGCTCAATATACTTTCAAGTTGTTGTCTAAATGATTCTGCCGGTCTTTTTATAAAGGTATCTATGGAATGCAAATCTAAAAAATAATCTTCCAGTCCAACCTTATTAATCCTTTTTTTTACAGCATCAATAGCTGCTCTTTTTTCTGCGACGAACAGAACACTTTTACCTTGTGCTATCAAGCTAGAAATTAAATTTGTAATTGTTTGACTTTTACCTGTCCCTGGGGGTCCTTCAATTACAAGATTTTGTCCTTTTAGAGCAGAATTTATAGCAAATTCTTGGCTTGAGTCTGCATCAAGAACAAGAAATTCATTCGCAGGAGGAATATAATCTGGTTCATTGATATCAACATCCTTAATATCATCTCTAAGCTTTCTCATAGAATTTCTATCTCCAGCTAATGCCGTAATTAATAAATTATTCATCAAAGCATCGCCAGCAGACAAAATATCTTTAACCATTGGAAATTTTAAATAACGCAAGTTTTTCATTGCATAACCCTCTTCTATTTCGAATTCAAGGTCTTTTGAAATTTCTTCTAGCAAATATCCTCTTACCATTTCTTCTCCTTCAAGCTGAGCCAATTTCAATAAATCATCACTAATTTCTTCACCCATTCTTCTATTCAAATGAAGTACTAAAGCAGGGTTAACTTCAGGCTCCATATTCTTTATTGAAAAAGTAATATTCTTTATTCTTTTTTCTTTCGGATTATCAATAGATAATTTGTAGTAAAGCAAGGGGGAATATGCATTACTAACCATTTCAGATTTCCAGATTGCAAAGCCAGATATAAGACTAAAAACCTCTATTCCATACTGCTCATAATTATCAATAGCTTCTTTTACAGAACCTTTAATATTTCCCTCAGCTTCAAGATCCTCTAAATCGGAAACACTTACTGAATCTCCATTTAAAAGAGATTCAACTATTTCATCAGATGGGATATAGGAAGTAGTTTTTGTTTGTCTAAAACTTATCAAGTCATTTCTTCCAGACAAATCTACTAGTTCGTCTGCCCAAGATTTTATTTTTTCAAATACATTTTTTTCTTGATCTGTATAGTTTTTAGATAGAGAGTCATCATTATTTTCTTTTTGATCTTCATTTTGCGAAGTATTATTTTTTAATTTGTAAACTAAATAGTCTTTAATTGAAGAGAAGCCAGCAGGAATAATAATTTCCCTTGATTTAACTTTAGGTTTATCAAGATCATTCACATCATCTTCAATTTCACTATATTCACTTGGCTTAGTTTCTTTAAATTCTTCTGTAGGATTAATTTTTTCATCATTAGTTTTCTCTTTTATTGGTTTAGAAATATTTTTAAAATCTGAAATCGGTTTATCTTCTCTCTTAGTCCTTAAATTTGATTGAAAAGATGATCTAAATTTCATCTCATCTGCCTTTCTCGATTGAATACTATCTGATTCTTCTGATGATTTATCTAATAAACTCTTCTTACTTTTTTCCTCATAAGATAAGGTCTCTAAACATATATTTATTTTTTCTCTTATTATTTGAAGTTTTTTAATTGAATTAGCTTTTTTTCTAAAACTAATTTCCTCTTTTAAATAAATAAGCTGTCTTTTATTTTTCTGCCTTATGAGTGATTCACCAATACTAATTAGTTCACTATTTGAATTTCTAAAATAAGGTCTTATTTTATTCTCATCCATTTATAGAAAACAAATTTTTTTGTTTTATTATTATTGAATCTACAATATTTATCAACTTCAGAGTACGAATTGTCAAAAACTTTTAAAGGATAAAGTATTAGTCAAAACATACTAATACTCAACCTTTAGGGACCTACATACAGTACGTGCATTATGTGTTTACACACATACCCACGTATCAAATAAAAGTAGTTTAGTTGTTGTTGAGAGTGTTTTATTTCAGTACTTACAATGATGATGTACACACATCCAGTAAGTAGTCCCCACTCAATTTCTTGTCTTTTCCGCCTTCTTCCTGTGTATTATGAAGGGGTTTCATAATCGATTGCAATAACTGGGATCTCAGAGATCAGCATTTTGTCTTAAATTCATATATATTTAACAAAGATTGTCTTCAGTGATGCCACTATCGTCATACAGGATGCATAGGATTTATCTCGCAGCGACCATGAATTATGGTCTGGGTTCTGATGATCCAGAGGAGTTAGCCTACTACAACAAAATCAGAAAAGAGATGGATGATATGAAAAAAGAACCAGTTAAAAAAGGGATACCCCTTAATTGGGATACCCACAAAGGAATGGATAAATGAATCTGAATACTTTTTTATTAATTGATGGGAGTCTGATGCTTATTGGTCTGCCTTTGCTGATGATTCTGAAAGGCAAAAAACAGACTCCCTGAGTATCTACTTAACTGCGAAAGTCACTCCCATAACCGCAGTGATGTCTTTCTTGATAGTTGAAGTGTCATAAGAACCCCAACTACTTACCTTCGTGGAATTCGGTACTGTTATCTGAAAAACACCGGTATTCACTCTCTTTAAACCACCAACTTCAGATCCTGCCTCAAGAGCGATAGCTTCAGCCCTAACTCTTGCATCCTTTGCTGCCTTAGCAAGCATATCAACTCGTTTATCAGCCAGCTTTGAATAGGTGAATTCAGGACGGCTTGGTTTCACCCTTACCCCTTTCCCAAGCAATTCTGTTATCTGACTATGAGTCTTCTGGATGTTATAAACATCCCTACTTTCAATCTCAATATTCTGATAAGTAATCCATTCAGTTCTAATGATTTCATTGGTCTTTGGATGCTTGGTTTTATATTCACTGATACTCGCAGGTCCAAGATAAACATCCTGCTTTACACTGTCCTCAATTCCATTGGCTTTAAGGAAATTCATTGTCTTTTCCATTGACTCTTTATGCTTGGTAAATGAGTCAATCTGGGTTTGACCTGAGGTCTTTACCTGGACTGACCATTTTGCAATATCACTCTCGAAACTTTCAGTACTTGCACCTGTAACAGTGATAGTATTCTCAACGGTTCTGAACCCTCTTACAAGGACCGTAGAGGCACCTATAAATCCTCCGAGAGATAAGACAGCCATTGCGAAAACAAGTGGCGGAGTGCGGCGTATAACGCCCAGAGAATCGCCCGGCAGCGACCTTAGTCTCTTAATAATTTTCATTGTCTATCAGTATGTGTGTAGGAGCTTTTTAACAGCTGAACCGAAAGAAAATATTAGAAAATCCCCTGACTTTTATCCCTTCAGTTCTATCTGGCCATTAATGGAAACATCCAACTCGGATGTGCCAATTTTGGAGTCGGTTACTAATATTGACAAATGAAATAACGCTTCGCAAGAAGTATATTTGTATTACGAAAATGACTATAAAGAACTAGACAAAATATTTAAATAAAATTCCCTTATCTAATCCCAGCCATAAGGAAAAAACTTTCTGCATCCACCTGAATCAACAAAGAACCCTTCTGATGCATCAATAATAGTTTTCATTTCTTTTGATAATTTCTGTCTTCCATATTGTCCCTTCTCTGTAAAAGGAATTGAGTAGTAATAATTTTGAGAAAGTTGCGGCATCAATGCCCTAAATTTTCCAGATTTTCTATCTTCTTTTGAAGTCGCTCTTGCTAGTTGATTGCCAACAAAATTCATAAAATGTCCTGTACCTATTTCTTTTGTATTTTTTGTTCTTTCCTGATAGGTTTTTTCTTCGTTTAACAATTCAGGTGAATATGATCTTGCATTGTAATACTGACCTCCATATCCATTCCAGATACCCACATAGAAACCTAATGATGGTTTATTTTTATAATTTAGAGTTCCTATCCCACCAGCGGAACCAGTATATTTCAAAGTTATAGTTACATCTGGTTCAACTTCACTTGTAAGAGTACAAATTTCTTTAGCTATTACTGGAGAAGTAAAACCTAACAAAAGTGGCATTAATATTAGGCGTTTCATTTATCCTTTTTTACTTCAGGGAAACAATCTGGAAAGATATCCAGGACTTTCCCAATAGCATTCATTTGATCTTCTTGTATGTTTTTTTTATTTCCATGAGCACGTTCATGGAGGTTTAGAGCAAATCCCAACATATCTATTTTCTGTTTCATAGTTATGTGATTTCGATCTACTGCATAGCAGACAGAAAGAACTTGACCAAGCAATATTTTATTAGCTTCAATATCACTCATTTCAGATGAAACTTTTTCATTGGCATTAAGAGCATTAGGTAATGCCAAGGAAACCAGCAGTGGTAGCAGTAGGCGTTTCAAAATTAATCAGAAATCCAGCGGTTTATTATTGTCCCTTCATAAATATGACCCGATGCTTCGACTATTGGTTTGGTTTCTGGATTAACAAAGATGTCATAACAAGTATTTACTGGTCCTTGAAACATAACGGTTGCTCTTTTGGGGTCTTCCAGTGATTTGCCAATATAAAAAGTTTTTACTCCCATCTCCTTAAACATGGCCTGTTGTTCAGGAGCATTCATATGAGCCTCATATTCCTCAAAAGTATTGCTTAATTTGAAATCTAAAACAGTTGTTTCAATTGACATAAAAAAAGGAGCTAATTGCCCCTTAATTGTAGATCGACTGTCAATCGTATTTAATATAGCGGTGCAATTAGTAAGCGTTTCATCTAGGAAGTATTCTATTTAATTCGGGATATTCAATTCTTAATTCTTCTATAAATGCATCAACGGTCTTTGATATCTCGTCAGTAGTATTCAAAATAGAATTTTTATATTTTAGATATTCGGAAACTTGAAATAATTTCATAGTTGATTTTGTTAAAAGTAATGTTGCAAGAGGAGATTTATCTGCCAATTTAGTTGAAGGAAAATATTTTATAGTTTCAGGATAAGTTTTTTCCATATCCTCAATATAGTCTTCTATCTTTTCATTTAATTCATCATATTTTGATGATAAAAACTTTTTGGTATTTAAATATTCAAAACCTGCGAATAAAAAACCAATAGGAAAACTTAAAAATAATATTGAAAGAGAAAGCCTAAGAAGATTTTGGGAAAATTTTTCCATAGAAATAATCAATTAAATTTATTTAAAACATATCAAGGTTAAAAGTAAGTAAAGCATGTAATATTTTTGCTTTCTTCTTCCGATCTACTGAAATATTTAATTTTTATAATTTCTATATCGACTGTCAATCGTATTTAATATAGCGGTACAAGTAGTAAGCGTTTCATTTAATCATCTGCATCTTCAAATTCTCTTAGCAAACGAAAAGTTTTAGAAATAAATGGGAAAATCCATACCAACAAACCTACTACTGTTATCAAAGCAACAAGAAAACCCAAAATTGCTAAGAATCCACCAGTTACATCTCCTTCGTAAAATCGATCAAGTCCAATTGGAGCACCAACTCCTAAAAGGAAGAGTCTTGTTAGAGTTTGTTTTTCTTTTTTTCTCAACATAAATAAAAAAGATGGAACTACCTCTCAAGTTTAGATCGAATGTCAATCAATAAAATTATCCCATAGCAGTAATATCATCTGAAAAAAGTGGATTAAAGAATAATTACAGCACTCCCTAAAAATAATTTGACACCTATAGATGGGCCGTCTAAATTTATTCTGCACACTTCAGAATCATTGTGCTGCAGGCAGTCTTGATTGGTCCAACCCGGCCCACTTTAAAATTGCCCTTGTAGCTCAGCGGTAGAGCACTCCCTTGGTAAGGGAGAGGTCTCGGGTTCAAGTCCCGACGAGGGCATGGCCAAAAGTATTGCTACGAGCAAAAGGTAAGTAGTAAAAAAGTATAAATATTGTTTCTTTGATTCGACAGGGGATCCTTGCAGAATTGATCAATATAAATGGGATCTGGTAGATCAGCATTTTATCCAAAATTCAGATGTATTTGATAAAACTTGTATTTAGTAATGTCACTATCGTTATACCGTATGCACAGAATTTATCTTGCAGCGACCATGAATTATGGTCTTGTTTCTAATGATCCCGAAGAGTTGGCCTACTACAAAAAAATCAGAAAAGAGATTGATGATGTGAAAAAAGAACCTTTCAAAAGAGGGATACCTATTAATTGGGATAAACCAGAAGAAATACATAAATGAATCTAAATACTTTTTTTTATTAATTGATGGAAGTCTTATGATTATTGGTTTGCCTTTACTGATAATTTTTAAAGGGGAAAATAATCGAAATTAAATGAGATTTTAACCATATTCAAATTCAATTGTTGATCCTTTATCCGTATAAGGGAGTTCCTCAAACCGTACATATTTATTAGTCGGGTAGCTTGCCTGACTAGTTAGAACATGGTTGTAGTCGTCATTAGCAAATGTCTACCAAATCCACCCTAAAAGAAGATCATAAATCTGAGATTGAAGAAAGATCAGAAGAAGAACTTCTTGAAGAAGAAATTAGGAATCAGCAAACATTGGATAGCTTTTTTGAATCCGATAAAAACTGGAGCTGATCAAAACTTATTTATTAGGAGAAAGTTATGAACTCAAAAAGATCACCATTCTCAATCTTGAATAAAGAGAGTAGAGAAATTGACTATGTCAAAGGAGTTTACAAGAGAAAAATTCAAGCTGAAATTGAATCTTATAAAGATCCCGAAGATGAAGATAAGAGAGATACAATCCAAGCTCAAGATATATTGATGCTTGATAGGATCTCAATTTAGTTATTCTTTTTTTTCTTCTTCTTATCCTTTTTTTTCTTCTTTACCTTTTCATAAACCTCATCAGCCTTCTGTTCAATATTATCCAGCTTATTCGAAAGTTCCTTTAAAGTTTCTGCTTTTGCTTCTTTAACTAAAGTATTTTTTAACTCAATAATTTTAACAGGCTCTTCTTTAACTACAGTATCTTTTGTCTCTTCAGTTTTAATTCCAAACTTACCTTTTATAAAATTGGCTATAAAAATAAGCACAGGTACATGGGCTAGACCACCTATTACTATTTTTGTTTCTGAATAAGGCATTTAATAGTTAAAGTTCTGAGATATTTAAGCATAAATTTAATTTTTGAATTCGTTTTATTAAGCCAATAAATATTAGTAATCATTTCTTGATTCGTAGATCAAAAATCTTGCTATTAATTAAGTAGAGACTTTTTTATTAAATGCCATTAGACGTATTTCTAATGAACATGTGTGTTGTAGTTATAGTATTGCTTATCAGAAGAGAAATCAAACTTAAGAAGGCGAGATAAATTATGAAAACACAAATTTTAAAAGAGCATTACATTCCAAATGTTCATGCTATTACTATTTTACTAATGCTTCTTCTATGTCTATGGTTACCTCTAGCACTCAGATTTTTATTAATAATTTAGTCGAATTAATTTAGTTAATACTTTTATCGTTTAACTTTAAAGACCTTTTTTTATGGGTATAACTTTTTAATAGCTTCTTGTTGTTCTTGTTTTTTTATTTCTGCAGCATCATATACGGGACAAGTGTTCTGATTAAGTGATGAGAAAAAAGCACTTTTTTTAAAACGTTTGAATATAGGAGTCAATAGTAAACTTCTCATTTTTTGTATTTGCTAAATTGTTCAAACATACTTATCTCCCTCTTTTTTCCAAACTTCCTCAGTTTTCCTCCAACCATGCGAGATTAACCTTTCATAAATTTCTCTAGCTAAATCTATATCTACAGAAATTGTTGTTGTCATTAAAGGTGGTTCTTTTCCAAACAAACCAACAATTTTTCCAGTATCTACAAACATATACTCAAAAACACCATCTATGCTCTTATCGTTTTTTATAAACCTTTTTACTTCTGTTCTTTTTGGATTAATCAACCAATAAGATTTAGTCATTAATTAGAAGGTATAAATAGTAAGCCTTTCATTAACAATATAAAGCTACTGTTTGATCTAAATCTGCACAAGGTTCAATAGTAAATTCCAATAATTCTCTCCAAGGACTCCACTGTTTCCAAATAGTTTCTAAAGAATCAGCTTCTACAACAGAGTACCCATTGCCATGTTGAGGTAAGAAAATCCAAGATTGAACGTCATAACCTTCTGGTCTATTTTGTGGCCCTCCTTTGTAGTACCATTCTTTTAACATTTTTGATCCCTTGTCTTGGGCGTTTGCATCAGTAAATTTATAAGAAATTAAAAAAAGCATAAATAAATAACAATATAAACTTATTTTAAGAGTCTAAATTTAAAAGTAACTTGATATTACAGTCGAATCATAAATATGACCTGCACTCTCAATTAATGGTTTAACTGCTGGATCTTCAAACATAGCTATTGATTTACCTTCTTCACCCTGTTCAATAAGAATTACACTGGTTGGATCTTCTTTCTTTACACCTTTATATAAGCAAACAATTCCACGTTCTTTATTCATTTGTATATTTTCTTGGCTGTCATAAACTGCAGCCCATTCCTCAAAAGGAACGCTTATTTTAAATGTAAAAACAGTAGTTTCAACAGACATAAAAAAAGGAGCTAGTTGCTCCTTATTCTAGATCGACTGTCAATCAATTGAATTATCCCATTGCTGCAACAGCATCAGCAACTTGTTTGTTTCTTTGAATAACCTCATCATCATTTAAAACAGCAGTGATATTCCAATCAAGACCAAATTTCGCTCTCCACACTCCAAAATGTTGAGATATTGCTAAGTGATTATCAGCCTTGAAAGTTACAAAAACCTCTCCTGTTTCTGGCGCATGGAATCTACTTACCAATTCAAATCCATCAAAATTATCCATAGGTGCACCGGAAGCAATATATTGCTCAAACATCTTGTAACCTTCGGACTGAGAAATTCCGTCTGGAATAAGTCCATGAACGTGATAATAAGCCATAAATAAAAATCATGAATGTAATTTCAATTTAAAAACCATATTTTAAAAAGCATTTAAATTATCTTTAAATTTAGATTTTTAAGCCTTTTTTAAATATGTATTCCCGCAAAAAAAATTTTATTTGGTATAGCATGTACCGTTTATAAATTTTTTTTTAGCTATTTATTGGCTATGAGTTATTTTGCTGAACCTAACCATATTGAATATGATGCATGGTTCGATGAAAACATCGATCCAGTGGATCTTGTGAATTACTCAGATGAAAAGGAGTTCAGTGATTCGGTTCACTTTAAGTTCCACAAGATGTCCACTAGAAATTTAACGATTGGTTCATCTGATAATTTTCACTGGTAAGTAAAAGATTTTTAACTCCATAGATATTTATGAATCTTACGCAGAATATGTTCCATCACTTTCTCTTCTTGCCTTAGCTAATACAATTTCATCTACAACTTTTTCAATCATGTAAGCACTTTTTTTACCAAAGCATTTTTCTTTTTTAATGCTCTCAAAATCATATGGCATTAAATCATTATGTTCACAACAGTCGCATTTTATATCAATTTTCTTACCTCTGAAAACCTCCAAAGCTCTAGAAAAAATCCATTGCTGAACTGAGATACTTTCCCAGCTATCAAAATTCGACCATTCATCAAATTCCTTATTAAGGATGACTTTTAATCCATCAGCCTGATTTACATATACTAAGTATGAATCTTTTCTTGGTTCATCATTAATACCAATTGTTTTGACAGAATTTTGATTCATTAAATATAGGTTTATTGAGTAGCCTTATAAATCTAGAGGATAATTTCAAAAATATAAACAAAAAAATGTCTCAAATAAGTTCATTAATTGCTTTATCTAATCTAGAAGTATGATTTGTATTTCTGAGTAATTCAAAATCCTTAAAATCAAATCCCGGGCCAACACAACAACTCACTAAAGTAAATTCGCCTGTACTTTTTGCAGCTTGCCAATATCCAGATGGGATCATTTCTACTGGATTATTGGAATCTAAAATTAAATTTCTCATTAACTTATTATCATTATCTAGGCACCATAAATTCAAAGGATCACCCCTAAGATAAATCCAAATTTCATCTGCATTTTTTACTCTATGCCACGCACTTTTTGCATCTCTCTCCAAAAGATAATAAATTCCGGTAATAAAGTTTCTTCTTTGACCATCTTCTCTCGTTAGAGAACTATTACTCCTTACGATTTCTCTAAACCATCCACCTTCAGGATGACGAAATAAATTAAATTGTTTAATTATTTCTAAACTTTTTTGATTAGGTTTCACTTTACTAAAAATATTTTAAACATCATTATTACTAGCAGTAATAAATTGAAAATTACTTAACTTTAAATGTAAGTTTTTAAAACTTAAGCGCAAATAACTGATAAGTCTACAAAATTCTTATTTTCATCTGCTAGTTCAGTAATGATTCTATTGAGCCATTCAGAGGTCGTTTCACAATAGCCTACATTTAAAATTGTTTTTTGCTTTGCTATTTCTTCTTTATTCATAGTTAGAGTATTTTTACATAAAATTAGTCTTTAATTAAATGTATGTGAATAAGTCTTAATTACTATCTATTTCAAAAAGTTGTATTTAATACATATTTTAGAAATGCTAGTAAATAAATAAAATTAAATCGTTGACAAGAAAATCTATACAAGTAAAAGTAGAAAAAATTTATTATTTAACCTATGAATAACATCAAAATAGAGGAATTGATGAAAGTAAGGTTCGATGGTATTGCAAATAGAATTGGGCAATTAAGCAAAAGGGAAAGTGAGTCTTTATTGCTTGAGCATCTTGAGTGGTTGGAGGGAGGATGGGAGACTGAAGAAATCTTATTTTTAAAAAAGCCCTACAGAAAATGGTGGTTCTAAATCCACTTCTATAAATAATTAATGATGGCCTAAGGGACCAGGACCAGAGCCTATTTTATAAGAATTTTCTAAAGATTTCTCAACAAATAATTTCGCTTTTTGTATGGAATCAATTAGATCAAAACCTAAAGCTTTATAACCACAAATAGCAGCACTCAAAGTACAGCCGCTACCATGGGTATTATTTGTATTTATAAAATTATTGAAGAGCCACTCTTTTCTACCATGTAAATCAAGAAAAAAATCCTTCCCTTTCATATCTTTTAAACCGCCACCTTTTATAAGTACCGCTTTAGCTCCAAGACCAATAATTTTTCTTGCTGAATTTTCGATATCTTCTTTACTCCTTATTTCTAAACCAGAAAGTAGATTTGCTTCATAAATATTTGGAGTTACCAAATCAGCAATTGGTAATAAGAGTTTTTTATAAGCATTAATAGCAGAATCTTCCAGTAATTTAGAACCAGTTCTTGTAACCATTACTGGGTCAATAATTTTGGTTATTTTGTATGTATTCAATTTTGAAGCGGTATCATTAATTATCCTTTCATTTAATAACATTCCAGTTTTTAAGGCATCAATACCAAAATCAGCAAATAAAGTATCTAACTGATTTAATAAAGTATTCTTCTCTACTGGTTGAACGCATGTAACCTCTATACTATTTTGTGCGGTAATACATGTAATAACAGAACATCCATGTACTTTAAGGGCCATGAAAGTTCTCAAGTCAGCCTGTATACCTGCTCCACCCCCGGAGTCACTACCGCCTATTGAAAGTGCAATTTTAGAATACATAATTTATTAACTCGTTTTTGAAAGTACTATAAGTAAATTTTAATTTAAATCAGAAATCTGAATATGCATTAAAAAAATCTAACTCCAATTCCATAGCTCTCCTGTATAAATATTTGGCCTGATTAATATCATATGTTTCTTTATTAGTCTCAATAAGATTTTCAAGTGAATCTGCTAGCTTTTCAAAGCTCTCATCAGAATAAGTAATAATCCATTTTTTATATTTGATGTCAAAATCTTCCTCATACAAACTTTTTCCTAT
The DNA here is from genome assembly GCA_902600475.1 of uncultured Prochlorococcus sp. Taxonomy (GTDB): domain Bacteria; phylum Cyanobacteriota; class Cyanobacteriia; order PCC-6307; family Cyanobiaceae; genus Prochlorococcus_A. The sequence continues at coordinate 67,880 of CACKJM010000001.1, forward strand.
CCAAGAATAAAGTCGCATACATGGAGTCATTGCAAACATTATTTCAACGGAGCTAAGTCTTGTAGAAGTATCGTAAAGAAAATCTGTATAATTTTTAGTGGCTTTTTTTATATAGTTATTAGACAAATCAATATCCCATTCTTTTGCATACGTTTCATGAAGTATTAACTCCTCTGAAACGCCCATTAATAGTTCACTTAACTTCCTTATTGAGTACTTATCTTTTGATTTGGAAACAGCAAGACCATAAGCCTTAGCAAAAGTCTCTAAAAAGAAATAATCTTGAGCTAAATATTCTTGAAATATATTTTTAGGAAGACTTCCATTCTTTAAACCTTTAACAAATTTTGTATTTAAACTTAGTAAAGCAATCTCATAATTATCCTCCCAAAGTTTTTTTGTTATTTTCATTTTTTTGATTTTTAGTTATTCTAAAATTTTTTATATTTTTTACCTACAAACTTAATCTTATTTTTCTAGGATTAAAAGAAAAAATTATGAAAGAAATAAATATCTTATGGTTTAAGAAAGATTTAAGAATTTTTGATAACGAAGCTCTCTGTGAGGCAATAAAAGATAATGATATTTTACCTATTTATATTATTGAGTTAAATATTTGGAGCCAAAATACTCATTCAGATAGACAATGGCAATTTTGCAAAGAAAGTTTAATAGATTTAAGAAATGCACTTGCTGAGCTTGGACAACCATTAATTATTAGGACTGGGAATGTTATTAATATATTTAATGAAATTAGTTTAAAATTTAAAATCAAAGGTATATATAGCCATCAAGAAACCGGAGATTGGCTTACTTATAAAAGAGATCAGAAAGTAAGAGAATGGGCTTTAAGCAAAAATTTTATTTGGAAGGAATTTCTACAATTCTCAGTTTTTAGAGGAAATTTAGATAGGAATAATTGGTCTAAAAAGTGGCAAAAAAATTCCGAAAAAAACTTACTTAAAGCTCCATTAAAAATTAATTCTATTAACTTTGATGTTGGAGAAATACCCTCAGACGGAATTTTTCCATTTAAAAAAGAAACTTGTCCAGGAAGAATGCAAGGTGGAAGAAAGAGAGGTTTAGAGAGAATGCAATACTTCTTTAGTAAAAAATTAGATTCTTATTCAAAAGATATTTCTAGCCCAGAGAGATCATTTGATAGTTGTTCAAGACTATCCCCATATATTTGTTGGGGATGCATTTCATTAAAAGAAATATTTAATAAAGCAAATATATCAAAAAACAATAATTCTAGGATGTTGAAAAGTAGATTAACTTGGCATTGTCATTTTATTCAGAAACTTGAAAGTGAACCAGAACTAGAGTTTAGGGAATTACATCCTTTTTTTAAAAACATTAGAGAAAAAAATAATGAATTACTTTATTTATGGAGTTCAGGTAATACAGGCTTTCCTTTTATAGATGCATGTATGCGCTCATTAAATTTCAATGGATGGATTAACTTCAGGATGAGAGCTATGTTAATGTCTTTTGCTAGCTATAATTTATGGCTACCATGGCAAGATTCAGGTTCAGAATTAGCAAATAAATTTGTAGATTATGAGCCTGGAATACATTGGAACCAATGCCAAATGCAATCTGGAACTACATCTATCAATACCAATAGAATTTATAATCCTATTAAGCAGGGAAAAGATCATGACCCTCAAGGAAAATTTATAAAAAAATGGATACCCGAATTAAAGGATATATCACTTAATTTCATTCATGAACCATGGCTATTATCTAGGTTTAATAAAGAAGAATATGAACAAATTAATTACATAAGACCAATAATTGACATCCCAAATAGCACTAAAACTGCAAAGAAGAAAATTCAGGAAATCACTAAAAAGAATGGATATTGGGATATCTCAAAAGAAATTTATTTAAAACATGGTTCTAGAAAAAGGCTTAGAAAAAATATAAGTAATAAAAAAATTGTTTCTAAAGAAAAGGAAATACAATATGAACTGAAATTAGATTTCTAAATTTTATTGTCAGAAATTTCCAGATTTTTTTTAGTGAATAGGTAAGTTTTTTAAATTTTGAAATTGAAAATATAAATCCACGATGAAGTAATACAAGCTTTAATGTATTTATTAAAATTTATTAATTATGTCTGAAAGATTTGAATGGGACGATACCAATAGTTCAGGTATATGGTGGAGTACTAATGTAAGTATTAGAGACGAGTGCATTTTGCTTAAAGAAGATACTCAATGCGAAGACTCTGATATAGTCGAACTTCTTAGGAGTATTGCACAAAATATTGAAGATAATGGCCTTTAATTCTTAAAGGAATATTCTTTCTTTTAGAGATTTTGAATTCCTTTTACAGCTTTTATTAATTCGATAGTAATACCTTTTTCACTCATTGAATGACCAGCATCATTAACAATAATTAATTCAGAATTCTTTAATTTCTTATTTAGATCCCAAGCACTCCTAACAGGACATACAACATCATACCTCCCTTGAATTATTTTTGTTGGAATCGATTCTATTGCTCTTATATTTTTCAAAATAAAATCATCTTCTAAGAAAATATTATTAATAAAATAATGACATTCGATCCTTGCAAAGGCATCTGAAAAAGAATTAACTTGAGACTTATCAAAATCAAATTTTTTATTTATTAAATGACTAGTTGAGAGTTCCCATTTTGTCCAAGCTGCTGCTGCTTTTGATCTAAGATTTGCATCTGAAGATGTTAGATATTTATAAAAAGAACTTATTAAATCATTTCTTTCTTCTTTTGGTATTACAGAAATATATTCTTCAAATTCATCAGGGAATATCTCACTTGCACCATATTGATAGAACCACAATAATTCAAACTTTCTACATAAAAATATTCCTCTCAAAGTTAAGCTTGTAACTCTTGAGGGATTTTTAATAGCATATATAAGTGAAAGTGTTGAGCCCCAAGATCCACCAAACAAATGCCAACTATCTATTTTTAATAGAATCCTTAATTTCTCAATATCATCAACTAAATGATTAGTCGTATTTTCTTTTAATTCGGAGAAAGGAGTTGAAGAACCGCAACCCCTTTGATCAAATTGTATAATATCAAATTTATCTGGATCAAAGTATCTTCTATATCTTGGTTGACTTCCTCCTCCTGGGCCTCCATGAATAACTAGTATTTTTTTTCCATTTGGATTGCCAGATCTTTCCCAATAAATCCTATGAATATCACTTACTTGTAAAAAACCCTTTTCACGAACTTCAATTTTAGGAAACAAGACTTGATCTTTCATTGTGAAATATTTTAAACACTTAATAAATCCATGTTATCCAAAAAGAAGTCTAGTTTAGAAGTAGTTTATTAAAAAAAAAGGACTGGTGGTACAGTCCTTTTTGATATTAGATTTCCTTCTAACAGGATATAAAATTACATATTTTAAAGTCTATTTACTCATAAACCTAGAATACGTGAATTCGGGGATTTCTCTCGATAATTTCAGTCCCTATTGTCGCTAGTAATTATAAAGCGAAGTCTTATCAGACTAATTGATTGAACTTTAATTTTCGAATAATCCCATTCTCAGGAATACGCTTCCTATATTTTGGAATTTGCTAAATTTCAGGCGGACTATCAATCATTTAGATTGCCTCCGAACTCAACATTTATAAATTACTCCTTTTTATATTTTCAGTAAATCCGTAAATATGCTGATTTACTTTTTTCTTAATTTGTAAGAGGATTTTAATGATCCTTTGTTTTTTATAGAATTTTATAAATAATAAAGTCTATAATCTCTTAGTTATTCAGATTCATAGAGCAAAATAGATTCGATTATTCTTGTATCACTATCAGAAAGTTTATAATCTTCCTATTTCCACTGAACAAATTTTACACACTCATCAATAGAAGGATTCTTATCACGGCACTTACGCCACTCTCTAATCCAATCTGCCAAGGCAAAAGTTATTTTTGTAGTAAGCCATATTTACCAATCAGGGTAATTAAAATCTCCTGCTATAGGTTCTTCATAAAATTCCCCTTCTGTTATACCTTTTTCATATTTTTCAATTATCTTTTTATAAGAAGCTATTGAGGGAAGTAAATCTCCTACATATATGGGTTCCATTCTAATTGTTATAATGAATTTAATTATTAATTATTTTATATAAGAATTTTTTAATATAGATTATTAATACGCATTATGGATTTCATCAAAAAGAACAAGATCTTAACAGTAATGGCCGTAATTGCAGCTTTATCATTTGCATTAGAAAAAGTAGGCGTAATACACCCTTAAAATAATTAATTTCATTTGTTAAACACTTCCTAATGAAATAAGTAAACCGATATTATTACTGCAAAAATAAGAAATGGAGATAACAATGTAAAAATTAAAGTTGAAAGATTAATCAGCATAAATTTTAAATAAATAAACAAATTTAATAAACATCACTTTTAAGCATTTGCAATAAGTAAAATCTAAATTATTACGATATAAAAAAATTTGAATAAAGAAAGATATAAAGAAGAATATGAAGAGGGGTCAGACTTACTATGGCCTAGTGATAAAGAAGATAAAATAACTCGGCAATTTTATAAAGATTTATCTAATCTTTCAAAAAACATAAACTATAGTAAAAAGAAAAAGCTAAAACTTTTTGAACAATTAGTTAGAATAATAAAAGGCAAAGGCTGGGGTTAATTAATATTCAAACTAAAATGAAAAATTTAATGATATTAATTAAAAGTTTTTTTCTTTTAAGACCAAGATTTTTATCCACTATATTTTTTATTCCAATTCTTTATGGCATTGGCTGGGCTTTATCTCAGCCACTTTTATTGTTTAATTTTGAAGAAGAAAATTTATCCTTAATTGGAACTATTATTACTTTCTTTCTTTTTATCTTTTTACTCCCATATTGGTTTCATATCAAACGAAACAAATCAAGTGCTTGGGTACTTCTTGGTATAACTAAAGACAAATTTTTAAAAAACTTTGTCAATTTTTCTAAAGGTATCTTATTTTCCTTAGTTTTAATAATTCTAATTCTGGTACCACTATTGCAAAAAAATTATATTTCTTGGGTAGGTGAATTCTCGCCAATAATATTATTAAATTCAATTATACTGGGATTAGGTGTTGGATTCGCAGAGGAAATAATTTTTAGAGGATGGTTATTAGAAGAACTGAAATTTGAATATGGTACAAAAATATCAATAGCTTTACAAGCTATAGTTTTTAGCTTTATTCATAATTTATCAAATGACATATTTTGGAACATAATAGGATTACGTTTAGGATTTATTTTACTTGGGATATTTCTATCATTAGTCAAAATTGGAGATAAAGGTTCTCTATGGAATTGTATAGGACTTCATGGGGGACTTGTGGGTATCTGGTTTTTTATAAATAACGGATTAATAGAATTCAAAGAAAATACACCTTCTTTTTTAGCAGGGCCTTTTACACAAAATATTCCAAACCCAATCGGAAGCTTTAGTGCAATTTTAATATTACTTTTGTTATGTATTTTTTATGCAGTAAAATCAAAAAAAAATTTCCTTAGACATTTTAATTAGATATAAATACCGATTGATTTTTGATTAGTAATTGTCAGATTAAAATAAAGCTTAATTCTCATATGAACCTTGAGGCAGGAATAAGATTTATTGTCGTTTTAGTAATTTTTGGAGTTACAAACTATCTAATGATGTTGAGAAGATATGAAAACGACATCAAAAAAAAGAAATATTTACAGCAGGAAAAAATTTCCAGGCTATACCCTAAAGGTTCATTTATTTTCTGAATTAAAAAAATTTATTTTTGAATTTCCTCACCATTTTTTAGTAGTTTTTTGCCAGCCTTCATTTAATAGTTTTTGCCACAATAATCTTGCTTCTACTATATAAATTTTTTTTCTAGTTTTCATCAATGGAGGATTTTCTCCATGTATTCCCATAATAATTCCTTCTTCAATAAACATATAATCAATAGATTTATCAGAATGATCTTTATAGAAACGCATCACCCCTACAAAATTGGAGTCTATTAACCAGAAATCATTAGTTGAATTCAATAAACCAAAAATTAAATTAAATTTATCACATATTTAATTGCAATCTGCGAGGAAAATATTTATTTAGTTTATCCATATTTGATACGTTTTTTCTTTTTGTCTACTTTTTTTCAATTCGCCACGTTTTTTCTTAACCTCAACTCTTTTCTTTTGTGATGCTTTAGTGGGTTGTGTAGATTTTCTTAATTTAAATGGTTTATTTAAAGCATTTTTTAGGATTGAACTAAGTTTCATTAAAGCTAGCTGCCTATTTAATAATTGATTTCTGTGTTCTTGAACCGCTAAACGTAAGCTATTATTCACTAATTTGGTTTTCAAGTTTCTCTTAAGAATTTCTTTCTGATAATCATTTAATACTTTGGAATCTTCTAAATTAAAAATAATCTCTACTCTACTGTCAATTTTATTTACATTTTGTCCTCCAGGACCGGAGGATCTGGAAAATCGCCACTTAATTTCGTTGGATGGTATTACTAATGTTTTAGTAATTTTTAAATCCATTTTTATTTCTTTTTGATTTAGATCTATAGAATCATTTCCTTAATACTTTAAAACATATCTTGAAATTTGATCGGTAAATACTGGGCGGTTAAGTTAGGTAAACCGAAATTCGGTGTATTTGCCGTATCAATATCTTCGGTATTTATCCTTTCAAATTTCAAAGAATTATCAGATATTGAGTGTGTACTAATTCAAAGGTCACTTATGTATTCAATGTTTGATCTTCTTTTTGAAACACCTTCATATCGCCCAGTATATGTTATTTCCGATAGTGAAATGAAGGAGTTAAAGAAAAACCAACATCAAGAACAGCTTGATGAAATTACAAAACAAAAAGCAAGACTTGAAGATGCTTTTAAAGCTCAACTAAAACATCTTGAAGAGAGAGAAAAAGAAGTAAAAAAAGAACTTAAAGTACTCTCAGCTTCAAAAGATAAATAATTTATTTTTAGAGAAATTATTTTTTCCAAAGACGGTTTTTAACCGTCTTTTTTAATTCTTTTAATCTTAAGGAATCCATTAAATCCACAGATTTTAAAAATATTTTCCATAATTAAAAAATGAATAACAATAAAGAAAAAATAAGAATGTTCTTACCCTTTAGCTGGGTAATTTGTGCAGCAATATCTTTTGCTTATATAAATTCACATTTAATAAATACTTAATATAGATGTCTTATCCCTCAAGAGACGAAATACTTGCATCTTCAAAAGGGTGGGTAGCATCTTTTTTAAATTTTCTTCCTGGCTTAGGATCGGGTTATTTATATCAGAGAAGATGGAAACCCTATTTTTTTACCATCACTGCTAGTACTGCATGGTTCACTTTAGGTTTTTTTTTACAAGGAGATTCAGAACCCTCTCAAAGTGAACAAATAATTGGAATTTCTGGTATTTTTTTTATATCAATAGTTACAGTTATAGAAGCCAACTTGGCTTTCAAAAAAGCAAGTAATAAAACAAAAGCTGAAAAAGAGAAAATAATTTCGTCTAAAAAAAAAGGATGGTTTAAATAATTCAAAGAATTTGATCTAAAATAAAATTTAATTATTTCTCAGTTTATTTATTTATATAAATAATTACCATAAATGATATTTAAGATAATTAAAAAAAAATTTTTTAGTTATAAAAAAATAAAATTTCCTTTTCTTTAAGACCTTCCCATCCAGAGTCTATTAATAATTGATTCAATGTTTCTTTATCAAAATGCTTAGAACCCGTTTTGACGCATCTATTTCTCATTGATTTTTTAACACCACTCCTTTGTCTTTTATTCTCCTCATCCATAATTCTATTGTATAGATCTAGCATTTTTTGAGGGATTGGAGTACCGTCAAGATCGACTCCATTTTCAATAGCAAGATCAACAGCCTGCATTCCCATTTTCTTCATATATTTAAAAAAGCTGAAACCATAATAAAACAAAATTTATTAATCTAAAATTCTTTGAATAATAATTTATTGATTTTGAATTTCCTTAAGTACTCTAATTGACTCTTTAATGTGTTCAGGACCATTCAATAAATCTCTAAATATATGCCTAACTGTCCCTTTGCGATCGATAACGTAAGTTACCCTACCATCCATAAAACCTAATACTTTAGGAACTTTAAAAGTTTTCCTAAGAGCGTCATTCGTATCACAAAGTAATGGATATTGTAATTTATTTTTATTGGCAAATGCTAAATGACTTGAGGTACTTCCATTACTTACTCCCCAAACTTGTGCACCTAATACTTTAAATAAGTCATACTTATCTCTAAATCCGCAAACTTCTATAGTGCAACCCGGAGTATCATCTTTTGGATAAAAAAACAAAACAAGGGGATTTTTTAATCCCTTATTTGATCTTTTAACTCCATTTTGATCCAGTAAAGAAAATTCTGGAATTTTATCTCCAATCTTCACAATGATTCTTATAAAATTCCATATTAGAGGTTAATATGTTTTTTTTGTGGCCTTAAAGTAAATAACTGGTATTAAAGTCAATTTTTTTGTTTTAAAAGATACTAAAAAATTATTGAAATAAACTAAGGTGAATTTACTAATTCAATAATATGGAATTAATAATTTATATTTTTTTATTTCTTCTTCTTTTTTTAGGAGTTATTTTTAATTTAAAAATAAATAACTTCAAAAAAGTTAAAGAAATACGAAACAAAGCTAAAGATTATTCAAAAAAGAATAATTAAATATGTATTACTAAGATTAAAATTCAATTTTTTCATTTGGAGTAAATACTGAGCAATATTTTTTTACTAGGTCCTTTGGCTCACTAGTGGAAGAATTCGTTAATTTTAATTTTAGTTTTTCTATAGCCTCATTAGCGTTAATCTCACCGAGTCGATATCTTGCACAAGTATCCAATACTTTAAACATTTTTGTGGTAACGGCTTCAGTTGGATAAGTTAGAAAAAAAAGGTAAAAAACAACAAAAAAGTACTTCATTTTTTTTGATATTAGATATTAAGCGAATAGTTTCAATAATTTAGAAAAAAATTAATTTAGAAAAAGATTAAAATTTAATAGAATGATCTAATTTGAGTAGAATCTAGGATTTCTACAAATTAATAATAAAAGAAATTAAGATAAAATAAGTGTTAGGAAAAAATAATCTCGGTGAAAATGAGAAAATTAATAGGTAAACATAAAACTCTTATAAATTGGTACCAAAAAAAATTCAAATTGAGTGATTATCAATTACTTTGGTTAGTTTTCTTTAAAGGAGTATTGATAACAGTAATATTTTTCAAAATTTTTTTAATATTAAAAAAGCTTTTCCAAGAATGAAATTTTCACATGATTTGACTATATTTAATAGTAGATTTCCTAATTAGTTAAATAGTTATCAGTTATGAATATTTTTGGTGTAGGTTTGCCTGAAGTTACTGTAATACTTATCTTAGCTCTTTTAATTTTTGGTCCCAAAAAGCTTCCAGAATTAGGTAAACAGCTTGGTAAAACTTTGAAAAGTCTTAAAAAAGCGTCGAATGAATTTCAAAATGAAATCGATCAAGTTATGAACGAAGAAGATAAAGATGAATCTAAAAAATCTATAGAAAGCAATCAAACCAATGAAATTAATCAAGAAAAAATAGATTCAGAAAACAGCAAAAAATAATATCTTGGAAAGGCCCATAACCCCCATAGACGAATTTGAAAGAGCATTATATAAAGCAGCTCTTACTAAAGAAGAATATGAATTAATAGACTACATCCGCTATACAAGTGTTTTTACGCAGACTAGTCTTATTAAAGATTTAAAAAGGCCATCAAAGCCTCCTCTTTTGTCAGTTCTATGTCAAATTTGCAGAAAAATTGGTTCGGAAATGCCAGATCATTTCAAAAAAGTAATTGAGTGGTCAATTGAAATAAGTGATCACAATACAAAATGGGATGCTCATTTAATTTGCGCAGAGGCATTGAATATAGACAAAATCCCATTAAGTCCTATTCATGGAACAACTTTATTTGATGTTCTTGTTGTACACAAAGAATTATTTCTTGGCTTTGATTGAATTAAATTAAATTAATCATCTAAAGGCACAGAATCAGTATCTATAACTTCCGAATCATCATACTTATTTATTTTATTTTCAATCCAGTTATTTATATAACTAACTAAAGGCAATGAACCTCTAAAAATAAAAATAGAGGTAGGCAAAGCGCTTAGTAAACCGACTACAGGACTTTTAAAAAGTAATCTTCCTGCTTTAACATTAAATAAAATAATAAGCGCTGAGGGAACTATAACTTTAACTACTGTTTTGAGCGCCTCAAGCCAACCAACGCGATATATCCACCAAATTAAAATTATGCCAACTATGTAGAGGAATAAGTAAGTCATAAAAATAGTATAATGATTATCTATTTATCTTGTTCTTGCAAAGAAAAATATTTTATAAATTTCTTTTGCAGCAATCAATCAAATTCTAGCAATGAGTTTTTCTGAAATAAGAAAATTTTTAATCAAAATGCAATCTGATGAAGACTTAAAAAAGCAGGTTACATCATCCTCTACAGCGGATGATGTAGCCCTAATCGGTCAACGCTTAGGTTATGACTTTTCAGGAGATGATCTCTTAAGATTTAATGGACAAAAAGTTGAAAAAGTTACTGTAAGAAAGGTAGATCATCCAGGAGAATATCACTAAATTAAGACTTAACCCATATTGCAAGCCCTCCGCCCCTTCCTCGAGCACATAACCAATTATCTTTAGTGCTAATTCCTACAAGAGAGAAAAAAGGCATTTTTTTTTCTTCTGGTTTTTTTAATTCCTTTTTAAAAACTGGAAAACTACTAATACTAATTTTCAATTTTTCAAAATAAAACGCCAATAAAGGTCTAAGCCCTTTTAATTCTGCACTGCCTACAAAAGTAATATTTAATAATCCGAAATTAATTGAATTTTTTATTTCATAATTTATTTGATCCTCTTTATTTTTACTTTTTAATTCGAGTCTTGCCGACAATACTTGGAGAATAGAACTGGGTATATTTTTGATTTCATCTGACTCCTTTCCCCATACATACTTAAACTTCCATATTCCTAACAATTCCTCATATAAAATTCCGCTACCGTTTTTTTGAGAATTTTTTTCTAAAAGTTTTATCTCATTAATATCAGGAAATTGTTTCATAATGGATTTCAATCTAAGAATCAAATACTAAGATAACTCTATAAAAAATGTTCTTAGTTAAAAATATCTCCAAAAAGATTTCTTTGTTTCAATATATTTCCAAAAAAATAATTTTTTGGCACACATAAGGAACAAGAACTCGTTAAAATATTTACATAAAGTAACTAAAAAAATGGATTTTATTTCTAAAAGCCAAGGATACATCCCTTTAAAAGCAGTCCCTTACATATTTTTCCTTGCAGTTGTTCTAAGTATTACAACTTCAACAAATACATTTGTCTAAAACGCATTAGTTTTACGGGAAGGGTGAATTAAATATTTAATGGACAAGTACGACGTTGTAATAGTTGGCAGTGGAATAGGTGGATTATGCTGTGGTTCGATTCTTGCTTTATCAGGCAGGAGAGTTCTCATATGTGAAGCACATACCCAACCAGGAGGTGTTGCTCACAGTTTCAAAAGAAAAGGTTACACTTTCGAATCAGGTCCTTCATTGTGGAGTGGAATAGGTAAATGGCCGACAACTAATCCACTAGGGCAAATTCTTAAATTACTTGATGAAGAAGTTGAACTATTTCAATACAAAGGTTGGCAAGTAATTGTCCCAGAAGGCAATTTTAATCTTGATGTTGGGGAAGAACCTTTTAAACAAACAATTAAAACTTTAAGAGGTGAGAAATCTGTTGAAGAATGGGAATCATTCATTTCCGGAATAAAACCTCTTAGCCAAATAATAAATGAAATACCTTTACTCTCATTTTCTCCCGAATCAATAAATTTCTTAGATCTAATAAATTTAACCTCAAAATTTTTACCTAATATCAATCAAATACCAAAAATTAATAAGGGCTTTGGGAATTTAGTAAATAATCATCTAGAGGATCCTTTTCTCAGAAATTGGGTTGATTTATTGAGCTTTTTGATAAGTGGCATGTCAATGCATGATACAAATACAGCTGCGATGGCTACTTTATTTAACGAATGGTTTGAACCAAATTCATACCTTGAATACCCTAAAGGAGGTAGTGAATCTATAGTCAAAGCCTTAATTAATGGATTTAAAAAAAATGGAGGAGAATTAATTCTCTCTTCGAGAGTAAAGACAATTAACTTCAATAAAAATTTAGCTACAGGTATAACTCTAAATAATGGTTCTAGCTATAGTTGTGAATCTGTTGTCACGAATACTGATATTTGGAATTTAAAAAAGTTAATTCCAAATGAAATTTCGAAAAAATGGAATACAAAAGTTTTGAACCCTAATAAATGTGATTCTTTCCTTCATATACATCTAGGTTTTGATTCTGATGGTCTTGAAAATTTGCCAATACATGCGATACATGTTGATGAGTGGGAAAAAGGTATAACCGCAGAAAGAAATATAGCTGTATTTTCAATCCCATCTGTTTTAGATAAAAATATGGCGCCTGAAGGGAAACATGTTCTTCATGGCTATACTCCCGCAAATGAACCTTGGGAAATTTGGGAAAACCTAAATCCAAAGGAATTAGAATATAGAATTTTGAAAGAAGAAAGATGTTCAATATTCCTTAATGCAGCGCGAAAATTCATCCCTGATATAGACGAAAGGATTGATTTAAAAATGCTAGGAACCCCTATCACTCATAAAAAATTCACAAATACCTATTGCGGTAGTTACGGCCCTGCATTATCTGCAGCAAAAGGTCTTTTCCCAGGCTGCAAAACTCCAGTGAAAAATTTATTTACTTGCGGTGCAAGTACATTTCCAGGTATTGGAATTCCTGCTGTTTCAGCAAGTGGCGCTTACGCAGCTGAAAAAATTATTGGTAAAAAAGAATTTAAAACTCTTCTTAAGAAAATAAATTTATAAATCAAGTTCTTTTTATAACTCTACAAATACTTAGTTAAGAAATAAGAATAAAGAAAGCAAAAACGTTCAATAATGATAATCTTTATCTGAACATAAACTTCACTTATAGCTCTTATATGTTTTTCTTATCAATTCCTCAAGCTTGGCATTTAGTTGGCACTTGGTCAGAACAGCTTCCAAGCGAGTCAAATCTTATAGGAATGGGTCAAACAGAATTAATGATGACTTTACATTCAATATTTGTTCCTCTCTTACTTGTAATTTCATATTACCTATTCAATAGACTTAATAAAAACGAATCAAAGAAAATTAAAGGATGATCATTTAAGGTTTATTTAGCTGAACTTCTTCTAACTACTTTTCTTCCTGAAGAAGTATCAACTCCGCTTGAATCTTTAGTTTGTGAATTAGTTTCAACATTATCAACGTCATTCTTATCCATTTCTGCGCAAACACCTACTACCATGGCAGCTTGCATTTGATCTGGCAAATCTCCAATAGTTAATAAGGCCTTTAAAACTAATTGAAGTCGAGTTTGCCGATCTATTTCAGGTCTTAGTTTTTTTACGGTATTCCAAAGTTCTTGGGTAACTTCTTTTAAAAGTTCTAGATCTACAGCCAAATTAAATCCTTCTTGTGTTTCTACTAATCTAACAAAAAATTGGATCTCGTAAAATAATATTCAATAAAAAGATTGTTAGTTAATATTTTTCTATCCGAATACAAGTTGCATTTGTTGATGCGATTCATTCCTCTCTTGCAAAAGTTTATCTTTTTCAATCTTTTTTAGAGTAAAAGTTCTATAAATTCTTTTTTGAATCTTTATTGGAGTATTTTCAAACTTTACATTTTTACGTATTAGAGAATTCCACTCTTTTGAATTAAAAGGGGCATAAGGAGAAGATGAAATCACTTTCATATTAATAATACATCTGTACTTATACTAGTACAGAATTACTATTAAGCAACAACTTCATCGACTTTTTCTTAATTTTAAAGTGTCTTTGAGAATGGATTGATTTTTTTTATCTAATTTATAGGAACCATAAGTTTGATAAATATATAAAAGTATCATAGGTAACTTATTGATCCCTTTTTTTAGTGTCTTAGGATTTTTCTTGCTTAAAAACATCATAAAATAGTTAATTTGTTGAAATTAACATTGACAAGATATATTTAGTAATCCTTCCTATAAAAAGAATAATTAATTGATCAAAAATGCTCCTTAGTAATGCAAAAAGACTAAAGATCCAAGGAATAATTAAAAGAATTGCTCAAGATAAATCAATTACATTAGAAGAAAGGATATATGTTGAGAAATTCGCACACCATAATTCGACAATTTCTCTTTGGCTGAAAAAAGCTAACAGCTTTAGAAGGAATGGCACAAAAAATGATGGGGGGATTGATAACCTCTTACAATCATTTGGGATAGATGGACTAGATAAAGAAAATCATTTCAACCCAAATGAAGATGATATATCGGATTGGTTTGGCGGTGCTCCTGGATGGCTAAGGAGAAGCTAAATTCATTAATTATTCAATTTACCCAGGCTATATTACACAAATATATACTCATAAAAGATATAGATACCCAAAAAATCCATGGTATAAATTTAATCGGCACTAATTTTTTTTTTGAAAAAGTTTTCATATTGATTTTTCTTTTAGATTATTTCTTCCTTACCTTTTTTGAGAATAGGTTTAATTGCTCTATTTATAAATTAAACAATATTCGAAACCTCAAAGATATTAAATCACTTTAAGTAGATAAAGTTAATCAGCCTTAATGATCACAATCTAAGCAACTTTATTTTCAATGTTCCTTGTAAAATTTACTATTTTTGCCTCATCATTGTCTGAATCATTCCAATATTTTATAAGTCTTTCTAATTCATCAATCCTCTTTTTGGCATTTGCAATTTTTTCAGTAGTTGTCATATAAAGTTTTTATCTATCCAATTAATGCATGAAAAAAAAATATTTCAATAAAAGTTACAATTTTTAGACTATAAATATTAATTTTTGGTTAATTACCTAAAAACATTATAGCCCTCGAGCAGCTGAGTAATTATACTTAAAGAAAAACTAAATTTATGAAGAAATTAAATTCTTTAATTTTGAATAGTACAGTTAATTTCTTAGACTTCATATACTCTGGTAGATCTTTACAAAGATTTTGGGTTTTAGAAGTTATAGCTAGATCACCTTATTTTGCATTTCTTTCGGTTCTTCATTTTAAAGAATCCCTAGGAATTAAAAATGAGAAAACAATGATTTTAATGAAAGAACATTTTTATCAAGCTATTAACGAAACTGAGCATCTTAAAGAAATGGAGAAAAGAGGAGGGGATAGGTTCTGGATTGATAGATTTTTTGCGAGACACCTTGTCCTTGTCTATTACTGGATCATGGTTTTTTATTATTTCCTCTCTCCAGCTAATGCCTATGATGTCAACATAAAAATCGAAGAACATGCATTTGAAACTTATTCCAAATATTTAATAGATAATCCAAATGATCAAAAAATAAAAGAAATTGCTCAAGATGAATTAAATCATGTCCAAGAACTTAACGAAGCTTTGGCAATGCTTACGCCAGTTTAGATTAGTGCTGAGAAATCTATTAGCAATATTGAGAGCATCACCGAAGAAGAAATTAATCCTAGGCTAATCATCAATGAGACATACCCTTTCTTTCTAGGCAATTTATAAAAGGATATTCCAATAATTAATATCATTATTAATGAGAAAAAAATTATAATTTTTTCATTTACTAAATTGAGATGTAAAACTAAATTTTTTTCTTCAAAAAATTTGAGAAATTTAGATAAAAATAATTCTTCTTCTATTTTCTTAAAATAGTCAAATGCGCTTATAAAAGCAGAACTTAATAAAGATAATGCAACCAGTGCAGTAACTGGTTTTGTTAACCTGTTAAGCGTTCTGTTAAAACTTGCCAATAAAATAAGAATAAATAAAGAGGTTACTAAAGGTATTAAAGGTATAAGAGTTGTTGAATTTATGAAATTTCCCACAAAAAAATATGTCTCTAACTTAGAATTTTATATTATTTCGACGCGATATTTTATTAAATAAGATTTTTAAAATCTTGAATGTAATTAGTACCTATTGCATTTTGTGTAAATTGATACCAAAATTTAATTAGTATTGAAAAATAAAATGTTAGCCATTTCTGAAATTATTATTGCAAGTGCTATCTTCCTAGGAATTGTATATTGGGAAGTTAGATTCCTATATACCAAAACTAATGTAGCGAAATAACTTCACTCAATACAGGAAAATTAAAAACGTAGAAAATTTAAATAAAATTTAAGAATTTAAGTTGACAAAAAAAGCTTTTAATATGAGAGAATAAACACAAATTTCCAGCAATTATAATGAGCGAAGTTCAAAATCCTAATACTAACTCAACTCAGCAGCAACAACAGCAACAGCAACAATCTTATTCAGACAGCAAAATTAATTCTGCTGAGAGCGAGAGACTTTATCTTGAGATGAAAGAAGCTTGGCTTTAAATTTAATTCGTGTTTGAAATAATATTTCTATAAATTATTTAAAATTTTTTTTAATTTTGAAGTAATCAATACTTTTTTATTTTCCATACCCTTTAAATTTTGTTTAACCGCAAGATTAATCTTTGAGAAAATTAAAGCAGTTAGAAAAAATTAACGGAAGACTCGCAATGGGAGGATTGATATATTTAGTTTTTACAAAATTAGTTTCCAACCGTGCTGACATATTAGACCAGCTTAAATCTTATTTGATTTAAGAAATGAATTGGAAATATTATCCAGGAATATTTCTTTCTATATAAGCGTCAGATAAAGCTAGAATTAACCCCAATAATGTTGAAAATATAGCAATTTCAGTTGAATCCATTTTATTTTTTGAATTACCCCTAGTTTGCTAAATAATTCAAAGTTCAGCAACAAAACCAATAACTTAGTATAGTACGTATATACTATTATATATTTATTGTGAGCTCAGCAACTCCTGAGTTTCTTTTCGTTAGGCCTGGTGATTATGTCGCAATTAAAAAAGAAAATTGCGAAGATACTAAAGAAAAGAATGAAAAATATTGGGTCGGTCAAGTTATCGACTGTATTGGAGGAGCTAGAAATCCAAATTCATGGACCTTGTTTCAAGTTGCCAATATTGACAATGGAGAGATCACTATAATCAACGCCGATATTGTAGAAAAAATTTTGAAACCTTCTGAAAGTTAATCTTAATCAAACAAACTTTTTTCAATATTACTGAAACAAAAGGAAAAATGAACGCTTTAAAGGAAATCAACCCAGTTCCAAGCAGGCAAGTCCGTATACTTGATTCATAGGGCAGGGAGGTTGAATGCCTTTATACATTCTGTAAGTTTTTGATATTTCCTCAAATCCCAGACTTGATAAAAGATAATTTGCATAAGGGTTCAGATTAGAGCAATCCAATAAGATTTGAGCATCTAAATCACCAACTAACTCCCTTATTAATAATTCAGCAAGTGGTGGAGTATCCGCTAAAAGGGGGCCAATTCTCCAGCCTTGCTCATTATCCTCCAATATACAAGGTCTTATCCTGCCAAATCCATGGCACATCCCATTATTATCGACAATTGCGCTGACATTACCATGAGAATTTTTCAACCAGTCATTTAGAAAATGCGGTCTGGGACTAGGTTCTCTTTGATCATCATAAATTAAGACTGCTTCAGAGGAAATTTTATTACCCGGGACAACTTTAAAAGAATGAAATTGATCTTTATAGAAATTTCTCAATGGCAAATCTTGAGAACCATTTAATTTCCAACGATTTGTAATGGAAGATTTTCTAAACCCCCACTTTGCGTAATCATTTAATCTATCTGGAGCAGCCTCAAGACCAATACAATCAACATTTTTCAAATATTCGAGGGCATGTTCCCATAATCTCACTCCATATCCATTATTTCGTAATTCTTTTTTAACTATAAATAAACCGATAAAACCATACGAGGAATTGTACTTTATGCACGCAATAGAGCCTATAGGATTATTGTTTAGACAAGCTACCCATAACCCTTGTTTATCTGTATTTCTATAAATTGATACATCATCCATTCCCGGAGAAAATCCTTCTAACCTTGCCCAGTTTGTGACTTCTGGTATTTCATTTATAGATATCAATCTAATTGAAAATTTTTCCCTCATAGAAATATACTAACCAAGAAAAATTTGAATTTTTAAAGGTAATATTAATAAATTTGATTATTTCTCATAAATCATTCGCTTTGATTTAATTGCCTAAAAACCTTAGTTATTTACAATTTATCCTCTGATATATTTAATACTATTCAAAGGAATAAAATGAAGATTTCTGATAAATTTCATTTAGAAGACATTAATAAATTAAAGAATACAGTTCTCACTGGTAAAACGGAAAATATAAAATGGCGGATCCAACATCTCAATATAGTTTCTAGACTTTTGGATGAAAATAAAAAAGAGATAATAAAATCACTTTTTGTTGATCTCGGTAAATCTGAAATTGAAGGGCTTTCAGAAATCCTTTTAGTGAAAGAAGAAATTTCACTCATAAAAAAGAGACTCAATTCTTGGATGCGACCAAAAAAGATTGATACTCCTTTTTATCTATTTCCATCATCCTCCAAAGTTATTTATGAACCTCTTGGGTGTGTCTTAATTCTTGGTCCTTATAATTATCCATTACTTTATGTTTTAAAGCCATTAGTAAATATTTTCTCAGCAGGAAATACTGCAGTTATAAAACCATCAGAGAAATGTCCTGCAACTTCAAAACTTATTAAGAATCTTACTTCCAAATATTTCCATAAAGATGTCCTAATAACAGTAGAGGGTGACTATAAACAATCCATAAAATTAATTAGACAAAATTTTGACCACATATTTTTTACAGGAAGTACTGAAAATGGAAAATCTATAATGAAATTAGCTTCAAAAAACTTAACTCCATTAACTCTTGAGTTAAGCGGAACAAATCCTGTAATAATTTTCAAGAATGCAAATTTAGAAGTGGCCGCTAAAAGAATTGTTTGGGGCAAATTTTTTAATTCTGGTCAATCCTGCATGGCTCCGAATCATATCTTTGTAGATAAAGAAATTGAAACTATTTTTATAGAAAAATTAAAGAAATGCATAATAAGTTTTTACGGAGATAATCCAATTATTTCCGAAAACTTATCAAAATTAGAGAAGAAGCAATTTACTTCAACGGTAGAAATTCTAAAACAATATAAAAAAGAAAAAAGAATTTTATTTGGTGGGACTTTTAGTAAAAAAAAGTTGAAAATATCTCCTACAATTTTGAGATCTAAATTAAATGAAACAGATATTTTGCAGAAAGAACTATTCAGTTCACTTCTTCCAGTGATTGGAATCAATGACGAGGAATCAGCTTTAAAACAGATTAGTCAAACATCAAAACCATTAGCAATCTACTTATTTGGAGGCAATAAAAAAATCCATAATCATATTTCAAACGTAACTAGCTCAGGAACAATTTGCATAAATGATGTGATGTTACCAGTTCTTATTCCGAATTTACCGTTTGGAGGTGTTGGGCAAAGTGGTATTGGTAAATTTCACGGTGAAGAAGGGTTTCGAAATTTTTCAAATCAAAAATCTATTACTTTTAAAGGATTTTTATTTGATTTAAATCTGCGGTATCCTCCCTACGAAAGAGTAAAGAAATTTTTGAAGTTTATTTTTAAGGTTTAAATAACTTAAATTTTTTTCAAAAACCTAGCGATTTCAATTTAAAAGATTATCTTTAAATAAACAGTGGAGTTTATGAAATTTGCATTTTTAGTAATTGTTATATTTATTAATTTTTTTTATCACGCATTGATAAAGTCCGAAGAAAAAATTCATATAGTAAAAAGTGGGGATACTTTATCAAGCATTTCAAAATTCTATTCAATAAAAAAAGATTTAATTATGCAATTGAATAACTTAAAAAATGAAAATTATATCTTTGTTGGCCAAAATCTCATTATCTCCAAATCTCCTGAAAATGCTACAAAACAATCAGATTTAATAAATAATTATCATACTGTTCAAACAGGCGAAAATCTTACTGAGATATCAAGCAAATATAAGTTAAATTTAAAATATTTGATAGAAATTAATAATCTCATAAATCCAGATTCCATAAAAGTTGGGCAAAAGCTCCGTTTAACCAAAAATGAACGAATTAGTTCAGAAAATTATAAAATAACTAAAAACAAGAAAAATAATGAATTAGTTGAGTCAGATACACAAATTTATGGTCCATTAACTATTCAAAGTAAATCATATGAAAAAATTAAAAGTAGAAAAGTTTTAAGTGTACTCAATCAGGAAAATAAAAAGCTTATTCTTTCAATCAGTTGCGATACCAATGAATTAGATGTAAGAATCCCAGGCAGAAAATGGAGGGGTGGTGAGCCTCCTAAAGAAGAATTCGAGAAAAATTTAATAAATGATTTTTGTTAGAACTTTTAATTAATATGTGTGAATAATTTGTCTAAGATTATTAATGATGAGTTATTCTTTAAAAAGTTAAATTTATAGTAATGGCAATTTCAAGAGGAGATCTCGTAAGAGTTAAAAGACCAGAATCATATTGGTACAACGAAATAGGTAAAGTTGCTTCAGTAGATACATCTGGGATTAAATATAACTGCGTAGTTAGATTCGATAAAGTAAATTACGCTGGTATTAGCGGAACTGATGGTGGAGCAAATACAAATAATTTTGCTGAAAGTGAATTAGAGAAAGCTTAAATAATTGCCAGAATTACCTGAAGTAGAAACTGTTAGAAGAGGTTTAGAGCAAAAACTTAATAACTTTATTGTTAAAAAAGTAGAAGTCTGTAGGGATTCAACAGTAGCATTCCCTGCTAATAAAGAAGAATTTATTAAAGGACTTAAGAATTCGCTCTTATATAAATGGAATAGGAGAGGAAAATATTTAATAGCTGAACTAAAAAAAATTGATCATGAGAATATTCAAACTAATGAAAAAATAACATTAAAACAAAATGGATTTCTTGTGGTACATCTACGAATGACTGGATATTTCAAATTTATTAAAAACTCTGCGCCGCCCTGTAAACATACAAGAATAAGATTTTTCGATAAAAATAATAATGAGCTTAGATACATTGACGTAAGAAGTTTTGGCCAAATGTGGTGGATTAAGCAAGGGTTATCGGCCAATAAAATAATCAAGGGATTAGGCGCATTAGGACCAGAACCATTTTCTAAAGAATTTGATACAAAATACCTTAAGAAAATTATTTCAAAAAGAACAAAATCTATAAAAGCTATTCTATTAGATCAAACGATAGTAGCAGGTATAGGTAATATTTATGCTGATGAAAGTTTATATTCGGCTGGCATATCACCTTTTAGGGAAGCTCAAACAATAAAGAAAAATGAGTTAATCAAACTAAAAGAATCAATAGTAACTGTATTAAAAAAAAGTATAGGTTCTGGGGGGACTACATTTAGTGATTTTAGAGACTTGGATGGAGAGGATGGGAATTTTGGTTTACAGACAAATGTTTACAGGAGGAATGGTAAAGAATGTCATAAATGTGGAAATTTAATTGAAAGGCAAAAAATTACTGGAAGAAGTACACATTGGTGTCCTAAATGCCAAAAATAAAAAAGGGCTTACTCAAGCAGAGTAAACCCTTTTAAATATTTTTACCTGGCATTGAGCTATTTTCTCAAGGGGCTACCCCCTAAATATTTTCGCCGCTGATGCGTTTCACAACCGAGTTCGAGATGGATCGGAGTGGTTCCACATCGCCATGAACACCAGGATAGTGTGAACCTTGAGAACTGCATAGAAAATTATAAATTTAAAGACGATAAATTAAGTTTATTTGGTCAAGCCCTCGGTCTATTAGTACTCCTCCGCTGCACTTGTTACCAAGCTTCCACGTAGAGCCTATCAACGGGTGTTCTTCCCGTGACCTTACTGGCTTAAGCCATGGCAATACTCATCTTGAGGTGGGCTTCCCACTTAGATGCTTTCAGCGGTTATCCACTCCGCACATGGCTACCCAGCGTTTACCGTTGGCACGATAACTGGCACACCAGAGGTGCGTTCCTCCCGGTCCTCTCGTACTAGGGAGAAATCCTCTCAATATTCCTGCGCATACACCGGATATGGACCGAACTGTCTCACGACGTTCTGAACCCAGCTCGCGTACCGCTTTAATGGGCGAACAGCCCAACCCTTGGGACCGACTTCAGCCCCAGGTTGCGATGAGCCGACATCGAGGTGCCAAACCTCCCCGTCGATGTGAACTCTTGGGGGAGATCAGCCTGTTATCCCTAGAGTAACTTTTATCCGTTGAGCGACGGCCCTTCCACGCAGAACCGTCGGATCACTAAAACCGACTTTCGTCCCTGTTCGACTTGTAGGTCTCACAGTCAAGCTCCCTTCTGCTTTTGCACTCAACGACTGATTTCCAACCAGCCTGAGGGAACCTTTGTGCGCCTCCGTTACCTTTTAGGAGGCGACCGCCCCAGTCAAACTGCCCATCAGATACTGTCCGCTTCCCGGATAACGGGTAAGCGTTAGAACCCTAGCTCTGAAAGAGTGGTATCTCACCGATGACTCAATAGTACCCACGAGCACTATTTCAACGTCTCCCACCTATTCTGCGCATTCAGAGCCCGAGCACAATATCAAACTACAGTAAAGCTTCATAGGGTCTTTCTGTCCGGGTGTATGTAGTCCGCATCTTCACAGACAATTCTATTTCGCCGAGCCTCTCTCCGAGACAGCGCGCAAATCGTTACACCTTTCGTGCGGGTCGGAACTTACCCGACAAGGAATTTCGCTACCTTAGGACCGTTATAGTTACGGCCGCCGTTCACCGGGGCTTCAGTCGCCAGCTTCACTAAAAGCTAACCAGCTTCCTTAACCTTCCGGCACTGGGCAGGTGTCAGCCCCCATACATCGTCTTGCGACTTAGCGGAGACCTGTGTTTTTGGTAAACAGTCGCTTGCGCCTCTTCACTGCGACCAGCTCTCGCTGGCACCCCTTCTCCCGAAGTTACGGGGCCATTTTGCCGAGTTCCTTAGAGAGAGTTATCTCGCGCCCCTCGGTATTCTCTACCACCCCACCTGTGTCGGTTTCGGGTACTGGCATTTGTGTCTTAACGGGTATAGAGCTTTTCTTGGAAGCATGACATCACCAACTTCGCTGCCGTAGCAGCTCGTACTCACGCCTTAGCTCAAGATGTTTTCTCCATCTCTCAAAGCCTCGAACGCTTGAACCAGTAACCAACATCTGGCCTGGCTAGCCTTCTCCGTCCCTCTTCCCAAAACACATCTGGTACAGGAATATTGACCTGTTATCCATCGACTACGCCTTTCGGCCTCGCCTTAGGTCCAGACTAACCCTCCGCGGACGAGCCTGCCGGAGGAACCCTTAGGGTTTCGGGGCATGGGATTCTCACCCATGTTTTCGCTACTCAAGCCGACATTCTCACTTCTATGCTGTCCACGTCCGCTTACGCTAACGCTTCACCCTACATAGAACGCTCCCCTACCATAAATAAATTTATCCGCAGCTTCGGTATAACGCTTAGCCCCGTTCATTTTCGGCGCAGGATCGCTCGACCAGTGAGCTATTACGCACTCCTTTGAGGATGGCTGCTTCTAGGCAAACCTCCTGGTTGTCTGGGCAATCCCACCTCCTTTATCACTTAGCGTTAATTTTGGGACCTTAGCTGGCGGTCTGGGCTGTTTCCCTCTTGACTATGGAGCTTATCCCCCACAGTCTGACTGCCTAGTTACACACAGGGTATTCAGAGTTCATATCGATTTGGTACCGCTTTCGCAGCCCGCACCGAAATGGTTGCTTTACCCCCCTGCTGGAGCACTAGACGCTACGCCTCAACGTATTTCGGGGAGAACCAGCTAGCTCCTGGTTCGATTGGCATTTCACCCCTAACCACAGCTCATCCGCTGAATTTTCAACTTCAGTCGGTTCGGACCTCCACTTGGTATCACCCAAGCTTCATCCTGGCCATGGTTAGATCACCAGGGTTCGGGTCTATAAACACTGACAAACGCCCTATTAAGACTCGCTTTCGCTGTGGCTCCACCATTTTCGGTTTAACCCGCCAGTGCCTATAAGTCGCCGGCTCATTCTTCAACAGGCACACGGTCACCCGATTAGTCGGGCTCCCATTGCTTGTAAGCTCACGGTTTCATGTTCTATTTCACTCCCCTCCCGGGGTTCTTTTCACCTTTCCCTCGCGGTACTGTTTCACTATCGGTCACACAGTAGTACTTAGCCTTACGAGGTGGTCCTCGCAGATTCACACGGAATTCCACGTGCTCCGTGCTACTCGGGATACAGCTAGGTCAATTTATCTTTCGATTACGGGGCTTTCACCCTCTATGGCACGCCATTCAAACGTTTCTTCTAGACTTATTGATCCATATTGCTGTCCCACAACCCCGATAGTCAAGACTATCGGTTTGGGCTGTTCCCCGTTCGCTCGCCGCTACTGAGGGAGTCGTTATTTACTTTCTCTTCCTCCAGCTACTAAGATGTTTCAGTTCGCTGGGTTAGCTCGTACCAACCTATATATTCAGCTGGCCGTACATGGGGTTGCCCCATTCGGAAATTCCCGGATCAAAGTGTGCTTCCAACTCCCCGAGACTTATCGCAGGTAACCACGTCCTTCATCGCCTCTGTGTGCCTAGGTATCCTCCGTGAGCCCTTTGTAGCTTGACCAATAACTTCAAAAATTGAAGCATCAGCTTAATAGAATTGTTATTAATGCATTTGCAAAAATAATAAATCTGCATCATTAAAGATGCTTATTGTCTTTAAAAATAATCTATGCAGTTGTCAAGGTTCTCTGAAAACAATGAAATTAATTCAATGAGTCCAGCATCTTAATGAAATTAAATTAGGAAGCTAGATTCGTTCAGAATTTGATCACACCTAAAAAATTTCCCTTCTTTAAATTATGGAAGAGGTGGTAATCAGTGGAGGTAAGCGGACTCGAACCGCTGACATCCTGCTTGCAAAGCAGGCGCTCTACCAACTGAGCTATACCCCCAACATAGAGTATGGGCCATCCTGGACTTGAACCAGGGACCTCACCCTTATCAGGGGTGCGCTCTAACCACCTGAGCTAATGGCCCAGGAAAAAAAATGGGTGTGACCTAGAAAAAAACTTAGGAAATAAAATCCTCAATAAATTAAGAATGTGAGATACCGATCGACCTAAGGTGACAAAATTAATATTTAACATTTTGTTGTCTCCCTGTTAGGAGGTGATCCAGCCGCACCTTCCGGTACGGCTACCTTGTTACGACTTCACCCCAGTCATTAGCCCCACCTTCGGCGTCCTCCTCCACAAGGGTTGGAGTAACGACTTCGGGCATGGCCAACTTCCATGGTGTGACGGGCGGTGTGTACAAGGCCCGGGAACGTATTCACCGCAGTATGCTGACCTGCGATTACTAGCGATTCCTACTTCACGTAGGCGAGTTGCAGCCTACGATCTGAACTGAGCCACGGTTTATGGGATTTGCTAGCTCTCGCGAGTTTGCTGCCCTTTGTCCGTAGCATTGTAGTACGTGTGTAGCCCAGGGTGTAAGGGGCATGATGACTTGACGTCATCCACACCTTCCTCCGGTTTATCACCGGCGGTCTTTCTAGAGTGCCCAACTAAATGCTGGCAACTAAAAACGTGGGTTGCGCTCGTTGCGGGACTTAACCCAACATCTCACGACACGAGCTGACGACAGCCATGCACCACCTGTCACTGCATTCCCGAAGGCACCCTCAAATTTCTAAGAGGTTCGCAGGATGTCAAACCCTGGTAAGGTTCTTCGCGTTGCATCGAATTAAACCACATACTCCACCGCTTGTGCGGGCCCCCGTCAATTCCTTTGAGTTTCACACTTGCGTGCGTACTCCCCAGGCGGAACACTTAACGCGTTAGCTACGACACCGAAGGGGTCGATTCCCCCGACACCTAGTGTTCATCGTTTACGGCCAGGACTACAGGGGTATCTAATCCCTTTCGCTCCCCTGGCTTTCGTCCATGAGCGTCAGTAATGGCCCAGCAGAGCGCCTTCGCCACTGGTGTTCTTCCCGATATCTACGCATTTCACCGCTACACCGGGAATTCCCTCTGCCCCTACCATACTCAAGCCTTTCAGTTTCCACTGCCATGATGGAGTTAAGCTCCACGTTTTAACAGCAGACTTGAAAAGCCGCCTGCGGACGCTTTACGCCCAATAATTCCGGATAACGCTTGCCACTCCCGTATTACCGCGGCTGCTGGCACGGAATTAGCCGTGGCTTATTCCTCAAGTACCGTCATATCTTCTTCCTTGAGAAAAGAGGTTTACAGCCCAGAGGCCTTCGTCCCTCACGCGGCGTTGCTCCGTCAGGCTTTCGCCCATTGCGGAAAATTCCCCACTGCTGCCTCCCGTAGGAGTCTGGGCCGTGTCTCAGTCCCAGTGTGGCTGATCATCCTCTCAGACCAGCTACTGATCGAAGCCTTGGTGAGCCATTACCTCACCAACTAGCTAATCAGACGCGAGCTCATCCTCAGGCGAAATTCATTTCACCAGTAGGCATATGGGGTATTAGCGGTCGTTTCCAACCGTTATCCCCCTCCTGAGGGCAGATTCTCACGCGTTACTCACCCGTCCGCCACTAACCCGAAGGTTCGTTCGACTTGCATGTGTTAAGCACGCCGCCAGCGTTCATCCTGAGCCAGGATCAAACTCTCCGTTGTGTTCAAATCCTTTTGTAGATAAATCTACTCAATATGAATTGCATCCTCCAAATAAAATCAAGATTAACTTAAGTTATTTAGGTTCAGCCTCCTTAAATCATTAAGGATTACTTTGAGTGCACATTAAAAATATTTCAAAGTGACTTTCCAAGATCTCAGATCCGTTGGTTTTCAAAAAACTAAAAGTTAGCAATTGAAAACAATTTTATATATTCTTGACGGGACCTCACACCTTTATTGCAAATACATCTCAAAATTACCAAATTTAAATTTAGTAAAGTTTTGACGCAATAAAAGCATCAGTTCCTAAGTTTTTAAATTTTCTAGGTGCCGAGTTAAACAACAAGTGTATAACTCACTTAGAAGGGGAAACCCTTCTTCTGGCTGAAAATAATGACCGAAACCAAATCTCCAAAAAATTCAATCATTTCCAAAAATTAGATTTAAGATAATTGATTGAATAATGCAAAAAATAAATAATTTTGCCCAGAAGAAAATACTAAACCATCCGACTGTAATTATGCAACCTTTTATACAAAAATTTTTTATTAATTTTTTATTTGTTCAAAGTATCATTAAACAACTAGGCTTAAATAAAGGGATATCAATGAAATGGCAGAAAGATTTAGTCAAAAAAATTTAAGAGTAAGACCAAGTTCTGATGAAGAGAAAATTGTAACAAATGCAAAAAAACACTTCGAAAAGACTTTAGTCGAAATATCAGGAGAATTAGTAGGAAGTGTTGCGGCACTAGAACACCCAACAAAAAATAAAAAATTAAATTATGGAGAAATATTTTTAAGAGACAACGTACCAGTAATGATTTACCTCATCACTCAAAGACGATACGAAATTGTAAAAAAATTCCTTACTGTATGCCTTGAGTTACAAAGCACTAATTATCAAACGAGAGGAGTATTTCCTACAAGTTTTGTTGAAGAAAATGGAAAACTTATTGGAGACTATGGTCAAAGATCGATTGGCAGAATTACTTCAGCTGATGCAAGTTTATGGTGGCCGATTTTATGTTGGTATTATGTAAATAAAAGCGGTGATTATGCTTTCGGAAAAAGTCAGAGCGTTCAAAGAGGTATTCAACTTTTACTAGATTTAGTTCTTCATCCAACATTTGAGGGGACTCCAGTACTTTTTGTCCCAGATTGTGCGTTCATGATTGATAGACCTATGGATGTATGGGGGGCCCCTTTAGAAGTTGAAGTTTTACTTCATGGATGTTTAAAAAGCTGTATAAATTTAATGGAATTGAGTCGAGCAGATCATGTAAGTAGACTATTAGATCAAAGACTTATTCTTACAAATCAATGGGTTAAAGATTTAGGAAGTTTTCTCTTAAAACATTATTGGGTTACCAGCCAAACGATGCAAATTTTAAGAAGAAGGCCTACTGAGCAGTATGGAGATGATCAACACTTCAATGAATTTAATGTTCAACCTCAAGTAGTTCCTTCATGGCTTCAAGATTGGTTAGAAAATAGAGGAGGTTATTTAATAGGGAATATTAGAACAGGAAGGCCGGACTTTAGGTTTTATAGTTTAGGAAATTCTTTAGCCTGTATTTTTGGAGTTCTCCCCCCCGCAGAACAAAGAGCTTTATTTAGATTAGTTTTACACAATAGACAGCACTTGATGGCTCAAATGCCTATGAGAATTTGTCATCCTCATATGGATGTCGAAGAATGGCAAAATAAAACTGGTTCAGATCCTAAGAATTGGCCTTGGAGCTACCATAATGGTGGACATTGGCCTAGCTTGCTTTGGTTTTTTGGTACGGCTGTTCTTTTACATCACAAAAAGTTCCCCTCTGATGATGTAATTCTTATGCAAGAAATGAAATCTTTAATTGAGGAGTCATATTGGTGCCAACTTAATCAATTGCCAAAACAAGAATGGGCAGAATATTTTGACGGTCCTACAGGTACTTGGGTCGGGCAACAATCAAGAACATATCAAACTTGGACAATAGTTGGCTTTTTATTAATGCACCACTTTCTAAGGACAGATGATAATGATTTAGATATGTTTAAAATATAAATTTTAAAATAAACCTAAAGTTAGAGATTTATCAATAGGTAAACAAGCACCTATACCTAGATATATTGTCAAGAAAGTACCAAACAAGAAAACTGACATTGCAATTGGTCGCCTAAAAGGGTTAGAAAACTTATTAACGTTTTCAATGAAAGGTAAAATCATTAATCCAAGAGGAATTAAGGTTTGAAGTGCAATACCCAAAAGTTTGTTAGGAACAACCCTGAGTATTTGGAAAACTGGATATAGATACCATTCAGGTAATATTTCTAATGGGGTAGCGAAAGGATTTGCTTTATCACCCAACATAGCCGGATCAAGAACTGCCAGACCAACGACACATGCAATAGTACCTAGAATAACTACGGGGAATATATATAATAAGTCATTTGGCCAAGCTGGTTCACCGTAATAGTTATGACCCATACCTTTAGCCAATTTGGCTCTTAATTTTGGATCTGATAAATCTGGTTTTTTTAACGTTGACATTTTGATGTTTATAGTAACTTAAGTATAAGGATTTACAGAGGACCTGAAATGCCTTGTTTACGAATCATTAGGAAATGCATCAACATAAATACAGCTAATGACCATGGCAACACAAAGGTATGAAGACTGTAGAATCTTGTAAGAGTGGACTGTCCTACACTTTCTCCACCTCTAAGAAGTTCAACCATAAAATCACCAATAACTGGTATGGCTGCAGGAACTCCAGAAACAATCTTAACTGCCCAATAACCAACTTGATCCCAAGGTAAAGAATAACCTGTTACACCAAAAGCTACAGTTATGACTGCCATTACAACACCTGTAACCCATGTAAGTTCTCTTGGCCTTTTGAAACCACCGGTGAGATAAACTCTAAAGACATGAAGAATTAACATTAAAACCATCATAGAAGCACTCCATCTATGAACAGATCGTATTAACCATCCAAAACTTACGTCGGTCATCAAATAACTTACAGAACTATAAGCTTGTGTAACTGTTGGCTTATAGTAAAAAGTCATTGCAAAACCTGTTGCAAATTGAATTAAGAAGCATACTAAAGTTATGCCTCCTAAACAATAAAAAATATTTACGTGAGGGGGTACGTACTTGGAAGTTACGTCGTCAGTTATGTCTTGGATTTCAAGTCTTTCTTGAAACCAGTCATAAACAGATGAAGAATTCGCCATCCAAAAAAAAATTAGCTTTGATATTAATGAGCTTACTTAAAATTCTTATACTTGGTGTTAACACTTAACCCAATGAATTCATCTTTTAACAAACTTTTAACATTCAAAACATTAATCGCGACATTAATGGTCATTGCTTTTTCTATTAATTTTATATTGATTGAAAGTGTAAATGCTCTCAGTGATAGCAGGCAATTAGTCCTCGACGCCTGGACCTTAGTTAATGAAGGTTTTTATGATCCGGAAAAGTTTAATGAAATACAATGGAAGAGAATTAGACAAAAAACATTACAGAAACAAATTGAAACAACTGAAGAAGCTTATTCTGCAATTGAAGACATGTTAAGACCTCTAGAAGATCCATATACAAGAATTTTACGCCCTAAAGACTATGAACTCTTGAAATCAAGCAACTTTGGTAGTGAAATTAATGGAGTTGGTCTTCAATTGGGTGAAGATAGTGATGATAAGAAAAAAATTAAAGTTATCTCCACAATTGGAGGGTCACCTGCTGAAGAAGCTGGAATAGTTAGCGGGGACTTTATAGAAAAAGTGGATGGAATTTCCTCTGAAGAATTAGGACTTGCAAATACTGCCTCCAAGTTAAGAGGTGAATCAGGAACGAAAGTTTTGGTTGAAATTTCTTCGAAATTAGGCGAAATTAGAGAAGTTGACCTAGAGAGAAGATCAGTAGATCTTAGACCAGTCAGAACAAAAAGATTAAGAGAAGATTCACATACAATAGGATATTTGAGGATAACTCAATTTAGCGAAAGCGTCCCAAAAAAAGTTGAGGAGGCTCTTCAAGAGTTAAAAGAGAAAGAAGTTGAAGGATTAATATTAGATCTAAGAAATAATTCAGGCGGACTAGTAAGTTCAGGGATAGCAGTTGCGGACTCATTGTTGAGTGAAAAACCAGTAGTAGAGACAAAAAACAGAAATGGAATCAAGGATGCGATAGTCTCACAAAAAGAGACATCTTTTGATGGCCCGATGGTAACTTTGGTAAATAAAGGTACTGCTAGTGCTAGTGAAATACTTGCAGGATCTCTGCAAGATAACAATAGATCAATCCTTATGGGAGAACAAACTTATGGAAAAGGTTTAATTCAATCCCTAAAAAGTTTGGGAGAAGACAGTGGAATAGCAATAACAGTTGCTAGTTATTTAACTCCCAAAGGCAATAATATTCAAGGTCAAGGTATGACCCCTGACAAATTACTTGATCTTCCTGATGCAAGTGAATATGGAGGCTCTGATGATAAATGGTTAAAAAATGCAGAATTATATCTTGAGTTACTTCTAGAAAAAAAAGAAGTTTCAAATCAAACTAATGAAACAAATCTTGAAGGAGAAAAGTTGACCAATCAAAAGATTGATAACTAGAAAATTCTAGACACTATGAGTATTCAAAGAATTTTTCATGATCCAATTCATAAAGAAATAGTATTTAATTCAGGAAAGCCAGAAGAATTAATGATTATGGAATTAATTGATACAGTCGCTTTTCAAAGATTAAGAAGAATAAAACAACTTGGGGCGGCATCATTACTTTTTCATGGTGCAGAATCAAGTAGATTCACTCACTCAATTGGAGTATTTTGCATCGCAAGAAGGATATTTAAGAGATTAATTGAGGTTAAATCTTCATTTTGTGAAAATAAATTTGTATTATATGGAGCCGCTCTACTACATGATTTAGGTCATGGACCTTTAAGCCACACTAGTGAAGCAATATTCGATCATAATCACGAAGAATGGTCTCAAAACTTAGTTCAAAATTATTCTCCAATAAATTCAATACTCAAAAAATACGACGATGAATTACCAAGACACATTGGGGAACTATTTGAATCAAGACAACTATTTTCAAAACCTTTAAAAACATTGATTAGCAGTGAAATTGATTGCGATCGTCTCGATTATCTTTTACGTGATAGTTACAACACAGGGACCAAATATGGCTTAGTAGATTTAGAAAGAATTATTTCAGCTCTTACTTTCTCCCCTGATGGGAATATTGCTATCAAGCCAAAAGGAGTTATTGCTATTGAGCATTTCCTAGTACTAAGAAACTTAATGTATAGAACTATCTATAACCATAGAATAAACGAAATATCAACATGGATTTTAGAAAAAATAATCTACACAATAAAAAATCATTATAAAAAAAATATTTGGTTAGATGAATCCCTTTATAAATGGATATTTTCCCCTGCAAAGGTGGATTTTGATGATTTTATAAAAAATGATGATATTACCTTTTACTACCATTTGATTAGATGGAAAGATGAATCTTTTGAACCGCTTTCTACACTATGCAAAATGTTTATTGATAGAGATTTATTAAAGGCATCAGACATAAGTTTTTTAAGTAAAGTAAAAAGATTAGAAATACTTGCATTTGCTAGAAAATTATGCGAATCCAAAAATTATGATTCAGAAATTTTTTGTGGAATTAAGGAAAGACCTTTTAATGGTTTTGAATCTAATAATGCATTAAAAATATGGGATGGCACTTATCAAAGTTCATTAGAAAATAGTTCTGCATTAATAAAAACTTTAATAAAATCTGCCGAAAGCTCTTTCATTATTTATCCAAGTTTGATCAAAAATGAAATTCAAAATCAAATTTCATTGATAAAAAATTATTCATAGATCTAAATCAATGGAAATTGTTATTAATAGTATTGATAATAAATATAGAGAAATTTTATCTTTTGAAAATTTGGACAATTTCCATGAAAGTTTTAAAAAATTTTCTTCGATTAAAGGACCTCTCGAAGCAAAAATCTTCGTAATAAACGACTCAATAAGTTCACATCAAATTTCAAAATTTAAAAATATGTTTGAGAAAATTAATGTTCTTTCTATAAGTATTTACTCAAATAATAGAGATACAGTAATAGCTGGAAAGTCTCAAAAAATTGATACAAATTTTATTAACGAAAAAAAGCTTAAAAATAAGATGCTTTTACTTAATCCAAAAAAGAGAGAAGATATTTTGCATGAAGGAACAGTAAGATCAGGCGATAGAATATCTTCAAATGGAAATCTCTGTATAATTGGAGACGTCAATCCAGGGGCTATAGTTTCCGCCAAGAAAAATATTTACGTTTGGGGTAAACTACTTGGTATCGCCTTCGCAGGGAGAGGTGGAAATAATAAGTCCTCTATTTCATCACTTTATTTAAGACCTTTACAATTAAGAATTGCAGATATTATCGCAATTGGGCCAACGGATAAACCCCAAAATTCTTACCCTGAAATTGCAGTTATAGATAATCAAACAATAATTATCAAACCCTACATAATAGAAACCAAAAATTAATCAATAGATTTGAAATAAATTAATTCAAAGCTCATAAATTTAATAATTACTTAATATTCTAAATATTTAACTTTTTGAATGTGGGCTTATTATTTAAAAAATTATTAAATCTTTGGCGGAAAACTCTCGCACAATACTCATTTGTTCAGGAAAAGGTGGGGTTGGCAAAACAACTTTAACTGCAAATCTAGGCATAGCCCTCGCCAACAGCGGAGCTACCACTGCTGTGTTAGATGCTGATTTCGGGTTAAGAAATTTAGATCTTCTTCTAGGGCTAGAAAATCGTATCATCTATACTGCTCAAGATGTTCTAGACAAAAATTGTCGTCTTGAACAAGCACTGGTAAGACATAAAAAGGAGCCTAATCTAGCTCTTCTGCCGGCTGGAGACCCTAGGATGCTGGATTGGATGAAGCCTGAAGATATGAAAAAAATTAGTGAGCTTCTTAGCGAAAAATTTGACTATGTTTTAGTGGATTGTCCTGCTGGAGTAGAGGATGGCTTTAAAAATGCCCTTGCAGCCTGTAAAGAAGCCATTGTCGTTACCAACCCTGAATTATCTGCAGTACGAGACGCCGATAGAGTAATAGGAATTCTTAATACCTCAGACATTGAGCCTATTCAGCTTGTAATCAATAGAGTCCGCCCTAATATGATGGCCAGTCAAGAGATGCTATCTATCGAAGATGTTCAAGGAATTCTTTCTTTACCTCTATTAGGTATTGTGTTAGAAGATGAACAAGTAATAATAAGTACGAATAGAGGAGAGCCTCTAACACTTACAGATAGTAGTTCACCTGCAAAAAAATGTTATTTAAATGTTTCTCAAAGACTTACAGGTAAGGATGTCCCAATTATTGATCCCACAAATGAAGGAAAAAGTCTGAAAGATAAATTAATGAGATTAATGCAAATGAGGGTTTTTTAAAATGATGACTCTCAGGGACCTTATTAACAAATTACTAGGAAGAGAAACGGCTAGTGCTAATACCGCTAGAGAAAGATTGCAACTTGTACTGGCTCATGACAGAGTTGATATGAGTTCTTTAACAACTGATCTTTTGGATAAAATGAGAAAAGAAATTCTTGATGTTGTTGCTAAATATGTAGAAATTGATTTTGAAGAGGTAGCAGTAAGTTTAGAAACTGAGGATAGAATGACTGCATTAGTCGCTAATTTACCGATCAAAAGAACTATTTCAGGAGAAATTAAATTTAAAAAAAATGACAAAATAGGGAAAAGCGATAAAGATATCAAAAAGTAATAAATTTTAAAAAGCTAAAAAAATACTAATATTTGCTCCATCTTGAATGTAAGATGTAATAATGCCGGCTTAGCTCAGCGGTAGAGCAGCGCTTTTGTAAAGCGAAGGTCATCAGTTCAAATCTGTTAGCCGGCATTTTATATTATTTAATTCTTATAAATATTTTTCCCCGAAAATAACCAAACAAAAACTATTAGAGCAATGACAGGAAATAATCTTATTGCAAGAAAATACTCTAAAAAAGACGCAAGGGGATCAAATATCCAATATGTTAAAAATTGAATTAAAAAAACAATAAACAATAATAAAAGCATTAATGCAATTCCCTAACTAATACTTCTCCTTCTCTAATCATCCTCCAATTACCTCTTTTCTTCCAAGATATTATGGTGCTTGCTTTACAACTACTTTTCTCCCATGGAATAGGTCCTAAAATTTTTAGAGAAGGAAAGTCTAAAGCAATTTCCTCGGCTTTCATTGATCCTGTGAAACCTGAAATGTTTGCGCTTGAAGTTAACAATGGGCCTGTTTCTTCTAAAAGAGACTGAGCCATATATGAATTTGGGATTCTTAAACCAAGTGTAAGATCATTGCTTGTGAGCATTAAGGCATGCTTTTCTAAAGAAGGAATAACTATTGTCAGAGCTCCAGGCCAATAACTCGAAGCAATTTTTTCATAATCCTCTTTTGCTGATTCGTGAACATAATCAATTAATTGTTTTTGTTCTGATCCCATAAGAATTAAGGGTTTATTTTTATCTCTTTTTTTAAACTTATAAATAATATTTGAAAATTTTGGCAGGCATCCAATTGCAGGTAAAGTATCTGTTGGGAAAATAATAGGTAAACCACTTTTAAGAGTCTTCAAAGCTGATTCACGGTCTACTAAATTCATTTATATTTTAATCAATAATTTATTTATATCTCCCAATCGTAAACCTACCAATACCTGAAAAATCATTAACGATTTCTATTGATGTAAATTTATTTTTTAAAAGTAATTTTTTTACTGTTTCACCTTGATCAAAATGATTCTCTAAAATCAACCACCCCTTTTTTTTTAAAAATAATGGTGCTTTCTGAATTATTTCCTTAATGTGTTTTAAACCATCTTCGCCTCCTAATAAAGCAATTTTTGGTTCAAAATTTTTAACCTCTTTGGGTAATTTTTCATAAGTATCATTAGGAATATATGGCGGGTTTGCAATAGCGAGATCTAATTTCCCTTTAAAGCTTTCAAGAGGAGTCCACCAATCTCCGCAGTAAAATTTCAAATTTGATTGTCTAGAAGAATTTATAAAATTTTCAGTGGCTACTTCTAATACATCTTGATCTATATCGGTTGCTACTCCATCCCAAAGTGGATACTCCATTGCTAAAGCGATGCTTATAGCACCTGATCCAGTTCCTAATTCTGCGAAAAATAATTTTTGTGATTTCTTTCCAAATAATCTGAAGACAATATCAATTATCAGTTCGGTCTCTGGTCTGGGAATAAGGACTTTATTTGTGACTTTTAATTTTAAATTCCTCCAATAAGCTATCCCACAGAGATATTGAATTGGGTGGGATTTTAATAAGTGTTCTTCCCAAACAGATTCTAAAAAGTCTAAGTTTTTTTTAATATATAAGTTTCCCTCAGGATTTATATTTAGCAGGTTTAAGTCAATAGTAGATATTCCGCCTATACAATCAAGTAAAAGAAAAAATGATTGTTGGTCGCCTCCCTTAGAAAGTTGCTTTTTTTTCCAAAATAAAAATTCTTTTACTGAAATGCTAAGCATTTATTAAAGCTTTAGCGTTTTGGGCCAAGCCTACCTTTACTAGAGTCAGAATAGAAACTTGATTTTTCACCATCTTGAGTGGAAATAAATAGTCCTATGAGGAAAATTGTTGGCACCCCTACGAATAAAAGACTAGCTACGAATCCAAAATTAGTTGTTTCCATTTAGTTGGCATTTCTGTTGATGTAGTAAGACTATAGACATATAAATTGAAATAAAGTGGAAAAATCCACAAAATTTATCAACAGATTAACAGTCTTAAACAATTTAGCGAGGTAATTTTTTATTTTCGCTAATTTTTTGAAGCTCTTTCAAATTTGAAGGAGGAGATTGTGGTTTTGTTAAAATTACTGCAGAGGAATTTATCAATGTTTGACATGCAAGTCGCCAATTCTCTGGTCTATTTTTAAGTTTTTCTTCTTCAACGGATGTAAGAGGGCTTAGAGAATTTTTACTTCCTCCTTCAACAGAAATGAAACAAGTACTACATTGTCCTGCTCCTCCACAATTTCCTAAAATACCTTTTAGTCCATAAAGCTGTAAGTTCTCTTTCAGAACTAGTTCCCTTAAATTTTCGCCAGAATTGCATTGAACCTCTATGTCCTCACGGATAAATCTGATAGTTGCCATTTTTTTTTGTTATTTCCCCTATTTTGGCGTTTTACTTTGAGAATTGTGACCAAAATATTAACAATTTTTAGTCAAAAATTCCGTGTAAATGCAGTGATACAAATTGATCTACCCAGTTTTTGTAACAAAATAAATTTATTTACAATAATCCCTCAAAGACTAAAAAACCCTTACTATCGTGATGTTTAGCTGTTTATTCAGCATAGTTACTAGAAATTAACCGATGGGATTGCCTTGGTATCGAGTTCACACAGTAGTTATTAATGACCCAGGTCGACTACTTGCTGTGCATCTCATGCATACTGCATTATTAGCCGGCTGGGCCGGTTCTATGGCTCTTTATGAATTAGCCATTTTTGATCCTTCTGATGCTGTTCTCAATCCTATGTGGAGACAGGGAATGTACGTAATGCCATTTATGGCAAGACTCGGCATCACAAGTAGTTGGAACGGATGGGATATAACAGGTGCTACGGGAGTTGATCCTGGATTCTGGAGTTTCGAAGGAGTCGCAGCTGCACACATTGTTTTTAGTGGGTTATTAATGCTTGCCTCTATTTGGCACTGGACATACTGGGACTTAGATTTATGGGAAGATTCAAGAACTGGAGAACCTGCCCTTGATCTACCAAGAATTTTTGGAATTCATCTTCTTCTAGCTGGACTTACCTGTTTTGGTTTTGGAGCATTTCATTGCGCAAATGTAGGAATTTGGGTTTCTGATCCTTATGGTTTGACTGGTCATGTAGAACCAGTAGCACCTTCCTGGGGAGTGGAAGGGTTCAATCCTTTTAACCCAGGCGGAATAGTAGCAAATCATATTGCAGCTGGACTTATGGGTATCATCGGAGGTATCTTCCACATTACCAATAGACCTGGAGAAAGACTTTATAGAGCTCTAAAACTTGGAAGTCTTGAAGGAGTTCTAGCTAGTGCTTTAGCAGCAGTATTATTTGTATCTTTTGTCGTCTCAGGCACAATGTGGTACGGTTCAGCAACTACTCCAGTCGAATTATTTGGTCCTACTAGATATCAATGGGACTCAGGTTATTTTAAAACTGAAATTAATAGAAGGGTACAAGCTGCTATTGATAATGGTGCCACTAAAGAAGAGGCATATGCATCGATACCAGAGAAATTAGCCTTCTATGATTATGTTGGCAATAGTCCTGCAAAAGGAGGATTATTCAGAGTTGGTGCTCTTGTTAATGGTGATGGTCTACCAACTGGTTGGCAGGGTCACATTGCTTTTCAAGATAAGGAAGGTAACGAATTAGAAGTTAGAAGAATACCTAATTTCTTTGAAAACTTTCCAGTGATACTTGAAGATAAGGAAGGCAATGTAAGAGCCGATATTCCATTTAGAAGAGCAGAAGCAAAGTATTCATTCGAACAAACTGGTATTACTGCAACTATTTATGGTGGAGACCTAAATGGACAAACATTTACTGATCCTGCAGTAGTTAAAAGATTAGCTAGAAAGGCGCAACTTGGAGAAGCATTCAAGTTCGATAGAGAAACTTACAAATCTGACGGTGTATTCCGAAGCTCTCCTAGAGCCTGGTTTACATATGCACATCTATGTTTCGGATTGCTATTCTTGTTTGGCCACTGGTGGCATGCTTCAAGAACTCTTTATAGAAATTCCTTTGCTGGTATAGACGCTGAAATAGGTGACCAAGTTGAATTTGGTTTATTCAAGAAGCTTGGTGACGAAACCACAAGAAGAATCCCAGGAAGGGTTTAAACTAATCTTTATTACTTAATCTTATGGAAGCTTTTGCTTACGTCCTTATTTTAACTCTCGCAGTTGTTACATTATTTTTTGCTGTCGCCTTTAGAGATCCCCCTAAATTTGATAGAAAATGAACTAAGAAAAAAACCTCTTTAATAAAGAGGTTTTTTTTTACTTTTCATAATTGTAGTTTTACTCTACTATTAGAGTTAAAGATCACCTTATTTCACTACATGCAGTGTCCAACATGTCAAAACACGGATAGTAGAGTTTTGGAATCAAGATCTGCTGATAGTGGCAAAAGTGTTCGAAGAAGAAGGGAGTGCTTAAATTGCAGCTTTAGATTTACAACTTATGAAAGAGTTGAAACAATGCCAGTTTCAGTTATTAAAAAAGATGGGGGCAGAGAATTATTCGATAAACAAAAATTATTTACTGGTATATCAAGAGCATGTGAAAAAACTAACTTCACAAGTGAAGCTATTATTAATTTTGTAGATAGTATTGAATCACAAATCCTACAAAACAATAACAAAGATATTAAGTCTTCAAAAATTGGAGAGTTAATACTTAAATGTCTTAGGAAAGAAAATGAAGTTGCCTATATAAGGTATGCGTCAGTATACAGAAAATTTAATGGGGTAAAAGATTTTATTTCTACTCTTGAATCACTAAAAGGAAGTTCAAAAAACCAATTAGCTTCAATTTTATAAAAGTAAGCATCTTAAAGTGTAGAATACTTAACACAAATGTTTTTTGCTATTAGTTTGCAGGCTAATAGCATTCCTTTCTAACTACCTAAGGTAGTCTGCGATGTAACAAATGAACGAAAATTCTTCCAAAACTATTAAAGAACTTTCTGAAGATAAGGAAATTAAAAATTCATCTGAATTAACTAATCATTCAGTTTCCCAAACTGAGGAAAATGAATCATTCAAAAATAATGATATCCCTCCAGCAGATTCTTCCTCTAGCCGAACAAATTCAGATTTTGATAATGCTGGATTCACACAAGAAGAATTTGCATCACTTTTGGGAAAATATGATTACAACTTTAAACCTGGCGATCTAGTAAAGGGTACGGTTTTTGCTTTAGAACCGAAAGGGGCAATGATAGATATAGGTGCAAAAACAGCTGCTTTCATGCCTGTTCAGGAAGTTTCAATAAATAGAGTTGAAGGATTAAATGATGTATTACAACCTTCAGAAAGCAGAGAATTTTTTATAATGAGTGAAGAAAATGAAGATGGTCAATTAGCCCTCTCCATTAGAAGAATTGAATATCAAAGAGCATGGGAAAGGGTTAGGCAACTGCAAAAAGAAGATGCCACTATTTATTCTGAAGTTTTCGCAACAAATAGAGGAGGTGCTCTTGTTAGGGTTGAAGGGTTGAGAGGTTTTATCCCTGGCTCCCATATAAGTGCCCGGAAAATCAAAGATGACTTAGAGGGTGAATATCTACCTTTAAAATTTCTTGAAGTTGATGAAGAAAGAAATAGATTAGTACTAAGTCATAGAAGAGCTTTAGTTGAGAAAAAAATGAACAGACTTGAAGTGGGAGAGGTTGTTGTAGGTTCTGTTAAAGGTATTAAACCTTATGGAGCCTTTATAGATATTGGAGGAGTGAGTGGTCTTTTACACATTTCTGAGATCAGTCATGAGCATATCGAGACACCTCATAATGTTTTAAATGTTAGTGATCAAATGAAAGTGATGATAATCGATCTTGATTCCGAAAGAGGAAGAATTTCATTATCTACAAAAGCGCTTGAACCTGAACCAGGCGATATGCTAACTGACCCTCAAAAAGTTTTTAGTAAAGCTGAAGAAATGGCGGCAAAATACAAACAAATGCTGTTTGAACAAACTGATGATAATGAAGAACTAGCTATGGCATCAGCCGAAACAGACTAATCTGATTAATATTTTACTAATGATATTTGTAATCATGAGATTTTTTATTATTGAACAAGAGTTTTTAATTTACAATCATTGATTAGTAGCAATAGTCTAATTTAGGATATGTTCTAACATTTTAAACTTATATTTTAATGAGTGATTTCATCTTCACCTCTGAATCTGTAACTGAAGGCCATCCTGACAAAATATGTGATCAAATAAGTGACGCTGTTCTAGATGCTTTATTGACAGAAGATCCAGAAAGCAGAGTTGCATGTGAAACTGTAGTTAATACTGGTCTTTGCTTACTTACTGGAGAAATCACTTCAAAAGCAAAGGTTGACTACATAAAACTTGTTAGAAATGTTATTCAAGAAATTGGATATAAAGGCTATAAAGCAGGTGGCTTTGACGCAAATAGTTGTGCTGTTTTAGTAGCCCTAGACGAGCAATCACCAGATATTTCACAAGGGGTCAACGAAGCAGATGATGTTAACGATGATTTGGAAAACAATACAGGAGCTGGTGACCAAGGAATAATGTTTGGCTATGCATGTGATGAAACTCCAGAATTGATGCCCTTACCGATAAGCTTGGCACACAGATTAGCTATTCAACTTGCCAAGGTAAGGCATGAAAACGTTCTTAACTATT
This sequence comes from uncultured Prochlorococcus sp., assembly GCA_902600475.1. GTDB lineage: Bacteria > Cyanobacteriota > Cyanobacteriia > PCC-6307 > Cyanobiaceae > Prochlorococcus_A. The sequence continues at coordinate 109,263 of CACKJM010000001.1, forward strand.
TACTCCCTGATGGTAAAACTCAAGTAAGCATTGATTACAAAAAAGGGGTCCCTGTTTCAATTAATACCATCTTAATTTCAACTCAACATAATCCTGAAATTGACGGAATTAAAAATGAAGAAGAAATTCGTCAAAGAATAAAAGAAGATTTATGGAGGAATGTTGTTATTCCAGCTACTGAAGATTTAGAAATTAAACCAAACATTCATAAAACAAGATTCCTGGTAAACCCAACCGGAAAATTTGTAGTCGGAGGGCCTCAGGGAGATGCCGGACTTACTGGGAGGAAAATCATTGTAGATACCTATGGTGGGTATGCAAGGCACGGTGGTGGTGCTTTCTCGGGTAAAGATCCCACGAAAGTGGATAGATCAGCCGCTTATGCAGCGCGTTATGTAGCAAAAAGTATAGTTAAGGCAAAATTAGCAAAAAAAGCTGAAGTACAACTAAGCTACGCCATTGGAGTCGCAAAACCAATTTCCATTCTCGTTGAAACTTTTGATACTGGTGTTATATCTCAGGCTGATTTGACTGACGTTATCAATAAGCACTTTGATTTGCGACCTGCAGCAATAATAAAAGAATTTAACTTGAGAAATCTACCCAAAAAAATGGGTGGGAATTTTTTTAGAAAAACCGCCTCTTACGGACATTTTGGCAGGCGAGATCTTGAGCTCCCTTGGGAAAATGTAGAAAAAAAAGCAGCACAATTGGTGGAGGCATCAAAAGAGTTTTTATAAAATAATTTTTTTATGCCTGATAAGTTTTTTGGAGGGTTAGATTTTGGAACCAGTGGTGTAAGAATATCTATAATTAATTTTGATAAGGAATTAATATATTCGAATTCAGTTTCTTATGAATGCAGCTTTAAAAATCCAAATTCTTGGATCAATTCTTGTGAAAAACTCTTAGATAGTTTACCTATTGAAGTGAAAATTAACCTTGATAAATTGGCTATATCCGGCACCTCAGGAACCTTATCGGCATCTAATTTAGAGGGAGAGCCCTTAGGCGATGCAATACCTTATGACAAGGCATGTATTAAAAATAAGATACTTATTGATTCTTTAACTTCAGGAGAAGATCATTTACGAACTCCCTACAGTAGTCTTGCCAAAGCATTAACACTAATCGAGGAATATGGAGCAAATATACTTCTAAGACATCAATCTGATTGGATAACTGGCTGGTTTTTAAAAGATTGGACTTATGGAGAAGAAGGCAATAATCTCAAACTTGGGTGGGATCTTATAAAAGAATCGTGGCCAAAAAGTTATCTCAATACTTCGTGGCAAAAATGCTTACCTAAAATAATAAAAAGTGGAAAAATTATTGGCCAAGTTCATTCTGATCTAGCAGCAAAATTTAATTTGAATAAAAAATTAATTTTAATTTCAGGTACTACAGACTCTAATGCAAATTTAATAGCTGCGGGTTTAGATAAAGAAGATGGACTCACAGTTTTAGGCACAACTATTGTGGTCAAAAAGATTATTGATAACCCAATCAAAGAAAAAGGAATTACAACTCATAGAGTATGTGGTGATTGGATCTGCGGAGGAGCTTCAAACGCAGGATGTGGAATTTTATCAAAATTCTTTTCTGATGCGGAAATTAAAGAACTTAGCAGACAAATAAACACATCGAAAACCTCTTCTTTAAAACTTTTACCTCTAAATAGTAAAGGAGAAAGATTTCCTGTTAATAATTCTAATTTAGAGCCAATTCTTGGTCCTAGGCCAGTAAGCGACTCACTTTATTTACATGCATTATTCGAAGGTCTAGCTAATATTGAACTGCAAGGATGGGAAAAACTGCACAAGCTTACAGGTTCACTTCCAAAAAAAATTATTACTGTTGGTGGAGGTTCAAAAAATCCTCAATGGAGAAAAATTAGAGAAAAAATTATAAATATACCAATAATTTCATGTAAAAAAACCACTTCATATGGAACTGCTTTAATAGCAATCAATGCAAAACAATAATTTCTTAAGAATATTTGATCAAGATATAAAATTTTTAATGAAAAGGGTTTCACAAACTACACATCTTAATTTAAAGTATATAGGTTAGAGCCGGGATAGCTCAGTTGGTAGAGCAGGCGACTGAAAATCGCCGTGTCCCCAGTTCAAATCTGGGTCCTGGCACCTTTAAAACCCTGTCTAAGACGGGGTTTTATAATTTCAAGACATTATTAATTCTTGATTTTTTCATAATTTAATTTTTTAGAATAGAAAATTTTTAGTTTTCGACTCTACAGACTTGACCAATAACACTTAGGATCAGCATATCTCCATTTGGATCTTGCCAATCAGCTAAATCATTGAAATTACTATTTACTTCATCTATAGAGACATCAACGTCTCTAAATGATTTTTCAAAACAATTTATATCCATTGTATAGAGAATATCCTTAGTAATTTCACTTTTTGTTTTGGGAATGAATTTACTCAATACTCTTACAGAACCATCCTCATTCCTTTTTATACTTTGCCTATCCCACAACTGCTCTCCGTATTCACTTTTAGGGACTCCGACCCATTCATGAGGCAAAGCTTCTGATTTTTTTATTGAAAAACAAAAGAAAACTATAATCGAAAGGACTAAATTAATGATATTTTTAAAAAATATTGAATTAACTTTATTCTTAGAATGAATCATGACTACTTATGGAATACAAATATTTTTTATTAGTAGGAAATATAAGATTAAAAATTTATAAAAATTTTTATTGATTAGTATTTATATTATAGATAGAATCAAATATTAAATTAAGAATTTACTTCCAATAAATTTATTAGAAAAATAATGAATAAAATACAGAAATTTTTCTCAGTAGTTTTTTTCATTGCAATATTTGTAATATTGATTTATTTAATCCAAAATTATGGAATTGAACCTTTAAGGAACAAAATAGAAAGTATGGGGATTTGGGCTCCTTTTGGAATATTTATCCTTAGAGGTGTAAGTATTATTTTACCTGCCCTTCCAAGTTCTGCTTATTCTCTGCTAGCTGGTTCATTACTAGGATTTCAAAAAGGTTACATGACAATAATCTTTTCTGATATCGTTTTTTGCCAAGTTGCTTTCTTTATTGCGAGAAATTATGGTCGGGGTCCTGTACGTAATTTAGTAGGCCCAAAAGCAATGCAAAAGATTGAAAGTTTTAATCAAAACCAGCTAGAAGAAAATTTCTTTCTCATGACAGGTCTACTAATGACTGGCCTTTTTGATTTTCTAAGCTACGCAATTGGCATTGGAGGAACTCGCTGGAAAATATTTACTCCAGCATTATTAATAAGTCTTCTAATCAGTGACTCTATTCTAGTAGCAGTAGGAGCTGGAGTTAGCCAGGGAGCAGGATTATTACTGGGGATTGCTCTATTAGGAATGTTTGCATTAGCGACTATTTCAGGATTGGCAAAAAATAAAAAGCCTTAATAACAAAACAGTTGATAATTCTGTAATCAAAGAAGAAAGATATGACATTTTCGCAAACAATAACTATATAAATAATGATTCATGCAAGAATAGGAATCGATTATTTTTTAAAGTTATTAGATGACTCCATTTAGACCAACTTCATATGATCGCCCTGGAGAACAAATATCAACTACTCCTTCTGGATTAAAAGTAACTTCTGCAAAGAGATTAATGGTGGATTCAATGGTAAGAATGATACAAAAAGCAGAAAATCATTCCGTAGAAGATCAACTTGACGAAGAATCTAACAATAATTAATCAATTCATTGATAAAAGTTTAGGAGAGTGGAAATCTATTAGAAGTACTCACACTTTAGCTTTTCAGGAATTTGAAAACTCAACTAGTAAAATATATATAAAACATATCAACAAAAAAAATAAAAAAGTTGTTGAAATTTTTAAAAATTATAAATTTAGTTTAAACCTAGAGAGCATAGCCATTTCTATAAACTGGCAAGCTATTAGTGATTGGGACAATGATGATATCCGTGAGGGAGATGAAACTATTCTGATTTTTTTACCAAAGGATGAAAATTCAGGAATTGTTTTAAGAAATAAAGGTTATACAGAATCCTTTATTTCATCATCCAATTATTTTTTTGATGAACAAAATAATTTACACATTAAAAATATTTATAAATCAACAGTTTCCGAAGAAAGAATTTCCTTTTTATCCACACATGTAAGATCCAGATTTTCTACTATTAGAAATCTGGAAAATAACTCAGTTATACAGACTTCCCATACTTCAGAGATAAGGAATTTAGCTAGTTTAAAAGATTAATTATCCTTTCAAATTGAAACTCTGTTTCAGATATTAATTTAGGAAGAAAGTCTTTGTTTCCAAGCATATTATTAACTGTTGAATTCAAATCAGAGATAGTTGCATCTCGCATTAATTCAAAAACCCTTCTAGCATTTCTTAAAGGTACCCCAAGAGCAAGATAAGTATTTTTAAGATCCTTCAAACAACTTTTTTCTAAAACTGATTCGTCATTAGAAATTAAAAGATAAGCAACAATCCTTAGGATTATTTCTCCATCTCTTAAACAAACGGACATCTTGTTAGTTGTATTTAAAGATATTTTTGAATTAAGTGAATCTTGATTTTCGCAAATCATTGCTGTTACAGCGTCTGCTGCGATTGCATGTGAATTATTGGTTATTGAGGTTATTGCATCTAATCTTGAGTTTGCACTATTAATAAATTCTTTGATATTGCTTAAATCATTTAATTTCTTATCGGCTGACAATAGTTGATTATTCTTTGAAACTGACATTTCTGAATTAAAAATTTAAAGACCGACCTTAAGAATAATACAAAGCTAGTTAAAACAATAAAATTTCAAACTTAACGCAACGCTTCTTAATTAATAACTTCATTCCAAAGTGATAGTTGAAATAATTCAAATAAAAAAATTTTTTCCGCTAATATGGAAGTACATTTTAATAAAGTTTTGGATCAACAGGATTTAAAATTATCAAAGAAACTTATTTCCTCATATAAAAAGAGATTGGAAAAAGAAATTCTAGACCGAAGTACCAAATTAAGAATGCCTCAAAATAAATTTGAAGAAATAATTAATAACAATAATGAACTTATAAATTTAAAAAAAACGTTAGAAGAACTAGAAACGGAATCTGAATCTCATAGTAAAGTCTGATTTTTGAAAAACCCTTCCAAAAGTGCCTAAAACCAACAATTTCCTTTTTAAGTACCTAAACAATCAACAACTTCAAGCAGTAAAACATGTTTATGGACCTCTATTAGTTGTTGCTGGCGCAGGTAGTGGAAAAACCAAGGCTCTTACTCACAGAATTGCAAACCTTATTGAGGGTAACTCTATAGATCCCCATAACATCCTCGCAGTCACTTTCACTAACAAAGCTGCCAAAGAAATGAAAGCAAGATTGGAGGTTCTTCTAGCCCAAGAATTAGCTTTTAATCAATTTGGTCAGCCTTGGGCAACTCTCAAAGAAATTGATCAAAATCAATTAAGAACAAACGTTCACCAAGATAAGCTTCAGAACCTTTGGATCGGTACTTTCCATTCTTTATTTTCAAGACTTCTGAGATATGATATTGAAAAATATACTGATCCAGAAGGCCTAAAATGGACAAGGCAATTTTCAATTTACGATGAAACAGATTCTCAAACATTAGTAAAAGAAATTATTAGTCAAGATATGAATCTTGACCCAAAAAGATATGATCCCAAAAAGATTAAAAGATTAATAAGTAATGCTAAAAATCAATGCTTAACTTCTAATGATCTTTTAGAAAAAGCAGATAATAATTTTGATAAAACAGTTGCAGAAGCCTACAAGAGATACAGAATTTCGCTCTCAAAAAATAATTCTTTAGACTTTGATGATCTTCTACTTTTGCCTGTTTTCTTATTGAGGCAAAATGATATAGTAAGAGATTACTGGCACAAAAGATTTAAACATATTTTAGTTGACGAATATCAAGATACAAATAGAACACAATATGAACTTATAAAATTAATTACGGCTGGAAATACTGAACCAAAAAAATTCTTCAATTGGGAAGATCGATCAATTTTTGTAGTTGGAGATGCTGATCAAAGTATTTATAGTTTCAGAGCAGCTGACTTCAGAATTTTAATTGGTTTTCAAGAAGATTTTAAAACTTCAATCAAAGACGATACAAAATTATCTTTAATTAAATTAGAAGAGAATTATAGGTCATCTTCTAATATCCTTGATGCTGCAAACTCACTAATTGAAAACAACTCTGAAAGAATTGACAAAGTTTTAAAGGCTACTAAAGAAAAAGGGGAACTTTTAACGTTACTGAGCTGTGATGATGAAATTTCCGAGGCAGAAGCAATTACCAATAAAATAAAATTACTCAATAATTATAATCAAAACCCAATTTGGAAAAATTTTGCAATTTTATATCGAACCAGAGCTCAGTCGAGAGTATTAGAAGAATCTCTTGTAAGGTGGCGCATTCCTTATACGATTTTTGGCGGATTGCGTTTTTATGATAGAAGAGAAATTAAAGATGCAATAGCATATTTGAAAGTTCTGGTTAATTCTTCAGATAACATTAGTCTTTTAAGAATCATAAATGTTCCTAGAAGAGGGATTGGTAAGACTACTATTCAAAAACTTAATGAACTATCTAATAGGTTAAATATCCCATTATGGGAGGTTCTTAATGATAAGCAAAGTCTTGAAGAAACAATAGGCCGATCATCAAAAGGAATTAATAAATTTACTGAAGTTATGAATGATCTACTGTGTTACCTAGAAAATTCAGGTCCCGCTCAACTCCTACAACTTATATTAGAAAAAAGTGGTTATTTAAGTGACTTGCTCTCTAGTGGGACTGAAGAATCTGAAGATAGAAGAAATAACTTACAAGAACTAATTAATGCAGCTACTCAATATGAAGAAGAAACAGAAAGTGGAGATGTAGAGGGATTTCTTTCTACAGCAGCCTTAACAACTGATAATGATACGAAGAAAAATAATCCTAACTCTGTAACTCTCATGACTCTACATAACAGTAAAGGTTTAGAATTTCAAAATGTTTTTATCACTGGGCTAGAACAAGGTCTCTTCCCTAGCCATAGATCAATAGATACTCCCTCACTTCTTGAAGAGGAAAGAAGATTATGCTACGTAGGTATTACTAGAGCTAAAGAAAGAGTTTTCTTAAGTCATGCCAGGGAAAGAAGATTATGGGGTGGAATGCGTGAAGCAACAATTCCTTCAATATTTCTTTCGGAAATACCTGAAGATCTAATGGATGGGGAATTACCACAAACTGGTGGTGCTTCAATTAGAAGAGATTTTCATCTTGATCGTTTAACAAGAGTTGATCGAAACAATCCAAATGAATTTGTTAACAAACCAATAAATGCAGTAAGAAAATTATATTCAGGGCCAAGTAAAGGGAAAAGCTGGATAGTTGGAGATAAGCTAATTCACTCAAAATTTGGGAAAGGTGAAATTATACATATTTTTGGGAGTGGTGAAAAAATATCTTTAGCCGTAAAATTTGGTGATAAAGGAAGTAAAATTCTAGATCCCAGATTAGCTCCAATTCGTTATGTAAGTTAAAATTCATGAACGATATCTCTGATTACATCCAAGGGGAATTAATCAAAACTCCATTTAATCTATATAACCTTATCACTAAATACATAGAATCTAATAACAATACTAAAGTGGCTTTTGTTGGCGGTTATTTAAGAGATTTGTTAGTTAGTAAATTCCACAAAAAATCGTTTTCTAAACCTGTAGATATTGATCTTGTTATTGAAGGATCCTCTATTTCTCTTGCAAAATTTATAAAAAAAAATATTGTAAATGTAGATTTATGTTTAATCAAGGAATTTAATTTATACAACACTGTAGAGATAAATATTAATGACTATAAAATTGATATTGCTTCTGCGAGAAAAGAAATTTATTCTGCTCCAGGCTTAAATCCCACAGTAAATAAAAGTACTATTGAGGAGGATCTTAAGAGGAGAGATTTCACTATAAATTCAATAGCCTTCGAGGTCTCGACAAGGCAAATCTATGATCTTTATGGAGGAATTTCTGACATAAAAAATAAAAGATTGAACTTACTTCACAGTAATAGTATTTCAGATGATCCAAGTAGATTAATTAGATGTGCAAAATATGCTTCAAGGTTAGATTTCAATATTTCAAATAATTCCCTCAAACAATCTCAAGAAACAGTTAGAAAATGGCCATGGAAAAGTTCAGAAACTCATCAGAAAATGATTTCCCCTCCTGCACTTGGCATACGAATAAGGATGGAACTAGCTGATATATGCAAACACGATAATTTGACTAATGTGATTTCGATAATTCATAAATGGAAAATTATCTCAATCTTAAATGATAATATTAAAGTCGATAAAAAATTTTTAAGAGGACTAAATTGGATTAAGAAGTTAAAGGGAAATCATATGCTTTACTTATTAAAAAATTCAGAAGATTTAGAAAAAGCATGTCAAAGATTTTTGATAAATAATAGTGAGATAAAAATATTAGAAGATTATATCAATATCAAAAAGATATTAAATACAAACCAAAAAAATTTCAATCATTTTTCTCCATCAAGTTGGACAGAATTTATTGAGGACAGAAACCTTAATGATGAGACAGTCAAATTATTAATTTGTGATGGAGGACCATACTGGCGTAAATTTTTTAAGTGGTTATTTATTTACAAATTCATAAAATCAAAAAAAGATGGAGAAACATTAAAGAAAGAAGGATGGGACCCCGGGAAGGAGATGGGAAAGGAAATCAAAAGATTAAGATATTTGGAAATTGACAAATTAAATAGAAATTAATTACATTTTTAAAACCTCTCCAACCTTGTACCATTTATCCTTAAGAACATTTTCATATTTACGATTGCAACTAATCAATAAGGGGCCACATGTTTGAGGATCTAATAGTAGTGATATTCTCTCGTTAAAAGTCTCTTGATCTAATGAATTTTCGTTTAAAAAATTAATTATTCTTTTTTGCTTATTTACTTTATAAATTTTGTCAAAAATTTCTTTATTAGATTCAAAGAAAGTACTTTTAACATCTTTTTTTATTAAATCAAATACTCCAGGATAAGCTTTAAATGCAAATAAATCTAATAAAACTTTTAGTGGCTCAAGATTATTGCTTTGCCTATATAAATTAGATGATTCAACCATTTCTTTAAGATGTCCAATAAACCCATATCCAGTAATGTCAGTCGCAGCATTGACTAATGATTCTTTAAATTGATTTTGTAAAAGATAAATTTCATCAATCAAATATTGCTGACTCTTTACTAAATTATTAATTACTTCAGAAGAATTACTGATCATATTAATATTTTGCATTTGACCGGCAAAGTAAATCCCAACGCCCAGAGGTCTAGACATCATGAGAATATCTCCAATATTCATTCCAGATTTAAGCCATGGTTTTGCTCCATTTTTTAAAATACCTTGAACTGTTAAAGAAATATCTATTCCTAATGAATAAGGTTTATTTACTATACTTCTTGCCTCGAAAGTATGGCCTCCAAGTAATTCTCCTCCATGATCCTCAACTGTTAATTTAATACCTTGAAGTGATTGAGAAAAAAGGTAAGTTTGAAATTCCCTTTCAACTTTTGGTAATGAAATTAAAGCCTGCGCGGATGAAAGTTTTGCTCCACTTGCCCACAAATCTGAACAAGCATGCAAAGTAGTAATTTTGGCATTAAGCCAAGGATCACTTACTAAAGCAGGAAATCCATCTACACTTTGCAAGATAATATCTTGACTATTTTGATATATCTCAACTGAATCTTCAGGTGATGAGGCAAAGGAATTTAAATTAGAATTTATTAATGATTTATTCAAAACAAACTGAGGAATTTTAGCTGCACATCCTCTGCAATCATTCAATGAAATATTTTTTTCACTACTTTTCATAGTTAGTCTTTTTGATCTGAACTTCTTAATAAAGTTGAGATCAATTTTATGCTTTAAAATCCAAAAAATAAAAGAAGGACCGAAAACAAAATTGCGATAAATAGCAAAAGCCTTTGGATGATGGCTTTGAAATATATTTACTATTTGCAATCCGATCTTTTGAGGAAACCACTTTTTTAATGATCTCCCTTCTATATCTTTTTTTAGATTTTGTACTAATGTATTAACAACTTTTACTGCAAAAACTCCTGATGCTGGTCTTTTTGCTGAATCTAAAACTGCGCAATCACCGACAGCAAAGACTCCAGAGAAACTTTTTATCTGCAAATTCTGATTTGTAATTATTCTGCCATAAGAATCCGAATCTAATAATTTTTTTTGTGCCCATAACGGAGATGTATTTCCAGTACACAAAAGAATCTTGCCATAATCAAAATTAAGTTTTTCAACTAACTGAATATTGGAATTCCGTAAACTTTTTAGAATTTTATTATTAATTTTTCTTGAATCACATAATAGTTTTAAAGGTCTATCTCCCCATCTTTTTCGCAAAGCATATGATATTTCAATTGCAGCAAGGCCACTCCCAACAATTACAAATGGAAGTTCATTAAATGAATCAAAAATGTCCTCTTTTAGTATTGATTCATAAGCCCTTAAAAAAGGTTTAATTGAAAAAGCATTTCGATTTTTAACTAGTGATTCAAATTCTTTTGGAATTATTGTTTGACTTCCATAATTAAGCACCAACTTTGAATAATTAATTGAAGGTCTATTACTTAAAACAATTTTCTTTAAATTGAAATCAATATCCTTTACTTCTTCTTCTATAAAAGAGACTTTTGCATTTTTTGCTAAAGATTTTATATCAATTAAACTCTCTTCTAGAGTGATTGATTTTGAAATCACCGATGGGAACATCGCCGAATAAACTAAATGAGAATCTCTAGATATAATTGAAACAGGAATTTCTGGCATTAATTTCGGAAACATTAACCATTTCTTCAATAAAGAAACATTTGAGTGTCCTCCTCCAATTAGTACCAGATGATTAAAAGTCATTTACATCATTATGAATAAAGAACATTTATTACCAATTGAAAAATCAAGATTAGGAGTGATTGGTGGAAGTGGGTTTTATTCAATGGATCAAATAAAGTACTTAAGAGAACTAGAAATCAATACTCCCTATGGTAAACCTTCTGATTCAATAAAAGTATATAATCTTGGAAACCTAGAAATAGCATTTATTCCTAGACATGGCAGAACACATAGTTTAAATCCTTCTGAAATTCCTTACAAAGCTAATATTTGGGCCCTAAGATCAATTGGAGTAAGATGGATTATTGCTCCATCAGCAGTTGGTTCATTACAAGAACAGATAAGGCCACTTGATATAGTGGTTCCAGATCAATTTATAGACCGGACAAAAAATAGACCTGCAACCTTCTTTAACGAGGGAGCTGTTGCTCACGTAACAATGGGAGATCCCTTCTGCACAAATTTATCTCGTATATTAAGTGAAATAGGAGAAAAAAATATTCCTGGCGGTAGACAATTACATAGAGGGGGTACCTATCTAGCGATGGAAGGACCCGCTTTCTCAACTAGAGCAGAATCTAATTTATATAGGAGTTGGGGATGTTCAATAATTGGAATGACTAACCACACAGAAGCAAGATTAGCTAAAGAAGCTGAAATAGCTTACTCCTCCTTATCTATGGTTACTGATTATGATTGCTGGCATCAAACTCATCAAGAAGTTTCTGTAGAGATGGTTTTGGATAATCTTAGATCAAATACTGAAGTGGCTAATAAAATAATATTTGAAGTAGCTAAATTAATTGAAAAAGAAAGACCAAAAAGTAAGTCTCATTTTTCATTAAAAGATGGATTAATAACCCAAAAAGAAAATATCCCAAGCTCCACAAAAGAGAAGCTAAGGATATTTACTGATTCTTATTAAGCTTATTTAATATAAGTGATTATCAGGTTAAGGTAAGGATTTGTTAGCCTCCAGCTCCAACACCTTGGTATGAACCATAGAAGAATATACCTAAAACGAAGATAACTGCTATTCCACCTGCTGTAGCAACAAGCCATAGAGGAAGAGTTCCTTCAGTCCATCTTCTTTCCCATGCAACTGCTGGTCTACCGTCGGGAAGTCTATCTGGAATTCTTCCATCAGGTCCTTTTAATTTACTCATGATTTTAATTTAATTGAAAAAGTAACTGGAAAATAATATTCCCAATACAAAGACTGATAATAAGCCTAAATAAAGGCTTGTACGATTAAGTTCAACTGGAACTTTGTTAGGATTTTCGTTTACTTGCATGATAGTTAAATTTATCGGGCTACGAATTGCATAGCAGCAATAGAACCTAAAAAGAATACTGACGGGATAGCTAGAGCGTGAACTGCTAGCCAACGGACAGTAAATATAGGATAAACGCGGACTTCCGCAGCCTGCATTGGAGCTTGAGAATTAGTCATTGTTATTTTGTTCTTAAATCTAGTTGAGATTTAGCTTCATATCTTTGTGTTACGACAGGTGCTTTAGATTCAGATGATTGGAAATAACTATCTGGACGAGGAGTTCCGAAAGCATCGTAGGCTAAGCCTGTATATACAAATAAGAAGCCTGCTATAAAGATAGCTGGTAATGTTACTGCATGAATAATCCAGTATCTAATACTGGTGATTATTTCAAAGAATGGGCGTTCACCCGTTGAACCTGCGGCCATAATCACAATTGTTTACCCTATGATCTTACAGTGTAAAATCATAACTTCGTGAAGAAATTAACAGGTTGGTTACAGACAGTTGCTAAATATTTCAAAAATTAATTTTTTTTTTACTATTAACTCAATTTATTTAAGATTAGCTATTCCATTTAAGGATATAACCACGCTCGCCAAGTACAAATCCTTTTTGATTATCTAAAGCTTCCTTATCAAGAAAAACAATTTTAATATAGTTTGTTGGTAATTCAGAAGCAATTGGATCTTTATTCCAAGTTTTACCTTGGTCTTTACTTACTATTAAAGTTCCATTACCTCCACCAGCCCATATATCACCATTTGGATCCCATCCCATGTCTAGATAATTGTATCCATTAAGAATTGGTATGATAGGCTTTGACCAATTTTCTAGGTCATTAGTATCTTCATTAAATCTAATTTCTGCTCCTCTAGAAAGCATCCATAAACTTCCTTCTGGATTAAAACCAATGCTTTGAACTCTTTTGCTACTGGCTCTTTGATGAGCTATCCATGCATCACTATCCTTTTCCAAAGTAGAAAAGAAATTACCTAGACTACTTACACTAACATAATCTCCTTTATTAGTTCTTCTTAAATCTCTTACACCACCAGAACCAGATGCATCTACAACTTTTGCATTCCATGATTCACCACTATCTGAGGTTTCATAGATAGCTCCTGCAGTGGTAGCCAGTTCTGCAACACCATTATCGACAGTTGTTATTAGAAATGGTTGGCCTGGCAATTTGTTACCTAAAGATAAACGTGTCCAATTCTTTCCTGCATCAAGTGTATGCATAACTAATGAAGGCTGACCAATTAACCATCCCTCTTCACCTTTAAAATCAATATCTAGGAGACGAAAGTTCTCTTCACTTGGTAAATCTAAATTTCTTTTTTCCCAAGTTTCTCCTCCATCATTAGATTCCATAATAAGTCTATTAGAACCAACTAAAAATCCATTTTTATCATCTATAAAATCAACATCTAATGCATTAGCCTGGTCCTCAAACTGAATTGTTTTCCAAGGGCTGCTATCACTCATCTTTACTCCTGTAGATGAACAACTGCTCAATACAAAGCAAAGGAAAACTGATAAAAGAAGATTAGGAATACTAGTAATAATTTTTTTCATCTGTATATATTAATGCAAAGAGTACAAAGAAAGAAACATAGCAGCAGCAAAAGCAAGGCCTCCAAAAATCAATATGTTTTTTTGTCCAGGAGGTAAACTATTAAAACCAAACCCATAAACTAAATTTTCTTCAAAACCACTAGGTTTAGATTTGGGGCCTATATCCTTGTAAAAATTTTTACCTGCTCGACAAACAGGACAAGCGAAAGTATTCCCATCCAAATCTGAAAAAGGAGTATTTTTAGGTATGTTTAATTTTTTGTTTCCTTCAGACGGATCATAAATATATCCACAGCTTCTGCACTCGAATCTATTTTGTTCTAAATTAAGGGAAGGTTTTTCAACATCTACTATTGAGGAGTTTTCAGAAAGTTTTTCTTTATCAAACCCTTCAACTATTTTGTTTTCCTCAGAGGCTGGTTGAATGTTTTCACTCACGGTTTATTATTGTTCTTTAAGAACTCTAAAAGATTTTGCTTAATTAAGCGACTTTTATTCAAAATTAATTTTTAAGATGTTTTCATTAACCGGCTATGAATATTTTTTAGGTTTCCTTCTAATTGCTGCAGCTGTACCAGTATTGGCTCTAGTTACTAACCTCTTTGTTGCCCCAAAAGGCAGAACTGGGGAAAGGAAACTTACATATGAATCTGGAATGGAGCCTATAGGAGGTGCATGGATTCAATTTAATATTCGTTATTACATGTTTGCTTTGGTTTTCGTTATATTTGATGTTGAGACAGTATTCCTTTATCCTTGGGCTGTTGCCTTCAATAGATTAGGCTTATTAGCTTTTATTGAAGCATTAATTTTCATTGCAATACTTGTTATCGCTCTGGCCTACGCATGGAGAAAAGGTGCTTTAGAATGGAGTTAAAAAATTGAACTCAGAATTATCCCCAAAAGCAATAAGAGAAATCAGAGAAGGTACTTGCAATCCACTTGGTGCACCGCAGGTTACTACAGATTTAAGCGAAAATATCATACTTACAAGTTTAGACGATCTTCATAATTGGGCTAGATTAAGCAGTCTATGGCCTCTCTTATACGGAACAGCTTGTTGTTTTATAGAGTTTGCCGCCTTAATTGGATCTAGATTCGATTTCGATAGATTTGGATTAGTACCTAGAAGTTCACCAAGGCAAGCAGATCTATTAATAGTTGCAGGAACAGTAACGATGAAGATGGCTCCAGCCCTAGTAAGACTTTATGAGCAAATGCCTGAACCAAAATATGTCATTGCCATGGGGGCTTGCACAATCACAGGTGGAATGTTTAGCGCCGATTCTACAACTGCTGTCAGAGGGGTTGATAAATTAATACCAGTTGATTTATACCTTCCTGGATGTCCACCAAGACCAGAAGCAATTTTTGATGCAGTAATTAAATTAAGAAAAAAAGTTGGTAATGAATCAATTTTAGAGCGTACAAAAACAGAGCAAACTCACAGATACATAACATCTGATCACGAAATGAATCTTGTTTTCTCAGAAAATACAGGTGAATATTTAAACAAAACTTCAGCTAAAGCCATTCCTAACTCCAAAAAAGAAAAAATAACTGAATTACCTGAAAACGCCGAAAAAACTGAAATTATTAATACTGAAGAAGATTAATGGAAAAAGACTCTTTAGCCAAATCCTCAGAAAATTCATTAGAAAAAGAAGGGGTTATAAGTCAATCTTTATCCAAAGATGGAATTCCAAATCAATCTTTGTCTGATGATCACATAGGAATTGAAAACATTTCTGTGGAACCTAATAAACTATATGAAGCAGTATCTGCTTTAAGAAATTACGGTTTTAACTATCTCCAATGTCAAGGTGGTTATGATGAGGGTCCAGGTAAAAATCTTGTTAGTTTCTACCATTTTATAACTGTTGATGATCTACAAAAGATCGAAAAGATTAAAGAAGTCAGATTAAAAGTCTTCTTGAAAAGAGACTCTAATTTATCGATTCCAAGTTTATATAAAATCTTCAAAGGAAGTGATTGGCAAGAAAGAGAGACTTTTGACATGTATGGAATAAATTTTATTGACCATCCGAATCCCAAAAGACTCTTGATGCCCGAAGACTGGAGAGGATGGCCATTGCGTAAAGATTATATTCAGCCAGATTTCTATGAACTTCAAGATGCTTATTAGTTTAATTTCTTTAATTTTCTGTACATAAACATAACTGCTCTTGCCAGTCTTCTGGGATCATGTCTCAGAGTTGGAGTTATTCTTTTTGAATACAATGGGGCCTGCAAAACAAAATAACCCTCAGATAATAATTTTTCTTTATTACACTTGACCGGTTCGGCACCTCTACTCTCGTAGTAATCCACTAATGGAGACTTTTCAAAATGAATCTGAGATAAGATTGCATTAAAAATGCGAGTATTGACTCCAAAGTTTGATAATTGTTTTTCTATTGATTTTATATGTTTATAAACATCAAGTCCATCTGTTTCTCCAGGCTGAGTCATCAAATTACTAATGTAAATTTTAGGCGCATTACTTTGCAATAGAGCAACTACTATCTCAGGCACTAACAAGTTTGGCAATAAAGAAGTGTATAAACTACCAGGGCCAAGAACGATTAAGTCGGCTTCTTTTATAGACTCTATAGCACTTGGTAATGCAGAAGGATTTTCTGGTAAATAGCCAATCCTTGAAATTGATTTTTGAGATTTACTAATATTGCTTTCTCCAAAAATTTTTTCACCATCCTCTAATTCGGCCCATAACATAACATCAATATTCGTTGAAGGTAGAACTTGACCTTGTACTGCTAAAACCTTACTAGATGCTTGTACTGCTTTTTCTAAACTTCCTGTAATGGTTGTTAAAGCTGACAAGAATAAATTACCAAAACTATGTCCCTCTAAACCACTTCCTCCTGAAAATCTGTATTGAAATAATCTTGTTAAAATAGGTTCTTCGTTTGATAAAGCAGCCAAACAATTTCTAATATCTCCTGGAGGTTGTACACCTAACTGTTTTCTAAGAATTCCACTACTTCCACCATCATCTGAAACAGTTACGATTGCTGTAATTTTACTGCTGTAATTTTTTAGACCTTTCAATAAAGTAGATAATCCAGTTCCTCCGCCTATAGCAACAATGTTAGGACCTCTGTTTAATTTACTCTTAACTCTCAATGCATCAACTAAGAATGTACTCTTTTCCGGAGCAAGTGCTTTTTTAATAGAGTTAATACTTCTATTTTGTCCAATGCCAATCAATAAAAGTCCAATAACGAAAATTAATGGTCCCAATAAAGAAACAGGTAAGATACTAGTTAAACCTGTCATTAACCAAAAAAAGACTTCAATAAGCCAATAAAGTGGCCTTAAATTTGTCCATATTACAACTCCTAATAATGAAGTCAGAAATCCTATTGCGGATGTCATCATCCACCTTTTTATTACAAGTCCTGGCAAAAGCCAAGTTAAAATTCTTGAAATTTTGCTTAATAAGTCAAAATTAGACTTTTTAAAATACTTAAAATATCTCCATATTCTTTTTTTACGCTTATTCATTAAAAAACCTCTTTAATTAATTTTCTCAAATTAAATTAAAACTTCATAAATTCATTATAAATCAAATTAATACATACTTTTTTTATTTCTAAAAATAGGCAATATGTAAAAGAAGATAAATTTTCTTTGTATATAGGTTTTGAAAAAATCACAGCATGCAATTGAAGCAAAAAATCTCTCAATAAGCTGGGGTGAGATTAATGTACTTAAACAACTAAATTTTGAACTTAAAGAGGGGGAAAAATTAGCTATTGTTGGACCTTCAGGTTCGGGTAAATCAACAATTTTAAAAATATTAGCGGGCTTAATTTTACCTACTAAAGGAGAATTAAGGATATTTGGTGAAAAACAATCATATTTAAGATTAGATCAAAATAATCCTCCTGATGTAAGACTAGTTTTCCAAAACCCTGCATTACTGGGATCTTTAACTATCGAAGAAAATGTAGGTTTTCTCCTTAGAAAAAATAAAAACTTATCCAAAAAATTAATCCATGAAATGGTAAGTGAATGTTTGGCTGAGGTTGGATTATTCAATGTTGAAAAAAAACTTCCGAATGAATTAAGCGGAGGCATGCAAAAAAGAGTAAGTTTTGCTAGAGCTTTAATTACGGATCAAACTCTTAATTCAAAAGCTAAACCTCTATTACTTTTTGATGAGCCAACTGCAGGTCTTGATCCAATTGCCTCATCGAGAATTGAAGATTTAATTAATAAGACAAATGATAAAGTCAAGGGATCATCTATTGTTGTTAGCCATGTTCTTAGTACTATAGAAAGAACATCAGATAAAGTTGTAATGCTTTATGGAGGAAAATTTAGATGGGCAGGTTCTATTGATGAATTTAAAGAGAGTAATGATCCCTATGTATTTCAATTTAGACATGGTAAACTTGATGGCCCAATGCAACCCAAAGACATTTAGAAATTATGCGTAGAAGCTTAAGAGATTCAATAGTTGGATTTTCCTTATTAGGGGGAATTTTGATATTTACATTTTTTTCTTTTTGGCTAAAAGGAGTTAAATTATCTTCAAAAAATTGGTATCTCTTTGCAGAATTCAATAACGCAAGTGGTTTATCAAAAAAATCGCCAGTCACCTACAGAGGAATTTTAGTAGGATCAATAGAAGATATTATATTTACTAATGAATCAATTAAAGCAAAAATAGTTTTAAATAATCCTGAAATTATTCTTCCAAAGCCAGCATTTGCAAGAGTAGTAACAAATTCTTTCCTTGGAGGAGATGTGCAAGTTGCTTTAGAAACTAGTGAAAAAATAATTCCTAAAAACATCGCAAAACCTACATCAGAAAAATGCGATACCAAATTAATTATTTGTCAGGGAGATATTATCACTGGTAAACAACTATCAAGTCTTTCAAACATAACTAATAGATTAAGTCAAATTTTAAAAGTATCAAATCAAGAAAACTTAATTGAAAATATAGTCGACTCCATTGACCAATTTGATAAAACACAGGAAAACCTTGATGAATTAATTTATTTATCGAAACAAGAAATACTTAGAATTAAACCTCTAATAAGTGAAATCACAATTGCTGCTGATCATCTGAATAACATTTTGTCCACTATCGATGATAAAGAAACCCTTAATGACATTAAAGTGACAATAAATGCGGCTAGATCTATCTCTAGCAAAATAGATGATATGAGTAATGATTTTATAAAATTAAAAGAGGATAAAGAATTAATTAAATCTATAAGAGATTTAACGATTGGACTTTCAAAATTTCTTAACGAAATTTATCCATAATAAATATTTAAAATTCATTTATAGCATTTAAAGCCATAGCTGCGATTGCTTTATCTGTAGCTTTTGGCAGTTGGACATACTTCCCTTGAGCTGCCTCTGCTAATTCTTTACCAAATCCACTTGCTATAAATTTTCTCTCTGTATCTATTACTAGGAGTTTTATCCCAAGCATGGGATATTTTGCAGCTATATCAAGAACCTCTTGTTTTAAATTGACATTTTCATTATCTTTTTCCTCAACCTCATTTTGTCCTAGAGATAATCCTAATGGTACATTTCCTCTGCCATCAGTAATCCCCACAACAATAACTTGACCTATATCTCCTGTTGAAAGAGCATTTTTTGCTACTTTTGCTGATTGTGTTAGTCCATGAGCTAAAGGCGATCCACCTCCACAAGGCATTGTTTCTAGTCGTCTTTTTGCTGCAGTTATAGATCTTGTTGGAGGCAAAAGCACTTCGGCCTGATTACCTCTAAAAGGAATAAGAGCTACTTCATCTCTATTCTCATAAGCCTCTGTTAAAAGTCTTATTACAGCCCCTTTAGCACTTTGCATTCTATTTAATGCCATAGAGCCACTCGCATCAACCAGAAAAATAACTAAAGCTCCCGCTTTCTTTTGAAGAAGCTTTGCCCTAAAATCATTTTCTTCAATAATTATTGATTTATTGGGGTTTCTTAATCTCCTTGATTTTTGGTAAGGTGCGGCAGCTCGAAGAGTAGCATCTACCGCAATTCTTTTGACTTTACCTCTTGGAATAATAGGTTTTACATATCTTCCTCTACTATCACTAAATATAACTGATCTACTTCCACTATTCCCCGCTTTTGCTTTGGCTGATGAAAAAAGCAGTAAATCAGGATCAACCATGCATGCCTCAGGGTCTAGTATGAATTCTTCAGGTATTTCGGGAGTAGATTCTTCTTCTCCATCAGAATTATCTTCTTCTTGTTCTTGGTCTTGCTCATTATCATTTTCACTAGTCTCAGGTTCAGACTCTTCATTGTTTGATTGAGGAGGGGGTGGTGGACTCTGATCCTCTGGAGGTGGTGGTTGAATATCATCATCTTCTGGAGGTATTTGCATTGCTCGTGGAAGAATGACTAACCTTACTGCGACTTTTAGGTCTTCAGAATTCACATTCTCATCACCTCGAAGAGCTGCATTAGCCTTTGCTACTTTCACTGCAAATAATTCTGACCTATGCCCTTCTACTCCTCCTCTAAGAGCTTCATTCACTAAATAAGTTATTTGCTCTTTTGTTATCTTGACATCCTTTAACCATTGCCTTGCCAAAATTAATTGAGTAGATAAATTATCAGATTCTTCCGACCATTTTTCTGAAAATTTAATATTATTTTCTGCATGTGATAAAACAGATTTTGTAATTTCAACTCTTTGTACGTTATCAATCGATTGATCTGCGGAAAGCACAATAGCAAAACGATCTAAAACGTGATCTCTTAAAGCACCTTCTTCAGGATTATAAGTTGCTATTAAAAGTGACTTACAAGGGTGAGAAAGGCTTAAACCATCTCTTTCAATATTATTTTTCTCTCTTCCTGTAGCTTCAAGAATTAAATTTACGATACCATCGTCCAATAAATTTATATCATCTACATAAAGAACACCTCTATGAGCCTCTGCCAAAATTCCAGGCTGAAAAACTTGTTCCCCCGTACTTAATGAGGCAGCGACATCAATTGATCCAACAAGTCTGTCTTCAGTTATGCCAATGGGAACTTGAATAAATGGAGCCTCTCTTACTTTTTTTGGAATTTCTTCAGTTTGATTCAAATAATCACTTCCAATTAACTCCTCTAACAATTTATTAGTACTAGTATCCCATTCCGCTGGTTTATCTGGATCTAGGTTCCTACCAATAGGTCTTAATGAAGTATTACTATTTGTATTTGTTAGCTTTTCCAGGATTGATTCATTATCTAATACCTCTATAGGAGGGAGTAAAGTATGCAAACCCCTTGCTAATACAGACTTTCCAGTACCTCTTCCGCCAGCAATAATCACTCCTCCTAAACTAGGATCAACTGCTGCCAAGAGCAAAGATAATTTCAATAAGCTATGACCTGTGATTGCCGCCAAAGGGAAAGCTCTAAAAGAATCCTTCGAATT
>CACKJM010000002.1 GCA_902600475.1 uncultured Prochlorococcus sp.
ATTATTTTCATAATCTTCCTGAATATTTTCATCCGAATTTTCATTTCTTTTTTTTGGATCACGTAAGTATTCATAAGCTTCGTTAATTAATTTAAATCTTTCTTCTGCATTTAAATCATTTTTATTTAAATCGGGATGCCATTTTCTTGCTTCTCTTCGAAAGGCCTTTTTTAGTTCTTTATCGTCGAAATTAGAGGATAGACCCAAAATCGACAAATAGTCTTTTTTAGAGGAAATAGTCATTGTCCCATGGATCATCATCCCTAGAATTACCATACCTCGAATTTTTATAATTTCTATTCATTTGATTATCCCAGGGGTCATCATCCCAATAATCGTCTGAGAACAATTCATCTTTTAATGAGCCAAAAGTATTTTTAATACTCTGTAGTGGATTATTATCAGTTTTCCTTTCTACTGCAAATTTTCTGTTTAAACCAAATAATGCTTCTTGAAGAGCACTTACAGAAATTTCTAATTTTTGAGGATCATCATTATCTATATAATCTTCAACATCTTGAATAGCTAATTCAACAGCTCGTTGCTGTCTTTCAGCCCCATAAGGACCAAATTCTAAAGAAGCATCTCTAAGTCTTCTTTCAGCTTGAGCTATAAGAGTCAACGCACTATTTTTTCTATCAATGACAGATCTCTTCTTCTTATCTTCACTAGCTTTTACTTTAGCTTCTTCAATTATGGAACTTATTTCTTGCTCGTTTAAATTTGAACCTCCAGAAATTGTAACTGTTTGCTTTCTTCCAGTTGTCCTATCAGTTGCACTTACTTCTAAAAGACCATTAGCATCAATATCAAATGCTACCTGGACTTGAGGTATTCCTCTTGGAGCTGGAGGTATTCCTGATAGTCTAAATTTACCAAGTAATTTATTTTCAGAGGCTAGAGGCCTTTCTCCCTGCCTTACTTGAACAACCACTGATGATTGGTTTGCTTCCGAAGTACTAAAAACATCAGATTCTCTAACTGGTATTGGAGTATTACGAGGAATGAGTACCTTCATAAGACCACCAATAGTTTCTAAACCTAAAGATAAGGGAGTAACGTCATTCAGAAGTAAATCTTTTAAATCACCACTAATGATTCCAGATTGTATCGCAGCTCCAACTGCTACAACTTCATCAGGATTAACAGATTGACAAGGATCATTAGGCACAAGAGTCTTTACTAATTGTTGAACCATTGGGATTCTTGTACTGCCACCTACAAGAACTACCTCATCAATATCTTCTGCGTTCCATCCAGAATCATCTAAAGCTATTTGCACAGGCTCTAATAATCTATCTAGTAAATCTTGAGATAATGATTCAAATATTTTTCTATCTAAGGTTTCTTCTATATGTAACGGTCCCTCTTTACTTGTTGTGATAAATGGTAAAGATATATTTGTTTTTTGCAATCCTGACAATTCACATTTAGCTTTTTCAGCAGCTTCAGTTAATCTCTGTAATGCTTGTCTGTCCCTTCTTAGATCTATATCATGCTTAGCAAGAAATTTTTCTGCAAGCCAATCAACTATTTTCGAATCAAAATTATTTCCTCCTAGCTGCGTATCACCGCAAGTGGCTTTAACATCAAATATACCATTAGAAATTTTTAATAATGAAACATCAAATGTTCCTCCTCCTAAATCAAAAACCAAAACATTATTAGAAGAACTTTTTTCAAAACCATAAGCTAGTGCAGCAGCAGTAGGTTCATTAAGAATCCTATCTACTTTAATACCAGCTAATATTGCAGAATCCTTTGTAGCTTGCCTTTGAGATTCATTAAAGTAAGCAGGGACTGTAATAACTGCAGAGTCAACAGTATCTCCAAGATATGTTTCAGCATCATTAATTAATTTTCTAATTAATGAGCTCACTAATTCTTCTGGTGCATATTCTCTTTCTGTATTTGGACTAAGAACCCTAACGCTCCCAGTGGTATTAGCCTTTACGTTATAAGGAACTGAAATACTATTCTCATCTAATTCATCCCAGTCACTACCAATAAATCTTTTTAAGTTATAAAAGGTATTCTTCGGATTTAGAACAAGTTGACGTCTTGCTTGGTCTCCTATTACTATTTCTTTTTCTTTTGTAAATCCAACTATTGAAGGTGTAGTTCTAGAACCTTCAGAATTAGCGATAACAATTGGACGACCAGCTTCTATAACTCCGACAACAGAGTTAGTAGTACCTAAATCAATTCCAACTATTTGACCCATGATTTTAGATCGCTAAATTAAAGCAAAATTTACTAATAATTAAATTAATTTTTTTCTTAGATATCTACATATAATAATAAAAATCAAATATTTTCAACTTAATTTAAATAAATAAGATTATTTATAACTTGTCAAAATGATTGCTACCAAATTTAAACATTCTATATAGACGAAATTGTTGGTGTACTTAACCAAAATAAACTAATATAAAACGGAGAGAGAGGGATTCGAACCCTCGATAAAGTTGCCCCTATACAGCATTTCCAGTGCTGCGCCTTCAACCACTCGGCCACCTCTCCCTAGATAACTACTTTAACCCTTTTTTATCCCATTTTTGAGGAAAGTTATTTGAAAAAGACTTTCACAGTCACGATAATAAATAAAGAAACCGGAAAGGTCTACCAAGAGCAGGTTAATAGTGACGAGTATATACTCAAGGAATTTGAAAAAAATGGCTTCAAACTCGCGTTTTCATGTAGAAATGGCTGTTGCACAAGTTGTGCAGTTAAAATAATATCTGGAACCTTGCAACAACCTGAAGCCATGGGTGTATCTCAAACCTTAAAAGACAAAGGTTATGCACTTCTTTGTGTTGCTAAAGCGACTTCAGATCTTGAAGTGGAAACTACATATGAAGATGAAGTTTATGATTTACAATTTGGACAATATTTTGGTAAGGGTAATACAAGAGTTGCGCCACCTTGGGAATTTGAGGAAGATTAATTATTATGTTTGAATTAAGTGAAATCGAGGAACTTGCAAATCAAATAAACTTATCCAGTTTGTATGAAATAGCCAAGAACTCAGCTCAAATTGGTAATGAAATTCTAAAAATAAATTACAATAAAATTCAAAAAATATCATCAAAGGGTAGGAAGGGCGATCTAGTAACCAATGTAGATTTGGAAGTTGAAAATAAAATAAAAGAATATTTACTAGATGAAACACCAAACATATCTATTAATGCAGAGGAATCGGGTAAATTAAACAAATCCTCGGATTTAACATGGTGTATAGACCCATTAGACGGTACAACAAATTATTCGCATGGATATCCTTTTTTCGGAACCTCTATTGGTCTAGTATATAAAAATAACCCAATTATTGGGGCTATATCAGTACCTTATTTAAATGAATTATATTCTGCTTGTATCGGTTTAGGTTCATTCTGCAATGATAAAGAGCTTAAAGTATCGAGTCCATCTAATCTTTCTGATAGTCTACTCGTAACAGGTTTCTCTTACGACAGATTTGAGACAGAGGATAATAATTATGCCGAATTTTGTTATTTAACACATAAAACTAGAGGAGTCAGAAGAGGAGGAGCAGCAGCAGTTGATCTTGCATTTGTTGCTGCAGGTAAGGTAGATGGATACTGGGAAAGAGGATTGGAGGTATGGGACTTAGCGGCCGGTGCTATTATTGTTAAAGAAGCTGGTGGTATTATTTCTGATTATCCATCAGGCAAATTTAATTTAAGTTCTGGAAGAATACTTGCATGCTCTCCTAGTCTTGAGAATGAATTAAAAAATGAACTAGATAAAGTTTCTCCATTTAAAAAAAATCTCTATACATAAAATTCGTTAAGTATTAAAATGACAGATATAAAGGAAATTAAATTAGTAGATGTTAAAAATAATTCTAACATCATAAATAATTTAAATAGTATCTATAAAATATGGGGCTACGAAGAGGTTTCACCCTCTTTTATCAATACTTTAGAGACGATAAAAGGACGAGGCGTTATTGAAGAAAATCAGGTTGTGGGAATAGTAAGTAATAATTCATTATGTCTTAGGCCAGAAATGACAACATCTATTGTTAAATTGTCATCTACTAGATTAATAAATAAAAAAAGACCAATAAGATTATTTACCAATGGCATGGTCTTTGATAAAAAACAAAATAATGAGAATTCATTTAATTTACAAGAGAACCTGCAAAGTGGAATTGAGTTAATTGGATATGATACAAAATACCCTGAAATTGAAGTTATTAATATTTTGTTTGATGCAATCGATAATATTAATTTGAAGGATGGTTGTAATTTATTTCTACTTGTAAGCACCACAAAAATTATGGATTTAATCTTGAATAAATATAAGAATAATAATTTCGAAGAAATTAAAAAAAGTCTTGTTAATTTTGATCAAGATAATTTATCTAAATTAGGAATAGATCAAGATGATAAATATATTCTTAAAGATCTCTTATTCACAAGAGGAGAACCAACCGCAATATTAAAAAAATTGAAAAATAAATACGGCAGTAGTAAAACTTTAGATGACTTAAATTTTTTATTTGAAACATTATCAAAAATATCAATTAAATATGGTGTTAAATTACAACTTGATCCTACGTTTCAACCTCACTTGAATTTATATGAAGGTATAGTTTTTCAACTAATAGGGGATGATGGTAAAAATAAATGCGTGATAGCAAAAGGGGGAAGATATGATGAATTAGTAAGATACTTTAGTCCTAATGAGAAAATCTTAAATGGTATTGGATTTACAATTTCAATAGACATTTTAAGAAATTTAATTAGGGAAGAAAAGACAGATAAAACAAAGATTTTATTAATGTTTAAAGATTATTATTTATTGGAAAAAGCTATGAATGAACAAAAAGTACTACAAAAAAAAGGCAATATTGCCGTCTTACATTTAAATCCATGTGATGACTTGGCTAAAGCCAATCAAATAATGAAAGAAAACAATTGTAGTGAGATTCTGTGGGTTAAGTAATACCTTTTAAAATATTTTTTAAGTTTTTAAATTCAAATATTGTTCGGACAATACTCCTAATTAAACTTGATTAACTAGTTTTTTAGAAATAAGATTTTAAGATGTTTGATTTTTTTTAAATGGAAAAAGGCGAAATTCGTATTAATACCGAAAATATTTTCCCAATTATCAAGAAGGCAGTATATTCTGACCATGAAATCTTTTTAAGAGAGCTTGTAAGTAACGGTGTTGACGCAATAAGTAAACGAAGGATGGCCTCTATGGCAGGCGATTGCGAAAATACTGAAGAAGCTCAAGTAAAAATATCTATTGACCGTGAGAAAAATACCCTAACAATTTCTGATAATGGAATTGGAATGAACGATGAAGAAATTAAAAAGTACATAAACCAAGTAGCATTCTCGAGTGCAGAAGAATTCCTAACAAAATACAAAAAAAATGATGATGAATTTATAGGTCATTTTGGACTTGGTTTTTATTCAAGTTTCATGGTGGCAGATAGGGTTGATATATTAACTAAATCAGCAATTGGAGAATCAAAAGCTTTCAAATGGTCTTGTGATGGATCGCCTAACTTCACGTTAGAAGAATCAGAAAGAGAGTTCATTGGTACAGATGTGATACTTCATTTACTTGAAGAAGAAAAAGAGTTTATTGAACCTGAAAGAATTAAATCATTAATAAAAAAATATTGTGATTTTATGCCAATAGATGTCTTATTAGAAGGTGAGACAATCAATAAAAAAAATCCACCTTGGAGAAAACAACCTAGTGAATTAAAAGATGAAGATTATATTGAGTTATATAAATACCTATATCCATTTCAGGGAGATCCACTGTTATGGATTCACTTAAATACAGATTATCCATATGACATACAAGGGATATTGTATTTTCCTAAGCTGTTGGGTAGAGCTGATTGGGAAAAGGGAGAAATTAAACTATTTTGTAATCAAGTTTTTGTAAGTGATTCAATTAAAGAGATAGTACCAAAATACCTATTACCGTTAAGAGGAGTTATTGATTCTACAGATATACCTCTAAATGTTAGTAGAAGCGCATTACAAACAGATAGAAAAGTAAGATCCATATCCTCATTTATCTCAAAAAAAATCGCTAATAAACTGAAGGATTTGATAAAAAATTCTCCAGAATTTTATGCAGAAATTTGGGATTCTATCTCTGCTTTTATTAAAATTGGTGCTATCGAAGATGAAAAATTCGCAGATTTAGTAGATAACAGTATTATTTTTGAAACAATCATAAATTCGGAGAAAGACGTAACTAAAGATATTGAAAATAAGTCGCTTATCAAATCCAATGATAAATATTTCACGACTCTGGCAAATTACAAAGAACGAAATAAGATAATTGATGCTAAAAAAATAATTTATTGTTCAGATTCGATTGCTCAGTCAAGCGCATTAAATATCTGCTTATCTGATAATAAGGAAGTCATTAAATCAGATCCCTTAATTGATGCACAATTTCTTCCTTGGTTAGAAAGTAAAAACGAAGATTATCAATTCCAAAGAGTTGATTCAGAAATAAATGAACTAGAAGATAAAGAATCTAAAGAAATTGTAGATAAGGATGGCAAATCAAATACAGAAAATCTTAGAGATACTATTGTAAAAGCTCTTAACAACGAGAAAGTAACAGTTAAAGTTCAGTCACTTACAAGTAAAGGTGCACCACCTGCAATGATCTTGCTTCCAGAACAAATGAGAAGAATTAATGATATGGGCGCTTACATGGAACAAAAGATGCCTACCCTACCTGAATATCATGTGCTTTTAATTAACAAGGAACATCCACTTATTGTTGGCCTCAATAAAATTTCAGGAAATAAAATAATTGTTGATCAAAAAGATCCTGTTGAAAATCCATTGACATCTAAAATTGCTAATCATGTTTACGATATGGCTAAACTATCCGTTGGTGGATTAGATCAAGAGCAGATAATTAATTTACAAAATAATAATGCAGAATTAATTTCAGAATTGCTAAGTTCAACAACATAAGTCGTATGTTAAAATTTCTAAAGATATAATTTAAAAATATGTCAAGAGTCTGCGAACTGACTGGTGCAAAAGCTAATAACGGAATGGCTGTGAGCCACTCACATATTCGTACAAAAAAATTACAACAAGTTAATCTTCAAAAAAGAAGACTGTGGTGGGAAGAAGGAAAAAAATGGGTAAATTTAAAAATTAGTACCAAAGCATTAAAATCTGTACAAAAGGTAGGTCTGGATAAATTCGCTAAATCAAATGGAGTAGATTTAAAAAAATTCTAAATTTGATGAGAAGTTTAGTTGCAAGTTTATTAATATCATTTTTTCTTTTATTTAATTGTAATTCAGCTTTAGCTTTTGACTTTGCACCTGAAATTGGTGATTTAGCTCCAACCTTTAAGCTGGAAGGTTTTAATAAAAACATAAAAACAAAAAAATTTTGGGAATTAAATGATTTTCAAGGTAAGTGGCTTGTTATGTATTTTTATCCAAAGGACTTTACAGCAGGTTGCACTCTTGAAGCTAAAGGTTTTTCTGAATTAAAAGGAGATTTTTCAAAATATAATGCCGAAATTGTTGGGATTAGTGCTGATAATCAAGATTCTCATGAAAGTTTCTGCAGCGAGAAATCAATAAACTACACTTTATTATCTGATCCTGAAGGAATTATTAGCGATAAATATGGTTCTTGGATTCCTCCATTTTCAGATAGAAATACTTTTTTGATTTCTCCAGAAGGAGAAATTTCTTATAGATGGATAAGTGTTTTACCTATAAATCATGCCAAGGACGTACTTAATGTACTAAAGAAAAAAATATAAATTTTGCACGAACTTTCATTTGGAACATGGATAATTCATATCTCTTCAGTAATTGAATGGATTTTTACGATCTTTATCATATACAAAATCTCTACATATAAAAAATATAATTTATTTTTTTGGTTAAGCTTAGCTATGATCCCAAACTTAATAGGAGCTATGTGCGCTATAACTTGGCATATTTATGATAATCAAGATGCATTGTATGGATTAGTATCGCTTCAAGGGTTATTTACATTTATAGGAAATTCAACATTAGCCTTAGCTGCAATAATAATTTTTAAAGGAAAAGAGACTTATGAATGATTTATTTTTTAAATATATAGACAAATTAGGTTCGATTGATAACACATTATTATTCGCAGTATCAATAATTCCATATGCAATATTTTTGTTTTACTTATATAAAATCAAATCTGTTAATATTTTTGTAAAAACAGGATTTTCCTTAACTGTTTTTTTCGTATTCATAACTATATTGGTTTCTATCTTTACACTAAATTACTATGATAAAACCCTTGTTGAGGTTGACTTTCTGCATGGCTTTGCAGAATCGTTCCTAACTCTAAGTGATTTTGTTATTTTGTTTGGATTTATAAAGTTGTTAAATAGTTTAGAAGTAAACAACTCTTAAGACCTTTTACAATTTTGTGTTTTTTAGGTAAAAGTATTAGAGAATATATGAAAATAACGATTTTTTATGTTTACTACAGTATTTGCAGCTGCAGATCCAGCAACTTTTTCTTGGTCTCCAAAGTGTGCCGTCGTAATGATTGCATGTAATGTTTTTGCTTATGCAATTGCTAGAGCAACAATAAGAAAACCTAATGAAGGTTTTGAAATACCTAATTCAAAATTCTATGGTGGTTTAAGTCACGCATCAGTTGTAGGTGCTAATTGCCTAGGTCATATTTTCGGAATTGGGGCAATCTTAGGATTAGCCTCACGAGGTGTTTTATAAATATTTATTTATTAAATATTTATTTATTAAATTTTTAATTATTTAACTTTAATTTCCTGATAATGTTATCTGCCATCTGATCAGGCATAAGTCCTAGTTTTTCTTTACTCTGATCAGGTGAAGCATGATCAACTAAAACATCAGGTATACCTATTCTGTATACAGGAACGTTTATTTCATTATCGTTAAATAATTCAACTATTGCCGATCCAAATCCACCTACTAAGGTTCCTTCTTCCATGGTTACAACTTTTTGAATCCTACTTGCTAAAGGCATAATAAGATTTTTATCGAGAGGTTTAACAAATCTTGCATTAACAATGCATGCATTAATGTTCATATTTTTTAAGATTTTTGCTGTTTCGATTGCTGATGTGACCATTGAACCATAAGCAATAATTAAAATATCTTCTCCTTCTTCAAGTATTTCAGCTTCTCCTATATTCAAAGGTTCCCAACCCTCATCCATTACAGCCACCCCTAATCCAGAACCTCTGGGAATTCTTAGAGCTGTTGGACCCTTATGGTTAATTGATGTTATTAACATTCTCTGTAATTCAGACTCATCTTTTGGTGCCATTAATACAAAATTAGGTATAGATCTCATATAACTGATATCGTACTGGCCTTGATGAGTTGGACCGTCAGCCCCAACTATTCCAGCTCTATCAAGTACAAACGAAACAGGTAAATTTTGTATCCCTACATCATGAATTAATTGATCGAAAGCACGTTGGAGAAAAGTACTATAAATAGCTACAACAGGTTTAAGACCATCGCAAGACATTCCTGCCGCAAGAGTAACTGCATGTTGTTCTGCTATTCCTACATCGATATATTGATCTGGAATATTTTTTTGCAATATATCTAAACCAGTACCTGTAGCCATTGCTGCTGTAATACCAACAACTTTGCTATCTTGTTCACATATTTTCAATAAGGTTTGACCAAAGATTTTACTATAACTAACTGGCTTTGGTTTCTTTGATGGAATAGATTTCCCAGTTGTAAGATCAAATGCAGACTGTGCGTGATAACCTACTTGATCAGCTTCTGCGTAAGGGTACCCCTTCCCTTTTGTTGTAACTACATGAACAAGTACAGGTCTTTTAAGTTTATGTGCAGCGTTAAAAGTCTTAACTAAGTTACCAATATCATGACCATCAATTGGTCCCATATATGTAAATCCAAGTTCTTCAAAAACAGCTCCAACCTTAGGCACAGAAAGTCGTCTAACGCTTCCTTTAATATTTTTGAGTTCTTCTGGAATATCCTTACCAATTAAAGGAATATTTTTAACACTCTCTTGAACACTATCGGACAAAAATTGCAATGGTGGACTTACTCTTACCTTATTTAAGTAAGATGATAGGGCTCCAACCGGAGGTGAAATAGACATATCATTATCGTTCAAGATTACAACTAAGGGAGTATTTGGTAAGTGACCTGCATGATTTATAGCTTCTAATGCCATTCCCCCAGTTAGTGCTCCATCTCCAATAATGGCAACACATTTATAATTTTCACCTTTTCTATCTCTAGCTATTGCCATTCCTAAAGCAGCAGAAATAGAAGTACTTGCATGTCCAGCCCCAAAATGATCAAATTTACTTTCACTTCTTTTTAGATATCCAGCAATTCCATTTTGTTGTCTTAGAGAATCAAACTGACTGAAACGTCCTGTAATTAATTTATGAGGGTAACCTTGATGTCCTACATCCCAAACAACTTTGTCAAAATCAAGATCAAGAGTTTGATATAAAGCCAATGTCAACTCAACTACACCTAATCCAGGACCAAGATGTCCTCCACTAGTAGATACTACTTGAAGATGTCTTTCTCTAATTTGACAAGCAATTTCCTCTAATTGTGAAACTGTTAAGCCATGAAGTTGATTTGGATGACTTAACTCACTTAAAAGCATTTAACAAAAATTGGTATCTATATAATCTAAAACGTCGAGGTGCAAAATGAGTATTTTTTTTGAAATAGATCATGTAATGTTTTATTAGATTAATAATTAATGCTAAAAATATATATATGAATAATTATTTTGAAAAAATACTTCAAGCTGAAGTCTATGAAGTTGCAAAAAAAACACCACTAGATAAAGCTCATAATTTAAGTAATACACTTAATAATGAAATTTTTCTAAAAAGAGAAGATCTTCAAGATGTATTTTCATTCAAAATAAGAGGTGCATATAACAAAATGAGTAAGCTCACTAATTCACAGCTTGCTCAGGGAGTAATTACATCAAGTGCTGGTAATCATGCTCAAGGGGTTGCACTTAGTGCACTTAAGTTAAATTGCCAAGCAACCATATTAATGCCAATTACAACACCTCTAGTAAAAGTTAATGCAGTAAAAAATTTAAAAGCAAAAGTTATATTATATGGCGATAACTATGATGAAACTTACAAAGAGGCAATAAGGATTAGCCAAGAAAGAAATTTATGCTTTATTCATCCCTTTGATGATCCAGATGTAATAGCAGGACAAGGAACTATAGCTATTGAACTTGAACAACAGCTTAAGGAAAAACCATATGCAATTTATATTGCTGTAGGTGGTGGTGGATTGATATCAGGAATATCCATATACGTTAAAAAAATATGGCCTGAAGTAAAAATAATTGGTGTAGAACCAGAAGATGCTGACGCTATGACGAAATCTTTGGAAGAAGAAAAAATTGTGGAATTATCCTCTGTCGGTCAATTTGCAGATGGAGTGGCTGTTAAAAAAATTGGTAAAAATACTTTTGATATTGGTAGAAAATATATAGATAAGATGATAAGGGTTAATACTGATGAAATATGTGCTGCTATAAAAGATGTTTTTGAGGATACTAGATCAATACTAGAGCCTGCAGGAGCTTTATCAATTGCAGGAATGAAAAAAGATATTTTAAATTCGAATCATTCAAATAGAAAAATGGTTGCGATTGCATGTGGCGCAAATATGAATTTTGAGAGGCTTAGATTTATAGCAGAAAGAGCAGAACTTGGAGAGTGTAAAGAAGTAATGATGGCTGTTGAAATTCCTGAACGTGCTGGTAGTCTAATTGATTTTTGTAAGTTACTTGATAATAGAAATTTAACTGAATTTAGCTATAGGATGTCGAATTCTAAGAATGCACAGATTTTTGTAGGAATTCAAGTCTATGGATTAAATGATAAAAAAAATCTATTAAATTTATTTAGAAATTCTGAGTACTCATTTATAGACATAAGTGATGATGAATTATCTAAAAATCATCTCAGACATATGGTGGGTGGAAGATTACCAAGGAATTTCAAAGAGATGGATTATAGACACTTTGTCGAGCTTTTATACAGATTTGAGTTTCCTGAAAGGCCTGGGGCATTAATAAACTTCCTTAATAATATGAAATCTAATTGGTCTATAAGCGTGTTTCACTACAGGAATTATGGTGCTGATGTAGGGAAAATTGTTATTGGAGTTTTAATCGATAAAAATGAGATATTAGAGTGGGATAAATTTGTAAGAATTCTAGGCTATAAATTTTGGGATGAAACTAAAAATGATACATATAGATTATTCCTTGGTGCATCAGATTGAATTTAAGGTAAATTAGGAAAGATTTCGGTAATCAAAATCAATCAATCTGATCTAAATACCACGCCAATACCTGATATAGATCTAGTTACTAAAGTTGAAGCTGTTCTATATTTGAAAGGAAGACCTATAACAAAAAAGGATCTTTCAGAAATTACTAATTCTGATATCAACTCAATAAATGATGCAATTAAAGACCTAAAAAATAAGTACTCTAATCCGAACTCAGCTATTGAATTAAATGCAGTAAATAACAGTTTTTCTCTCGAATTAAAGTCCAGTCTTAATGAATTCGTCGATGATTTACTTCCTTCAGATTTGAAAACATCCGAATTAAGGACATTGGCAACTATTGCGATCAAAAAAAAGATCCTGCAATCGGATCTTATACTTCTTCGAGGTTCAGGAGCCTATGATCATATTAAAGAATTATTAGAAAAAAAATTTATCGTCAAACGGAAGCAAAAAGAAGGTAGATCATATTGGTTATCATTATCAGAAAAGTTTTTTCAAACTTTTGCTGTAAGTAATGAATACCTCTCAAATATAGGAAGCAGCAATAATAAGTAAATGTTAGAATATATTAAATTACGAAAAGATAATGTTATCTGAGATTTTTGCAGTTCTGGGCCAAACTCTATCAATTTATTCTTTCATATTGATAATAAGAATTTTACTTACATGGTTTCCGGGTATTGATTGGAGTAACAGTGTTTTATCTGCATTAACTTCAATCACAGATCCTTATTTAAACATTTTTAGAGGTATTATCCCTCCAATAGGTGGATTTGATATTTCATCATTATTAGCTTTTTTACTTTTAAATGTTATTCAAAACTTAATTACAAATCTCCAGTATGCAAGTTTAGGTTATAGCTGAATTTATCTATCGTCCCCAGAACCGCTTATCATACCTTTAGCAGATCTTAATTTTAATTTTTCAAGGTTTTGTATAGCAACATCCTCTAAATTGAAATTTAATTCAGTACAAAGATTTGATATGTACCACAAAACATCTCCCAACTCTTTTTTAATACCTAATTTTGATTCGTTATCAAATATTCCATTTTTATCTCTTATAACTTTTTTTACTTTTTCTGCTACTTCACCAGCTTCTCCAACTAAACCGAGAGTTGGATAAATATTATTTGAGCCTAAATCTGGATATTGTGCAGTTTCTCTAGCTTTTTTCTGATAAGTTTTAAAATCCATGACTTAAATAACTAACTTTGGGTATGGTAAATTTATTTATATCTAGCAATATTATCTATATATGTCGAATATTGATTTAAAAAGAAGAACAAAAATAGTAGCAACTATTGGCCCTGCAACTCAAACTGAAGAAATAATTACAGATTTAATTAAAGCTGGGGTAACTACATTCAGATTAAATTTCTCACATGGAGATCATAAAGATCATGCGGAGAGAATAAAAACCATAAGGGAAGTATCGAAAAAGTTAGATATAGATATTGGAATATTGCAGGATCTTCAAGGACCTAAAATAAGATTAGGGCGCTTTAAAGATGGTCCAGTAAAAGTTAAAAAAGGTGATAAATTCACACTGACATCGAATGAAGTCGAATGCACAAATACTATTGCAAATGTAACCTACAACAAACTTTCTCAGGAAGTTACCGAAGGGAAAAGAATACTATTAGATGATGGTAAAATAGAAATGATTGTAGAAAAAGTTGATATAAAAGCTAATCTTTTAGAGTGCTTGGTAACTGTAGGGGGAGTTCTTTCAAACAATAAAGGTGTTAATTTCCCAGATGTTCAATTATCAGTAAAAGCATTAACAGAAAAAGATAAAAAGGATTTAAAATTCGGTTTATCTGAAGGGGTTGATTGGATAGCCCTAAGTTTCGTAAGAAATCCATCCGATATAAACGAGATAAAGGATTTAATAAACAAAAATGGGCATTCAACTCCGGTAGTCGCAAAAATAGAAAAGTTTGAAGCTATTGATCAAATTGATACAGTATTACCCCTATGTGATGGGGTTATGGTTGCAAGAGGTGATTTGGGAGTTGAAATGCCTGCTGAAGAAGTTCCTCTTTTACAAAAAGAATTAATAAGAAAAGCTAATTCATTAGGTATCCCAATAATTACAGCGACCCAAATGCTTGATTCTATGGCTTCTAACCCAAGACCAACTAGGGCCGAAGTTAGTGATGTTGCAAATGCAATTCTGGATGGAACTGATGCAGTAATGCTTTCAAACGAAACTGCAGTTGGCGATTATCCTGTAGAAGCAGTAGAAACGATGGCGACCATAGCGAGAAGAATCGAAAGGGATTATCCACTTAAAGCTATTGAAAGCCACTTACCTAGTACGATCCCAAATGCTATTAGTGCAGCAGTAAGTAATATAGCTAGACAACTTGATGCAGGAGCTATAATCCCTTTAACAAAATCAGGCTCTACCGCTAGAAATGTAAGTAAGTTCAGACCACCGACACCTATCTTGGCAACTACTACAGAGAGGACTGTGGCAAGAAGATTGCAACTTGTTTGGGGAGTTACTCCTATAGTAGTTAATAATGATGAAAGAACAGCAAAAACTTTTAGTTTAGCTATGCAAATTGCTCAGGAGATGGGGATCCTTAATCAAGGAGATTTAGTAGTTCAAACCGCAGGCACATTAACTGGCATTAGCGGCTCTACAGATTTAATAAAAGTTGGTTTAGTAAGAAAGATCGTATCAAGAGGAATTTCAATAGGGGAAATCGGTGTTACAGGTAAAGCAAGAATAATAAAAAACAATCTTGATATGTCGTTAATTTGTCCCGGAGAGATATTATTTGTACCTGAGGAATTAATGAAAAATATTCCTTTGAGTAAAAATATTGCCGGCATTGTTACGAACCAAAATGTTAATGATGTTTATGCTTTGTTTAACAAAAATAAAAAAAAGATTTCTACAATATGTAATTTAGAAAATATGGATAATCATCAAATTAGTAATGGCGACCTTATTACACTCCAACTTAATGAAGGTGTTATATATATGGGACAAATTGAAGATGATGATGCAATAGATAAATATAAATATGTCTAGGAATATCTCAATAAAAGAAGCCTTAGGCATGGCCACAAAAACTTTACTTTCGAACAAATTGAGAAGTTCGTTAACAATGCTGGGGATTATTATAGGAAATGCATCAGTTATTACACTTGTAGGACTTGGTAGAGGTGCTCAAACACTAGCAAAAAACCAATTAAGTAATTTAGGTGCAAATGTTTTATTCATTGTTCCAGGAAATAATGACACAAGAAGAAGAGGTATTTCATTTCCTAAAAACCTTGTTTTAGAGGATGCCATAGCAATAAGTAATCAAGTACCAACAGTTAAAAAAGTTGCTCCTCAAATCTCTGCAAACGAAATAGTTCAATCAAATTCTAAAAGTCTAAATATATCAATTGCAGGAGTTACTCCAGAATTTCTAGAAGTAAGAAGTTTTGAAGTAGATAAGGGAAGATTTTTATCAAAAAGTGATCTTAATAGTGCAAGAAGTTATGTAGTAATAGGACCTGATCTTAAAGACGAATTTTTTAAAGATAAATCTTCATCACTTGGGAAAAAAATCAGAATTAAAGATCATACTTATGAAATTATCGGAATATTAAAACCAAAAGGTGCTGTATTTGGAAGTAATCAAGATAAAAATGCCTATATTCCGTTAACCACCATGGTAAATAGAATTACGGGTAAGGATCCTACATATGGTGTAAGTTTAAGCTTCATAAGTGTAGAGGCGATTAATAAAAATGCAACCAGTGCTGCTAAATTTCAAATTACTAACTTATTAAGGCAAAGACATAAAATAATAAGAGATGATGACTTCGCTGTTAGATCGCAGGAAGACGCATTAAATATAGTAACTAACATAACAAGTGGGCTAACTTTTTTATTGGCAGGTATTGGTGCAGTATCTTTAGTTGTTGGAGGCATAGGAATCATGAATATTATGCTTGTTTCTGTTAGCGAAAGGACTGAAGAGATTGGTCTTAGAAAAGCAATAGGAGCTAAACAGTCAGATATTTTAATTCAATTTTTAATTGAGGCATTGATTTTATCCACAATTGGAGGATTAATTGGAACAACAACGGGATTATCAGGCGTTTTGCTTTTATCTCTTGTAACACCACTTCCTGCATCTGTAGGAATTACAACAACTTTTTCTACTATGATCATTTCAGGATCAATAGGTCTAATCTTTGGCGTTTTACCAGCAAAAAGAGCTTCTAAATTAGATCCAATTGTTGCATTGAGAAGTTTATAAATAAAATTTATAATAATGCTCAATTTTTATAAATTTATTGAGATACTTGTGAGTCTTCAATCACTAGTAATAACAACAATGTTACCTGTTTTTATTCCATTACCATTTATAGATAAATCCAACATTAGCTTCGAGATTCCCATAACATGGCAAATTCCAACCTTAATATTACTAACAATTATATTTAATAAAAAAGTAGTTTTCCGAGCATTTTCTATATATTTAATTCTAGGTTTATTTATATATCCAGTCTTCCATAAAGGGGGTTCACTAGGATATTTGCTAACTCCAAATTTCGGATATTTATTAGGCGTATATCCATTAATCAATATCATTGATAATTTAAATACAAGGAATAAAATAAATGTTGGCAACTTTTTAATATATGGATTTATAGCAATATTGGCTATGCATTTTACTGGAATACTATACAACTTTATACAAGTAATATATTACAGTAAATTTAATTTATTTTTATATAATTTAGGGAAATATTCTGTAGGTAAAATTGGATATCATTTTATTATGCTTTTTCCACTACTATTACTTATAAAAACTATTAGACGTTTTAATAAAAGCTAATAATGATTAATAAAATACAAACAAAATTATATTTTTTATCTTTAAGTATTTTTATTATTTTTATAGATCAATATACGAAATATATAATGTTTAATAATTATAAAATATTTATAAATAAAGATTTTCTTATATTTAAATTAGACTATGTAAAAAATTACGGGGCAGCATTTAACATATTAAGTGGCAATAGAATACTACTATCTTTCTTAAGTTTTATTTTTTCAATATCACTTATTTATTTAATATTAAGGAAAAAAAATTTAAACTCTATAGATCTATATTCTTATAGTTTCATTCTTGGCGGAACTATTGGTAATGGAATGGATAGAATATTAAAAGGTTTTGTAATAGATTTTATAAACTTAAATATTATAGATTTTCCAGTATTTAACATTGCTGATATATCTATTAATATTGGTTTTATTTTTTTAATTTATAATATTTTTAAAAATAAAAGATAATATGAGTTACTTGAAACTAAAGTACATAAAATATTTTATATTAATTTTATTTATATATATTTATAAGAATAGTAAATATTTATACGCTTTTATTTTTAATAATTTTTATGTATATATTTTATAATTTTGACAAAAAATTATTTAAAAAGATAGTTTATAAAGTTATATACAAAAATAAAAAAAATACATTTTCATTCAAAAATACATATGGTGCTGCCAAAATAAGTTTGGAAGGGATCGAGAATATAAATAAAAAAATTAATGATAAAGTAAAAGTTGAATTGTTAAATTACCAAAAAAATAAACTAGAGTCGCAATTAAAAACTGGAGATTACAAAGTTACTCTTTTCGGAGCAGGTTCTTCAGGAAAAACATCTATAGCAAGATCTTTATTAAAAAATATTGTCGGACAAACTTCAGCCAAAATAGGTACCACAAAACAAATTAATAGCTATAAAATTCGGATCCCAATCTTAAAAAGAAATATTAATATTATTGATACTCCAGGATTATTCGAACCATCCAAATTAGGCGAAGAAAGAGAAAAAGCAACAATTATGCAAGCATCAAATTCTGACTTAGTTCTATTTGTTTTAGATCAGGACATAAATAAATACGAAAACTACTTAATTAAAGAATTATTGAAAATAGGAAAAAAAATAATAATAGTGCTTAATAAATGTGATTTACGGTCTAGAGATGAAAATGATCTCATCAAAGAAAATATAATTTCAATAACTTCAGCTAAAAAAAATAAAATATCAGTTGTTCAAACAATTGCTTTACCTCAAAAATCTTCATACATAAAATCAGATGCCTTAAATTTAGTTCCAGAGGTAGGAAGTTTATTTAAAGAAATAATTGAAACGCTTGATAATAATGGTGAAGAGTTATTGGCAGATAATATCCTTTTTCGCTCAAATAAATTAGGTATTAAAAGTAAAAACTTCGTACAAGAACAAAGATATATAATGTCAAATAAAGTTATTAACAAATACATGTGGATAACAGGTGGAGTAATACTAGTTAATCCACTTCCTGCTGTAGATTTTCTTACTACTACATCTGTTAATCTCCAAATGATAATGGAATTGTCAAAGATATATGAAATTAAGCTGACAAAAAAAGATGCAAAAGATTTATCTAAATCATTGCTAGGCGCATTGGCTAAACAAGGAATACTAAAAGGAGGGCTCGCCATTCTCTCTCCTGCATTAGCTACAAGTTTGACTAAAATTATAATATCTAAATCGATACAATCAATTACAGCAGGATGGTTAATAAGGATAGTAGGACTTAGTTTGATTGAATATTTTAAAAATGGCCAAGATTGGGGAGATGGAGGAATTCAAGAAGTTGTAGATAAGATCTATAGCATAAGTAAAAGAGAGGATATTCTAAATAACTTCGTGAAAGAAGCTATTTCAAAAATTGAGATAAATAAGTATTTTAAATCAAAAAAAAGTTTGCCTCCATTTCCTATGTGAGATTCGATAATTGATCATTTAGATAAGCTCTGAAATCAAAAATAGTTATTAAAACTAAGTAAGCAACACAAATTGCTATAGATATAAACCCTGTTATTATGGCGATAATTTTTGGTCTAAAAAAATTCATTGATAACCATCTAATAATTTTAAAAGTTCTTCAATATGAGATTCTTTTGTATTGTAGTTTCCCATGACGACACGTAAAAAATATTTAGCTTTATATTTTGGTCTTGAAAGCATAAAATTATTTTTCATAAGTTCATTAACTTTATTTTTAGTCCATAAATCCGTATCTTTAGGTTTTAATCCCCTTGGTAGAAATGAGACAATATGTAGAGGGCCTGAATATATTTCAAATTTATTTTTATTAATATTTTTTAAAAATAAGTCTTTTCTTTTTATTGATGATTTTAATATTTCTTCAATTCCGTTAAGGCCTAAAAAGCGTAAACCAAGCCAAAGTTTTATAACCTCTGCGGGCCTAGAGCCTTGTATACCTATTTCTCCCCTGTTAATGATATTTTCTGTTGTTGATATGTATGGAAGTCCAGTAGAAAATGTATTTTCTAATGTACTCATATCAGAAACTAATAGCAAGGAGGATGTCTTAGTAATACCAATTATTTTTTGAGGATTTATTGTTATAGAGTTAGATTGGTTAATATTATGTAAACCATCAATTGGAATAGAAGTTACTGCAAAAATCCCTCCAATAGAGCCATCGATGTGTAACCATAT
The DNA here is from genome assembly GCA_902600475.1 of uncultured Prochlorococcus sp. GTDB lineage: Bacteria > Cyanobacteriota > Cyanobacteriia > PCC-6307 > Cyanobiaceae > Prochlorococcus_A. The sequence continues at coordinate 19,910 of CACKJM010000002.1, forward strand.
ATTCTTTTCTTTGCATATATCACTTATATCTTTAATAGGATCAATTGCTCCTCGTACTGTAGTTCCAAGAGTGGCAACAATTGCGAAGATTTTTTTATTTTCTATCAAACAATCATCTAATGTTTTTCTAAGATTTTGTATATCCATACTACCTTTTTTATCAGTTTTAATCCTGACAAGATTTGTAGCATCTAGACCCATTATTTTTATGCATTTAATAAAAGAAGAATGAGCATCTTCACTTACAATCAGTACACAATTTGAATCTGAACCTAATCCAGCATTATTTCTGGCTGCTATGAGTGCATTCAAATTACTTAGAGTACCTCCGCTAGCAGCTATACCTCCTGAGGAATCATTAAATCCTATTTTCTTTGCAAACCATTTGCATAATGATTCCTCAAGCAAAGTTACACTTGGAGATAACTCGTAAGCAAGAAGATTATTATTTAAACCAGCAGCAATTAAATCTCCTAAAATAGAGAAAATTAAAGGTGGGGGATCAAGGTGTGCTAATGAGCCAGGATGAACGGGATTAAATGAATTATTTAAAAGAGATTCCATCTCCGAAAACAATTCTTCTGCAGAGTTACCATCCTCATCAGGCATAATACTCTTGAAATTTTCATCAAAAGATAAAGGACCATTTTTTTCGGCTTTAGAGAACCATTCACATAGAATTTGACTTGTCCTATTGACAAGGAGCTTCAAATTATCATTAGTCCCAATATACGAGGGGAAATATATATCTTTATTATTAATTAAATCTTCAGTCATCAGATAGGATATCTATTAACAAGTCTATTCTCAATATTGATAAATGAGATATATTTTTAAAAATGGAAATAGTAATCAAGATCAACAAAAAGAGACAAATAATTCAAAATATACTATATGGATGCATTCGATATTAAGAAGATCAAAAGAAATTGGAAATGTAGAGTTGCCAATATGTTCAATAATATTAGATGAGAGGGGAAGATGTATCGGGAGAGGTGTAAACAGGAGGAATATTAATAAAGATCCACTAGGTCATGCTGAAATAATGGCACTAAGGCAGGCATCTCTGATAAAAAATGATTGGAGATTTAATGAATGTACTATTATCACAAATTTAGAACCCTGTACTATGTGTTCTTCTGCTCTTATTCAAGCGCGAATGGGTAAAGTTATTTTTGGGGCATACGATAAGAAAAGAGGTGGATTGGGAGGCTCTATTGACTTGTCAAAACATGAAAGTGCTCATCACAAAATGGAAATAATTGGAGGAATTCTAGAAGATGAATGTAGTCAAATATTACAGATTTGGTTCAAAAAGTTGAGGACTCAAAAATAGAAAATTTCTTTAGCTCAGTATCAAAAAGGTTTAATAATCTGTCAACATTCTCCTCAGATGAATTGAAACCCATTAGCCCTACCCGCCATACCTTACCAGTTAATTCTCCAAGTCCATTTCCTATTTCTATTCCAAAGTTTCTTAAGAGATGATTTCTAAAACCATCTCCATCAACTGCAGGAGGTATTTTAACTGTGGTTAATGTTGGCAACCTATAATCCTCTGAAACGTGTAATTCCATTCCGAGACTTTCTAAACCATTCCATAGTTTCCTTGCATTTGTATTATGTCTATCCCAAACTTTTTCTAACCCCTCATTCGCAATTAATCGTAAACCTTCGCGAATAGCAAAATTCATATTTACGGGAGCTGTATGATGGTAAACACGATCAGAACCCCAATACTTATTTAAAAGAGATAAATCTAAATACCAGTTCGGAACTTTGGTTTTTCTTATACTTAATTTTTCTTCAGCTCTCTTATTCATAGTAAAAGGACTTAATCCTGGCGGACAACTTAAACCCTTTTGGCTACAACTATATGCCAGATCAATTTTCCATTCATCTATTAAAAGTTCTAAAGCACCAAGAGAAGTAACTGCATCAACTAAAAACAAGCAATTATTTTGTCTACATATTTCCCCAATCCCATCGAGAGGTTGTAAAACACCACTAGATGTCTCCGCGTGGACGATAGCAAATATGGCAGGTTTTTTAGTCTCTATTTCATATTTAATTTCTTCATAAGAAAAAGCCTCACCCCAGGGTTTTTCCATAACGGCAACTTGAGCTTTATATCTTGTTGCCATATCAACTAGCCTGTCTCCAAAATATCCTTTTTTAGCAATTAGAATTTTTTCTCCCTCTTCTATAAAATTTGCTATTGAAGCTTCCATTGCGGCACTACCAGTACCACTCATTGGAAGAGTGAGACGATTATTGCACTGCCATGTATATCTGAGAAGTTGTTGAACATCAGACATCAATGAAATATATGCTTCATCTAAATGTCCAATTGGATTTAAAGATAGAGCTTTTAATACTTCAGGATGTGCATTTGATGGACCAGGCCCTAATAAGAGCCTAGAGGGAACATAAGTCTTTGAGAAATGAGATAAATTCTCTTCATTTAAAGCCGAAATAAGTTTTGCTTCTGTCAAAGCATTACATTCAATTAACTTTAAATTAAACTAATATCTACACATAAGCGATATTTTTTTAAAGAAATTAATTCAATTTAAATAATTAAGTAAATAATTATTAAAGTTATGACTTGAAACACTGAAAGAACTCATCTAGTGTTGAAAAAAGTTACCTTTGATACATAATAAGAATCACCAAGTAATTAATTTCATAGAAGGTATTTCAAAATTTATGTCTAAGTCTCCACAAGATGTATTAAGTCAAATTAAAGACGAAGGGATTGAACTCATCGATTTAAAATTTACAGACATCCATGGCAAATGGCAGCATTTAACTCTCACATCAGACATGATAGAAGAGGATTCATTTACCGAAGGTCTAGCATTTGATGGTTCATCAATAAGAGGTTGGAAGGCAATTAATGCATCCGATATGTCAATGGTTCCCGATGCAAGTACGGCATGGATAGATCCTTTTTATAAACATAAAACTCTAAGTATGATTTGCTCAATCCAAGAGCCTAGGAGTGGTGAGCCTTATGATAGATGCCCAAGATCATTAGCTCAAAAGGCTTTAAAGTATTTAGAATCTACGGGGATAGCTGATACCGCATTTTTTGGACCAGAACCAGAATTCTTCTTGTTTGATGACGTTAGATATGACTCAAAAGAAGGATCCTGCTTTTATAGCGTAGATACTATTGAAGCACCATGGAACACAGGAAGAATTGAAGAGGGTGGAAACTTAGGATACAAAATTCAATATAAAGAAGGTTATTTCCCAGTTTCTCCAAATGATACTGCGCAAGATATCAGATCTGAAATGCTTCTTTTGATGGGTGAACTAGGTATCCCCACAGAAAAGCATCACCATGAAGTTGCTGGTGCCGGTCAACACGAACTTGGAATGAAATTCGATTCGTTAATAAATTCTGCTGATAACGTTATGACTTATAAATACGTTGTTAGGAATGTTGCAAAAAAATATGGGAAAACTGCAACCTTTATGCCAAAGCCTGTTTTTAACGATAATGGAACTGGAATGCATGTCCACCAAAGTTTATGGAAGAGTGGGCAGCCACTATTTTTTGGTGAAGGAGCATATGCAAATTTATCTCAAACAGCAAGATGGTACATCGGAGGCATACTTAAACATGCACCTTCATTCCTAGCATTTACAAACCCCACTACTAATAGTTATAAACGATTGGTTCCAGGATTCGAAGCTCCTGTAAATCTGGTCTATTCTGAGGGCAATAGATCAGCTGCAGTAAGAATACCTTTAACAGGTCCAAGCCCTAAAGCTAAAAGATTAGAATTCAGATCAGGTGACGCACTTGCAAATCCTTACTTAGCTTTCTCTGTAATGATGCTTGCTGGTATTGATGGAATCAAAAATCAAATTGATCCTGGTGATGGTGTGGATGTAGATTTATTTGAACTTCCGGCTGATGAACTTGCAAAAATTGATACAGTGCCTTCATCTCTAAATGATTCACTTAACGCGTTAAAAGCAGATAAGGATTATTTATTAGCTGGTGGAGTATTTACTGAAGATTTTATTGATAACTTTATCGATATAAAATATGAAGAGGTACAACAACTAAGACAAAGGCCTCATCCACATGAATTCTTCATGTATTACGACGCATAATCAAAAAAAAAACATTAGTTTAAATTATCAATTTGAGAAATATCACAAAATATTCTCAAATTGATTTTTTTTTTGTTGGAATATATATATATAAATTGAAAAATGGCTAGGGATTCTATTTCAAAAATTGCATATAAAACGCTACAACAAAGTAAAAGCATTGCAGGTTTCGCTCACAAGCAGATCAGTTCAAGATTAATGAATTTTATTCTTCCCGATTCGAAGCTTGAAAATTTTGATATAGATAATGATCTTCTAATGCAAATCCAAAATTCAATGGATATCTTAAGAGATGAAGATTGGAATGATGCAGAAAAAAATATATATCCAAAAAAATTATTGTTTGACGAGCCATGGCTTAGATATCTAACTCAATATCCTAAAATTTGGCTAGATATGCCTAATACATGGGATAGACGCAGAAAACAAAACTTTGATGATCTTCCAAAATCAATTGATAAAGATAATTATCCTCAATATTACTTGAGGAATTTTCATCATCAAACAGATGGTTATTTATCAGATTTTTCAGCTAGCATTTATGACCTACAAGTAGAGATACTTTTTAATGGAAGTGCTGACTCAATGAGGAGAAGAATAATTAAGCCAATAAAAGAAGGACTTGAAATTTTTAGCGATAGAAAAAAAAGTTCCATAAAAATACTTGATGTTGCTACAGGATCAGGAAGAACATTAAAACAATTAAGAGCCTCATTTCCTAAAGAAAAAATTATAGGAATTGATTTATCTGATTCATACTTAAAAGAGGCAAGTAGATATATTTCAGATTTAGATGGAGATTTAATTCAGTTAATAAAAGGTAATGCTGAAGAATTACCTTTTGAAAATGAAAGTATTCAATGTATTTCTTGTGTTTACTTATTTCATGAACTACCTAGAACAATAAGAGCTAAAGTATTAAATGAATTTTTTAGAGTTCTTGAACCTGGGGGGATATTAGTTTTAGCTGATTCAATTCAAATAAGTGATTCACCTGACTTTACTTCCGTAATGGAAAACTTCTATAAATCTTTTCATGAGCCTTTTTATTCTGATTACATAAAAGAGGATATAGATTCTAAAATAGAGGAAGTCGGGTTTAAAGATGTAAAATCAAATTCCTTTTTTATGACCAAAGTATGGTCTGCTGTAAAGTAAATAAAAACTTCTATGACCTATTGGGATAAAGATACTATTCAGCTTGTTCAAAGTCTTAATGATAAATTAAAAATTGATCATTCTAAATGGCATAAAGATAAAGGAAATAAATATAAACGATCTGCAGAATTAATTTCGGCGGGATTATGCCATTTAATTATTTCTTGTAATGAAAAGGAGACCATTGAGTATATAGAAGAAAGTATTAAATGGTTAAAAGAAATTAACGTAGATCAACCTTGCCCTAGTAAAAATCATCTTTTTAAAGCCAACTGAAGCCTATTACCTTTACTACTCCATCTAATATCATCAAAACATTCATTAATAATATATAGGCCACGGCCATTTACACTACTTATTTTTTTTGGTAATTTGTAGTTTCTTTTTTTTATTTCTAAACCATTACCTTGATCTTGAATTTGCCAAACACACCAATTAGGAGTAATTATTCTCCTTACTCTAATATTTTTTTTAGGATCTAATTTATTTCCATGTTTTACTGCATTAACTAGAGCTTCATGTAAACCAAGTTTTATAAGATAACATGATTGAGACTTTTCAATAGGTTCTAATAATTGATCGACAAATTCATTTAACTGTAATGATGATTCGAATTCGTAGTTTGACCAGTTAATCTTTGGTCTTTTAAAAAATTTTTTTAAAATATTTTTGCCCCGAAATAAGGACATAATAATATTTTGATACTATCTTAATTTTAACTTATTAAATACCTCATTTAAAGAATATTATTATGCCTCTCTGCAATAGCAGGATGACGTAGGATGGAGTCCATAAGTCTCACTCCTCTCAGTTGATTTATTAAAGGCATATGTCCATCAGGAGCATCCAATGACCAGCAAAAAGATCCAGGATATCTAGTCCATAAGCCCTCTTTTTTCCAACCTATTTTCGGCCACATTAATTCATATTTTTTCCCTACAGATTTTAATATCTTTGCCTGAATTGAGAATCCAAATCTACCAGTTGAATAAATAGTCCATAATCTATCTATTGTTTCTAGATCTTTACCTGACATATTATTAACTTCACTGTAAAAAACATATCCACGTTTTTCAGCTAATTTACCAGCTAATTTTCGTAAATAAGAACTTGTTAATCTATCTGCCTCTTCAAATTTTTGCTCAACCAACATTAATTGCAAATTTTCATAATTAATATCAATATCTGAATATGTTTTAAACCAATTATTGAATTTAGAGTTTTCAAAGAATTCAGGCTTAAATTTTTTTAAAACTTGCAATATCCAACCAGCAGCCCAGTCATCTCCATCACTATCAAAGATATCAAACATTGAAGGGCCAAGATTAAAAATATTCTCGACTTCAGATTCTATTTGAGTTAATAAATTTATTCTTTTTCTTTGATTGGAATCTACAAATTTTTTTATCAGTTCTAATGTAGCATTATTATAGTTATCTTTTTCTTTGTTATTCATTTTAAAAAATCAATCTATAAAAATAAAAACTATCCATGTATTTCAAAAGAAAAGAACTAAAGAAATTTAGAAGTTTTAAAGGACCACTTATAGATGTTAGAAGCCCGAGTGAATATTATAAAGGACACCTGCCTAATTCTATTAACATTCCACTATTTGATAATGATGAGAGATCTATAATTGGCACGATTTATAAAAAAGAAGGAAGAAAAAAAGCAGTCATAGAGGGATTAAAATTTTTTGAAAAAAAAATGGAATTACTTCTTGATAATTTATTCATGAGTATTGATTCTTATAAAACTATACCTAATAAAAATAATGAATTTGTTATCAGAATATATTGCTCTAGAGGAGGAATGCGTTCACAAAGCATTGCTTGGCTACTAGAAAAATATAAATTAAATCCAATAACACTTAAGGGAGGATACAAAAAATATAGAAGATGGGTATTAGATAGTTTCTCAAATAAGTTGAATTTAGTAGTTATTGGCGGAAAAACAGGAACAGGGAAGACAAGAATATTATCATTACTAGAGAAATATAAATATCAAACTATTGATCTTGAAGGATTTGCTTGTCATAGAGGAAGTACATTTGGAGGTTTAGGAATGAAAGAACAACCTTCAAATGAACAATTTGAAAATACAATTGCAGAAAAATTAAATTCTTTTCAATGTTCTAATAATATTTTTGTAGAAGCTGAAAGTGCAAATATAGGTAAATGCAAAATTCCTCATGAATTCTTCAATCAGATGAAACACTCTAGGAGAATTGAAATTTTAAGAAGCGAATCTAACAGGTTAGATGAGTTGATAGAAACTTATAGTGTTTTTAAGAAAGAGGAACTCCAAGAATCTGTATTAAGGATAAAAAAAAGATTAGGGCCACAAAGAACAAAAACAGCTCTGGAATCAATTAATAATGAGAAATGGGACTTAGTTTGTAGATCAGTTCTAGATTATTACGATAAGTGTTATGAATTTGAAAAAGTTGGCAAAACAAATATAAAGTCATTAGATTTAACCGACAAAAAATATGATAAGAAGATTCTAGAGTTAATAAATAATGTTTTATAAAATAATTAAAACGATTGTGAAAAATATTTCCTAAAATAAAAAATTATTAACTGAAAATTATGACAGCAAATAAAACTGCAAAAATACAATTTTATGAAGGAACTGATGAACCAGTAGTGCCTGAAATAAGACTGACTAGGAGTAAGGATGGTACTACCGGCCAAGCACTATTTTTGTTCGAAAAACCTCAAGCATTATCTTCAATTACAGACGGTGAAATCACAGGTATGCGTATGATTGATTCAGAAGGTGAAATACTAACTAGGGAAGTTAAAGTAAAGTTTGTTGATGGAGAACCAATATTTTTAGAAGCAGTTTATATTTGGAAGAACACACCAGACTTTGATAGATTTATGAGATTTGCAAATAGTTATGCCAAATCAAATGGATTAGGATATTCTGAAAAGAAGTAGAAAATTTTGAAAATTGAGAAGTTCATCATATTTCAAGTTAGTAGTAATTTTAATCACTTCGTTAATACTTTGGACTTTAAGAGATTTTCTCCTTTTAATAATTTGTTCTTTGGTAATTTCAAACATTGTATGTAATTTATGTAACCAAATACAAAACGGCTTGAAAATCCCCCGATCGCTTTCTTTGTTTCTTGTCTTAACTGTTATATCAGTAATAGTATTTACTATTTTTATTCTTGTATTGCCTCCTTTTATAAAAGAATTCAATGAAATACTAGTTGATATTCCAAATGGCTTATCAAAAATAAATATTTTGATTAATACAAATTTGGACAAATTTAATAGCCTTTTTTATGGCGAACAATCAGATAATGTTATAGACATATTCAGTCTTATAAATAATGTAGTTACCATTCCAGAAGCTTCAACTATTGCAAAAGCTATTCAAGAAAGCTTTAGGAATTTAATAAATATAGCGGGAAATCTGGGTTCAGGTCTTTTGAAATTAATATTTGTATTAGCAGTGAGTTTGATGATTTCTATTGAACCTAAACAATATAAAGAAAATATACTTCTATTAATTCCAAAAAATTATCGCAACAAATTTAGAAATATACTGGAAAAATGTAATATTGCATTAGCAAATTGGACTTTTTCTATGGTTATAAGCTCATTATCAGTGGGTCTATTATCATTAATAGTTTTGTCTATATTAGATGTAAAATACATTGTCTCAAATGCTTTAATAGCAATGGTTCTTAATATAATTCCTAATATAGGTCCAGTGATTAGTGGTATATTTCCAATCTCAATTGCACTGCTTGATAATTTTTGGAAGCCACTGGCCGTTTTAGGAGCATATGTAATAATTCAAAATATTGAAAGTTATATAATAATGCCATCAATAATGAAGAAAAAAACAAACTTACTTCCTGGTTTGACATTAATATCACAATTTGGATTTACATTCATTTTTGGTCCTTTAGGCTTGGTACTTTCTCTTCCATTAGCCGTAGTAATTCAGGTTTTAATCAAAGAATCCTTTAAAGATATTTGAAAACTACTTAATTAATTTTTTATATAAATATGGGTAAGAAAAAAGTATAAAGACAGCTAAGGGATGTTTACCAATAGCAAAATATAGTGAACTAAAAGTAAAATGATCAAATATTATTCTTAGCTCAGTAGAAAGATCTATTAAAACTAAAGAATATAAAATTATCAAATAATAATTCAATTTCATAAAATTAGAAGCTTAAGGTCAGTCTTTAAGCAACAAAGATGGAGCCAATAAAATACTTGAATAACTTCCAACTATAATTCCTAATGATAAGGCAAAGGAAAACCAAAATAGAGAATAAGAGCCAAACAAAATTATGCATAATAAAGGAATAAGGGTTGTAATACTTGTAAAGGTTGTTCGCCTAAATGATTCGTTTACTGATAATTGAATAGTTTCGTTATAGCCTTCTTTTTTTATTTTTAAATTCTCTCGAATTCTATCAAAAATAACAACAGTATCATTAACAGAATAACCAGCAATAGTTAACAAGGACACGGCAAATAGACTATTTACCTCTACAGATAATATAATTCCTAACCAAGAGAATATACCGAAAACAATTAATAAATCATGGAATAAAGCTAATAATGCAAATAATGCATATTTTTTATCAAATCTAATGGTTATATATAAAGAAATTGCAAATAAAGAAACCAACAATGAAGTAAAACAATTAGTAAGTAATCTTTTCCCTAGTTTTGGACCTATTAATCTTGAATCCTTACTATCATAATTCAAAGGTCCAATAATATTATCTAGATTATTAATAAGATTATTTGATTCTTCGATACTTAAATAAGGTGTTCTAATTGAAATTAATTTATTATTATTTTGGAATTGTAATTTAATATTATTTAAAACATTATTATTCTTAGAGGTCTTTCTTAATTTCTCCAAAACTGAATCAGGGGAAAAATTAGAACATTCCGCCTCGCATACTCTTTCTATCCTTAGTTCATTTCCCCCAACAAAATCCATCCCTAAATTTATAGGCTTCTTATAAGAAGTATTAAAACTAGAATATAAAATTCCTAGAAGACTCAACAAAATAAGAACAGTTGAAAAACCAATTATCTTTTTTTTATTTTTTATTAGTTCAAGATTGTATTTCATGGGAAATTAGAAATGGAAAAATTTAATTTGAAAAATTATTCCTTGGCAGATAAAGATTTTTTTGTCTTAAAGATTGATATGTTGTAAAAAATCGTAAAATAGTTTTAGAACAATTTAATGAGGTAAACAAGCTTATCAAGACTCCAATACCTAATGTTGCAGCAAAACCCTTAACAAAATTTGTTCCTAACAAAAACAATACAAAACAACTTAGAAGAGTTGTAATATGGCCATCAACTATTGATGAGTTAGCTCTTTGAAAACCGCTATCAATAGATCTTGTAAGAGTATTACCATCATATAATTCTTCTCTAATTCTCTCAAATATTAGAATATTTGCATCAACAGCCATACCAATGCTAAGTATAAGCCCAGATATTCCAGGCAAAGTCAAAGTTACAGGAATTAGAGAATATATGGCTAAATTAAAGAATCCATAAAGCACTAGAGAAAGAACTGAAACAAAACCTAGAATTCTATAATTAAAAATCATAAATATACCGACAACAATTAATCCACTAATAGCTGCATAAAGACTTTTTAAAATATTTTTAGATCCCAACAGAGCCCCTATTGTGTTTGTCTCTACTATTTCAATTGGCAATGGCAATGAACCTCCTTTAAGTTGAACCTCTAATTCTCTAGCATTTTCAGCACTAAAATTACCGCTTATTGTTGCTGATCCACCTGTAATCCCAGTATTAGCAAACTGATTGCCAACACTGGCTTCACTTATTGATTCGCCATCTAGAATGATAGCCAGTAGTTGATTAGTGCCAGCAATTGACTTTGTAATTTCTGCAAACTTTTCACCTCCTGAATTACTAAAAGTTAATAAAACTTCCCAATTACTATTTGTTTGTTCTTGTCTCCTTCCTGCGTTAATAAGATCCTTACCAGATAAATCTGTTTTAATAAATAATTTTGTAATTTCTTTATCAACATATTTTTTAATTTCAATTAACTTCACATATAAATCATTACTAGTAGATGAGTAATTTAATTCTTGCTCTATCTGTTTAAGATCATCTTGAATAATTTTTAAGAAATTATCATCATATTGATTTTTTTCTTCAGAGGAATATTGTTCAATTAATCCTTTAATACTCAATCTCTGAAGTTGCAGGGTTTTTAAATCTGTAGATGTTCCTTTTTTTTGGGTTCTAAATTCTAATAAAGCAGTCTTCCCTAAAACCCTTGAAGCAACTAAAGGATTTTGTTCTCCAGGCAATTCTAAAATCAATTGATCACCACCGAGGGTTTGCAAGTTAGACTCGGAAACCCCTAAATTATTAACACGTTTATCTATAACCGAATTAACTGCTTCAAGTTCATCTCTTGTTACCTTACCTTCCTCTTTAATAATTTGCAGTGTAAGTTGAGAACCCCCTTGTAAATCCAAACCCAACTGTAAGGGATAATTTATTAATAGATAAACAGATAAAGTAAGTAGAAATATAATAAAAAAAAGCCAACCTTGCCTTCTTTTCATTGTCTATATACTCCCACTAATTAAGTGTTCAACTTTTTCAACTATTTGATGTGGTTGGATTATTGTCAAATTTTCAAGATTTCCATTATAAGGAGTTGGAATATCCTGACTAGATAATCTAATTGGTCGGGCATCAAGATCATCAAAGCATTCTTCTGTTATTAAGGCAATTAATTCTGCACCAATACCTCCAGTCTTCATACATTCTTCAACAATAATTACTTTATTTGTTTTTCTTATTGATTTTGAGATGGTTTCCATATCAAATGGTTTTAAACTTATTAAATCTATTAACTCAACATCTATTCCTTTTTTTTCTAATTCTTCAACAGCTTTAAGGCAGTGATGTCTCATTCTTGAATAAGTCAATAAAGTAATATCTTTCCCTTCTTTTACAACGTCAGCCTGATCTAAAGCGCAAGTATAATCCCCCTCAGGTAATTCTTCAGATAAATTGTATAGAAGAACATGTTCGAAAAATAGAACCGGATTATCATCTCTTATAGCTGCTTTCATTAAACCTTTAGCATTTGTGGGTGTACTACATGCAACAATCTTTATGCCAGGAACTGCATGAAAATATGCTTCAAGTCTTTGACTGTGCTCAGCACCAAGTTGACGACCAACTCCTCCAGGTCCTCGAACTACTGCTGGTATTTTATAATTTCCGCCACTTGTATATCTAAGCATACCCATATTATTTGATATCTGATTAAAAGCTAAAAGCAAAAAACCCATATTCATTCCTTCTACTATTGGTCTTAAGCCAGTCATTGCTGCACCAACAGCCATACCTGTAAAACTATTCTCTGCAATTGGAGTATCTAAGACTCTTAACTCTCCATATTTTTCATATAAATCCTTAGTTACCTTATAAGATCCTCCATATTGACCAACATCTTCCCCCATAACGCAAACATTTACATCATTTGCCATTTCTTCATCAATTGCCTCTTTCAAAGCATTAAATAATAATGTTCCAGCCACAATTAATTACCTAATTAATCACATATATAATCCTACCACTTTGAATAATTCAACCTCCTTCAGCGAAGGTTATGAGCAGTAATATTGATAAAATCATTCCAGGTGACAGCAAAAGGACTAAAAGGCCTAAGTCATGTAAAGACATTCAAAGAAAGTGTTTTCTTAATAATATTGGCAATTCAATTTTTCTTCAGAAAAAAACTGCGAATAAATACAATAAAAAGTCCAATACCTATAAAAGCAAAAGAGAAAGTTAGCAAAAAAGATAATCCAATTATTAAGGTATTAATACTAGAAGAGATATTTTGGACTATTTCAGAAGAATTAGATGGTTTGTGTACTGAAAAATAAATTGCAATTTTATTACTTAAAAAATAAAAAAATATAAATAATAAAAAACTTGTTAATGATCCTACAATAAAATTTAATGGTCCTTTTTCGGGAATGTTTTTTTCAATATTCTCATTACTATTATCAGCCACAATAAAATTTTGTATAAAAAAATTTAAATGAATGTTATTCCTTTTTCAAGGAAAGTGCAAACCCATGAATCGTAACCTTTATTTCTAAACAATTTATGATTTGCAGTTAATTCTTTTTTAGCAGTCTCTATATCTTTAAAGAGTGCAAAGCATGTAGGGCCTGATCCACTCATTGAAAATGTGAGACAATTTTCTAATTTAGAAAGTAAATATAATGCCTGCTTTACAGAATTATTTTCATTTTCAACAACTAACTGTAAATCATTTTTAATAGATAAATGTTGATTAACAAAATTTAAGTTATTCAAACCATTATCTCTTAAATTTTTTCTTATGTTCTCAATCATTTCTCTATCAGTAAGATATTGATTACAAAATCTATTACTATATTTTTTATAAGTTTCAGCTGTAGATACTGATACATTTGGATTTTTTAAAAGAATTACTCCATATTCAAAGTTTGAATCTAATTTCTCCAAAATTTCTCCTCTTCCAAAACATAATTGATTACCACCATTTATAAAAAAGGGAATATCAGATCCTAAAGTTGATGCTAATGAACATAATGTTTCTTGATCCAAGTTCAAATCCCATAACTTATTAAGACCAATTAATGTTGCTGCTGCATTACTGGATCCACCAGCTAATCCTGCTCCAATTGGAATATTTTTTCTTAAAAATATATTCGCGCCGTAATCTATATTTGATTTTTTCCTTAATAGATTTGCCGATTTAACAATTAAATTATCATCAGATAAGCTTAAATCATTACAATCAGACTCAAGTTTAATTAAACCTTCATTATTAATTTCAAATTCTAAATAATCAGAAAGATCGATATTTTGCATAATCATTGCTAACTCATGAAATCCATCCTCTCTTTTACCAATAACTTCAAGGTGCAAATTTATTTTCGCAGGAGATTTTATATTAATTTTCGTTTTAGCTAAATCTTGCATATACTTAAATTTTATTTTTTAATTTTAATACAATTTTCTGCAAGCTTTATCCATTGTTCAATTGAAATATCTTGGGGTCTTAAATTAAAACAAACTTTTGAAGATTCAGATAATTCATTTATCTCTTCATTTGAAAATATTGAATTAAGAGTATTTCTAAGCATTTTTCTTCTTGAATTAAATGAAATTCGAAGAAGTTTATCTATATATTTTTCTAGACTAATGTCTAATCTTAAATCATTTTTAATTGGTTCGAAAACTACTAAAGAAGAAAAAACTTTTGGAGGCGGACTGAATGATGAAGGCGGCACATCACATATTCTTTTTATTTTTGATAAAAGTTGCATTCTTATACTAAGCCCACCAGCATTGGGACTACCTTCTTTTGACAAAATCCTATCTACAACGTCTTTCTGCATTAAAAATATTATTTTTTCGTAATTATAGTTTCTTATAATGCCCAATCGACCTATAAAAATATCCAATATTGGGCCAGTTATATTGTAAGGAATATTTGCAATCACTTTTGTAATCTTCTTATTAATCGAATCTAAATTTACAGAAAGAATATCTCCCTGCTGCAGTGAAAACTTATCATTATTTTTGAATTTATCATTTAATAAGTTTATTAAATCTTTATCTAACTCAATTGCATGTAATTTTTTAATTTCTGAATCTAACAACTTGGAGGTTAAAGCTCCTTTACCAGGACCAATTTCTAAAATAAAGTCATTTTCATTAAGAACAGCAATTTCTTTAATTTTTTCTAATATTTTTTTATTTACCAACCAGTGTTGTCCAAATCTTTTTTTTTGATGATAGTTTTTAGAATTCATCTAAAAGATAAATAATATGTTTAAATTAAATATGAATTTATTTAATACTTTATATCATGAGCTTATCAAAAAAAAATTTAGATAAACTCAATAAATTTAAAAAAAAGAAAAATTTAAATAACGAAAGTAAAAATATAAATAATTACACAAATATAACTAATAATGATAATTTAATCACCAATCCACTTAATTCAGAAGATCCCAATAAAATTTTTTATTCGTTAATTGATAATTCAGAATCTTTAGAAGAGACTTCTAACGTTAATAATTTACAAAGAAAAAGTGAGATTAATCAAATTAATATGAATTCTAAAAAAGATAATTTTTCCAAGGAATTAACAACCGAAGAGGAACTATATGATGAATTTAATTATCTTCTTGATGAATAATTAGTTTTAATATTTACTTATGCTTCAGAGTAATAGATTAGCAATTTATGCTATCGGCAAAATAAAGAAACTTTGGATTAGAGATGGAATTAATCAATACAAAAAAAGAATGCCTGAACTTATTATTAATGAATTAAAGACTTTTAATTTAAATAATCTTAGATCCAATAACAATATTATTATCTGCCTAAGTGAAGAAGGGAAACAGTTTAATTCAGTTGAACTATGTTCCTTACTCTTGAATTTTAAAAATAAAAAAATTAATTTCTTAATCGGTGATAGTGATGGAGTTAGTTCAGATATAAAAGAAAAATCAGATCTTTTACTAAGCCTGTCTCCTTTAACTTTTCCTCATGAATTAGCTAGATTAATCCTAATCGAGCAAATCTATAGAGCTATTTCTATATCTAACAACTCCCCTTACCATCGTTCTTAAAAAGATTAGATTCAATCTAAAATTAATCTATAAAAGTTTAATAACTAACTATTTTTTGTTTTTTTGCTATATAGTACATATATACTATCAAATTTAACCTTGGATTCTTTTGATTCAACTACTAAAAAATTTAAAATCCCCTTATTAACTGATTGGGTATCAGCAGGGTTTCCTTCTCCTGCAGATGACTATACAGAAGAAAATATTGATTTAAACGAACATTTAATATCTAATCCGTTTAGCACTTTTTTTCTTAGAGTTAAAGGTGACTCAATGATAAATGCAGGAATTAAAGATAAAGATTTAATAATAGTAGACAAGAGCTTAACAGCTAGGCCAGGGAATATCATCATTGCAATGATAGACGGAGAATTTACAATAAAAAGATTATCTATAAAAAATAATGAATTATATTTAAAAGCAGAAAATCATAATTATCCTGATTTTAGATTTAAAAACCATATTGATGTACAGATATGGGGAGTTGTTATTTATTCAATACATAGCTATTTATGAGAATTTCAAATATTGATGCAATAGCTCTTATAGATGCTAATAATTTTTACGCGTCATGTGAACAAAATATTAATCCTCATTTGAGAAATAAACCAGTAGTAATTTTATCTAATAATGACGGATGTATCATTGCAAGAAGCCCTGAAGCGCGAGCTTTAAAAATTAAAATGGGAACTCCGTATTTTAAGGTCAAAGAAAGATTAAATAAATTAAATGTAGCAGTCTTAAGCTCAAACTACTCGCTTTATGGAGATATGAGCAGAAGACTAATGAATTTACTGAAAAACTACTGTGAACAGATAGAAATTTATTCTATTGACGAAGCATTCGTCTCGATTTCTAGACCTAATGATGAAAATCTATATCCTTGGGCAAGAAGCATAAGATCGTTAATATATCAGAATCTAGGAATTACCATAACAGTAGGAATAGGAGAAAATAAAGTAAGAGCAAAAATTGCTAATAAACTAGCTAAAAATATTGATTATTCAGCTGGAATATTTGATTTAGCTAGAACCGAAAATGAGAATAATTATTTGAAAAAAATTAGTATAGATAAGATATGGGGAGTCGGGAAACAAACCTCTAATTGGTTGCAGAGTAAAGGTATTAAAAATGCGAGAGAACTAAGAGATATGGAAGAAAATGAAATCATTAAGAAATTAGGCATCGTAGGGAAAAGACTACAATTAGAACTGAAAGGCCATAGATGCCTGCCCATAGAAAAAAACAAGAAATCAAAAAAAGAAATTCAGGTGAGCAGGAGTTTCGGCACGCCTATCACAAAATTAGAAGACTTAACTCAAGCACTGGCAACTCACGCGATAAAAGCCTCTGAAAAAATGAGAAGTCAGAATTTGCAATCATCTAGTATTAGAGTATTTGCTAGAACCAGTAAATATTCAAGTCAAAATTATCAAAGAAGTGCTCATAGAAAACTTACAAATGCAACAGATGACACAAACAATATTTTAAAAATAGTAGTTGAATTATCTAAAGAAATTTATAATCCCGAATATAAATTCTCAAAAGCTGGTGTTTTAATGCAGGATTTAACAAATAGCGAATATTTACAGCAATCAGTTATCAATTACAAATCGCAGAAAGTCTTAAAAAAATCAACCAATCTTATGAAAACGATTGATTTATTAAATAAAAGATTTAATAACAATGCAATTACGTGGGCCATTACAAAAAATCCACAAAGTTGGAAGATGAATAAGAATTTCTTAAGTCGCTCATCTACAACTGATATAGAACAAATCCCAACTATAGTGAAGTGAAGTAAAAAAAATAAAATGGAATTTATATTATTTTTGAGCAAATTAGATAAAGAGATTCTTAACTTATTAATGAAAGCAAACTACAAAGTTGAAGAAAATAAAATTGAATGCCTACTAAACAAAGAAATAAAAGGGCTACATAATTTTAAAGAAAATAAAATAATAATATGTACTGAAAATGCAAAACGGAAAACAAATTATAGAAGTAAAAAACAAAGCCCAAATAAAGATAACTTCAAAACAGAAAGGGCGATAAGAAAAGCATTAAGACACGAAGCAACTCATGCGATACAAAAATGTAATGACAATAAAACAATAGGGGATATAAAAAAATTAGAAAGCAAATTGCATCAAAGTAAAAGAAAAGCATTAGAGTTCTCTAGTTCAAATTTTTCTGGGACTTATGCGAAAGAAGTAGAAGCTTATATTCTTGAAGATAAACCCAAAAAGGTAAAACGAATGATTAAAAAATACTGCCTATAAATTAAAATTTTTTATATTAACTAGCGATGAAATTACCACAACGTTGTTTATCTAAAAAATTAATATGTTGCCTTTCTGAATAATATAATTCCTGAAATTTTATAGCATCTGAGTTTAAATCCTTAAAAAGATCATCTATCTCTTTATTTGTATTTGAAGAAGCTGAAGAAGGATTATCAATTAAAATAGATATACAATTTTCTAAAGTTTTTAATCTTTGAGATCCCCAAGATTCGATTAAGTGTCTACATCTTTTAAGAGAATTATATTTCTCAAGAAGTGATAATGTTCCTAGTAAATTGTCTTTAGAATTACTCAGCAATGTTAAAAACAACTCATTTGGATTAATAAAAATATTAATTTTATTTGATGATTCAGGATTATTGAGAGCTAAGAAATCAGGCAGAAGTGAAATTAAGTTAATAGAAGAAAAATCTTTTTGAAGATTTTGACTATTTGATTGTTTTAAATCATTTAGGTAGTTTAAACCTAAATTATTTTGTTCAATTTTTGAAATAGCTTCCCATAAATTTTGGATATAACTAGTATTAAAACCATTAATTTCTCTTTTGAGAAATTCATCACGAATAAATAGCCTAAGATCTGGACAATGTAAATAATAAAAGATTATTTCCGATTCATTTTTCTCCCGTCGAGAAATTTCATTTGGTTGTTCAAATTTTTTTGATCTGCCATGCCAACGAAATCCCTTAACTTGAGTTCTTAAATCTTGTTCAAACTGTATTGCTAACCTAGCTTGACCTTGACTTAATTGTTCAGCAACTTTTTGTAAGTAATGTGTTCTAGTTGATGATTGAGGTAATTTACTTAATAATTTTACCAATGATGAAATAACACTCTGGAAAATATCCGACTTAGTTAAATCTTTATCTTTAAAAATCTGATCTATTTCCCAATCAATCCAAAAAGATGAATTATCAATTAAATTAAAATAATCTTCAGGAGTATGACTATTCAAATATTCGTCAGGATCTTTAAAATCTCTTAGTTGAAGTATCTTAAGATTAATTTGATCATGGAGAGATAAGCTTTCGACTTCTTTTATTACTCTTTTCATAGCTAAGATTCCAGCATTATCAGAGTCAAAATTCAAAATTATGTTTTTATTATCTGTACATCTACAAAGTTGAGAAATTTGATACTTATTTAATGCAGTCCCAAGAGAGGCAACGGAATTAGTAATGCCTTTTGAATGAAGAGAAATGACATCAAAGTAACCTTCGACAATAATAGCTTTATCTCTTTTTCTAATATTGCTAGAAGCTTTTTCGAATGCAAACATCATTTTTCCCTTTTCAAAAATCTCAGATTCAGGAGAATTAAGATATTTAGGTTCCTGCCCATCAAGAGATCTACCTCCAAAGGCAACTACTCGTCCCTGCATATCATGGATTGGAACAATTAATCTATTTCTAAAACGATCATAAGTCTTTTCAGAATTATCTTTAGAAATTGCAAGACCTGAAGCCAATATGAGATTGACAGGAAATTTTTCCACCTTGGTTAGATAATTAAACAAACTATCCCATGAATTTGGAGCGAAACCTAATTCAAAATTATCAATAATTTTATTATTCAATTTTCTCTTTGATATTAAATATTTCATTGCTTCATCACCAAGAGAACTATTTAATTGGGACTTAAACCAATTTTTAGTGACTCTTAATATTTTATAAAGTTCTTCCTTTCTGGATAATTGTTTTTTATATGCTTCTACTTGTGGACCCTCAAGATTTTCAACATTAATATTATTTTTTTTTGCTAGAGACAATACAACATCAGAAAAGTTTGCACGAGTAAATTCCATTAAGAATTTAATAGAGTTACCACCAGCACCACAAGAAAAACAATAATAAAATTGTTTACTTGGTGATACTGTCATAGATGGCTTAGTGTCATCATGAAAAGGACAAATTCCAACAAATTCCTTCCCTTTCTTCTTAAGAACAATATGTTCAGATATAACGTCAACAATATCTGCCTTTTCTTTAACCTCTTGGATAGTTCTTGGGTGTATAGAATGAACCATTGAGATTTTTGTTAAGAAATAAATATTGATTTATTTGTTATAGTTCAAAATCAAACAAGAATCTACTTAATTTCACAATAAAACTAATTATTAAATGATAAATATCGAAGCATTAGAAAAAAAAATTAATTCATTAAATAAGTTTAATTTAGTTTTTGCATCTTTCTTCTTTAGTTTGATGACTTTGTGCGTAAAAAATATTGACAAAAGGATACCTATTTATGAGTTAGTTCTATTCAGATCCTTTTTTAGTTTAATGATTACATTATTCATAATTAATTTAAAAAAGATAAGTCCTTGGGGTAACAATAGAACATTACTTTTTTTAAGAGGTGTTTTAGGAACTTTAGCTTTAGTTTGTATTTTTTATGCGATAAGAAATATGCCTCTTAGTATATCTACAGTCATTCAGTACACTTATCCTATTTTTATATCTATATTTGCTTGCATATTTATAAAAGAAAAAATAACTCGAAATTTAGTTTTGGCTTTAATTATTGGCTGGTTTGGTATATTAGTAATACTAAATCCAACTCAATTAGCAAATATAAATGTTGAAATTGAAATTTTTTCAATTTCGGTAGCATTTCTAGGGGCAATTTGCACTGCATTGGCATACGTCACAGTTAAGAAACTATCATTTACTGAAGATGTTTATGTAATTATTGGATATTTTCCACTTGTTTCATTTATAACTTTATTACCAATTGTGTTAATGAACTGGGTTACCCCAAATTGGAATGAATTATTTTGGATCATTGGCATTGGCTTATTTACTCAATTAGGTCAGACCTTCTTAACTATAGGATTAAAAAATTTACCTGCATCTGAAGCTTCAACAATTAATTATTTACAGGTTTTTTTCGGATCAATATGGGGAATTTTATTTTTTAGTGAAATAATAAACATAAATTTTTTACTAGGCGCTTCACTAGTTTTATTAGGAACTATTATATCTACTTCCAAAATAATCAAAAGGACATAGAATGTTATTAGAGTAAAAAAAATTGTGAAATTTTTCTATTTAGCTTTATTATTTTGTTTTTCTCCTGTTGTTCAAGTTAAAGCAACAACTCCAAAGTCAGTAACGTGCACAAGAACTGAATATAGAGAGGAGTATATCCCTGGAACGAAATCAAACCCAGGCTACGTAAAAAGTTATGAAGTGGATGTCGTAATACCTTGTGGAGGTCAAAGTCAAGCTGAAAAAATAGATGATAATGACTGTAGTGAAGGTTCAGTTATTGGAGGTCTTCTTGGAGCTGGAATAGCCCTATCCTCCTCTAGAGGTAAAGATAGATTTTGGGCAGTGCCTGCTGGTGGGACAGCAGGAGCACTAATTGGATGTCAGGTGGATGGTGGTTAATTGATTAGTTGGATAAATGGAGAGTTAGTTGAATTATGGCAAACTAATCAAAAATTTTTTGTTTTAATAAATTGCCAAGGATTGGGATACGAAATACAAATACTAGAATCCAATTTTCTAAAATTAAAAACAAATCAGATATCTAATAAAAATATCACTCTTTGGATAAAACATATTAAGAAAGAAGATTCAGATTTACTATTTGGTTTTACATCAAAGGTTCAAAAAAATTTCTTTATTGAAATTTTAAGTATTCGAGGTGTAGGATCTCAAATTGGTATGGGTATATTAAATAAACTTTCCATTAGTGAAGTTATAAATGCAATAAAAACTCAAAATAAAAAATTAATCTGTTCCGTACCTGGTATAGGTCAAAAAATGAGTGATCGGTTAATTTTAGAATTAAAAAGTAAATTAAAAAGTGAAATACAATTTGAAGAAAAAAAAGGTAAAGATAAGTTTGAGATTGAGGATCCTGAAATTAATAAATTGATTGAGGACGTTCAATTAACCCTTAAATCATTAAATTACAAAAATAAAGAAATAAAGAATATTTTGCCAATTCTTATTAAAGAAGTAGCTCTCCTCGATAAAAAAGAAAATAATTTATTATTTGAAAATTTATTGAAATCGGCTATGAATTATCTAGATAAGGATAATAGTAATTTAGCTAGATGACGTAGTATCATAGAGTAAGAAAAATAAATTTTATGTCATTAGATACAGCTGAAAAACAGAAGCTTATTGAAACTCATCAAGTTCATCCAACTGATACAGGCTCAGTAGAAGTTCAGGTGGCAATGCTCTCTAAAAGAATATCAAAATTAAGTGATCATCTCCAAGGAAACATCCATGATTTCGCTTCTAGGCAAGGATTATTAAAAATGATTGGGAAAAGGAAAAGATTATTAACTTACATAAAAGACAAAAACATTCAGAAATATCAAGATCTAGTTAAGAAAATTGGAATCAGAGGATGATTTCAATTGATGAATAAAAAGCAATCTAAAAAAAAGAAACAAAATAATAAGAAAAAAAATTTTTCTGAGAAAGCTGCGTTTGCTAATCTAGAAAAAACATCTAATACAGTAACTACCCCAAAGCAATCATCAAGAGGGATACCTAAATATGTTGCAGATAGAATGGCAAGAAGAATATTCTTTACAGCAGGAATACCGACAATATTAGGAATGTCGGTTTTTGTTGTTAGCTACATTATCGTCACAAGAAATATTGCTGAAATACCTCCTTCCTCAACAATTGCGATTTCAGCTTTGTTTTTCTTGTTAGGTCTTGCAGGATTAAGTTTTGGAATATTATCAGCTAGTTGGGATAAAGAGCCAGGCTCTTTTTTCGGTATTGAAAATATTCCAATGAATATTCAACGTGCAAAGGCGGCCTTTAAACCTGCAACTCAAAATTTTGAGAAGAATGGTTAATCTATGAAACTAATGATTTCAAATTAACTTGAAATGATTTATTTTCTAATAATTTGCATGCTCCTTGAATATCTCCAATACAAAATTGCTCCCCAAATTTTACGTAGGTAACACTATTTTTATTTCTTACTGCAGCTAAAACTGGAATCTTTATTCCATATCTACCTTTTTCTGGTTTAAATTTAATTAAACAGTCTCTCAAAGTATTTTGTATTCTTACATCTGATGCTTGAGAACTTTCAAGATTAATAATAAGCAATTTAAGGTTATCTATCTCTCTACAATCATCAATTATTAATTGAGTCTTATCACTTTTTTTATCTATTGTTCCCCATAACAATAATCTAGTATCAGTCAAAAGAAATTCTGATAATTTGACATAGGTTTTAGGAAAAACAATTGCTTCGCAACTTCCAGAAAGATCTTCAAGCTGAACTATAGCCATCCTATCTCCTTTTCTCGTTGTAATTTGCTTCAAATCAGGGATCATTCCAACTAAAGAGACTTTAGTTCTATCTTTTACTTCTTCTAACTGAGAAATGCTTATAGGAGATATAAGTTTAGCTGGCTTAGTTAAATGTTTTAGAGGATGATCAGATAAATAAAAGCCTAATAGCTGCTTCTCTAACTTTAACTTCTCAATAAGTGAATAATCATCAACCTTAGCTAATTGTGAATCTGAAAAAGCAACATTAGAAAATTCTTCTTTAGAGTCAAATAAATTCCCTTGGCCAGATAACCTATCACGATTTCTTGACGTGGCCCACTCAATAACATGTTCGAGATCTGACAATAACTGAGCTCTATTATTATTATTTGAGAATTCATCTAGTGCTCCACAATGTATTAGAGATTCAAGACTTCTTTTGTTAAGAACATTAGAAGGTAAACGATCGCAGAAATCTGATAATGACTTAAAGATTCCGAAACTATTTCGATTCTCAATTATATTTCTTATTGCAGAATCTCCTAAATTCTTAATTGCAGATAGCCCGAACATAATCTGATTATTCTTAATAGTGAAATCAACACCTGAATAATTAATGCTTGGTGAAATAACTTCTATTCCCATGGAATAACAATTGGAAATATATCTTTGCATCTTGTCACTTGAGCCGGCATTTACACTTAAAAGGGCTGCCATATATGCAACTGGAAAATGGGCTTTTAAAAATGCAGTTTGATAAGTTACAGCACCATAAGCCGTTGAATGACTTTTATTAAAACAATATTCTGCGAATAAAACCATTTGATCAAAAAGATCATTTGCTAATTTTTCATTTACACCTTTCTTCATAGAACCATCTACAAAAATATTCCTATGCTTAACCATCTCAGATACTTTCTTTTTTCCCATTGCTCTTCGAAGTAAATCAGCATCACCCAAAGAATAACCGGCCAGGTCTTGAGCAATTTTCATGATTTGTTCTTGATAAACCATAATTCCATAGGTTTCAGTGAGAATTGACTTAATAAAAGGATGAGGAAAATCAATCTTTTCGTTTCCATTTTTTCGATTTATGAATTTAGGAATGAGGCCTGCATCAAGAGGACCAGGTCTATAAAGAGCTAATATGGATGAAATATCCTCTAGAGAATTAGGTTTGAAATCCTTAACGACCTGTTTCATACCTGAAGATTCGAGCTGAAAAATACCTTCAAGATCGCCTCTCCCAATAAGCTCAAAGGTTTTACCATCATTTTGAGGTAGCTCATCAATGTTTATTTTCTTTCCAATAGATTGATTAATAAGAGAAACTGTCTTTTCAATCATCGTAAGATTCTTGAGGCCCAAGAAATCCATTTTTAATAATCCAAGAGATTCGATATCATCCATAGAATATTGGGTTATTATTTGTCCTTCATTATTCCTTTGAAGAGGAACAAGTTCGTCAAGCGGATCTGATGCGATAACAACTCCAGCAGCATGAACCCCATATGTTTTATTAGTTCCTTCAATTCTCAAAGCTAAATCAACCCATTTTTTCACTCTATTATCATTAATGTATTTATCTCTAAACTCTTGACTAGGAGAATTCTTATCAATCATTTCATTTAGTTTATAAGGTTTCCCTCTTACAACCGGAATTAACTTAGCCAATTTATCAGCCTCTCCATATGGTATGTCTAGAACCCTCGCAACATCTTTTAAAACTGCCTTAGAGGTCATTTTATTGAAAGTAATTATTTGAGCAACTTTATCCTCTCCATAACGATTAGTAACATAATCAATAACTTCATTTCTCCTATCAATACAAAAATCGGTATCAATATCTGGCATAGACTTTCTTGCTGGATTTAAAAATCTCTCAAACAACAATCCATGCTCTACAGGATCTATATTTGTGATTTGAAGGGCATAAGCTACTAATGAACCTGCCGCAGAACCTCTACCTGGTCCTACTGGGATAGAGTTATCTCTAGCAAATTTGATGTAGTCCCAAACAACCAAAAAATAATCTGGGAATCCCATATCTTTAATGATTTTTAATTCGGAAGTTAGTCTTTTTCTATAGTTCTCATCAACATCTTTAAGATCATTTTTCTTAAGTCTTTTTAAAAGACCTTCGTTAGATAATTGTGTTAGGAAAGAAAATGAATCTGTATCTTTATTAAGAGGGAATTTTGGCATCCTATAATTACCAAACAAATCAAATACTTCAATTTTTTGAGATATTTCTACTGTATTGTTCACTGCCTCTTCAATTGATTCATCATCAATATGATCTTTAAAAAGTTCTAGCATTTCATTTTCACTTTTAATATATTCTGTACCGGTATATCTCAATCTTTTTTCATCACTTATTAGTTTTCCTGTTAATACACAAAGCAAAGCATCATGTGCTTCAACATCCATATTTGATAAGTAGTGTGCGTCGTTTGTAGCGATGACTTTTATTTGGTGCTTCTTCCCAATTCTTATCAATTCGACGTTAACAATCCTATCCTCAATAGAGCCGTGATCTTGTATTTCTAGATAAAAATTATCTGCAAATAATTTTTTATACCATAGAGCGATATTCTCTGCTACGTCTAATCTACCTTTTAAGATAGCCTGAGGTATCTCTCCACCAAGACAAGCGGTAGAAACTATAAGTCCATCACTATATTTACTTAAAAGAGATTTATCAATACATGGTCTAGAAAAAATGCCTCGACCTCTCATCCCATTTAGGTGACTAATTGTTGTTAACTTAACTAGATTCTTATAACCAGTATAATTTTTTGCTAACACTACTAAATGATATCTTTTTTCTTTTTTTGGCTGAGGATCATCAATAGAACCATTAATTACGTACATTTCATTACCAATAATTGGTTTTATGCCTTTTTCTTTACACTTCTTGACCAAGTCAAGAACGCCATACATAACTCCATGATCAGTAAGGGCTATAGATTCCATTCCAAGATCAGAAGCCCTTTCTACAATTTTTGAAATTTGACTGGCTCCATCTAGTAAGCTGTAGTCACTATGATTATGAAGAGGAACGAAACCCATATTCAGATTATTTATATATACAAGATAGAGAAAATATCTGAAAGATCTATACTTTGTGGTTACAAATTAATTTTTAATACAAATTTAGAATAAAGGTTTATTCTTGATTACCTGAGCATCAATTTCGAAAATATTTGCGGCATTCAATATCCGATCCTCCTCTAACACATTTCCAATTAGCTGAAGTCCTATTGGTAATCCTTTAGTATCAAAACCACAAGGAATACTTATAGCTGGAAGACCTGCCAAATTAGCAGGAACAGTTAATAGATCAGAAAGATACATAGAAAGTGGATCATTGGCAAAATCACCCTTTAAAAAAGCGGTAGTTGGACATGTCGGGGTTAATAAAATATCTACTTTCTGGAAAGCATTATCAAAATCTTTTCTTATTAGTGTTCTAACTTTTTGTGCTTTTTTGTAATAAGCGTCACTGTATCCTGCAGACAAAGCATAAGTTCCTATCAAAATTCTTCTTTGTACTTCATCACCAAATCCTTCAGCTCTACTTTTTGAAGTCATATCTAAAAGATTAGAACCTTGATTCGATCTATAACCATATTTAACTCCATCGTATCTGGCCAAATTTGCAGATGCTTCAGATGGTGCAATTACATAATATGTGGCAATTCCGTCGTTGAACCTAGGACATTCTACTTCAATGATATCAGCTCCTAAAGTTTTAAATCTTTCAACAGCAGATAGAACAGAATCTTTAACTTCTAAATTTAAGCCAGGATGTTCAAAACATTCTTTAATGATCCCAATTTTTAAATTCTTTATAGATTTATTTAAATCATTCAAATAATTTGGTACAGGTTTATCAAGACATGTTGAATCTAAGGGATCTTTACCAGATATTGAATAAAGAATTTCAGCGGCATCAGAGACAGTATTTGTAATTGGACCAATTTGATCAAGTGAGCTAGCAAATGCAACTAATCCCCATCTACTTACTCGGCCGTAGGTAGGCTTGAGCCCAACAACACCACAAAAAGAGGCTGGTTGTCTTATTGAACCTCCAGTATCAGAACCTATAGCAGCTGCACATAATCCAGCGGCAACTGAAGCAGCACTACCTCCTGAACTTCCACCAGGAACTCTAGTAATATCCCAAGGATTAGAAGTAACTCCAAAGACAGAAGTCTCTGTTGAACTACCCATTGCAAATTCGTCCAAATTTGTTTTACCTAAACAAATGCATCCTGAAGACCATAATTTACTTGAAGCTGTTGATTCATAAGGTGCAACAAAGCTTTTGAGCATTTTACTTGCACAAGTAGTTGAGACTCCTTTAGTGCAAATATTATCCTTAATTGCTATCGGGATTCCTGCAAGAGGAGGAAGTATTTCTTCATTTTGAATTAATTTATCTATATATTCAGCTTGTCTGATTGCATTATCTTTAGTAGTACAAATATAAGAATTAATTTTTGGGTCTTTGGAATCGATCTTTAAAAAAAAATCATTAGTTAATTCTTTAACAGAAGCATTTTTACTATTAATTTCCTTTCTTAAAGAATTAAAATTCATTTCTCAACTTGTTATCTAAATATAATGATAATCAAACGGTTAATGGTTCTTCTTTTTTGCAACGAACTAGACTATGTTTAATCTTAGTAGAACCTTCATCATTAAGATCTTTCATAAAAGAAAGCATATTTTCTTTTAAACTATTTTTAGTAAGAAAAGGGCCATACCAATAAATGGTTTTGGGATTTTCTGTCTCAATTTTAGCCCACCAAGCTAATCCAAGTTTGTTTCCAAAGTTTCTAATCAATTTTATAGATCTATGAAGATCGTAGATTCTTGTTAAATTCTATACAATTTTGAAGTAAAAATTCAATAAATTTTCATTAATTATATAAATGTATTGAAACAACAATATTTTAAAGAGCATAAATTGCAATTTTTAAAAATTATTTACAAGTCAAGTGAAATATTGAAATTGCGGTAGCCACAGAGGCATTTAAACTTGATGTTTTACCTTTAAGAGGAATCCTTAATAGAAAATCGCATTTTTTCTGAGTAAGCAAAGAAATTCCTTTATCTTCAGCTCCGACTATTAATACCATAGGGGTTTTTTCATTAAACTTTGAAAGAGATAATTGACCATTTTCAGATAACCCTACAACAAGAAAACCGTTTTTCTTTAACTCATCAATTGCCCTATTTAAATTAACAACTCTACTTACTGGTAAGTGTTCCAAGGCTCCTGCTGCTACTTTGGCAACTGTTCCAGTTAAGCCTGCAGATCTTCTTTGAGGAATGACAATACCATTGCAATTAAAAGCCTCTGCTGATCTTATAATTGCACCAAGATTATGTGGGTCAGTAATACCATCTAAGGCAATAATAATAGGATTTGCAGAGTCCTTTTTAGAAAAATCAATTAAATTTTCCAGTGATATTGTTTTAGAACATGCCAACTGTAATGCAATACCTTGATGTGAAGCACCAAATGTCAATTGTGAAAGCCTGTTCCAAGAGACTTCTTCAATGAGGACACCTTTAGATTTAAAATCCTTAAGTAAAATAAAAAACTTCTCTGAAGAAAAAATTTCTGAAGTACACCAAATCCTATTAATATCTCTTTTGTTAATAAGAGCCTCAAAAACTGAATGTTTACCCCAGATCCAATCATCAAGATTTCTTTTATTTGCTGGCTCTTCATAAATGGCGGAATCTTTGTTAGAAAATTCAGAACCATATTTGGGTATTGGCTTTCTTTTCCTTAAAGATGATGAATTAATATTATTTTTTTGAGTTTCATTTAGGTTATTAGTACTCTTTTTAAAAGAATTTATCAAGATTTTATTATTTTTTTTTGAAGAATTTTTATTTTTAGAGTAAAAATCAGAATTAGAATTTTTCTTATTTTTTTTACTATTTTTTCCGGGGAAATTATTTTTAGATGAGTATTTCATTAATTCATTTCATTTTAATTTCAAGATATTCAAAGAGAGTTGATAATCTTTGAGGATCTTTTAAAAATAGCCAACCAATAAGAGTTTCAAAACCAGTTGCTCTTGAGTATATGGTTGGGTTTGAGGATTTTGGGTATCTCTTAGTTTTATTTCTAGCACGCCTAATTAAATCGATCTCATTTGCATTTAATAAGTGTTCAATTTGACTTAAAGATTTTGATTGAGATTTTGCTTTTACTTCGTTTACTACTGATAAATGAAGTTCTTTTGATTTCAAGGGAAAATGAACATATCTTAGTCTTTGATGAAGTTCCCATACTGCATCGCCAAGCCAAGCAAGTTGAATAACGCCTATTTCTTCAGGAGAACCATATGGAACCAAGTTTTGAATCCAATAATTCAATTTTTTAAATAAGTTAGGGCATCTTCAAGACATGACTTTAAATTTAGAAAGTCGCCTAAACGAACAAGTTTAATTGTTTGAGCCACTCTAGAATTACCAACAATTGAAAAAGCTAACTTTAACTTTTTACATTCTTTAGCCGTCTGAACAAGAGCTCCAAGTCCCGAAGAATCTAAAAAATCTATTTTTGTAAGATCAATAACGAATGGATGCTCATTATTTAAATTATTAGTAACAAAACTCTTAAATTGTTTTTCTGAGAAGGCATCAAGTTGGCCTTTAAAAGTAAAAACAATAATATTTGTTCTTAAATCAATGTTTCCTCTTAAAGAAACTGTTAACTTCTGAAAATCTTCTATGTTTAATTCCTCCAATGAATATATTAAATGTAATTATCAAATCAAATGAAAACAATATGTCAACATCTTTCTAACATTAGAGAAACAAATTTTTTAAATAAATAATCTGAATCATGAGGACCAGGTCCTGCTTCTGGATGATATTGAACACTAAATATAGGCTTATTAATAACCTCTAAACCAGCGACAGTATTATCATTAAGGTTATAGTGCGTAATTTTGACTTTATCTTTTGACAAAGATTTTGGGTCAATAGCAAAACCATGATTCTGGCTAGTTATCTCAATTTGGTTATTTATTCCACAAGGATGATTTAAACCACGGTGTCCAAATTGAAGTTTATAAGTTACTCCCCCTAAAGCCAATCCAAATATTTGATGGCCAAGGCAAATTCCGAACATAGGTATTTCACCATGTTCAATAAGTGATTTTGCTAAATCAATTCCTTCATTAACGGAGGAGGGGTCCCCTGGTCCATTTGAGAAAAATATTCCATCTGGTTTCTTTGATAAAACATCTTTTAAAGAGGATCGTGAAGGTAAAACTAAAATTTCACAACCATGGGAAACTAGTCTATTTAAAATTGATTTTTTTATTCCAAAATCAATTGCTACTATTTTTAATTTATTAGCCTTTTCTAAATATCTTTTTCTAATATCAAATTTTGTTTCTGTAGGTTTTTGCCATAAATATTGTTGCTTTGTAGAAACTTCTTTTGATAAATCTAATCCTTCCATTTTGGGTATTTCAGATATTTTTTTTAAACAATTTTCCACAGTTTTATCTTCAGAGGTCAAAATTCCGTTCATCGACCCATTAGATCTTAAGATTTTAACAAGGGCCCTAGTATCAATTCCATAAAGGCCTATTATGTTTTTTTCAACTAACCATTGATCAAAATTCTTTAAGGATCTCCAATTGCTATTATTTGACGAATAATTTCTAACAATTATTCCTTTAACGCTATTACTAGATTCTGAATCTTCAAGATTAATACCAGTATTTCCAATTTCTGGATAAGTGAATGTTAAAATTTGTCCATAGTAACTTGGATCAGTTATAACTTCCTGATATCCGGTCATTCCTGTATTAAAAACTATTTCACCAAAAGCAGTTCCAGAAGCTCCAAAAGAAAATCCAGGGAATACAATACCATTGCTTAAAACTAATTTTGCGTTTTTCTTATATGGATTAATCATCAATTTTTAATTAATTCATCAGAAGATAAATAATTTTTTAAAAGTAAAAAATTGTTCCAGGGATTTGCTTGATTAATGGAAAATAAAGCTTTATTAAAGCCTTTTTGTAAATCATCCTCAATTCCAGCCACCCATAAAACCAATGCAGTATTCAAGGCAACAACATCTTTATGTGATTTTTGCCCAGAACCATTTAAAACAGACCTTAATATATCCTCGTTTGAGTTTTTATTAGACACTACAAGTTTCTCGTTAGAAATATTTTCATAATTAAAATCTGAAATATTTATTTTTGAGTACCGTAATTCACCTTTTTCAACAAATACCAATTTATTTTCACCTTGAAGAGAAGCCTCATCAAGGCCTCCATGACCATGAACTACTATTGCTCTATCCATGCCCATTTTTAATAGTGCACTTCCCATGGGCATTAAAAGATCCTCTGAAGCAACTCCTAATACCTGCGCATTTGGTCTTAAAGGGTTTACCAATGGTCCAAGTTGATTAAATACAGTCCTTATGCCAAGGGCCTTTCTTAATGGAGCAAGTTTTATTAACGATTTATGCCAAACAGGCGCAAACAAAAAAGTTATTCCAATTTCATTTACTGCAGAAACTACTTTTTCTAACGAACAGTTTAAATTCAAACCAAGATTCAACAAAACATCAGCAGAGCCAACTTTTCCACTAGCGCTTTTATTACCGTGTTTAGCAATTTTCACACCGCAAGATGCAGCTACAAATGCTACTGCTGTAGAAATATTAAAAGTATTAGAGCCATCTCCTCCAGTTCCACAAGTATCTACCATATATAAATTTGGTCTTTCTATAGGCAAATCACAAACATTTAAGAGTTCCTCAGCCATAGAACACAACTCTAAACCTGTGCATCCCTTAGCTCTCAAAGCGCTCAAAAAAGCTCCTGTTTGAACATCAGATATTTCATCATTAAGCCATCTTTGCATTAGTGATCTAGAATTTTTATCATCAAGATTTGAACCTTCTAGCAAAATATTTAGAATTTCTGCGTTTGATAGATTAGATGACATTTATTTAATAAAAATAATATAGAAAGGATTCAATTAGAAGTATCAAAACCTGACCCAACTAAATCTTTATTTGTATTAGAAGGCCTGAAGCTATTTGACCAAATCTTTTTTGTATTTGAAAAAAGCTCACTTTTAGTGATTTTCCAAAATTTTAGTATTTTTTCAATATCATTTTTAATTTCAATTTCACCGGGGAAGTCGTTATAACGATTTATCAATCTAGCTAAATTAATAAAGTCAAGATCTTCTGGCATTTCTTTAGTGATAAGAGAATCTATAATGTTCTTGTCTATTTCATGTAAGGGATGAGTTTGTTCGTTACTCATAGAAAAAAGATGAATCATCTATAAAATTAGCTCACATATTTAAAAATGAAACATTATCTTAATCATATTGGCAAAATAAAATGAAAAATTTAAAGTTAAAAGTTATATCTAAATACTTAAAACCATATAAAAGAGAATTCTTAGTGGGAGCTTTAGCTCTTTTAGTAGTTAATATATTAAGCGTTGTAATACCATTACAAGTAAAAAATATAATTGATCAATTACAAAATAATTTTTCTTCAGATTTTGTTATTTCTAAATCATTGTTTTTAATTTTGTTAGCAACATGTATGGGTTTAATCAGATTATTTTCGAGACAGATTGTCTTTGGTATAGGTAGAAAGGTTGAAGTAAATCTTCGTCAAAAACTATTCGATCATTTACTAGTTCAAGACCCAGAATGGATACAAAAAAAAGGGAGCGGAGACATTATTAGTAGAGCTACAAGTGATGTCGAGAACATAAGGCGCCTTTTGGGTTTTACGGTTTTAAGTTTATGCAACATAGTCTTAGCTTATTCTTTTACAATTCCATCAATGTTTTCAATTAATAAAACATTAACAATATCAGCATTAATGATCTTTCCATTAATCCTAGGGATTGTGAGTTTATTCGGAGGAAGAATGGTTAATCAAAGAAAAGCTCAACAAGAATCATTATCCAAACTTAGTGATTTAATTCAAGAAGATCTTTCCGGCATAAGTGCTATCAAAATTTATGCACAAGAAAATGCTGAAAAAAAAGAATTTAATTTATATAATAATGCTTATCAAAATTCAGCGATAAAACTTGCAAGAACAGCAAGTACATTATTCCCATTGCTACAAGGTATTTCATCAATATCATTATTAATACTACTCGGATTGGGAACATATCAATTAGAGAGTGGATTTATTTCAATAGGTGGATTAGTAGCTTTAATCCTTTTCGTTGAAAGGCTTGTTTTTCCCACAGCTCTATTAGGTTTTACATTAAATACTTTTCAACTAGGTCAAGTAAGTTTGGATCGAGTAGAAGAAATCTTTCAGAATAAACCAAACATTATAGATGGTGAAAACAGCAAATTCTTAAAGAAAAAAGTAGAAGGTTTATTAGAGGCAAAAAACTTAATCATAAAATATCCAGGATCAAAATTTAATTCACTAAATAATCTCAATTTTAAAATTTATCCTGGAGAACTCATTGCGTTAGTTGGGCCTGTAGGTTGTGGCAAAACCACATTAGCGAAGTCTCTTGGAAGAACAATTGAAATTCCAAAAGGTCAATTATTTTTAGATGAAATTGATATAAAAAATATTAAATTAGAAGATCTTAGAAAAAATATTGCAATCGTTCCGCAAGAAGCGTTCTTATTTACTTCTACAATCTCAGAAAACCTAAGATTTGGCAAACCTAAAGCTTCTAGGAGATTAATTAAAGAAAGTGCTGTAAAGGCTGGTTTAATCGATGATATAAATAATTTTCCGCAAAAGTTTAAAACAATTGTTGGTGAAAGAGGTATAACACTAAGTGGTGGGCAGAGACAAAGAACAGCACTTGGAAGAGCATTACTTGTAAATTCTCCTGTTGTTATTCTTGATGACGCATTAGCTAGCGTAGACAACAAAACAGCAGCAAGAATAATTGATGAAATGCGAAAAAGATCTAATAAAACTATTTTGATGATTAGTCATCAATTATCTGTGGCTGCTACTTGCGATAGAGTTTTAGTTATGGATAAAGGAGAAATAGTACAAGAAGGTCATCATCTAGATTTAGTTAAGGAAAATGGATTATATAAAAAACTATGGGAAAGAGAACTAGCTACAAATATTATTAAGAGCTAAAAGTAATTTTTTTACTTATGATATAAAAATTTAAATTATGTTTGAATTTCTAAAAAACATTATGAATAATGAGAAGCTTACCTTAACTAATCATGATGATTCAATTCATAGAATATTAAATTCTCATATTAGAAAAGAACCTAATTCAAAAGAAGATGAAATAATATTTGGGTGTGGTTGTTTTTGGGGAGCTGAAAAATGTTTTTGGAAACTTCCAGGAGTTGTCACAACATCAGTAGGTTATGCTGGTGGGAGTAAAAGCAACCCAACTTATTACGAAGTATGTTCAGGTTTAACTGGTCATACAGAAGTTGTAAGAGTTATTTGGGATAAAAATAAAATAGATATAAGTGATTTGTTAAAAATGTTTTGGGAATGTCATGACCCTACACAAAAAAATAGACAAGGTAATGATGTTGGTACGCAATATAGGTCAGCAATATATTATAAAAATGAAAATAATAAGAAAATTATATTGGCCAGTAAAGAGCAATATCAAAAAGAATTAATTAAAAAAAACCTTGGTTTTATTGAAACAGAGATAAAAAAAATTAATAATTATTTTTATGCTGAACAGTACCATCAACAATATCTTGCCTCAGCAGGCAGCAGGCAATATTGCTCAGCTTCTCCTACAAAAGTTAAGTTAGGAGTCTTTACTGGAAGCAACTTTAAATTAAAAGATTATGTATGGGAAAACTTTAATTGGGAAGTCGAAAAGTGTGTATTGAGATCTGATAACAAACCTATTGAAGAATAACATTTAATTACCTCTTGTCTTTATAGTAAGGATACGGGGCGTAGCGCAGTTTGGTAGCGCACCACTTTGGGGTAGTGGGGGTCGTGGGTTCAAATCCCGCCGTTCCGATCAATTATCATCATTACTAATGAGAGATTTGTATAATTTATAAGAACTTATCCCGACAGCAACGAAAGTAAAAGATGAGAAAAAAACTAAAACTAATATCGTAAGATTCGAAACTTCAACTTCACCTAGATTGAAAGATGTAAAAATATGCATTTGTTATTTTTTTTTAAACATTAACACAATTACAAAATTTTTTTTTTAACCATTTATAAATTTAAAAGGATTACAACAGCAAATATAAATCTGTAAATAATAAATATTTTTAAACCATTATAAGATAAATATTTCAATAAGAAATTAATAGCAAATAATGATGAAAAAAATGCAGCAATAAGACCTAAAAATAGAGGAATAAAATTAAATGAGGATAATTTATTAAAAGACGAAATCAATTCGACAATCGCAGCAAGGGAGATGGCCGGTATACCCAAAAGAAAAGAAAATTTTGCAGCATCCTCTCTTTTCCATCCTAAAATTAGAGCCGTAGAAATTGTAACACCAGATCTTGAGAAACCTGGCATAACAGCAAAAGCTTGGGAGCAACCTATTAAAAAACTATCTGAATATTTATGATTTTTTAGACTTATGGAACCCTTTTTCGAACTATCTGCTACGTACATAAATATTGCCATAAAAATAGAAACTAAAGCAATTGATAAATTAGAACGGAGAATATTATCAAAAAAATATGGGAAAAATAATTTTATACTCCCACCAAGAAAAACAATTGGGAAAGTACCAAAAAAAATAGACCTAAATAACCTCTTATTTATGAAATAATCAGAAATTTTTATTGAAGATTGACTTTTTAATTTAAAAATGTCGTTACTAAAATAGCAAATTAGAGCAAAAACACTTCCTAGTTGAATAATTGCAGACAAGGAAGGTCCCGGATCATTAAGACCTAGAAGAAAAGATATTATTTTTAAATGTGCAGTGCTACTTACTGGTATAAATTCTGTTAGACCTTGAATAATTCCATACAAAATAAATTCTAAATATTCCAAAACATACGAATCTTCTTAATTTATTAATAGCAAATTGCAAAATACAATTTACATTTAATAAGTAAAAGCTAATATAAGCTAATGAAAAAAAGATTTATCTTATCATTATTATATCTTTCTTCTCAATTCTTTTTTGCTAGTTCATTAAAGGCTAATTATTGGTTAATAATTGGAACTTATCGACAAGGGCCAGGAGGTAGACCAGAAGTAAGTGGAATAACAAGTCCCTCATTACACTCAATTCCGATGAAAGATTTGGAAACATGTAATAAGGCAGGTGAAAAAATAACCAATGAAATATATAAACCTGTTTGGCAATTTGATAGTAAATGGACTTGCGTATTTAGAGGTGATAATTAAAAGATTATCTTTTTACATCGTGTGCACATCCATCACCTTTATAATTTTCACTTTCGTAAAAATCATTTTTTGTGCCAAAGTAAACGGTCAGCAAAACAAATGGCAAACTTAATATAAATAAAGTAGTCGTTAAATCCATAATTGAATAATTAGCTTACTAAGGTTATAAAAAATGAATATAACCGTATCTTAATTAAACTCTTCTTAATAATCCGTTGGACCTTTAATACCTAAATAAAAGAAGGCTCCTAAACCGACCAAGAGTAAAACCCCAGCAATGGCCGCTGAAGGCACAAACCCTCCAATTGCAAAAGAAGAAAAATAATTCATCACTAAAACTAAAACTAAAACAGAAACTAGTTTGATAATATCAATAAAAAATTATTATTTGTAAAAAATTTTGACTCTAAGACAATTAAGAAATTGAGTTTTCAAGCAACTAAAGTCGAATCTTCATTTTCTGATGAAACTCTTATTCTCTCTTCCAACTTAGGACCGTATAGTTCATTTCCCCAAATTTCAACCCTTGAATCGTTTGGAGCCATAAAAGTAAGGATATCAGTTGGAAATAAAACTCTCTCTAGAAAAAAGTTTGAAGGACCAATACATCTCAAAACAACCATCCTACTACCTTCGTTTTTGTAAGAAAACTCAACCATTACAGAACAGCAAAATATCAATTATTAAACACTAATAAGGCCAATAAAAAATGTATAAAAAATTACTGAAAAAAAAAGAAATTCAGAAAACGCTACAAATTTAATCCAGCCTCAATTAAATTTCTTTCTTGATCAATTAACAAAAGCGCATAAGAATTTATAAAGTCAAAACTTTTATGAGGGATAGAGACATTAAGCATTCTCAAGAAATTGTATAATTTTTCATCTTTAAGGGCTTTGCCTTTCTCCAAAAACATTTCTTTTTCTTGATTTGTTTTCCACATATTCATATATTCAAACTTCAAGGGCTTTAAGTGCCAAATATTGTCTATTAATTTCCATATATTTAAATATTCGTTGAGGTTATTTTGAATTGTTATTAAATAAGAAGATTCATCAATACTCAAATTTGTTTTATTTATAGATCGATCTTTTATGTCAATAGAGTATGGTTTTATTCCAAGAAACCATCCTTCAATAATTAATAAATCAGGATTATCTATTCTCCAATGAGATCTATCTCCTAAACCATCTCTTAAAGATTTATCGAAAACTGGTACATTTAATTCACCATTTATCTTCCAATTTAATAATTTCTCATACATTAAATTTACTGAGTGACTACCTGGAAAGCCTCTTGAAACATTCCATGGGTTATTCTTAATTGCTAATTTCATTTCATCTGATGGGAGATAAAAGTCATCAATTGATATAACAGAAATTTTGAAATTTAATTTTAAAGATATAGCTTCGAGCCAATTACCTAGTGTTGTTTTACCTGTACCAGGTAGAGCTGAAATCCCAATAATTTTTCTATCAGAAAAATAATTTTGAAATTTATAAGCCTGAGATAAAATAGGCAAAGCTAAACCCCAAATCCAATCATCATTTACTTTATTGTTCCAATATTGATCAATTGAAAGTATGTTTCTTTGATTATTCCAAAAATTGAACCAATCATCCAAGGATTCCCAACCAATATCAACAATTAATTTTTCAAATTTATCAAGAGGGAAATTAATATCTAAATCTTTCATCTTTCTAACTCAGTTCTCGCTTATTTATCAATTTATTGATTTCATTTTTCCAACCATATCCATTTGGTTCAGAAGCTAAAGTAAATTCCAAATCTTTCAATTGATCTAGTAAATTTAAGTTAGGTCCATTTATTCCAGGAATAACAACTCTAATATCTGAGTTTAAAAGTAGAGGCAAATCATTAGGAGAATCGCCTAAACCTATAATTTCAATATTTTGAACATTTGAATATTCTTTTAAAGCATTTATTGCTTTACCTTTATTGGATTTTGTAGATAATAAGTGACTCATTCTATTTCCCTTAAAAATATCAACATTGTACTTTTTACAACAGATATTAATTTTCTCCTCTAAATAACTTGGCGGATTTAAAAAAGGCATGCTCCAATGCCTATCACGCATTAAGTTCAATGAGTTTCCCTCTAAACCTGTGAGCTGA
The DNA here is from genome assembly GCA_902600475.1 of uncultured Prochlorococcus sp. Classification (GTDB taxonomy): domain Bacteria; phylum Cyanobacteriota; class Cyanobacteriia; order PCC-6307; family Cyanobiaceae; genus Prochlorococcus_A. Next base: position 58,997 of record CACKJM010000002.1, read on the forward strand.
GTGGCTTCTTGGTCAGTGAGATTATTAAGAGGAGTAAGTTTATAATCGATTTCATTAGAAATAAAATTTAAGATTTCTTCAAGAGATTCGTATTTTATTCCAAGAATAATTTCTCCATTTACTCTTTTAAGAGATTCACCATATATGGCCGCACCATTCTCAACAATATAAGGATCCGTCAAATTAAGTTCCTTTCTAATAACTTTCACTTCAGAAGCGGTTTTGCTTGTACAAAGAATTACGGGTATAGATAATTTTTGCAGTTCTTTTATAGTTTCTCTAGCAGGAGTTAAATCATAGGAGTGATCCATTAAGGTACCATCCACATCACTTACCACCCAAACAGAAGAATTTTCTATCATATTTATAAAGCACTAAGCCAAATTACTTGAAAAGGATCAAGACTAATATTTTTGCAATTGTATTTAGTAGATGTTAAAAAATCTTGGGTATTGAAATCATTATCAATTATTTTTGGAAGATCATTATCATTCAATTGATAATTAATTTTATTTTCAGTCATATTATGGATTGCAAAAACAGACTTAGGACCTTTACTTCTTTTAATTACAACAATATCACTTCTACCTTTAGACAAACATTTCATTTCCGAACAAGGATGAAATTGTTTTAATTCTGATCTAACATCCATGGCATTACGAAGATATTTCAAGTTTTTATTAGCATTAGATTCAGGATTATTTAAAACAGCTAAAAGATTTTCTGATTTAAACTTTTCTCTATTTAGGTCTCTTCTTTGACCTGTCATAGAAAAACTTTTGATATCATTTTCTGAAGCCAGTAATGCTGGCAAATAAAAGGCAGGAACCCCTTTCAGAGCCATTACTAATAATTGACTCAAAATAAATCTCTCATATTGAAATCTTTTAGTATCTCTACTAGAATCTTCCATTGCACTCCACCAACTAATATTCAATTCATAAGGTTTATCATCACCATTTGATAAACGTCTATGACTTACTAATCCACCTCTTTTCTCACAATTAATTAATAAATCCTTAATTCTCTGCTCATCCATTAAACCCTCAAGAGCTCTTAGCCCAACACCATCGTGCGATGCAGTGAAATTAAATAAAGTTGTATTTTCAGGTAATATGGGCCAATCAAAAATCCATAAGTTTAGAATATCAGCTCTTGAAGTAATAATTGCTTCTAGGAGAAGAGGAGGCAATGGGAAATTGTATGCCATATGGGCTTCATTATCAGGAATCAGATAGGATAGATTTTCCTTCTGAGGAACATTAGTTTCAGTTATTAAAACTCCCTCATCAAGAAGATTATTTAAAAGAACTCTCAAGAGTTTCACAATTGAATGTGCTTTTGGTAAATGCAAGCACGTTGTCCCTGATTCCTTCCAAATAAAACCTACAGCATCAAGCCTGAACCATTTAATTCCATTAGATAAATAGGTAATAATTAAATTTAAGAACTCAAGAGTCATTTTTGGATTATGCCAATTCAAATCAATTTGATCTGGACCAAAAGTTGTCCAAACTTGTTTAGGGCCATCTTCAGTATTTATTTGAGAAAACAAAGAGGAGCTTCTTGGCCTAACTACATTTGACCAGTCAAGATTTTGTTTCGGTGAAAAAACATTTGATATGCCCGGTTCTTGGGATTTAATAAATTGTTGAACCCATGGGTGAGATGATGAGACATGGTTTAGTACTAAATCAGCCATTAAATCATGATTTTTAGAAATACTTTTGAGATCATCCCAACTACCAAATTTTTCTTCTAAGGAATCATAACTTGAAACTGCAAAACCTCCATCACTTGTAGATTTTAAAAAAGGAAGAATATGTACAACTTTAGAAAGACTGCCAAAATGTTTACTTAACAACTCACTAAGAGTTATTAATGTTGCCTCGCCATTTCTATAAATACTATCTGCATAAGTTATCAAAACCGAATGAGATTCATTCCATCTTTCCTTGTCTATTATTTCTTCATAAGCAGATTTCTCTGAGAAATCATCTAAAATCTGCAATAATTGATTTGAAATAAAATTAATTTCTTCTGTAGTAGAATTTGAATAAATTGTTTTTAACAATTTATCAATATTTAATCTATCTAATTTTTTCTCTGAATCAATTTGCTTCACTTTGAAAAAATCAACGAAGTATTAATACTATTCTGCACATCAATTAGAAAATGGACTTTCAACAAGGGTTAATCACAACAATACATGAATATGGAGTTACAAGAAATTTACTTAAAGAATTAAACAAAAATCTAAAAAAAAGATCAACAAGCATTTTAATACCTTGCTTATATGAAGAGTTTGAGCGTCCAGCATTAAAAGACATAAGAGAAGTTTTAAAAGACCTTACAGGCTTAAATGAATTAGTTATTGCTCTCTCTGCAAAAACTGTTCAGCAAGTTAAAGCAGCAAAAACATTTTTTGACTCAATGCCATTTCCTGTTCACGTACAATGGACTAATTCTCCCTCTGTAATAGAGCTATTAAAAAGCCAAGAAAAAAATGGGTTAGAACTTTTAGGAACTCCAGGTAAAGGATGGGCTGTCTGGCAAGGAATAGGAGTTGCTACGAGAAAATCAGAAGTCGTTGCTCTTTTTGATGCTGATATAAGAACTTTTAGTCCTATGTATCCTTCAAGAATGATACTTCCACTTCTGGATGAATCATATGGAATATCATATGTAAAGGCCTTTTACAGCAGATTATCCTTAGAAACCAATCAATTACAAGGTAGAGCAACAAGATTATTCGTGGGTCCCTTATTGGCAAGTCTTGAGCAGTTAGTAGGGAAAGGTCCCTTTTTACAATATCTTCAATCATTTAGATATCCATTAGCAGGTGAGTTTGCTTTCACTAAAGACCTCGCGATGAATTTAAGAATTCCTTGTGACTGGGGTTTAGAGATAGGTTTATTATCAGAGGTTTATAGAAACGTAAGAACCTCCAAAATAGCTCAAGTTGACCTAGGTTTGTTTGATCATAAACATAAGAATATTGGTGATTCATCTAAAGAAGGATTGCAAAAAATGTGTACAGAAATACTTTCAAGTGTTTTAAGAGGTCTCATGGAGCATCAAGCAGAGACCTTAACAAGTACTCAACTAGCCACCCTAGAAGTTCTTTATAAAAGAGTTGGGGAAGATCGGGTAAAACAATTTGGATTAGATTCAGCAGTTAATCAACTTCCATACGATAGGCATGAAGAAGAGCTTTCAGTACAAAAATTTGCGAAATTATTGAGACCGGCTACAGAAGATTACTTAGCATGCCCTACAACACAGCAGTTACCAAGTTGGTCAAGAGTTCTTTCTTGTGAGAACAAATTGCAAGAAGATTTGGCAATAGCGGGTTCACAAGATATTAAGACAACTGAAAAAGAATTAATTAAAAACTTCTAAAGTAAAAAGTACCTTTGAGCCATGGGTACTTCATCAAGAGGCTCACAAGTAAGAAGTTCCCCATCAGAAAAAACTTCATAAGTTTGAGGATCAACTGAAATATTAGGTAGTTTATTATTAAGTTTTAAGTGTGATTTATTGATATTTCTAGTGTTTTCTACGGCAATACATTTCTTTTTTAAGCCTAATTTATTTGGAATATTTTGATCAATTGAATTTTTACTTAAGAAGGTAAAAGAACTCTTAATTAGAGATTGGCCGAAGCTTGCAAACATAGGCCGACCATGTACAGGCCCTGGAGTAGGAATTGAAGCATTTGCATCACCCATTTGGGACCAAACTATAGAACCTCCTTTAACAACTAATTCAGGCTTTACCGCAAAGAAGGAAGGTTTCCACAATGCCAAATCCGCAATTTTACCCTTTTCTATAGACCCAACATGTTTATCAATACCATGAGCTATTGCAGGATTAATTGTGACCTTAGAAATATATCTCTTTACTCTGTAATTATCGTTTCTATCAGAATCCTGCGATAGCGGACCCCTTTGGACTTTCATTTTATGAGCCGTTTGAAATGTTCTTGTAATTACTTCACCAACTCTTCCCATAGCTTGAGAATCACTAGCAATAATTGAAAAGGCACCTATATCATGCAATATATCCTCAGCTGCAATAGTCTCTCTTCTGATCCTAGATTCAGCAAATGCAATATCTTCTGGGATTTTAGAATCTAAATGATGACAAACCATTAACATGTCAAGATGTTCTTCTAATGTGTTCCTTGTATAGGGCCTTGTGGGATTAGTACTACTTGGAAGAACATTTTTTTCTCCACAAATTTTAATAATATCTGGAGCATGACCTCCACCTGCTCCTTCGGTATGAAAAGTATGAATAGTTCTTCCTGAAATAGCGTTGATAGTATCTTCAACAAAACCTGCTTCATTCAAAGTATCAGTATGAATACATACTTGTACGTCAAACTTATCTGCAACATTAAGACAAGAATTTATAGTAGAGGGAGTGGTTCCCCAATCCTCATGAAGCTTCAACCCACATGCACCAGCTTCAACTTGATCAATAAGATTGAGTTCGTTTGTTGAGTTTCCTTTTCCAAAAAAACCAAGATTCATGGGAAATGCTTCTGCAGATTGAAGCATTCTTGAAATATGAAAAGAACCCGGAGTACAAGTAGTGGCATTTGTGCCTGTTGCAGGTCCCGTTCCTCCTCCCAACATGGTTGTAATTCCTGAGGCAAGTGCTGTCTCAATTTGTTGGGGACAGATAAAATGAATATGAGTATCTATTGAACCTGCAGTAAGAATATGGCCTTCTCCAGCTATTACTTCTGTTGATGAACCAATAACAATATCGACATTATCCTGTATATCAGGATTGCCAGCCTTACCAATTTCAAAAATCATTCCATCTTTTATACCCACATCAGCCTTAATTATTCCCCACCAATCTATGATCAAGGCATTAGTTATTACGGTATCTACAGCTCCATCAGCTCTTCTTACTTGAGACTGTCCCATCCCATCTCGAATAACTTTACCTCCACCGAATTTAACTTCATCTCCGTATGTAGTTAAATCCTTTTCTACTTCAATAAATAGTTGGGTATCAGCAAGCCTTACTCTATCTCCGGTGGTTGGTCCGTAAGTTTGAGCATAAGTATTTCTATCAATTTTATAGGACATAATTTTAAGTATCTAAAGAACCGTTAACCAATGAATTAAAACCATGTGCAATTCTTAAACCTGCATATGGAACTAATTTGACATCAGTTGTATCTCCTGGTTCAAATCTAATCGCTGTTCCTGCAGGAATGTCAAGACGCATACCAAGTGTTAATTCTCGATCAAAAATTAAAGCCTTATTAGCTTCAAAAAAATGATAATGAGATCCAATTTGTACAGGTCTATCTCCAGAATTAGAAACTGTTAATGTTTTAACTTCCTTACCAAGATTTAATTCGATTTCACCTTGTTCAGAAATTATTTCACCAGGAATTAAATTACTCATAACTAATTAATCGGATTGTGAATAGTAACTAACTTTGTCCCATCAGGGAAAACTGCTTCTATTTGAACTTCATCAACCATTTCAGGAATACCCTCCATAACTTGTGATTTTGAAAGCCAAGTAGTTCCCTCTGACATTAATTGACTTACACTTTTTCCATCTCGAGCTCCTTCAAGAACTTGAAAACTCAAAAAAGCAATTGTTTCAGGATAATTAAGCTTAAGACCTCGACTAAGCCTTCTTTCAGCTAAAAGCGCAGCAGAAAAAATTAATAATTTATCTTTTTCTTGAGGTGAAAGATGCATAATAAAAAATTAATCTATAAATTCTGAAAAAAGGTTCTTTTTGAACATAATTAATAATTCATAGAATCTTGTAAAGGCCATACTCCTTGATATTTTGGCTCACAAAATCCACAAACAGACCTAATTTGTTTCCAAATACAAAAAAAACATTTCCTAGCATCTTGAGAAGAACTCCCTAGGAATCTTACAGAGATACCATTTTCAAGGATTCCAATAGATAAATTATTATCAGTTTCATTGAAAATCTTTTTTATATTTCCAACAAGATTATTTATTTTTGACTTGGAAAAATCTTTTTCGCAAATCCAAATTAAGGATCCAAAAACAGGCATGTAATCCATGCCTGACTTGGAAACATAACTTGACTTAGATAATTCAATTTGATCGACATATTCCCAATCATCATATAAATCATTATTTCTAATAATTTCTAATTTAGACCTAAAAACTCCACTCTCAATAGATTCTCCGGAAGAAGATCTTCCAAGTCTTATTAAATCAGTAAATAAAAAACTTGAAGTTTCAGAAATAGATACTTTAAACATTTGATCATATAAACCATTTGCAAAGATAATTGTTTCTTGTGGAAGAAATTCCAAATGAGAATTATCAAGAATCCTTATGAGATTTTTTTGCTTTGAAAAAGTTCCTTTTGGATTAATTTTAGATATCCCAACTGATCCATATACTTTCTGAGCTGAAGAAGTAGTCAACAAAGCCTTTGAATTTTTTTCAAGATTTACCTCCATTTCAAGTAAATCTCCTCCAACCAATCCCCCTGCAGTATGAAGAACAGGTACAATACACCTCCCATCCTGATCATGAGTAGACTTTAATAACTTGTAAGGAGAAGTTGATTTAGATTTAAAGATTGTTTTATCAACATTTCCTAAACTTGCTTTATTATTGAAAAAATCTAAGAAACAATTACCTTCCCAAGAAGTTTTAATCATAAATTGTTTTCTTTAATTACTAAATTAAAGTAACCAAAAATTTTGATTATGAAAATGAATAAACAAATAGTTGTAACTGATTGGATTAAGGAAAAACCAAGATTAGGTTCATTTTTAAAACTTACCTTAAGTTCAGATGAAAGAAGAATCTTACGAGGTAAAAGATTAACTGATTGTAATCAAGAAATAATTTTACAATTACCTAGAGAGGGGAAATTAAATGATGGGGATATACTTCTAACCAATGAGTCCAATTTTTATGTAGAGATAATTGCCAAAAAAGAAATTTTAATTGAAATAAGTTCGAAATCTAAAATTGAGCTTATTAAAACTGCTTATCATCTAGGGAATAGGCATGTAGATGTAGAAATTGAAGGAGACATTCTTCTAACAAAAAGTGATTACGTAATAAAAAATATGCTTAAAAATTTTAATGTTGATATCGTAAATATCCAGAAAAAATTTTTTCCGGAAACAGGTGCCCATAGTCATGATTAAAAGTCACTTATTAAGATATTTGTTAATAAGCCCTAACTTACCAGTTGGAGGTTTTTGTTATTCGGAGGGATTGGAGAGTTACCTAAATGCTAAAGATTTAAAAGACTCAAATTCGGTAAAAGAATTAATTATAAGTGAACTAAAAATCGGCCAAATTAGACTAGATGCCAGATTATTATTAGATTTTTTTGATATTTTCAATGAGTTAAACGACGGCAAAAATTTAAAAAGTAATTTACAAAAGCTATTGAGTTTAGATAGATGGATCTTGTCATCAAAAGACTCTGTCGAAATGAGAGAACAACAAATTCAAATGGCAAAATCTCTCTTTGATCTAACTAAGGAATTTGGATTTGAATATCTTCATAAAAAAAATAAAAAAAACTCCTGGCCTTTAGCTTGGAGTTGGGCTAGTTATTGTTTTGAAATTACGAAGTTAGAGATGGTTGAGAATTTTTTCTACTCGTGGAGTGCAAACCAACTTAGTGCAGCATTAAGGATTATTCCTATTGGTTCAACGAAAGCACAATTGATTCAGAGAGATTTATTAGTAATAATTTCAAAAGTTTCTAAAGAAATTATGGACAAAGAAATTGATGACATCTATTTTGGCAATATAGGTTTAGCCATGGCACAACAAAATCATAATGACCTTTATACAAAACTATTTAGAAATTAATTTATGAGCAGCAAATTGAGAGTAGGAGTTGCTGGGCCTGTAGGTTCAGGAAAAACTTCATTAGTAGAAACATTATGCTTAAGCCTGAAAAAAAATTATGAGATAGCAGTTGTCACCAATGATATTTACACCAAAGAAGATGCTAACTTTCTTATAAATAAAAAAGTTTTAGAGGATGGAAGGATTATTGGTGTAGAAACAGGAGGTTGTCCTCATACAGCGATAAGAGAGGATTGTTCCTTAAATAAAAATGCAGTTTTAGATTTAGAAAATAAATATAATCCTTTAGATTTTGTTTTTGTAGAAAGTGGAGGTGATAATTTAGCATCTAGTTTTAGTCCAGAACTTGTAGATTTATCAATATACGTGATTGATGTATCTGCCGGAGACAAAATCCCTAGAAAAGGGGGCCCAGGGATAACAAGGTCAGATTTATTATTAATAAACAAAATTGACTTAGCAGATATGGTTGGTGCAGATTTAAATATTATGAAAAGTGATACTGAATTTATGCGAAAAGGGAAACCTTGGTTTTTTACTAACCTAAGTAGCGGCAAAGGAGTTGAAGAAATAACTCAATTTTTAGAATCAAATATACCCAACAATCAAAACTAGAAAAATGTTCATTACTAATATATTGGATTCAACAAAAAGTTACGACTGATACAAAACGAATCCTCACTCGTTAATAACTTTTACTTTATCCCCCTAATGAGGGTCAATTACCTAATTTATCCTAATTCATGAGAATTTCAAGGCGTATTTTGGCAGGATTAGCTACTGCCTCACTTGCGGTCACAGCAACTTCATGCGGTGGAGGTGGAACCTCCGGAAGTTTCGACGACACAGTAACCGTTGGTATTTTGCATTCGTTATCCGGAACAATGGCAATTTCTGAATCAACCCTTGTTGATACTGAAAAAATGGCTATTGAAGAAATAAATGCTGCTGGTGGTGTAAAAGTTGGCGGTAAAAGCTACAAAATAGAATACATAGTTGAAGATGGTGCATCTGACTGGCCTACTTTTGCTGAAAAATCTAAGAAACTTATAGACCAAGACGGAGTTCCTGTCGTATTTGGTGGTTGGACATCTGCTAGTAGAAAGGCAATGTTACCAGTCTATGAATCAAAGGATGCCTTCCTTTACTACCCAATTCAATATGAAGCTCAAGAATGTTCTAACAACATTTTCTATACAGGAGCAACACCAAACCAACAATCAGAACCCGCTACAGATTTCATGTATAAGCGTTCTCCCGCAGCTGGTGGAGATTTCTTTCTTGTAGGTTCTGATTATGTTTTCCCAAGAACTTCCAACACAATCACAAAAGCTCAGGTAAAACAGTTAGGAGGTAAAGTTGTTGGAGAGGACTACCTTCCATTAGGAAATACTGAAGTTGCTCCAATTATCTCAAAAATCAAAAAGGCACTTCCTGAAGGTGGAATAATCATCAATACACTTAATGGTGACCAAAACGTTGCATTCTTCAAACAGATTCAAGACGCGGGTATCACACCATCAAGTGGCTACTACGTAATGAATTATTCAATTGCTGAAGAAGAGATCAGTACAATTGGTCCCGAGTTCCTTGAAGGTCACTACGGCGCTTGGAACTACATGATGTCAATTGATACTCCTGCATCCAAGAAATTTGCTAAAAGCTTTAAGAAAAGATGGGGAGCTGATCGTGTTGTAGCTGATCCTCAAGAATCTGCCTATAACATGGTTTATTTATGGAAACAGGCAGTTGAAGATGCTGGAACATTCGATGACAACGCAGTAAGGGAAGCCCTTGTTGGACAAAAGTTTGATGCCCCACAAGGTCCTGTTGAAGTTATGCCTAATCACCACCTATCTCAAACAGTAAGAATTGGAGAGATTAATGCAGAGGGTGGATTTACCATACTTGAAGAGACAGGTGTTGTTCTTCCTCAAGCATGGAACCAAAAACATCCAAGTTCAAAAGGATTTGCATGCGATTGGACAGATCCTTCAAAAGGAGAAAAGTATAAGCTTTAATCTAATTAGATCCTATACTTCAAAATAAAAGGAGGTTTACACCTCCTTTTATTTTATATAATCAAATATTTTCTTATTCTAAATTGGAGTTACTTCTCGATAGTCTTTTTAATGGTGTTGCAATCGGATCTGTACTGCTTGTTGCTGCACTAGGCCTAGCAATTGTTTTTGGTCTTATGGGTGTAATAAATCTTGCTCATGGAGAACTTATGATGCTTGGCGCTTACACAACATACGTAACACAATTAATTTTTAAATTACCCATATTAAAACCTTTCTACAACTCGTACATAATAGTTTCAATTTTCTTTGCTTTTATTGTTAGTGGAGTAGTAGGCATTCTCCTTGAAAAAACTATAATAAGAAAGCTTTATGGAAGTCCACTAGAAACACTTCTCGCAACTTGGGGAGTAAGCTTAATTCTTCAACAATTTGTCAGAAGTGTTCCTTTAGCTTATGGGACCGGTCTTGTTATAAGTCTATTAATAGCTTTATTCTTACCAACAGTATTCCCCTCAAAAATAAAAGAATCGATAAATTATAAATACTTTAAATTTAGTTCTTGGATATTTGCTGCTTTAACTGGAGTTCTTACTGGTAGTCTAATTTCTTCCTCTGTCAGCAAAATTAGTAGAGCAAGTGCTCGTAATGTTGATGTAACTGCACCCTCTTGGATGAGAGGTCAAGTAGAAATTCTTGGCACTGCATTTCCTAAAACAAGATTAATGATAATTGTCATTACTCTAATCTCTGTAATAGCAATAACATTATTTCTTAATCAAAGTGCTTGGGGGATGCGTATAAGAGCAGTTACTCAGAACCGACAAATGAGCGATTGCCTTGGAATATCAACTGAAAAAGTGGATATAATTACTTTTGGAATTGGATCTGGCTTAGCAGGAGTTGCAGGAGTAGCAGTTTCACTATTAGGTTCTGTAGGACCAAATGTTGGCGGAAATTACATAGTTGGTTGTTTTATGGTTGTAGTGCTTGGAGGAGTAGGAAACTTATTAGGAACAGTAATAGCTTCATTTGGAATAGGAATAATGACTGATTTAATTGGAGCTGGAAGGCTCTTATCAATATGGCCAGATATGCCTTTACCTTTATCAAACACAATCAACTTTTTTGCGACGACAAGCATGGCAAGAGTAATGATATTTGCGCTAATTGTTATATTTTTACAATTTAAACCTACAGGTTTATTTCCTCAAAAAGGAAGGATGGTTGAAAACTAATGTCCATAAGTAAAATTAAATTTGATAAAAAAATAGTATTATCATTTTGGATAATATTAATAGCCTTAATTATTGCAGCACCAACTCTACTCCCTGTATTTAGACTAAACCTCCTTGGTAGATACTTATCCTTATCCATAGTTGCACTTGGTGTTGACCTTATCTGGGGATATACAGGTTTACTAAGTCTTGGACAAGGTATATTTTTTGCACTAGGTGGATACTGTGCAGCAATGTATTTGCAAATAACCAGCTCCTCTGAATTTCCAAATAATATTCCGGAATTTTTTGCTTTATATGGTGTTGAAAAATTACCTTTTTTCTGGGAACCGTTTAGATCGCCGGTTTTTACCTTCTTTGCTATCTGGGTAATTCCAGCATTGGTTGCGGGTTTAATTGGATTTCTTGTTTTCAGGAATAGGATCAAAGGGGTTTATTTTTCTATACTTACTCAAGCTTCTCTTCTTGTATTCTTTAACTTTTTTAATGGACAACAAAAACTTATAAATGGAACAAATGGATTAAAAACAGATGTAACACAACTACTTGGTCAGATGGTAGGTTCTGAGTCCATGCAAAGAATATTCTTTTGGATAACCGCCATACTTGTAATAGCCGCATGGTTTTTTGCAAAGTGGGTAGTTAAAGGAAGATTTGGAAATATTCTTATAGGAATACGAGATGATGAACCAAGGGTTAGGTTTACAGGATACAACCCAGTCATATTCAAGACGATAATATTTTCTATTGCTGGAGGTCTCGCTGGAATTTCGGGAGCTTTATATACTGTTCAGTCTGGAATAGTATCACCTCAATTTATGACAGTTCCTTTTTCTATAGAAATGGTTATCTGGGTTGCTGTTGGAGGGAGAGGAACTTTATTAGGAGCAATACTAGGAGCAGTTTTCATCAATTATGCAAAAAGTCTAGTAAGTGAAGCTTTACCTGCTAGCTGGATGTTCATTCAAGGAGGTTTATTTATCTTAGTTGTAACAGCTCTGCCAGAAGGAGTTTTAGGATGGATTCAAGGAGATGGTCCTAGGAATCTTCTTCAAAGATTTGGTTTAAAAAGGAAGATTGAAACCTATCCAAGCTTAGAAATTAACAATAAGGAGGGGAATAATGAATAATAAAGATCTTCTAAATTTAATTGATATTACTGTTAGTTTCGAGGGTTTTTTAGCTCTCAACAAACTAAATCTAAATTTAAAGAAAGGAGAATTAAGAGCTGTAATAGGTCCCAACGGCGCAGGTAAAACAACATTCCTTGATGTAATAACTGGAAAGGTTAAGCCAACGAATGGGGAAGTGATTTTTAAAGGTAAATCTTTAGTAGGTAGAAAGGAGCATAAAATAGCCAGACTTGGAGTTGGAAGAAAGTTCCAAAGTCCAAGAATCTTTGAGAATTTAACAGTTAAAGAAAATCTTGAAATATCAGTGACAACTCCTAAAAGTCCCTTAAACCTAATAAATAAAAGTATTAAGGATGAACAGCTTAATGAGATTGAACGTCTTATGAAAATTGTTAATTTAGCGCAGAAAGCTGATTCAAAAGCTGGTTCTTTATCACATGGCCAAAAACAATGGCTCGAGATAGCCATGTTAGTAGGACAAAAGCCAGATTTAATGTTGGTAGATGAACCTGTTGCTGGTTTAACTGATGAAGAAACTGATCTTACGGCTGATTTATTAAAATCTTTATCAGGAGAAAATACTGTAGTTGTAATAGATCACGATATGGAGTTTATAAGGAGACTTAATAGTAATGTTTCAGTATTAAATCAAGGCACAGTATTATGCGAGGGGACAATGGAAACTATACAAAAGGACCAAAAAGTTATTGACGTTTATCTAGGAAGGCCTGAGGATTAGTTATGGAAAATTTATTAGAAATTAAATCATTAAATACATATTATGGAGAAAGTCATATTCTCAGGGACGTAGATTTAAATGTTCAATCAGGCGAAATGGTTTGTTTGATTGGAAGAAATGGAGTTGGCAAAACAACTTTATTGAAATCACTAATTGGTTTGTTAAAACAAAAAAAAGGTGATATTTATTTGCTTGGCGAAAATATCAATAGAAAACCACCTCATCAGAGAGCCAGGAAAGGTATGGCTTACGTTCCTCAAGGGAGAGAAATAATTCCATATCTATCAGTTGAAGAGAATCTTATGCTAGGAATGGAGTCTCTTCCAGGTGGATTATCTCAGAACAAGAGGATAGATCCATTTATTTATGATCTCTTCCCAATCCTAAAAGATTTTCTACAAAGGAAAGGCGGAGATCTTAGTGGAGGACAACAACAGCAACTCGCTATCGCAAGAGCATTGCTAGGCAAACCTCAACTTCTTTTACTTGACGAACCAACAGAAGGTATTCAGCCGAATATAGTTTTAGATATTGAAAATGCAATCAATGAGATAATTAGAAATACAGGAATTGGTGTTTTACTGGTTGAACAACATTTGCATTTTGTAAGACAAGCAAATAGATATTATGCGATGCAACGCGGAGGTATCGTTGCTAGCGGAAATACTAGTGAGTTAAGTCAAGCAGTTATTGACAAATTCTTGAGTGTTTAAGTAGATTATTACTTTAAATTACTAAAAATTTTATTCATTTTTCGCATCTTATCAGATCTATACTGTTTGGATGTTCATTTATATACTTATTCAATTCCATAGCTAGTGTTCTAGCCTCGTAAGCGTCAAAAGCATAGAAACAATTTTCTAATCTTATATTTTGAAAATCACGGTAATGCACTGTATATGGCTTCAATTTATTATTTTTTTTCATTTTAATTTGCTAAAAAGCAATTATCTATATTAAACATGCATATTTTCAAAAATAAAAAGTACATCATTTGTTGTTATCAAAATATATTGACTTAAATTATGTATTTAGGAATACTTTCTGAGGCTAAATATTAATCAATCTATTTTTTTTTGGGATCATGCTTTTTACCTTCTATTAAAAAAACAAATTTCGATAAAATATAACCAAAAATTGGAACCCAAAACTTTTCATAGAAAAATTTCATAAAAGATTAAGCTGCTAATGATTCATTATCTTCAATTTCAGTTTTATTTATAAGCTTCAAATCTATTGAATTGAATATATGTTGCATCAAAAGAAAATCAAGCTCCCCTTTCAACAAATTAAAATCGGATGAAAGAAGATCATCAACAAAATAATCAAAAGTATCTGAAAGATAATTCACAATTAAATTTTTTGTCATTATTATCGAATTAACAATAAAAGTCAACAAAATTTCCATATAAATTTTTTTAAATTTTTGGAAATATAATGAATAAAGACTAAAAATCTAAATAATTAATATAAACATACAAAATAATAGATTCAAGATTAAACTTAAAGTCTTTGAATTAAATTTCATTTATCTTGCTTTTCTTAATTTGATATCTCTTCTGATAAGTATTATCAAAGCGACAATACACAAATTTTCTAACAAGAAATTTAAAGAAATCATGGTCAAACCATTTAAATAATTTATAGCAAGACTATTGTTGTGCTAATTCGAAAAGAATCACTCAAAAATTTTTTAGATTGAATAACATCTTTGATAGCAACCTAATTTGATATTAAAAAAGCAAATTTAAATATTATTTTTTAATTAGCTCGAAGTAACCATTTTTATTTAATAAGTACTTATCAAACCAAAGGCTTAATAGATTGTCTAATCCTATTCCATTCATTTTATTTAATTGAGAAGTCTTATAGTCAGAAAGTGCAAGCAGTAAATACGGAAAAATCATGTCAGATACCCCTTTTGGCAGTTCTTCTAAGGGAACTCCATGCGCTCTATCCCATAGAATTTGCATATCCTGAGAGAACAAGGAACTCCAATAACTAAAATTACAATATAACTTGTCCGGAGGGAGTAGATTTACAGATAATATTGGGAGAGATGAATTCATTGGAATAAATAATTTAAGAATAAATTGAACTTAGTTTTTGAAATGGTGATAAATAATTTCTAATGTACAAATTCCTATAAATACAAATTAAAATTAACGCACAGTTCAGCACTAAGCAACACTTTTTTAAGTTTTATATTTATCCATCATTTCCTGAAATTTAAGAAATGATAAAAACTTTTTATAAGCATGCAAGTCAAAATCCTCCTGATTTGGTTCATTTAAATGGTAAGGTTTACTAGAATTAAAATTATTTTCAAATCTAGTACCCATTAAGAAATTTGTATTATTTATAAAGTCTGCAGAATCATCATTATGATCAATATTATTAAGATATGATTGGGTTACTTTATTATTATTTTTATTAAATATACCTCTTATAGAAAGTGCTTCCTCCACCAAAATACTTATTATTTTTGAACTACTTAAATTGTTCTCTATGCTCAACTTATCAATTATTTTCAAAACATCTTCTCTTGGAATAAAACCAAGTCTTTTTTTCTTGGTAGGCATTTAAAAAATAATTTAAGTTCAGCACTTGACTACAACAAGTGTTGCACTATATTCATTATAAGTCAATTAACCGATAATGATTTTATCAACAACCTTACTTTTAGGAGCCCTTGGATATCTTTTCTACAACTCCAAAAAAGAAATTTCACTAGATCATCATGACCCTGTAGAAAACCAAAAAGAAAATGATGATTTGTATAAAGATTTGGAAGATCTATTTATTTAAAATTACTTCATAGGCATTTAAAAACTTCGTTTCTTGACTAAAGATATACAAAGCCTTAATCATAATTAGAATAATTACGAAAGACATAAAGTTAATGACTGTCCATCAAAATTACGAAATAAAAATCAATCTAAATGAATTGATTGAGAAGAGAATTCCATGTTGTGATTTACTTCATCCAGATCATTGTCTAACTGAAAAACAAGTCTCTGAAATTGCACATGATATTCGTATGGATTTAAACTTGCATGATCTTTACAAGCAAGTGGATCAACATATAATGAATTATGTCAATGCAGCTGGTATTGATAACAAAGATCATTGGGTTGAACCACATCTTCCAGATTTGGAAAGAGATTTAAAAGAAGAAGTTGGTATAGAATTTGATTAATCTTTTTTTTAAAAGAGATTAATATATGTATTTTTTTTCTAAATCATCTATTAATTTATAAATACTTTTAGCTGATCTTTTTCTTTTTTTCAAGATTTTAAAAAATATGAATCCAATTAATATTGCAAAAATAGGTGTGAAAATAATAATTTCATGATTCATAACCATCAAAAATTAACATATTATTTAAATTATTAAAAATTCTGCATCAATAAAATAGGTACTTTATACAAACATCTTTCAATATAAACAATTAAGATTTTTTATAAAAAAGTGAAAGAGTTAAAAATTCTTTATAAATTATGTTGAAATAAATTTTAATTCAATAAAGATAATGATTAATTATTTTGCCTTAACAGTGACTGAGATGGGAGTCGGTAAAATAGAGTTGGCGGTTATTGTAGCAGTAATTTTAATATTCCCAATTTTGTTTGTTTATGCATCAAAAAACCTAGATGCTAAGGGAGTTTTCGAATGGATGATGGAAAAACCCAATGATTGGATAGGTAAAAAATAAGACTTTAATAATTTACTTTTTCTAGTTAAATTTTAAATTTTCTAAACTACCAATAGTAAAATCATAAACCTGGCAATTATTTTCTAAATCATTAACTATTAAATTTTTTAGTAGAGAATAATCTATCAACTTATTCAGTTTATTATTTTTAAATTCCTTATTAGTCTCTCCAATAGCAAATGCCAATGCTCCTTCATAAGAGATACCGAATTTGGTAGTGTTGCAGTAAGTTCTAGTGAACTTATTAGAAATCTTCTTAGTATAATTTTCAAGATTTTTAGAAGTAGTATCTAACGAGTAAACTGGACTACTAAATAGAAGAAGCAAAGTTAAGATGAATATCGTAAAAACTCTTTTGATCATAATATTTCATAATTGCGAATCTAATATAGTTTAGAATTTTACTGTGCCGAAAATATTTTATTAAAAATATAGAAATTTAGAATTAGCTAACCTTAACAGCAATTTTATATTTTAGAAGATAAAAACTCTCTAAATGAGTACTTCATAGTTTGAATTTTTTTTGGTAGTTTTTTTAGAAAACGCCTAAATGCTTTTGGCACAATAATAAATCCGTATCAGTAATTAATAGATAACAAATAATTATTGAGTATTCAATAAATAATTATGCAAAAATAAGTAAATTAATTATTAAATATATGGATGAGCTATGGAAATGTATTTGAACATGAATTATTGTTTAATTAATAATTAAATACAAAATTAATATGGCTTTACCAGAACTTATTTATGCCCCTATAGAAGGCGGAACAATACATAAATATGAAATTAGTGGTGGCAAGAGAAAATTCTTAAGATTTATAGGTTGTTATTTAGGTCAGTGTAATTTCCACAAAAATATTGATGATGCTATTGATTACATAAAAAATTTGAAAGAATCACAAAAGATACAATAAACATGTAATAAAGATTCATTAATACGATAGGAAATAAATATTTTTCAAGAACTAAATAATTATTGCTACAAATAATAGAGAATTTTCTTTTTATAAGAAATTGATTATTCACTTGGGTTATAGTTCCGAAAGATAAACAGTCAATTAAAAAAGAAATTAATTTATGGAAAACAGACAAATTAATTTTTTTAAATCAAAAGACTTTAATACCGTTCTTAAGCCATTTAAAAAAGGAACGGTAGTAAAACTTGACTCGTTAGATATTAGAGAAAATCAAAATGAATTAAAAATAGGTTTATTTGGTTGGTATGCAATTTGTCCTTCAAAAGAACTAAAAAAAAATAAGCTGAATTATTTTTCACTCTATAATGAGCCTCTTGTTCTTTATAGAGATGAGAATGAAAATGTTAGATGTATTAAAAATATTTGTCCACATAGGGGAGCCTCTTTTTTTGGAGGAACACTATCAGATGGAGTTATAACCTGCCCATATCATGGAGCTAAATTCTCATCTGGTGGAAGTTGCCAAAATCTCGATAGAATAACATGTCGTCACATAGTTGATAATAACTACGATAACTACGCCAAAAGAATTCACTTATCTCAATACAAAGCGCTAGAAAAGAATGGATATATTTTTGTGCATTACTCAAAAAAATCCGACACCGATTTAAACAATATTAGTGAAGATTCACCTATAAGTAACTACGATTTAACTGATAATGGTTTTTCAGACAAGGATTATGTATTTGAAGAAGCATTAGTCGACTTTAAATGTGATTGGTCAAGGATAATTGAAAATCACTTAGATATCCTCCATCTATTTTGGGTTCACGGCGATACCATCCCTGATAAAGATGTTAATAAAAATGTACTAGTTAGTTTCAACCAGAAAATTAATGTTACACCTAAATATATTGAAAGTATTTATTACTACAAGAACAAACCTAAAAATGAATTTATCCGGATTAAATACATCCCACCTGGACGAATATTAATTTATAAAGGCGATCCTTCTGCAGCTAGATATTTACAAGTTTTAGATCATATTCCACTAGGAGATAACAAAGCAAGAGTAATAGTTAGGCACTATAGGAAATTTCTACAAAATAAACTAATTAACAACCTCTTATTATTTAAAGAGAATCAAAGAAAGATTTTTTATAAGATATTTGATGAGGATTATATGATTTTAAAAACGCAAACATATAATCATAATATGGGATATGTAAGTAAAGATGAAATAAAATTATTGGGAGAAGACAGAATAATAAATTACTTTTGGAAATGGTATAAGAAGTCTGAAGATAAAGATGAACCTTGGAAAAATTTTAATAAAATTCAAAATCTCAATGTATACGACAAAGTTATAATGAAATATCCACCTGAGGTAAAGAAATTAGAAATCATAAATAATATAAATATTATAAGAAAAACATTTATACGATTTGCTGCTCCGCTTATATTTTTTATGTTAATAATATAATTTATGAAGAAAGTAAATAGACCTTCATGGTTGAATTGGCTTTATCTTTTGATATTTATTTTAAGCTCAATTCAATTAATTATATTTTGGAGCAATAAGTTCTAGTGGTTAATAACTTTTGGTTTGAGGCAAAAAATATTAATTGTTTTAAAAATGGCTTTAGAGTAATTAAAGATTTAAATTTAAAGATAGCGTATTCAGAGAATGTAATATTAATTGGACCAAATGGCTCAGGTAAATCATCTTTAATAGAGGTAATTAATAGAAACATATATCCTGTAATAGCTAATGAATCGAAATTAAAAATATTTGGCAAAGAACTTATAAATTTATGGGAACTAAGAAAAAGAATAAGTACCGTAAATAATGATATAAAAAATAGAATAAATCCAAATCTGCAAGTTTTTGATTTAATTTTAAGTGGACTATATGGAAGATATTGTTACGTACAAAATAAATCTGAAAGAGACTCATATAAGGTTGAAAAAATTATGAAAAAAATGAATATTTCAAATTTATCTAAAAAATATTTTTCCTATTTATCAGATGGAGAAAAAAAAATTTCTCTCATTGCTAGGGCGTTAATAAAAAAACCAGATATCTTGATTCTAGATGAACCAATTGCAAATTTAGATTATAAATCAAAGTTTTTTGTAGTTGATAAGATTAATGAATTATCAAAAATAAATACTAGAATTTTTTGCGTTACTCATGATATCTCTATGATTACAAGAATATATGATCGCGTACTAATGCTAAAAGATGGCAAGATAATCGCTGATGGTCATCAAAATAAGGTAATAAATGATGAGAATCTTAATAAGTTATACGGCATTGATGTAGAGGTGGTTAAAAATAATGGAATTTGGAATATAAACAGATTATCTAAATAACAATTATAAAAATAGCTATGACAATAGCAAGAAATACAAACTTTTTGCTTTTAAAAAATGAGGAGGATTTATTTTTAAATGAAGAAGATCCACATTTAGAACAGACAATCTTACCTCCTAGAGAACGATCTGAGACAAAAGAAGAACTTCCACAATTAAAACAAACTCTATTTACGCTCATCTAAAATAAAATTTTTAGCAATTCTATCTAAATTATATTGCTAAATACTATGTAAAGAAAAACTTCAGAATCAAAATGATAATGAGAATCTATTGCAATAAGTAAATTAATAGTGCATAATTGATAATAATTCTCATTATCATATTTAAATTAATGAATTTCCATAGTTATGGAGAATCTCCGTCAAAATTAGTAAGAATAATAACTGGGCAATCCGTATTAATAGATCCTTCATCAAGGCCAAAAGGGACTTGCCTAGAAGTCGAAAGTGGAATTGCAAGAGTTTATTGTCCTTGTGAAGAAACTGAAGGAATGACACTTGCATTTTTACAATCAGGAGATCAATTAAGGACAGACCTTTTATGTAGCGAAGGTGTTTGCGTTGAAGCTCTAACAGATTTGTCGTTTCACAGCAATGTAAATATTGATGAGAATATGGGTTTCGATGCAGTAAATGAATGGACTCTACAACTCCTTAGGATTAGACACTTAGGAAATGCAGAACAGCGATTACAAGCCTTGTTTTCAATACTAGTAAATCGTCTAGGAAGAAGATGTGGCCAATGGTGTGAGTTACCTTTTAGGTTAACTCACGAAAGGATTGGCGAATTGATCGGTTCTACACGAGTAACATCAACAAGATTAATTTCTAAATTAAGATCATCTGAGTTATTAATAGCTCCTATCGGGACCCAAACAGTCAGTGTTGCCCCTTCTTTTATTGAAACATCGCCGCTATAAAAACATGAAGGAATCAAAATCACTTACAAACAATTTGTTAATGGAAGTTGATGTTTTATCGAATAGACTCAGAAATATCAAGCAATCCTATAAAACCACAGAGAATAAAGCATTGAAAGGAAGATTATTTGCTGAAAACAAAAATATTTTTAAAAGAGTTAATGAGATTCATAAAATAGCTGAACTCTTAAATAAAAATAATGAGAAAATTAACTTTTCAAATTTACTTTTTGAAATAACCAAAAGGACATTGAATGAAAATAAATTTGAAAGTAATTTATTTTTTCTTTAAATCACTATCTATTAGTAATATTGCCGAAGGTTGATTAGAAGCAAACTTTACCTTACCAAGTATGTTCGCAAATTCATCTTCTGATTGTGTTTGAGCTTCTATAATTGGATCTAAAAATACATTAGTTCTTGTATCTGAAATTCTTTCTGATATGGAATAAAGTTGTTGTAAAGATGAAGTTAAATCAGCCTCCATGTTAAAAGAATAAGAAATCAGCTCCTCTATAGAATCCCATGTTTGAACGGGTGCAGGAATTTCATCTAATTTTACGCTTTGTCCTCTTGCTATTAAATAATCTGCAAATTTCTGAGCATGCTCCATTTCGCCTTGTGATTCACTTAGAAAATGAGAGGCAAATCCATTTAAATCACGTTCTTGAAACCATAGATACATAGAAAAATATTGAACATTGGCATATCTTTCCATTGTTAGATGTTCAAAAATGTTATCCAATAAACTATTGTCTATCGGTTGAGCAACAGCTCTTCCAGATGGACCAAAATTAATTAATTTCTTTGTTTTTAAACTATTTTCATTCATATTCAACTAAGTATCTAGATAAATAATACAACATTTTGTATAAATTAGAAATTAATAAATCCTTTAAATTAAATTAAATAATATGATAATGAAAATCACTCGCAATACTATAAATGAATTTAGAGTACAGTTTTTCAGAACTGCTATTAACTAAAAAAATATATAAAAGTAAAAAAAAGAAATGTAAAAAGAAAAAATGCTCTAATTGGAAGGGAGGCAAGTGTAATTGCCTATAAAAAAATTCTATATATGTACCTTAAGTGCTCCTGGATATAAAAAATAATAAATATTTTTATTAATAGAAAGAGAACATTTATCACCATTATTTAGAAGATTATTAATATCAGTTCTAACCCTTAATATGGTTCCATTAATAGATACTTTATATATAAGAAATTCTCCAAGAAATTCTTTAGATATAACAATCGCATCGCCAGATTCTGATTTTTTAATTGAAATAAATTTAGGCGAAATTGACATACTTTTGATACTTTTATTTTTTAAATACTCTGAACAATTTATTTCACCTAAACAAGAAATATATGAATTACCATTTTTTTTGAGATTAATAATATTATTGCCCAAAATAAAACTACTAACAAATATGGTCTTGGGATTATTTAGAAGGTTAATTGGTGTATCAATTTGATGTATTTCCCCATCTTTCATAACGGCGACTTTATCGCAAATTGACATCGCTTCTTCCGGATCATGAGTAACCATCAATCCGCTAGCATTACAACCTTTTAGAATATTAGGGAGTTCACTTCTCAATTTTAGTTTGACATGCATATCAAGACTACAAAAAGGTTCATCTAATAAAATAAAATTTGTACCTGGAGCAAGAGCTCTCGCAATTGCAAGTCTTTGTTTTTGACCTCCAGAAAGTTCATGTGGGTACCTTCCAACAAAACTTTCAAGACCAACAACATTTAATAAATAATCAACCCTAGATCTATCTTTTTTGTTTTTCAACCCAAAAATTACATTTTCCAAAACAGTTAAATGAGGGAAAAGTGCATAATCTTGAAAAACCATACCAATATTTCTTTTCTCAGGACTAAGAATTTTTTTCCTATTTGAAATTTCCTTATTATTTAGAGAAATCCTACCTCTAGAAGGATATTCGAAGCCTGCAATTAATCTTAAAAGAGTAGTTTTGCCGCAACCAGAAGGACCAAGCAACCCCAACAATTCGCCATTTTCAATTTTCAGGTTAATTTCATTTAATATCCAATTTGAACATTCTCGCTTATCATATTTATGATGCAAATCATCAATTATTAACGCATCATTCTTCACTAAATTCTTCTTATTCAAATATATTAAGTTAGCAGAAAATATTCACCTAAAATATCACTTGTATAATTTTATACACCATTTAATTTTCAAATTTAATGAGAAAGACTGAAAGAGCAGAAATAATACGCAAGGAACTCAAAAAGCTATATCCATCGCCTCCAATACCTCTTGATCATACAAATGCATATACACTTTTAGTCGCCGTAGTTTTAAGTGCTCAATCAACAGATAAGAAAGTCAATGAATTAACAAAAAGCTTATTTAAGGTTGCAGATAATCCAGAAAAGATGATGCAACTAGGTATTAATGGCATTTACGAATACATAAAGTTTTTAGGTCTATCTAATCAAAAATCAAAGAACATCTATAACTTATCTAGATTATTAATTGAGAAGCATAGTGGTAAGGTCCCAGATTCTTTCGAGAAGCTAGAATCTCTTCCAGGTGTAGGTCATAAAACAGCATCAGTTGTAATGTCTCAAGTATTTAAAATACCCTCATTCCCTGTAGATACTCATATACACAGGTTGGCACAAAGATGGGGTCTATCAAATGGAGATAGCGTAGTTCAAACAGAAAAAGACCTAAAAAAAATATTTCCTGTTAATGATTGGAATACCTTACATTTGCAAATAATCTTTTATGGCAGAGAATATTGCACAGCAAGAGGCTGTGATGGAACAAAATGTTATTTATGTCGCACTCTTTATCCCAAAAGAAAAAAGAAATTTATATGTAAAAAGCCTTAAGAAATTTATATAATATTTAAATTAGTTTTAATCATGAAAATAGCAATTACTGGCGCATCAGGGAAAACAGGTTATAGAATTGCCGAAGAGGCAGTTAAAAAAGGGTATAAAGTTAGGCAAATTATTAGAAAGAATTCAAAAATTTCAGAAGGACTAGAGAGTTTGGAAACAATTAGAGTTTCATTAGACAATAAAAAAGAACTTGATGAATCATTAAAAGGTATTGATGCTTTGGTAATTGCTACTGGTGCGCGAGCATCAATAGATTTAACCGGTCCTGCAAAGGTTGATGCATTAGGAGTATATAGGCAATTGGAGAGTTGCAAAAGAGTTGGTATTAAAAGAGTTATTTTAGTTAGTTCTCTTTGTACTGGTAAATTATTTCACCCATTAAATTTGTTTGGTTTAATTCTTATTTGGAAGAAAATTGGTGAAAGCTTTCTACGAAATTCAAATTTCGAATGGACTATTATTCGACCTGGAGGATTAAAGGAAAATGAAGATATTAAATCAGAAAATATAAATTATTCAAAGGAGGATACTCAAATTAATGGATCAATCCCAAGAAGATTAGTTGCGCAATGTTGTATAGATTCTTTAAAAAACAAAGAATCCATAAATAAATTAATAGAAGTAACAAGTTCAAATGATAATAAAAAGATAGCTTTTAAAAAGGCTATGCAAATGATTTAAAAGATGTAATTATATAAAATAAAACAATGAAAATAAACCCCAAAATTGACGCATTACAATTAATGCTTACTGATTTAAGAACTAGAAATGAGCCAATAAGACATAAAGCGGCATTTAAAGGTTGTCAACCAGAATTTCAAAGTCTCGTATCAAGATTGATAAATCAGTTAGAGGAAGAATTAGTTGCTGAAAAGCTTACTAATCGTGATAGTTAAAAAATTTAGATTACTTAAATGAAATTAAGTTATCCAATTTTGCTTGTTCTGAAAGTTCATCATATCCTCCAAAAAATTTATTGTCCAAAAATATTTGAGGGAAAGTATTATGGCTACTTTGAGCCATTATTTTTTGAAAGCTCTCATCATTGTCTATTAAAGTAACTTCATG
Source organism: uncultured Prochlorococcus sp. (assembly GCA_902600475.1). Lineage (GTDB taxonomy): Bacteria > Cyanobacteriota > Cyanobacteriia > PCC-6307 > Cyanobiaceae > Prochlorococcus_A. Next base: position 83,893 of record CACKJM010000002.1, read on the forward strand.
AGGGATAGATAAAGAATTAAGCAACCTAATTGCTCTTTTAGACCAAGGACAATCCTTTAGAATATATGCTTTTACACGTGATTCATTAGCAATTAAATCATGATTTGAGATATTAATAATTTTCTGTTCAAAAGAAAGTAATAATATATCAGTACCTTTTTTTACAATACATCCCTCCTCAAGATGCCCACCAAAGACATTGCATCCCTCATCTGCAAAACTCAAATGTAAATGAACATCTCCTTTATTAAAATGTCCGTTTAAAGAAACTATCTCTAGATTTCCTTCAAATTTATTTATCTCTTGATTACCTGGGCATTGAATACAAACTGTTCTAAGATTACCAACCACTCCAGAAACATACCCGTATAAATTATTCGATAAAGAATATTCTTTAATTGAATTTATCAAATCAGATTCTGGAGATAGCTTTAGGCTATGAGGCTGCATTAGATATAAGGAATAATTTTGTAATATAAAACATCATCATTCATAAAGAGAAGTTGAGTTTATAATCTTTAGGATTCAAATCTAAATTAAATTTTAGAATCTATCATCAAAAACCATTTATAATTTTTATTAAAAATTTAAGCTTGTTGAGAGTGTAATATATTTTTTATATACAAAAACTAATTTGTTATTAAGAAAAAATCCTAAAAATTTGGCATTGAATATTCCCAATTTATTATCGATATCTCGCCTTTTCCTTGTATTTCCATTAATACTTTTTTTAGAAATTAACAAACCTTTTTATGTCTTTATATTGATTATTATTGGAGGTTTAACTGATTATTTTGACGGGTTAATTGCAAGGAAATTCAATCTTAAAACCAGATTAGGAGCTATCCTAGATCCATTAAGCGATAAAGTATTCTATTTAATTCCTTTGACCTTCCTTTGTAAAAATAATTTTATACCCTTCTGGTCATTGTCATTAATTTTATTTAGAGAATTGATTATCTCTAGCCTAAGGAACTCTACAAAAGACGGTTTACCAGCATCAATTTTAGGAAAATATAAAACATTTTTCTTTTTTATTTCAGTAATTACCTTCTTTACACCGTTAAAAATTAGCTTATTAAATAATTTGGCTTTAATTTCTTATTGGTTAGGGTTCATCCTAACTTTTGTAACTTTACTTGGCTATTTAAGAATTAAAAAGAATATTATCTGAATTTTCATCAAACTGCTCGCTCTTTTTATTATTAAAATCATTGACAAAACTATCTTTTAGACCATTAAGTAAATCAAAAGATGGTGCCCACTCTAAATCACGTTTTATCTTAGAGATATCAGTCTGATAATGATTTAATCTAATTGGAAATCCCTTTCGAGACTTAGGATCTAATTTTTGATAATCAAATGTTCTTAAAGAAATTTCATTTTGGTTTAATCCAAGAACCTTCGCACAGAAAAAAATTAAACCCTTGATTGTTACTCCTTTTTCACCTGAACAGTTGTAAATATTATTATTAGAATTTTCAAAATTTATGCACCTAATCATTACATCAGTTAGATCCGAAACATGGCCTAGCTGAGTAATTAAAGAACCTTCACCAGGGATTGGTATAGATTTTTTAGAAAATAACCTTTCAAAAAACCAATTTTCAATTTTATTATAATTTCCTGGTCCATAAATATAAGTAGGTCTAAAACTTGTAAAAGGAATTTTTTGTTTTTTTAACCAATTTTCTGTCTCAAACTTTCCTTTATGCCTACTTTCTGGATCAATTGGATCAACTTCGGATAAGGGTAGTTCACAATTATCTTTATAAACGCCTGCAGAGCTGACATATATATATCTCTGGAAAGAGTTATCTAAATTTTCTATAAGAAGTTTGGTTTGTTCTAACTCTCGTCCAGAAATATCAAAAACAACATCATACTTTTCATTTCTTAGCTTTACGATATCTTCTGAATTATTTCTATCACCCTTAATTAAATTTGTTTTTTCAGGATTACTTTTATTACCTCTCGTGAAAATATCAATATCATAATTTTTACTTAATAACTTTCCAACCAAAGACTTACCAACAAATCTAGTGCCGCCCATTACAAGAATTTTCATATTCAAAAAATATTTAACTGAAGTAGTAATCTTAAATAGAATTACATATTGAATAGTACTACTAATAAGTAATTAATGAAAAGGATGATTCTATGGACCTAATTCCAGCAATTGATTTAATGAATGGTAAGTGTGTGAGGCTTTTTAAAGGCGACTTTAATAAAAGAAAAGACTTCACCAAAGAGCCTCATGAGCAAGCTAAATTTTGGGAAAGCGAAGGGGCTAAATATATACATATAGTTGATTTGGATGCTGCAAAATCTGGATCCCCAACAAACGATGAATCAATAAAAAAGATTGCAAAAACAGTTAACATACCAATTCAAATAGGTGGAGGGATAAGGTCTCAAGAAAGGATAGAGCAATTATTTTCTTATGGTATTGAGAAAGTTATCATGGGAACCTCTGCAATAGAAAATAAAGAACTAGTTAAAGACCTATCAAATAAATTTCCTGGAAGGATAATTGTTGGGATAGATGCAAAAGATGGAAAAATTAGTACTAGGGGTTGGCTTGAGCAATCTAATATTTTTGCCACAGATCTAGTAAAGGAGTTTTCTTCATTTAAAATTGCTAGTTTTATTGTCACAGATATAAATACAGATGGGACCTTAGAAGGGACAAATGAAGAATTCATAAAAAGCATACTTGAAATTACAGATATTCCAGTAATAGCCTCAGGAGGTGTTGGTTCAATTTCTGATTTATTATCGTTAGTAAAATTTGAAAACTCTGGACTCTCTGGAGTAATTGTAGGTAAAGCTCTATATGAAAATAAATTTACGATAAACGAAGCGAATAATGTATTGTCATCAGAGAGATTGAATGACTTTGATTTAAACAGAAATTACTACACTTAAAAGAGCATAAAAATTGATTTAAGGCTGGTGTTTGCAGTAATTGTTAGTTAATTTTGTATAAGAGATAAGAAATCTAGTATTGGAATTAATTTCAAAAAAATCGATATTGATTATTGCTCCAAGCTTAATAGCAGAATCTTTATCGCTTAAGTTAACATCTCTAGACCAAAATTTAGACATTAATTTTAATAATGGAACAGATAATAAAACTCCGGATTTAGTTATTTGGAATGTTCTTAATTTCCAATCAGAAGATCTTATAAGGTTAGAATTATTAAAATTAAGAGAAAGATATGATGAGTCAAAATTTCTTATAATTTTGTCAGGCGAATTTATTTATGAAGCAAATACCCCTTCATCGTTAAATGCTGAAGGTTTTCTTTTAAATCCTGGTGCAGAAAAAGTTCTTGAATCTATTGATACCATTTTAAACGGAGGAAGGGTATTTGATCTTGAAAATAATTCTCGAGTTCAATTAAACAAAAATAAGCCTCTCTCTTTTAGTCAAAAAATTCTAACTTCAGGTCTTAAACAAATAGATTCTGAAATTAATTATATATTCAAATATGTCAACTCTGATTCAACACCAGAATTTTATAAATTCATTTTAAAAGGAAGATTAAGAGAACTTATTACTGCAAAATCTTTTTTAATTTTCTTATGGGGTAATTCACTAGAACTTTATACAGAGGCAGTTTACACTGAAAATAATATTAATCTTGAAAATAAGAACACTGTATTCATCAAAGATAAAAAGACTACAGAAATATGGAATTTAATTTTAGATAGACTAAAAGAAAGGTATAGCTCAACTAACTTACAGGTTGAATTTAATAATTCATCAATAATTCTTTCTGGGATAAAGACAGAATTCATTTCACGACTAATTTGCAAAATGTTGGATGAGTTGGATAATTTAGTAAAAAATATTAAGGATAACTATAAAGAGAAAGATTTTAAAGATGATTTAAATTCTCTTATAAAAGAACTTAAAGTTAATACAATCTCAAATATCACAGACAGCTATTTTCGATTAAAAAAAGGAGGCGAATCTATTTCAATAAATGATTTTATTTATAATGAAGTAAGTTGCGAAGAAATTGATAGAGAATCACATGAATCAATAATGTTTATCGAGCCAATTATTAAAAATGAAGCTCTTGACTATGATGGGAAATTACTCCCTCTACATGAAACAGAATCTTTTTTGATCTTTGAAAATATAATTTCAAATTGGACAATAAGGAACTGTAATTTATTAGCTTCTGAAATCTTTAATATTTGTTCTTCTTGGCCTGAATTAAGGACAGTACTTATAAATCCCGAATTACAATCAACAAGAAATTTTGAAAGATTTAGAAATAATATTAATAACTACAATCGCTGGCATGACTATATTTATATGCCTATCTATTTGTATGAGAGTAAAAGAGAATATATTGATATTATCGATAAAAAATTTACCCGATACTTTAAAAATGAAAATAGGGAGAAAGAATTAGAGAATCTAGAATGGCTACAAAAACAAGTTACATTGTTAGTTGAGATAAGAGATGCCGTAGCACCTCAGTTAGAAGTTGCTGTAAAATATATCGGTAATCTTTTCGTAACTTTCCTTACAAAGGTCGTTGGCAAAGCTATCGGTTTAGTTGGGAAAGGAATCCTTCAAGGATTGGGAAGATCAAGTTCAAAGTAAGTTTTTAAACTTTAATGAAAATAATTCAATGGATCCTTATAGTATTAATTTTCTTAAGTCCATATAAAGCAAATGCCTCTAGAGATTCTGATAGTTACGATGGCAACATCTTTCCTATATACGCAGGAAATGGGGCTATAGTTCCTCCCCAGACAACTCTTCAGGAATCATTTAAAAATAAAAGAGTCTCAGTTTTATTTTTTTATCTTGACGATAGCTCAGATAGTAAAGCTATGGCTCCGATAATATCTGGTTTAGATTTGATATGGAGAAATAATATAGATATCATTGCTCTAACTACTGATGAATTACAGGATAAAGAAAAGTCTGACCTTAGAAATGAACCTAATTATTATTGGAACGGATTAATTCCACAAACCATTATTTTAAATAGTGATGGTGAAGTTAAATATGATAAAAATGGAATGATTAATATCGATGAATTAAACAAAGTTATAGGAAAACTAAAAGGAATTGATATAGAAGATACGACATTTTCTGTAGAAAGTTTTAATGAATACAACAGTATCATTTCTGAAAAAAAAGATAAAAACAAAAATTAATAAAAAAAATGATATTAATAAATATCCTCTTAGTTCTTTTAATTTTTTTAATTCTTTCAGATTTATTTATTAAAAACTCACCCAAATCAAAGTTAAATCTGGTACCCATAAATTACAAAATCAAAAAAAAGGAAGGTTTAAACGAATTAATTATTGATTTAAAAATAATTAATAAAAGTAAAACCAAAGAGACGATGGTATCTAATGTAAATTTTGAATTAGATTTTTTTAAAAGTAAAGGTAACGAATATTGCCAAAATTTTAATTATCAAGAAGATATTTTTATATATGAGAATAATAAAATTAAGAATTTAAATAATTACTGGCCAACAACAATTATCCAGTCAAATTCAGAATTATTTGTAAGAATCATATACAAATTTACTAATAATAATTTTAGAAAAAAAATAAAATATCTATGGTTAAAAGTATATTGGGAGAACTATGGACATTTTGGTTATTCAAATAATAAGGATTGTTTGTTAATTAATTTAGATGGTCAAAAACAAAGGCTGAAAGAAGTTTTCGAAATTCCAATAAATTATAAATATAGTGCTTTTGCTATTAAAACTGATTTACTTGGTTGCTTTGATAATCCAGTAAATACTGTGATTGAATACTGCAAAGGAATTGTAGAAAAAAATGATATTTTAACAATCGGGGAGAGTCCTCTAGCGATTATGCAAAATAGATATATTTCACCTCAGAATTTAGAATATAGTTTATTTTCGAAAGCTTTATGTTATTTTTTTCACCCTACAAGCAGTCTAGCAACAGCATGCGGCATGCAATTATTAATAAATAGAATTGGAGTCACAAGAATAACCTTTGCACTATTTGTTGGATTTCTCTTCAAATTAGTTGGTATTAAGGGTATGTTTTATAGGTTAACTGGTTCAGAATCATCTCTCATTGATGATATAAGCGGTACAGTAGTACCTTACGACAAGAGTATAGTTATGGGTCCTCTTAATGCAGATTTATTTTGTAAGGAGGTCTCGAAACATCTAAATATAGATGTTGCAGTAGTCGATGTTAATGATCTAGGAGGTGTAAAAGTTTTAGCTAGTTCAAATAAAAAAGTAAATAAAATACTCAAAAGAAACTTAATATCTAATCCAGCTGGCAATGGAGATGAAAAAACCCCTATAGTGTTAATAAGAGAAAAAAAGTAAATGAAAAAAGATACCTCTTATTTTTTTCAATCTAAAAAAGGAATCGAAGTAACTTTTGAAGAACTCCATATAAGGCACATTAACCTTTTAATAGATATCAAAAATAAGGAATTGAATAATTGGCTTTTAAAGATGGCAATTATAAATACCTTTGATGACTTAAAAATTTTTTTAAATAATCTTAAGAAAAATAAAAATAAATGCATAATTGCAATATCTGGAAACGAAATTATTGGTTATTTGAATATTTTTCCTTTAAACAAAAAAGAAACTTGCTTAAAAATATCTAAGCCCAATTTGATTAACAACAAATGTTCTTTAACAGATAAACAATTAACTTTAGGTTTGATAAAAAAATCTATCTCAATAAAAGACATCAAAACTTCAAGTTGGATAATTAATGCTGATATAAACAATGTTGATCTAATATCAACCTCAAGAGAATTAGGGTTTCAACCCTTAGGAGAGATAATTCTTTGGGATGGTTTTGATCTAAACAAATCTATAAAACAAAATACCAATACCTATGCATTAATTAATGAATTCCAAAACATTAATAAACAAAATATATTGAAAATAGTGAATTTCATAAGATCAAATCAATCCCCCTTAATAAGAAATCTTTTAGATTTTGATCAAGACGATATTCTTAAAAGAAATAACTCTAAAAGTGGTGCCTTAATATATGAAAATTCAGTTTTATGTACAATTTTAAAAGATATTAATTTTCAAAACGAAGAGATTTATACTTTAACTATAAGTAGATATTGGGATAAGAGATTCAATTCTATTTTAAAGGAATTTATTAAAAGATTTTTTGAAAAATCGCCTGTTTCATATTTAAAAACCTATAAAGAAAATTCTCAATTAAATCTTTTTCTCGAAGAATGTAATTTCAAAGAAATAAATCAAGAAATTATTCTTATCAGGAACACAATAGTTAAGAATGAAGCAAAACAAGTAAATAAAATCAATCAATCTTTGGAATCAATCTTTAAAAAATTAAGTCCACAAGGTAATCCATATCCATCTCCTTTTCCATTAAAAACAAAGTGAAATATTGCAAACCCAAACCCAAGTCAATTTTGAGTTTGGATGTTGGGAGCAAAAGAATAGGATTAGCTTATTGTGATCCCCTATGCATAACATCAAATATACTTCCAGCAGTAAAAAGGTTTGAAAATAATCAAGAGATTAAAATCATTAGAAAACATATATATGAATTAAATTTGACAGGTTTTATTGTGGGTCTTCCACTTGATGAGGAAGGTCAAATGACCAGTCAAGCTATTGACTGTAAAAAATACGGTCAATTACTTTCAAATAGATTAAAGCTTCCCTTTTCTTACGTCAATGAACATAGTTCAACTTGGGAATCTTCAAATAGATTCGGAATAAAAAAAGATAAATCCGGATTGATTGATAGTTTTTCAGCAAAAATAATACTTGAACAATGGATCGAAGAAGGTCCTGAATTAGAAGAATTAACTGGTAAACATCAGATAAAATATTAGTATTAAAAAGGATAGATAATTTTTAAATGAAAGAAATCAACTCAAATGATAATTATGATGCGCAATCTCTAATATTAAATGATTCAAATGGAAACGAGATATTTTGTTATCTTGAACAAATAGTTAATGTTGAAGGACAAGAATATGCTTTATTAACACCAGTTGATACTCCAGTAAGTCTTTTCAAGATAAATGAAAAAGATGAACCTGAACTAATTGAAAAAATAGATAAAAATGAACAAATACTAAAAAATGCTGAAGCAGTTCTTCAAGAACATGATTTAAGACTTATCAGATCAGCAGTTACATTAACAGTATCAGGAGAACTCGAAGAACCAATTTACGATGAATTAGAGGAAGATTACGTCGATGATGATAGTGAGAGTTATGAATTGCTTGTTAACTTTAATCTTTTTGACCAAGAATATGGCTTATATATACCGCTAGATCCTTTTTTTATTGTTGGTAAATTAAAAGACAAAGGTGCCTTATTAGTCGAAGATGATGAGTTCGATAGAATTCAACCTTTGATTGAAACTGAGCTTGAAAAAAGTAGTTCCTAAAATAAATGAGATCTATCCTAAAAATCAATTGGGATTCAAATTTACCAATTTATGAGATTTCTCAATCTGAGTTGCAAGAAAAAGGAATCCATTCTTTATTACTTGACGTTGATGGGACCCTTGTAAATAGAAAATCAAATATGATCCCAAAAGCTGTAAAAAATTGGATCAGAGAATCCAAAAATCTTTTCTCCCTATATCTGATAAGTAATAATCCATCAAAAGAAAGAATCGCAAAAATAGCGAAGGAATTAAATTTAAGGTATAAATACAATGCATCAAAACCACGAAAAAAAGTAACCTTATCTGCTATCAATGAAATTGGCAGTGAGCCAAAAAATATAGCCATTATTGGCGACAGAATTTTTACAGATATTATTGTTGGAAATAGATGCAATATAAAAACAATATTAGTTAAGCGATTAAAGAAAGATGGCCTGCCTTTAAAATTTAATTTAACTTTGACAATAGAAAAATTAATTTCTCATTTTATAAAATGAAAACTTGGGTTATAAAAATTGGTACTAGTATTTTAAGAGGAACAGAGAAAACATCTACGGAAGAAGTTATTGAAAACCTTTGTAAATCCTTTACAAATTTTCTTTCAAAAGGAAACAAATTAATTCTAGTAACTAGTGGAGCCGTAGGATTAGGTTGCCAGAAATTAAATATTAAAACCAGACCAAATGATTTGAGTACTCTTCAGGCTACTGCAGCAGTAGGTCAAGTTAATTTAATGTCTTTGTACGATAGAGTATTTAATAAATTAGGTCACAATATAGCTCAAATTCTAATCACGAAAGCAGATTTCAATTCACGAGAATCATTTAATAACGCTTCTAAAACATTAAAAAGATTAATTGATTTAAATGTTATACCTATAGTAAATGAGAACGACACCGTAGCAAATGAAGAGCTTAAATATGGAGACAATGATACTCTCTCTGCTTTAGTTGCCCTAGCTATAAATGCTAACAAGCTTATTTTATTAACCGATATAGAAAATCTATACTCAAAAGATCCACGTAATAATAAAGATGCGCAGCCTATTAAAGAAGTCCATAATAGTGAATTAAAAGAGATTAAAGATAAAAATATTCAAAACTCGAATAAAGAATGGGGAACAGGAGGAATTTCTACAAAATTAATTTCTGCAGAAATAGCAACAAAAGGAGGTGTTGAAGTCCAACTAGTTGATGGAACTAATAAAAAAAACTTAATTGAAATTTTCAATGAAAATAAAATTGGAACTTTATTTTATCCAGTAGAAAAACCTATAGGAAACAAAAAAAGTTGGCTTTCACACGCAATTCAAACAGTAGGGAAAATTACTTTAGATGATGGCGCTTCTTTTGCAATTAAAAAAAAAGGTGCCTCACTTTTAGCGGTTGGTGTTAAGAATGTAGAAGGAAACTTTACGATTAATCAGGCAGTTAAAATCGTAAATACAAATGATAAAGAAGTTGCAAAAGGTTTAGTTTCAATAAGTAGCGACAAATTAAGAAGTATCTTAAATAATAAAGAAAATAACAACTCCTCGATAATTGTCGTACATAGAGATGTTCTTGCTCTCTCTTAGAAAAAAATTAAAACTGAAAAATGCTTTTAAGTGATTTAGTTGATCTAATAAAAAAAGGAAATTCAAATTTTATTAGTGCCAATATTTTCGAAAATTTAAATATAGATGATGCTGCCTCATTAGATGCTGCAGTTAAACATCAAATATCTTTTTTAGAGGAAAATAATATTCTTAAAGAAAAATTAGATCAAACTAAAGCATCAGCAATAATAACAACTAACAACGATGAAATCCTTAGTGCCCTAAAGAAACTCAATATATCAAACATAATCGTTAAAAATCCTAGAATTGCATTTGCAGAAGTATTGGATTGTTTATATAAACCTATCAATTACAAACCAGGAATTCACGCTTCAGCAGTCATAGATAAAACAGCAATAATTGGAGCAGATTGCCATATTGGACCTAATGTCTATATTGGAGAAAATACTGTAATTGGAGACAATAATCATATTCTTCCTGGATCATCAATTTTAGGTAATGTTCGAATAGGAAATAATAATATAATTCATCCAAATTGTGTTATTTACGAAAATACCACTCTCAAAAATAATTGTGTAATTAATTCAAATTCTGTTATTGGATCAGAGGGATTTGGTTTTATTCCTGAAAATGGCAAATGGGTAAAGATGCCGCAAAAAGGTGGTGTAAAAATAATGAGTTTTGTAGAAATTGGAACTAATTGTTGTATTGATAGACCTGCAGTTGGATTTACTTTTATTGATGAGGGAACAAAGTTGGATAATTTAATACAAATAGGTCATGGCGTAAAAATTGGAAAGAATTGTGCATTTGCAGCTCAAGTTGGTATTGCTGGAGGAGCAAATATTGGAGATGGTGTTATTTTGGCAGGACAAGTAGGAGTCAATAATCGAGTAAAAATTGGTAATAATGTCATTGCGAGTTCAAAATGCGGAATCCATTGTGACATAAAAGATGGCAAGGTAATTAGTGGTTTCCCCGCGATGGAAAATAAATCATGGCTAAGGAGTTCAAGTATTTTTAAAAAATTACCAGAATTAGCAAAAAAACTTAGACAATTAGACAAGTAATAATTTATTGTTCTATTAAACAAAAATTTAAATGAAGAAATATAAGATTGTTTTATTGTCAGGAGACGGAATTGGACCAGAGATTTCAGAAGTTTCAAAAAAAGTTTTAAAAAAGCTTTCAAAAAATCATAATTTCGATATTGAGATTATTGAAAAATTATTTGGAGGGATAGCATATGAAAAATATGGTACTCCTGCTCCAGATGAGACACTAGATCAATGCAAAAAAAGTGATGCAGTACTTTTAGCATGTGTTGGAGATATTAAATATGATTCTCTTGCAAGAGAATTAAGGCCAGAAAGTGGGTTACTAAAGTTAAGAGCTGCCCTAAACCTTTTCGCAAATATCAGGCCTGTCAAAATAAGAAAATCTCTACTAGATTCAAGTACATTAAAAAAAGAAATCGTTGAGCATGTAGATCTTATTGTTGTAAGAGAATTAATAGGGGGAATTTATTTCGGAAAACCAAGAGGACATATAATAAATACAAAAATCCCAAAAGCTTTCAATACGATGGTTTATGATTCGACAGAAATAGAAAGAATAACTGAAATAGCAATAAAAATTGCTAACCAAAGAAATAAAAAAATATGTTCTGTTGATAAATCAAACGTTCTTGAGGTTAGTCAATTGTGGAGAGATACAGTTTTAAATATCACCTCAAAAGATAAAAATATATCTCTAAGCAATATGTACGTTGATAATGCAGCAATGCAATTAGTTAGAGATCCTGGTCAATTTGATGTGATTTTAACTAGTAATTTATTTGGAGATATTTTAAGCGATTTAGCCGCAATGTTAACTGGTTCTATTGGTATGCTTCCATCTGCTTCTTTAAACAATAATGGCCCAGGCGTTTTTGAACCTGTTCATGGTTCGGCTCCTGATATAGCTGGTAAAAACATAGCTAATCCTATTGCAATGCTTTTATCTGCTTCCATGATGTTAAAAATTGGATTAAACGAAGAAGAAGCTGCAGAAAATTTAGAAACTGCCATTGACAAAGTTTTATCAAAAGGATTTAGAACAGCCGATTTAGCTGATGGGTCTACTGAAGTTTTATCTTGCAGTGCAATCGGAGATAAAATAATAGATGAAATTTAAAAAAAAATTAATAAATAAAAAAATATTTTTAAGTAAAACATAAAGTTGGCATATGACCTGTCAGAATCATTAGATATTGTTTTTAAAAAATGTCAAAACGTCATCCAGTAGTCGCTGTAACAGGATCTTCAGGAGCAGGAACAAGTACAGTAAAAAGAGCCTTTGAGCATATTTTTGCCAGAGAAGATATTGTTCCCGCAGTTGTAGAAGGTGATAGTTACCACAGATTTGAAAGAATGCCTATGAAAAAAGCTATGGCAGACGCTCTTGCAAAAGGTGAAAATTTCTCTCATTTTGGCCCAGAGGCTAATCTTTTTGACAAGTTAGAAGAACTTTTTAAAATCTATGGTGAAACTGGAGGAGGAAAGAAAAGATATTATCTACATAGTCTTGAAGAAGCAGAAGAACATAATACAAGACTTGGGACATCCCTAGAACCTGGGCAATTTACTCCATGGGAAGATATTCCTGAGGGAACAGACGTACTTTTCTATGAAGGTTTGCATGGCGGGGTAGAAGGTGATGGATACAATGTGGCATCTTATGCTGATTTACTTGTTGGCGTTGTTCCAATAACAAATTTAGAGTGGATTCAAAAAATCCATAGAGATAACGCAGAAAGAGGTTACTCAGCGGAAACCATTGTGGATACGATATTGAGAAGAATGCCTGATTATATAAATCATATCTGCCCACAATTCAGCAAAACCGATATTAATTTCCAAAGAATTCCCACAATTGACACATCTAATCCTTTCATATGCAGGAATATCCCAACTCCTGATGAGAGCTTTGTGATTATACATTTCAGAAAAGGTGCAAGAGAGAAATGGGGGATTGATTTTCAATACTTGCTTGGAATGATTAACGATTCATTTATGTCAAGTCCAACAAGTATCGTTGTAAATGGAGGAAAAATGGGATTCGCAATGGAACTAATTCTCACTCCAATAATTCATAAAATGATTGAGGAGAAAAATAAATAATATTTAATTTTGGATTATCAATTCAAATCATCATATTTTTTACTTTGAAGAGTTTTTAATCTAGAGGATTTCAAATTTTTATATATCTTTCTTGATTAAAGTACCTAATTTAGATTTAAATAGAAAAAACAGATAACGTTGTGTCATTAATCGACTGGTTTGCTGCAAGGCGTAAAGATCAATTTGTTGGGAAAGTTTCGCAAGATACTGATGAGGGGGATGGTTTGTGGGTTAAATGTTCAGAATGTTCGCAAGTAGCCTATAGAAAAGACCTCATTTCAAATTTCAATGTTTGTAGTAATTGTGGACACCACAATAGGATTAATAGCGATGAAAGGATAAATATAATTGCTGACAAAAATTCATTCGAGGAGTTTGATAGTTCACTAAGTCCTACAGATCCTTTAGGTTTTAAAGATAGAAGAGCGTATGCTGATCGAATTAAAGAAAGTCAAGCAGGTACAGGTTTAAGAGATGGAGTCGTAACAGGTATCTGTTCTGTAAATTCAATGCCTTTAGCATTAGCTGTTATGGATTTTCGATTTATGGGAGGATCCATGGGTTCAGTAGTTGGTGAAAAAATTACAAGAATAATTGAGAAAGCAACTTTAGAAAATTTTCCAATTCTTATTGTTTGCGCATCAGGAGGGGCAAGGATGCAAGAAGGTATGTTGAGTCTCATGCAAATGGCAAAAATATCTGGAGCACTAAAAAAACATAAAGAAAAAAATCTTCTTTATATGCCCTTGTTAACTCATCCAACCACTGGAGGGGTGACAGCAAGCTTTGCAATGTTAGGTGATTTAATTTTGGCGGAACCCAAAGCTCTTATTGGTTTTGCTGGAAGAAGGGTCATAGAACAAACATTAAGAGAAAAATTACCCGATAATTTTCAAACAGCTGAATATCTCCTTGAGCATGGTTTTGTTGATGTAATAATTAAAAGGAAAGATCTCAAGGATACTTTGACTAAAATTTTAAAAATTCATGGTGTAAAAGAACTTGTAAAAGCAAATATGTAAAATGAGAATTATTTCAAATTTCTTTAATTTTTCTTTAAGTCTTTTATTTTTTATTTTAAATTTTGTTCCATATTCTTATGGAATAGGAAATGTTGACTGGGTCCTACTAAAAGAGAATAATGAAGGGAAAGAATGGCTTGATAAAGGTAGTATTAAGCCGCTCCCAAATGGTGAAATAAGTGTCTTAACAAAGTTCTTTAAAAATCCAACTAATTCGGATGATGATGGAGAGTTATCACTTTATGTAATGAGAATTAATTGCAATGAAAAAAAGTTCAAAGATATTTCAATAAATGGAATACCTCAATTCAATTCAAAATGGCAAACTTCTAATAATGATGAACTCATAGATGTTGTAATTGAAAATAGCTGTTCAGAGTTTATTAATTGATAAGAATGAATTCTAAAAAATTAAAAATAGCAATCGCTGGACTAGGGTTTGGTAAAAAAGTTCATTTAGAGGCATTAAAAGAGTCTGATTACTTAACTCCTGTAGCTATTTATCATTACGAGAAAAAACAAAAATCGATATTAGAAAAAGAAACGGGCTTAGATTTTTTTCATGATTGGGATGACTTAATTAAATCTCCCAAAATTGATGGAATTATAATTGCTACACCTCCTGAATCAAGGTTTAAATTAGCCAAAAGCGCCCTTGAGAACAATAAAAATTTGCTTCTAGAAAAACCTGTTTCAATATCCTCCTCAGAAATTGAAGAACTTCAGAGAATATCTTTGATTAATAATTTAAGCGTATGTGTTGATTTTGAATATAGAGCAGTACCTCTTTTCCTTCAGACAAAAAAACTTATTGATGAAAACATCTTAGGAGACATATATTTAGTCAAATTAGATTGGTTAATGGGCAGTAGATCCGACCCTAAAAGGTCCTGGAATTGGTATTCATTGGAAGAAAAAGGTGGAGGAGTTATTGGCGCCTTAGGTACTCATGCATTCGATATGTTGAATTGGTTTTTTGGAGAAGCAATAAACGTGTCTGGCAAGTTAGCAACATCAATAAAAAAAAGACCTCTACCTAATTCATCTGATTTAAATGAAGTTACTAGTGAAGATGTATGTTTAGCTAATATAGAATTATCAAACTACAGCTCGGATCTTATTCCATGTCAGATATCTTTATCATCGATTTCCAAAAATGGTAGAGGATTTAGTTTAGAAATATATGGAAGTGAAGGTTCACTTATTCTTAAAAGCGAAAATCAAAAAGATTATGTACATGGTTTTAATTTGAAATATTCAAACAACGAAAATAAAATACAAAATCTAACTGCAGATTCAAGTTTTAATTTTGAAAAAACATGGACTGATGGGAGAATAGCTCCAGTTTTGAGAATTCAAAATTTATGGGCTCAGAGTATAATCAATAAAACACCTGTAATCCCAGGCTTATGTGAGGGACTTGCTAGTCATAAAGTTTGCGAAGCCATAAGAGAATCTTCGAAAAGTGGATTAAGTATCAAAATTTAAGGCTATACATTTATATGTAGCAATTATCACCCAATAAAGTATTGGATTGATTTTATTTTTTTTTCATATTCTGGAAAAATCAATTGAACTGAATTATTCAAGAATGGCTTTAAATTATTACCAAAATGAGCTTAAAGAAAATGCTCAATTACTAGCTTCTAAAGGGAAAGGGATATTAGCTGTAGATGAATCTACTAAAACAGTAGGTAAAAGACTTGCTGGAATTGGCGTTGAGAATACTGAAGAGAATAGGAAGGCATATAGAGGAATGCTTTTTACTACGGTAGGTCTTGGTAAATATATAAGTGGAGCAATCCTCTTCGAAGAAACTCTTTATCAGAATCACCAAGATGGTGAGTCAATGGTTAAGAAACTAAATGATTTAGGTATTATTCCTGGTATAAAGGTTGATAAAGGCCTAAATCCACTTCTAGGAGGAGGAGATGTAGAAACTTTTTGCTCTGGCCTAGATGGGTTAGTTGAAAGAGCAGCAAAATATTATGAACAAGGTGCCAGATTTGCAAAGTGGAGAGCAGTTCTGCAAATTACAAATGATGGTTGTCCTTCAAAATTATCAATTCAAGAAAATGCTTGGGGATTAGCAAGGTATGCAAGATCAGTTCAAGAATCTGGGTTGGTACCAATTATTGAACCTGAAATCTTAATGGACGGTGACCATACTATTGAAAAAACTGCTGAAGTTCAAGAAGAGGTAATAAAGCAGGTTTATATTGCCTGTCAAGCAAATGGAGTTTTTCTAGAAGGTACTCTATTAAAGCCTTCTATGACTGTGAATGGAGCAGATTGTCCAACAAAGGCTGATCCTATGAAAGTTGCTGAAATGACAATAAGAACTATGGAAAGATGTGTTCCCGCATCTGTTCCTGGAATAGTTTTCTTATCAGGAGGGTTAAGCGAAGAAGCTGCTTCTGTTTATTTAAATAATATGAACACTCTTTACAGGAAAGCTTTATGGAATGTTTCATTCTCCTATGGAAGAGCATTACAACACTCATGCTTAAAGGCCTGGAAAGGAAGCGACGTTGAAGGAGGTCAAAAAGCATTGATAGCAAGAGCTCAAGCAAACTCTGAAGCTTCAAAAGGTGCCTATGTAGCAGGATCTCAACCTTCATCTGATGAGCAATTGTTTGTAGCAGGCTACACTTACTAATAAAAAAATTCTAAAAATATACTCTGGGTCAAAAAATTAGTTTCTTTAATTTAGTATTTTGTATATCTAATGACGTGACATTTGATACCTCTTTATACTAAACTCGCGGAAACATATGCTTCATATAGCATTTAACTTATTTTAATTATGGCCCTCGTCCCACTAAGACTACTTTTAGATCACGCTGCTGAGAATGGCTACGGTATTCCAGCTTTCAATGTTAATAATCTTGAGCAAGTTCAAGCAATCATGGAAGCAGCATATGAAACTGATAGTCCAGTTATCCTCCAAGCTTCAAGAGGGGCAAGAAATTATGCAGGAGAAATTTTCTTACGTCATCTAATCCTTGCCGCTACAGAAACATATCCAAATATTCCAGTTGTAATGCACCAAGACCATGGTAATGAGCCATCAACATGCTATTCAGCAGCAATAAATGGTTTCACATCAGTAATGATGGATGGTTCTCTAGAGGCAGATGCAAAAACACCCGCTAGTTACGAATATAATGTTGCAGTTACTAAAAAAGTTGTAGATTTTGCTCATTCAGTTGGAGTTAGTGTTGAAGGAGAACTAGGTTGCTTAGGTTCATTAGAAACAGGAAAAGGTGAGGCAGAAGATGGTCATGGATTTGAGGGAGAACTTTCTACTGATATGCTTTTGACTGATCCTGAAGAAGCGGCAGATTTTGTTGCCAAAACAAAAGTTGATGCATTAGCGATTGCTATAGGTACAAGTCATGGTGCATATAAATTCACAAGGAAGCCTACAGGAGAAGTTCTTGCAATAAGCAGAATTGCTGAGATCCACAAAGCACTTCCAAATACACATCTTGTAATGCACGGATCTAGTTCAGTGCCTCAGGAATGGTTGGATATCATTAACAAATATGGTGGTGAAATCCCTCAAACATATGGTGTTCCTGTTGAAGAAATTCAAGAAGGAATAAGAAATGGAGTTAGGAAAGTCAACATTGATACCGATAACAGACTTGCTTTCACTGCCGCGGTAAGAGAGGCCGCATTTGCTGATAAGGCAAACTTTGACCCAAGACATTTCAACAAACCTGCTAGAAAATACATGAAGCAAGTTTGTCTTGACAGATACAAGCAGTTCTGGTGTGAAGGTCAAGCTAGTAAGATCAAGCAAAACAGCACCAATTACTTTGCTGATCTTTATGCTAAAGGTGATTTAGATCCCAAAGTAAAAGCTACTGTTTAATTCCTCCCCAAATTAAATAAAAAAGACCTCCAAAATTGGGGGTTTTTTTATTTCAATATTAATGATTTTAATGTAAAGAGACCATCAGTCCCACCAATTGTCTCGTCACATGCTCGCTCTGGATGAGGCATTAAACCTAGAACATTACCCTTTTCATTAGTTATGCCTGCGATATCGAACGAGGAACCATTAGGATTATTTTTATATCTCAAAGCGATCAATTCATTATCCACAAGTTTTTTTAAAGTATCAGAATCACAATGGTATCTTCCTTCCCCATGAGCTATGGGTAACTTAATAGTTTGTTTTTCAACTCCTTCATTAAACCAACCTCCTTTTGAAGAAACAATATCAAGTTCAACATCATCACAGATGAAATTAAGATTTCTATTTGCAATAAGGGCACCAGGCAAAAAGCCTGATTCTGTCAAAATTTGAAACCCATTACAAATTCCTAAAACTCTTCTTCCACTTTTCACAAATTCATCCAAAGCATTTATTAATGGAGAGAATCTCGCTATTGCTCCGCATCTTAAATAATCACCATAGCTGAATCCTCCTGGTAAAACTAATGCATCTATATCACTTAAATCTGAAGACTCATGCCACAAGTATTTTGTTCTTATGTCTAAACAACCTTCCAATGCCCACGAAACATCACGATCACAATTAGAACCAGGAAAGACAACAACTCCTACAGTAAAATTATTCATCTTATAATTTTTTTAGTGAATACTCATAATCTTCAATAACAGTATTTGCGAATAACCTATCACACAATAAATCAATTTTTTCTCTTACTTCGTTTTCACCATTACCTTCTATTTTTACCTCAATCATTTTTCCTATACGTAATGATTTTATTCCCTCGGCTCCAAGTTTTATAGAAGCAGATTTGGTAGCTTCCCCTGCTGGATCTAAAACTGAAGGTCTTAGTCTTACAAAAACTTTTACAGCAAATTGGTCCAATTAAAAATTAATTTCTATTAGAAGATTAGTTTAAATTTTAATAAAAAGAACTATTGATTAATAAACAAATATTTTTACCTTAAGGTTTTCTGAGTTATTAAATGTTTATGTAGCCTCTACCAAAACAAACTAAACAAGTTCTTCTTGAATTTTCAGGTGTTTTAAAATTTCCTGCGCCCCCACATTTTGAACATTTTATTTTATCAATTGATGTAACGTCGGCAGAGATTATTTGTTTTAAAGTAATTTTTGGATTTTCCATCTTGGGCTGTCTACTGTAGTTAGTATCCCGACAGCTAACTATAAAGTCAAATTACTATTTTTGGGTCACTTAAAATCTTAAATTTCTCTTTAATTTTTCTATTCAAATTTTTTATAGATTTTTCATCAAAGGAAATTATTACTAATTCAAGCCCAGCATTATCATTTGGTCTCCAACAATTATCTGGAGCTTCTTCAAACCAAGTACTAATTTTCTTTCCAACAATTTGTATTTGTAAAGGCAATGATTTGTTTGGTATCCAAATACGTCCTTTTATTCGAAGAATGTTTAATTCATCCAAGATTTTTGACATCTCCTTTTCAAAGTCATTTTTTTCAAGGAAATAATTTAATTTAAATGAATCTGATACAAGCTCAACATGATTATGGTCATGTTCTTCCTTTAAAAAATCTTTATAAGTCTCTTTTTTAAAATTAAAATCAAATAGATAATTTAAATCAATTTTGCCATTCTTGGATTTAAGGACTGGTGTAGATGAATTTAATCTTCCTTGTATTTTATCTTTTACAACGCCAAACTGGTGATCATTTAAGATATCTGATCTTGAAACTAAAACGATATCAGAAACTTCTAGTTGCTCCTCAAAAAGTTCATCTATAGTGGCGTTATGATCAATTTTATCTGTTTCATTATATTGTTTTGTTATTTTATTTAAATCATTAATTGGTGAACCATTAAGCATTGATTCTCCATTAACGATGCCAACAACTACATCAAGATAGATTGAAGACCTAATCTCAGGCCAATTAAGTGCTTGAATTAAGGGAATTGGAAGTGCCAAGCCACTCGTTTCGATAATTATTGATTCGATAGGAGGATTAAATTCTAGGAGAGCTTTTATTGATGGAACAAAATCATCTTGAACAGTACAACATAAACATCCATTGTTTAATTCGATAACGCAGTCTTCTTCAGATTCATCACATTTATCACAACTTTTAATCAAATCACCATCAATTCCAACATCACCAAATTCATTAATTATTAAACCAAATTTTTTATTACTCTCTTTTAGTAGATATCTTAGAAAAGTTGTTTTACCTGAACCAAGAAATCCCGAAACAACAATAACTGGAATTTTTTTTTTCATCTTTGATGATTAACAACCCAAGCTATATTCTGTACTCTCTCCTGTAGAACTATTTGTGCCATTAGCTATCGCACATAATTGTTTTTGTTGTGTACGACTAAGAACAGCATCAGTGAAATCTGCACCATCTATTTTTGCACCTTCAAAATTACTCTCCATTAACAAGGCATTAGTAAAATTAACATCCGAAAGATCAGCATCTGTAAAGTCTGTTGCATAAGCTAGTGCATCTCTTAGATTTGCTCCAGTAAACTTTGAGTTTTGTAATTTACTATTATTGAACACCGCCCCTTCTAAATTACTTTCACTGAAATTAAACCCATTCAAATCAAACTTTACGTATTCGTTACCGCTTAAGTCTTGACCATGCATATCTGGCTCTAAATTAAGATCTTGTTGGTTTCTAATCTCAGGAGGTCTTTTAGCCCATGCAGAATTTACAGAATTAAGAAATAATATCCCAACGAATAACAAAGTAATTAATGCATTCTTTAGTGAGGGGAAAACAATTGATTTAATCATAATAAGACTGTATTTTAGAACTTAAGTATTTAAAGTTTGTAAGAGTATCTTAAAGGAAAATATATGGCAATGTCACTAAAGGTTATTGTTCCTCCTCATCCATTAATAAAACATTGGCTTTCAATATTGCGAGAAAAAAATACTCCAAATATTTTGTACTCAACAGGATATGAGCAATTAGGGAAATGGCTTACATATGAAGCATTACGTAATTGGCTGCCATATAAAAAAGAAATAGTAAATACTGATAATGGAGACGCAGATGGATTCTTTATTAATAATGATTATCCAATAAAAGTGCTCGCAATGTTGCCCGAAGGGTTATCTCTTTGGTTTGGATCCAAAGAAGTAATTCCTAATTCAACCCTCTCATTAGGAGAAATTCCTAAAACTATTGAATCAAATGAAGGAGTTATATTTTATTCAGAACAAATAACAACAAAATCAACAACATTAGAAACTTTAATTAAATTAAAGGAATTAGGTGTTAATTCAAATAGGATCCTTTTAATAACTGCTATTTGCTCAAATAAAGGATTAAATGAAATTGCGAAATTACTCCCTAATCAGGTAATTTACACTTCTTGCATAGATGAGGAAGACGAAAATACACAATTATTAGTACCGGGCATTGGGAATCCTCTATCGCGTTTAAGTACTATATTTCAAGATAAGAACTAATATAGAATATAGGAGTAAATATTTTACCAATGTCTGAATACAGAGATTCGTCTTCAAATAATCTTTTATCATTAATAAGCGGTGCTTTTATTGGAGCAGCAGGTCTAGCTTGGTGGTTAATATCAGAAGCAGACAAAAGAAAGGAGGAGAAAAAACAAAAAGCAATGATGTATTCCTCCAGAATTCAAGACGGCTCCGAAGCGATTGATTCAAATGAAAATATAAATGAAGTTGAAGGAGAGAATCTAGAGAAGAAAGTTGAGCAACTTAATTCTGCAATTGCTGATGTGAGGAAGCAACTTGAAGAGTTGGGGCAATAGAATAAAAAAGGTTCTCAAATAATATGAATAAACTCAGATCATCTGCAATAACCCAAGGTGTGCAAAGATCCCCTAACAGATCGATGTTAAGAGCTGTTGGATTTAATGATGAAGATTTTAATAAACCTATTGTTGGAGTTGCAAATGGATACAGCACCATTACACCATGCAATATGGGTTTAAATAAGTTAGCTCTAAAAGCTGAAGAGTCAATAAAAAGATCAGGTGGGATGCCTCAGATGTTTGGGACCATAACAGTAAGTGATGGCATTTCTATGGGAACAGAGGGTATGAAATATTCCCTTGTTTCAAGAGAAGTTATTGCTGATTCAATTGAAACAGCATGCAATGCTCAGAGTATGGATGGTGTACTTGCTATAGGTGGATGTGATAAAAATATGCCAGGTGCCATGATTGCGATTGCAAGAATGAATATTCCCTCAATTTTTATTTATGGAGGGACAATAAAGCCTGGGAAATTGCATGGAGAAGATCTTACTGTTGTTAGTGCATTTGAAGCTGTTGGACAATTAACATCAGGCAAAATTAATGAAGAAAGGCTAATCCAAGTTGAGAAAAATTGTATTCCTGGTGCTGGTAGCTGTGGAGGAATGTTTACAGCTAACACAATGTCTGCGGTTATTGAAGTATTAGGGTTAAGTCTTCCTCACAGTTCCACTATGGCTGCTGAAGATCTTGAAAAAGAACTAAGTGCAGATAAAAGTGCTGAGATATTAGTCTCTGCAATAGAAAAAGATATAAGACCTCTAGACCTAATGACAAAGAAAGCATTTGAAAATGCAATATCAGTAATTATGGCAATTGGCGGATCAACAAATGCGGTATTGCACATCTTAGCTATTGCGAATACTGCAGGAATAGATATCAACATTAATGATTTTGAGAGAATCAGACAAAAAGTACCCGTTATTTGTGACCTTAAACCGAGTGGTAAATATGTGACGGTGGATCTTCATAAGGCAGGTGGGATTCCACAAGTAATGAAAATACTTTTGAACGCAGGATTAATTCATGGCGATTGCAAAAACATTGAAGGCAAAACCATCTCAGAATACTTACAGAATATTCCAGATAAGCCTCCAACAAATCAAAATGTCATAAGAGAAATAGATGATCCCCTTTATAAAAAAGGACATCTAGCGATATTAAAAGGTAACTTAGCGAGCGAAGGTTCTGTAGCCAAAATTAGCGGAGTAAAAAACCCTGTACTAACAGGTCCCGCAAAGATTTTTGAAAGTGAAGAAGATTGTTTAAAATCGATATTAAATAACGATATCAAAGCTGGTGATGTTGTTGTTATTAGAAACGAAGGCCCTGTAGGAGGTCCAGGAATGAGAGAAATGTTAGCTCCAACATCTGCGATTGTTGGTCAAGGGCTAGGAGAGAAGGTAGCTTTAATTACCGATGGCAGATTTAGCGGGGGTACTTATGGTCTTGTGGTGGGTCACATAGCTCCAGAGGCTGCTGTAGGAGGAAATATTGCTCTAATAAAACAAGGTGATTTAATTACAGTAGATGCTGTAAAACAACTAATTGAAGTTGATTTATCTGACGAAGAATTAGAAAAAAGAAAAAAAGATTGGGTAAAACCTATTCAAAAATACAAAAGAGGAATTCTTTCAAAATATTCGAGAATCGTAAGCACATCAAGTTTAGGGGCTGTTACTGATTTATAAATCAGCTAAAATTTTATTTTCTTAATCAATAAAACTTTTTATCCTATTTGCTAAATTTTCCAATTTAGCGCTGTATTTTGGTGAGTTGCATTTTTTCCCATTATTGCTATCCATCCATAATGTTTTAACCCCACACCATAATATTGGTTCATCAGGGAAGTTGAGCTTAGAGATTACTAAAACCAACTCTTTATTTGATTTAAAAAGTTCTAATTCAAGATCATAAATTTCTAATCTTTTGCCTTCTTTATCACGACACAAGATATTAACTGTTAAATCAATATCTTCATCTTCGAATTCGTATTCACCATTTATTTTTACTACAGAATGAACAAAAGGTTTATTTGTTAAATCTGCTGACTTAGCGATTAAGCTTTCTATATTTTTAGGTGGATTTTTAAATAACACTTATTGATTTAATTAAAACTTTTATGGAACCCTGTCTAAACTCATTATTAAGTAATCCATCATCACCGAACTTAGAGTGTAGTAGTTGCAATCTTTTAATTTTAGATGGCTTGAATTTAAATGGAAAACGTACTTTATTAGCTCTTACTGAAGGTTTTAACTCACTAAAAGGAATTTGAACATTTGTTGTCCCGAATTTTTTTGTTGGGAATGATTTAATCCATCTAAGTCCACCCGGAATAAATTCGGTTAGTCCTAGTAGATCATCTTCACAAGCGACAGCAAATTTAAAAGTTCTTCCTTGTCCATTAATATTTAATTCAAAGGATGAATACTCAGATACATTTAAAGAAGGTTTATAAATAGAAGATCTACAACTAACAAATCCTCCTGCTTTCTCTACAATATTACCCTTTAAAATCAAACCCGAATTTGAAATTTGACAAAAAGCTGAACTTGATCCGCCCATAACAGTATCATTTAATGTTTTCCAACCATCGAACTCCTTTTTCTGGAATAAAAATTTTTTCTTACTCATTAAATAATTTAAATTATTAATAGACTTTAACTAAATTTCTAATTCTTTTGCTGATTCCTGATCACAAAATATTGAAATTTGATTAATAGATTTTATTAATTTTGATGGTGTTCTATCTGGTGGCTCTTTTTCATCTAATAACCTCTCAAGAGCAATTCTTTTAGAAGCTCCACTAACTAAAAATACTATCTTTGAAGAAGCTGAAAGAACTTTTGGAGTTAATGAAATTCTTTTTAAACCTTTACCTTCATTAAAAATAACAAATTCATTTACATTATTATTTTTTTGATAAGGGAATAGTGAGGCTGTATGACCATCGTCTCCAAGACCTAATAATGTTAAATTAAAAGTTGGAGGGTTTGATCCGCATTTTTCAAATAATTTTGAAATAAATTGATTTTTTGTGGTTTCATCATCAGCATTTAAATCATTGAAAATTTCATAAAAAAAAGCTTT
The DNA here is from genome assembly GCA_902600475.1 of uncultured Prochlorococcus sp. Taxonomy (GTDB): domain Bacteria; phylum Cyanobacteriota; class Cyanobacteriia; order PCC-6307; family Cyanobiaceae; genus Prochlorococcus_A. The sequence continues at coordinate 108,920 of CACKJM010000002.1, forward strand.
AGATCCAAAATTAGTTAACAATGAATTCTTCAACATTAACGAGTTACTCAATTCTGAATTTGGATCAACACATCTTTCATCCCCTAAAAAGACATCAACCATATCCCATCTAAGATCACTTTTTGATAAAAGCTTATAAACAGATTTAGGAGTTGAACCTCCACTTACACAAAATTTGAACCTATCTTTCTTTTTTAAAGTATGAATAATGTGACTTTCAATAAACTTAAAAACCGCTGTAGATAGCTCTAATTTGTCTTTGTAAATATTTAGTGTATATCCATTTTTAACTTTTTCAATCATTTCATCCATTCAGTATGAAAACTACCTTCCTTATCAATTCTTTCATATGTATGAGAGCCAAAACAGTCTCTCATTGCCTGAACAAGGTTCTGAGGAAGTCTATTGGTTCTATAACTATTCAAATAATCTAAGGTACTGGATAGACATGGGACTGGTATACCAGCTTTTGTGGATAAAGAAACAACTTTAGCTAAGTTATCTAATCTTGTCGCAATTTCATTATTGAACCAATCATCAAAAATTAAATTTTTTAGATTAGGATCTTTGTTATAAGCATCTTGAATTTTACTTAATAATTTTGATCTTATTATGCAACCACCTTTCCATATTTGAGCAATTGAAGGCATATTCAAACCATAATTATATACTGCAGATGCTTCTCTTAAAATGTCCATACCCTGGGCATAGCTAGCAATTGTGGCAAGGACTACAGCATCAAATAGAGGTTTCATTCCATCTGATATATTTCCTAAATCAAAATCCTCTATCTCTTTAGATGGAATAGTTTTTTCAATCTCACTACGTTGCTCTTTTAAAGAACTCATTACTCTTGCATTTAAAGATGCATAAATAGTTGGGACTGATACCCCCAGTTCTAGTGCACTTACAACAGTCCATAATCCTGTACCTTTCTGGCCAGCTTTATCTAATATTTTTTCCACGACATCTTCTCCAGTTTTCTCATCTTTTGTATTTAGACAAATCTCTGTTATCTCAACAAGATAAGAAGCTAATTCATCAGTATTATTCCAAATACCAAATACCTCTGACATTTGCTGACCGTTCATACCTTTGACTCTCTTCATAAGGTCATAAGCTTCTGCAAGTATTTGTTCAATTCCATATTCAATTCCGTTATGAACAGTTTTCACAAAATGACCTGAGCCTCCTGGTCCAACATATGCAACACATGGTCCGTCTTCAACTTTGGCAGCCATTTTTGTTAATAAGCTTTCTATTGCATCATATGAAGCTTTAGTACCACCAGGCATCATACTTGGCCCCTCTAAAGCTCCTTTGGCCCCTCCAGAGACTCCCATCCCAATGTATCCAAAACTTTTACTTTCAAGAGTATTCACCCTTCTTTCTGTATCTTTAAATTGAGAGTTGCCGCCATCTATTAATAAATCTCCTTCCTCGAGATATCCAGAAATATTATCAATGACAGCATCTGTTGCGGGCCCAGCTTTCACCATCATTAGAATTCTTCTAGGCCTCTCTAGCTTATTAACAAATTCTTGAAGAGATTCAGCTCCTTCTATATTCTTCCCAAGGCCACGACCTTGTAAAAATTCTTCGGTTTTTGAGTAAGTCCTATTAAAAACTACACTAGAAAATCCATTTCTCTCTGCGTTAAGAACTAAATTTTCGCCCATAACACCAAGACCTATTAAACCAAAATGTGCCTTGGACATAAAAAATTAAAAAACTCAATAAATACAGTGTGCCTGCAACTCAACAAAATTGCTCAAAAAAAAATACTTATGTCAGCGAAAAATGATGGAAAAGATTTAAATAACAGTTCCGTTTGCAATAGTTGCATTTTTAACTACTACAACAATTCCATTTCTTATATAAAAGCCTAATTCTGGCTTATCTGCTTCTTCTACTCGATCTTTATTAATGATCACGACATTATCGCCAATTCTTGTATTCTTATCAAGAATTGCTCTTTTTACAGTAGTCCCTTCACCTACTCCAAGAGGCGTTCCGCCCCCTTTTCTTAATTCAATCCTCTCTTCAGGGGATTCAAAGAAATCGGCTCCCATAACAAGAGTATCCTCAAGAACCGAGTCACTTTCAATCCTGCTTCTTACACCTAAAACACAATGTAAAATACTGCATGACTTCAAGATTGTGCCTTCACAAACAATTGAATCAGTAATTTGAGCATCTACAAGTTTAGAAGGAGGTAAAAATCTAGGTCGAGTATAAATGGGAAATTTTTCATCATAAAAACTAAATGGAGGTTTTGGTTGCTCAGTCAATGCAAGGTTTGACTCAAAGAATGCCCCAATTGTGCCGATATCTTCCCAATAATCATCGAAAACATAACTTTTAAGAGTATCTCCTCTATCAAGGGCTTCTGGAATTATGTCCTTACCAAAATCCGTATAATTAGGAAATTTATTTAGAAGATCGAAGAGAGTATTTCTGCTAAAAACGTAAATCCCCATAGAGGCTAGATATGGTTTTTCAGCAGCTGACTCCTTACTTAATCCAAATTTTGAAGTATCTACTGCCATAGCCTTCAACTTCTCTCCAGTAGGCTTTTCACTAAATTCTTTTATATTTCCTACATCATCGGTTCTCATTAGGCCAAAACCTTCTGCTTGAGCTTCATCAACAGGCAAAGCTGCAACAGTTAAATCAGCACCATTGTCTCTATGATGTTGAACAAATAAACTGTAGTCCATTCTGTACAGTTGATCACCTGACAATATTAAATATTCATCAACATCCCATTCTTGGAATAACCATTGGTATTTTCTTACAGCATCAGCAGTACCTTCAAACCACTTAGGACTATCAGGAGTCTGTTGTGCAGCTAAAACCTCCACAAATCCTTGTCCAAAAGGGCCATTTAAATTATAGGTTCTTCCTATATGTCTATTTAGAGATGCACTATTGAACTGGGTCAATACGTACATTTTTTCAATGCCTGAATTTATACAATTACTAATCGGAATATCTATCAAACGATACTTACCTGCCAATGGCACAGCAGGTTTAGCCCTCATTTTTGTAAGAGGGTAAAGTCTAGAACCTTTTCCTCCTCCGAGGATTATGGCCAACACACGCTTCATTCAATCTAATGGAGGTAGATATACAACTATTTAAAGTAACTGATTATGGGCATATTTAGAAATACAAATGGTCAGTTTACAAAGGTATTTCGATAAATCACTAGAAAAACTTAATATAAATCGAAAAAAGTTAGTTATTTTTTTCCTCTTCTACCAAAGAAAACAATTTTTCAACGATTTTCAAAGAAACTTGTCTTTCTTCTCTTGATTGAGGACTTCTCAACTTGGTGACTGGCGTATGAAGTATTTTATTAATTATTCCTTTAGTCAGAGCTTCCACAACTTTTCTTTCTCTAGCCGAAAAATCTGGTCCCATTCTGCTAAGTGCTTTTTGCAATTCCTCTTTTCTAATTAATTCCAAATCTGATCTAAGTTTATTAATTACTGGAACGGCCTCTAAACTTGCCCACCATTCTAGAAAAATGATCCTTTCTTCTTCTACTAAAGATTCCGCTTCCTTTGCTATTTTCTGTCTAAATTCTTGATTTCTTGAAACGACCTCTTGTAAGTCATCGACATCAAATGATTTAACAAATTTATGTTGTTTGACATCATTAGATATATTTCTCGGTACACCAATATCAATAAATTTAAGTCTATTACTCAAATTTATTTTTTCAATTTTTGTAAGATCAATAATTGGCTCTTCAGAAGCAGTACTGGTGAAAACAAGCGAAGATAATGATATGTTTTCTTCTAATTCGTTTAATCCTTTACAAACAATCTCTAAATCAGGGAAGTCTTGAGCAAGATTTAATGCTCTATCAATATTTCTATTTAAAAGGATAAGTTTATGACATCCTTTTGATTTTAAATGAGTTATTAAAAGCCTACTCATTCGTCCGGCACCAACAACAAGAACGTTCTCTGATTCCAAACTTACAAGAGTATCAAAACCCTTTTCTTGTCCAATTTTTAATTGAGCTAGTTCTACTGCTGCTGAACTTATTGACACAGCTCCAGTTCCTAAATTTGTTTCGGATCTTACTTTTTTACCTGTACTAACTGATTGAGTCAATAATCTATTAAGAATTGGTCCAGTAGATTGATTCTCTTGACCTAATCTCATCATTTTTTTTACCTGCGAAAGGATTTGTCCTTCCCCTAAAACGAGGCTATCGAGTCCTGCCGAGACTTTCATCAAATGCAAAACTGCTTCTTCTTGTCTAAAGCAAAAAAGGTGTGGATTTAAATCTTCAAAAATAATTCCTGAATATTCTGATATAAATTCTTTAATAGATGAAATTCCTGTATTTTTATCCTTTACTAGCGCATATATTTCCAGCCTATTACAAGTACTTAAAATTGACACCTCTAATACATCATTGAAAGCTTTTAATGATTTCAATGACTCTGTTATGGATTGGTCTGGAATACTTAACTTCTCACGCACTTCGACAGGTGCCGTGCGATGACTCAGTCCGACGACAACAATATGCATAAAATCAAAAGTGAATTTTTAAAGGCTGATACTCTTAGCACCATCTTTTATGTGGACAGTATTTGTGAACCTTGCAGTACTATCTAATGTACTAATAACTAGACTACTTGTTCTAACACAATCCCTTTCAAATTTAACTCCGTCAAATAATAATCCATCAGTTATTCCACTTCCAGCGAAAACAACATTTTCTCCCGATGCCAATTCATTTGCTTCATAGATTTTATCTATATCTGTTATGCCCATTTCATTAAGACGTTTTATATTTCCTTCTTTTGTGTAATCAGCCCATTCAGAAGTTTGAGCGATTGCCGGATCATAAACTAGTTGTCCTTGAAAGTGACCGCCTAGAGCTCTCATTGCAGCAGCTGAAATAACACCCTCTGGAGCTGCACCTATACCCATCAAGCAATGTGTTCCAGTTCCTGCAAAACCACATGCAATCGCAGCTTGAACATCACCATCTGAAATCGGTTGTACTTTTGCGCCACATCCTCGAATCTCTTTAATTAAATCATTATGCCTAGTTCTATCCATTACAACTACAGTAAGCTCATCAATAGAAAGGCCCAAGCAATCACTTAGTATCTTCAAGTTTTCAGTAGCTGAATTTCTAATATCAACTTTACCTTTGGCCGCAGGAGGGGCTGCTAATTTATTCATGTAAAAATCAGGAGCATTGAAAAGACCACCCGTATCAGAAGCAGCCAAAACCGCCATAGAACCTCTTTGATTATTCGCACAAAGATTAGTTCCTTCGCAAGGATCTACTGCAAAGTCAACCCCTGGGCCACTTCCACTACCAACCTCTTCGCCTATATAAAGCATGGGTGCTTCATCTCTTTCACCTTCTCCAATAACAATTTTCCCTTTCATTTCAATTTTGCCCATTCGCAATCTCATTGCTTCGACAGCTGCGGCATCAGCTTCATCTTTTTGACCAAGACCAGTTAGTTTTGCTGAGGCAATAGCTGCTTGCTCGACAACTTCGAGAATTTCTTGAATTAAAGTTTGATTCACAATTAAATTTTGAGGATTTTCTAAAAGGTTTTGAGTATGATCTCATAAAAAATGTCATTTTTATGAGAATTATTATGCTAGTAAGCTTTTTTTAACTCTTTACAGCTGTTACTTTATCAGGCCGTGACTTGAAATTAGGAATAAACAACTAAATATAGTATCTTTATTAAATATTTTAAAAATTAAATGACTGAGTCAAATCAAGCAAATTTAACTGGTGCACATAGACCAATTCAGATAATTCCTTCAGTTTTACCAGCAGATTGGGCAAATATGGGGGCATGTGTGAAAGAGCTCGAGGAAGCAGGGGTAGATAGAATTCAATTTGATGTAATGGATGGGAACTTCGTGCCAAATCTCACATTTGGTCCTGAAATGATTGCTGCATGTAGGAAATATTGCAATGTCCCTTTTGAAACTCAATTAATGGTTAGCCAGTACAACTGTGAAACCATGCTTGAGTCCTATGTAAAAGCTACAAAAGGGCCAAATGATGAACCAGGAGTAGTAATAGCTCATGCCGAAGCAAATATTCATTTGCATAGAGTTCTCGGAAGAATAAGAGATTTAGGAGGATCTCCTTCTGTTGCATTAAACCCTCATACTCCTTTTGAAATGATTAAAAACATTATGGATATGGTTGATCATGTTTTGGTTATGACAGTTAATCCAGGCTTTGGAGGACAAGCTTATATACCAACAATGCTTAATAAAATCAGAGAAATAAGAAACTTTATTATCAAAAAAAACTTAAATGTCGACATTGAAGTTGATGGGGGAATAAAAGCAAATTGGACTATTTCACAATGTGCTGATGCTGGTGCCAATTGTTTTATTGCAGGTAGTGGAATGTTTGCTTACCCAACATTAAAAGAAGGATGTGATGACTTGAGAAAAGTTGCACAAGAAGCACAAAAGGGGAATGTTCTTTCAGAACCTCAATAAATATTCTGGATAATTAACAACTGATCCAAAGATCCAGCCATAACTATGTAACCCTATTCCTAAGAAATTAACTCCTAAATAACATACTAAAATCACAAAAAAGCCTGTAGAGGCTAATAATGCTGGCCTACGTCCTTGCCAACCCTTACTTATTCTCATATGCAGATACGCTGCATAAAACAACCATGAGATAAATGCCCATGTTTCTTTTGGATCCCAACTCCACCATGTTCCCCAAGCCTCATTAGCCCAGACCGCACCAGAAATTAAACCAAGAGTCAAAAGAAAAAAGCCGATTAATATAGAACGATAGCTCAATGTATCTAATTCTTCTGAATGAGAAAATTCAATAGGTTCAACTAAATCATTTGAAGGATAGTTATTAGCAATTTTAAATCCTCCAATACCTGTAGAACTACTTCTAATTTGAAGCGGCTTATTTTTATTAATGAATAGAATAGAAAATGAAAGTAAAGAACCTATTATTAATGCGGCATAACTAAGCATTACGACACTAACATGCATTACTAACCAACTAGATCTTAAAGCAGGAACCAAGTAAGATGATAATTTCAAATCTTCAGGCAACACAAAGCAGGCAAAGGCCACAGTTAATAACTCAATAGGTATGGCAATTGAGGGGATTATTGGAGATTGGTATTCACTTTCAATCAATAGTTGTCCCATTGTGATACCCCAAGTAAGGAAATAAAGAGATTCATATAAATTGCTTATGGGAAAGTGTCCAGAAATTGACCACCTAAAAAGTAATTGCAATGTTATGAATAAATTAACTAATATCGTTAGAAGTCTTACAGTAGAAGAAGACTTTTTTTTAAAAACTGCAACTAATGATAAGGGTAAGTTAACTAATAAAAAATAAAAGACTAAAAGACCCAAGACGGAAACTGGGTCGTATATTAAATTTTTAAAAAGATTATCTAGTATCATCCAACAAATTTATCCGTTTTAAAATTCTATGACAAATAAATAATAAATTAAATCATCCCTATGTGAGTAAATCTTTAATAATAAAGTTTTAATTTATTTTGCAAAAGGATTTCAAAGTTTGAAATTATCTCCTAAATAGTACTTCTTGACTATTGGATTATCAGCTAATTCAGTTGATGATCCGTTAGCTAAAATTTTTCCCTCACTTAATACATATGATTTGTTTGTAATTAAAAGGGTTTCCCTTACATTATGGTCTGTAATAAGAATTCCTACCCCGTTACTACTTAATTTAAGAATTAGTTTCTTCAAATCATTAACGGCTAGCGGATCGATCCCAGCAAACGGTTCGTCTAATAATAAATATTTAGGTCCTTTTCTACCTACAGTGAGAGCCCTAGCTATTTCACACCTCCTCCTCTCTCCTCCTGAAAGTTGATAACCATAATTATCTACGAAATTATTCAAATTAAATTCATTAATTAATTGTTCTCTTCTATTTCTAATTGCCGCTCTACTATATGGTGAATTCTGCAAAGCCAAATCTATATTATCTTTAACAGTGAGTTCTCTAAATATACTTGCTTCTTGAGTCAAATAACCTAATCCAAGTCTTGATCTAATTGGGAGAGGAAGATGGGTTATATTTTTACCATTCATAAAAATTTCACCTTTATCAGGTTTTATATTCCCAACTGCAAGGTTAAAAGTAGTAGTTTTCCCAGCACCGTTAGGTCCCATCAAACCTACAACTTCCCCCGGATTTACAGTTACTGAAACATTATTTACTATTAATCTTCCTTTTATTGAAAGAGATACATTATTAATTTTTAAATTCATTTTCACTAAGATCGATTCGTTTTCTAGTTCTCTTAAAGAAAAACGAAATATAAAATAATACTTTAATTAAAAATAAAGATATATACATATTAATTAAAGAGGTTTCAGAAAAGGCTTATCTTTCTCATTTAATAGCTCTTTATATTGCAATTTCCTCAGTAAATCTTCCAAACATTGGCAGAAGGATTCAAGATCAATTCCTAAATTGATCTGGGTTCTAGTTTTTATTCTACCTAAACCTTCTCCAAGCAAAATAGTGGCTCCATTTAAATTTCCCTTACTTAAGTGAAACTGGGAAACAGATACTTGTAAAATTCCTTGGATAACTTGTCTTTCATCACCATCAAGGTGATTCCATATTTCTTCAAAAGCATCATGAGCTTCATACCATTCATGATTGTTAAAAAGATTTAAAGCAGTAAAAAGGGAATTTTTAAAATTTTTCGTACTTTCTTCGTTCATAAAACTAATTATTAATTTTTTTTCTTTTTATTTATTTTTCTCATTCTTATTGAATCCGGTGTTACCTCAAGCATTTCATCTGGACCTATGTATTCTAGTGCTCTTTCTAGAGTAATATCAACGGGTGACTGCAATGTATCAAGTTCTTCTGCCCCTGCAGACCTCATATTAGTCAATTGCTTAGTTTTACATATATTCAATTCAAGATCTTGAGGTCGATTATTCTCTCCAATTATCATTCCTTTATAAACTTTAACTCCAGGTTTAATAAAATAAACTCCCCTATCTTCAGCATTCTTTAATGCATAAAATGTGGCCACACCTTCCTCAAAAGCAATAAGAACTCCATTTCTCCTCGTTTCAAAATCTCCTGTTTTGGGTTTATATTCATGGAAAGAGTGACTCATGATACCTTCACCTCTAGTTATACGAACAAATTCACCACGAAATCCAATAAGTCCTCTTGATGGCACAAGAAATTCTAATTGAGTTCTCCCATCTGAACTTGTCTGCATGTTTTTCATTTCTGCTTTTCTCGATCCAAGTTTCTCAATACATGAACCAACGGATACTTCAGGCACATCTAAAACTAAAGTCTCAATTGGCTCACACTCAACATTATCAATTTCTCTAAAAATTACTTGAGGTTGTGAGATTTGAAACTCAAACCCTTCTCTTCTCATAGTTTCAATCAAAATACCTAAATGTAATTCTCCTCTTCCTGAGACTGAAAATCTATCAGGAGAATCAGTTTCTTCGACCCTAAGGGCAACATTTGTTAATAGTTCCCTTTCCAGTCTATTTTTCAATTGTCTACTAGTAACAAATTTCCCTTCTTTACCAGCGAATGGAGAATCATTAACAACAAAAGTCATATTTAAAGTAGGTTCATCAACTTTGATCAATGGAAGTGGATGGGGAGAATCGGGACATGCTATGGTCTCACCAATATTGACGTCATCGAAACCAGAAACTGCAACGATATCTCCTGCGAATGCTTCATTAATATCAATCCTTTGTAATCCTTCGAATCCTAGTAGTTTACTAACTTTACCTTTAATAGTTTTTCCATTTTCTTTAATTAAACTAGCTTGTTGACCATTTTTTATAGTCCCATTATGAATTTTTCCAATTACAATTCTCCCCAAGAAATCAGAATAGTCCAAAGTAGTTATTTGTAGCTGAAGAGGCTTATTAGCATCACCTACTGGAGGTGGAACATGTCTGATAATAGCTTCAAAAAGAGGCATCATATTTTCACTATTAGATTCCATCTCTTCTTTTGCAAAACCAGATAGGCCGCTTCCAAAAAGATAAGGGAAATCACATTGATCATCATCAGCTCCTAATTCTAAAAACAAATCCAAAACCTTATCAATTGCTATTTCTGGTACTACTCTTGGTCTATCAATTTTATTCACAAAAACTATAGGCCTTAGTCCTTTTTCTAATGCTTTTTTTAAAACAAATCTTGTTTGAGGCATCGGCCCCTCATTTGCATCAACTATAAGCAGACAACCATCAACCATGCCCAAAACCCTCTCAACCTCTCCTCCAAAATCTGCATGCCCTGGTGTATCTATAATATTTATTCTTGTATCTTTGTAGTTAACTGCAGTATTTTTTGAGAGTATCGTTATTCCTCTTTCCCTTTCAAGATCATTCGAATCCATTACGCACGTAGGAATTACTTCATTGTCTCGAAATATTCCTGATTGAGATAACAATGCATCCACAAGAGTTGTCTTCCCATGATCTACGTGGGCAATAATTGCAACATTTCTAATTTCTTTTATCGAAGATGACATTTATAAAATTTATATAAATAGTAGATTGTCTTTATTAAGGCTAACTCAAAGAATGCTTATTATGAGAATTTTCGCTTTAAGACTTTGAAAAACATAATCATATTGAAGAATTTAGTTTAATTAATGAATTAGATTTAAAATTTTCTATTTGAACTTTCAAAAACTTTTAAAGCTTCAATTGATCCCTCATATCTCCAATGCCAGGGTTCATAATCTATATATTTATTATTTTTGGTGAAAGATAACTTAAAATGAAATTTAGCGGCATTCTTTATTAACCATTTAAAAGCGTTAGTATTTTCGAATTCGATCTCAAAGTCTGTTTCTCTTTGAGTAGCATCTCCAATATCAATTGCAAAACCAGTACTATGTTCAGAATATCCTGGAGGGGCTGAAACTCTAGCTCTTTCTGCAGCTTCCTGATTTCTAAATGATTTAAGAGAATAGAAGATTTCGTTTTGTAAATTTATTGATCTATAACCACTTAAGAAAACTAAGTATATTCCATCCTTTTTTGCTTCATCCCTCATTTTCAATAAAGAATCACGCATATCATTGTGAACTTCGATATTAGGCTCAATTAAAACTAGTTTTTCCTTAGGAATTTCGGCATAGGGTAAATGGCCCAAAATTCTATGGTCGTGATTTATTTGATCCTGAAAATTGAGATTATCAAGAGCTACTATTTCTATTTTTCTAATTAATCGCAATGCTAAAAAAGAAAACAGGAGGAAAAGAAATGGAGAGAGTATTAATAATTTTTTTTTTAATATTGAGTTGGAATTATTAAAGTGGATTCTTTTAGCTAGAGGTATATCAGGTTGATTCAAATCTTTATTTTGTTCCAATATTTAGAAATTTAATCTGGGAAACATATTTCGATATTAACTATTATTTTAAGAAATGCACTTTTATAAGCAAAAAAGATGTAGGTTTTATATACAGTATTATTTTTTTTCGTATGTTGAGGGTAGCTGTTATTGGAGGAGGTCCAAGTGGTTCGTGTGCTGCAGAAATACTTGCTAAAGCTGGGATAAAAACTTGGCTCTTTGAGAGAAAATTAGATAATGCCAAACCTTGTGGAGGGGCTATTCCTCTTTGCATGGTAGAAGAATTTGATTTACCTGAGTCAATTATTGATAGAAAAGTAAGGCATATGAGAATGATTTCTCCATCAAATAGAGAGGTAGACATAAGCCTAGATAGAGTTTATGGGAAAAGCGATAATGAGTTTATTGGGATGTGTAGAAGGGAAGTTATGGATGCTTTTATGCGTAATAGAGCATCAGATCTTGGGGCAACACTTGTAAATGGATTAGTTACTTCTATTGATACTGGTAGTAATAATCAAGGTCCGTATAAACTCTCTTATTCAGATTTTACCAATGGAGACAAAAAAGGAGAACTTAAAGAGCTTACTGTCGACCTTTTAATCGGAGCTGATGGAGCCAATAGTAGAGTAGCAAAAGCAATGGATGCAGGAGATTACAAAGTTGCTATTGCATTTCAGGAGAGAATTAAATTACCTAAAGAAGAAATGAGTTACTACGAGGATCTTGCCGAAATGTATGTCGGAACTGATGTTTCTCCTGATTTTTATGGGTGGGTATTTCCCAAATATGATCATGTTGCTGTTGGGACTGGAACCATGCAAAAGAATCAGTCATTAATTAAAGGACTACAAGAGGGAGTAAGAAATAGAGCAAAAAAAAGACTTGTTAATGGAGAAGTAATAAAGGTAGAGGCACATCCTATTCCAGAGCATCCAAGACCAAGGAGGGTAGTTGGGAGAATGGCATTGGTTGGTGATGCAGCCGGTTATGTTACAAAAAGTTCCGGAGAAGGTATTTATTTTGCGGCAAAGAGCGGGAGAATGTGTGCTGAAGAAATTGTTGAGGCATCAAAAAATGGTCAATTAATTCCATCAGAAAATGATTTAAAAAAATATCTAAAAAAATGGGATAAAAAATATGGCACAACTTATAAGGTTCTAGAAATTCTCCAAAATATTTTTTATAGAAACGATTCTGCAAGAGAAGCTTTTGTTGAGATGTGTGATGACATGGATGTACAAAGACTTACTTTTGATAGTTATTTATACAAAAAAGTTGTCTCAATGAAACCATTACAACAACTTAAAATCACTATGCTTACACTAGGCTCTA
>CACKJM010000003.1 GCA_902600475.1 uncultured Prochlorococcus sp.
ATAAATTTTATATTTTTGATAAATACAAGTCCTAATAAAAAACTTATTTCATTAAAGAGACAACCTTTAGTCCTACTTATTTTTTCTTCTATTACGTTTTTATTGATTTTATTTAGGTTAATTTTTTTACAACTTTTAAATCATGAAACTTTTAAAAAAATGTCTGATGAGAATAGGATTAGACTCATTTCTTCTCAACCAATACGTGGAAGAATCCTTGATGCGAATGGTTACGTTTTAGCAGATAGTAGGGTTAGATACTCTTTAATAATAAAGCCTCAAACTCTAAAAAAAAGTAATTGGGAAAAACATAAATTAAGAATTTCAGATTTGTTAAATATTGATAGCAATGTAATTCAGAAAAAATATATTGATGGCTTAAACAATCAAAAACTTTCAGTAACTATTCTTGATGATTTAAATGATGATCAAATAATAAAATTCAAGGAAAATGAAGATAATTTATTTAGTTTTGAAATAGCAACGAAATTAATTAGAAATTATCCTTATAAATCTGTTGCAGCTCATGTAATTGGTTATACTCAGCCAATTACTGATTCAGAATATAAATTTTTATTTAATAAGGGATATAAATTAAATGACTTAATAGGAAGAACAGGAATTGAATTTGTTTATGAAGACTTAATAAGGGGTGAATGGGGTGGAGAGATGGTTGAAGTAAATTCTTTAGGAAAATTTCAAAAATCGTTAGGTATTAAACCCTCAAGACAAGGTAATGATATTAAATTGACTATTGATATGAACTTGCAGTTAGCTGCGGAAGAAGCATTGAAAGGAAAAAAAGCTGGAGCGATAATAGTTATGGATCCAAGAGATGGTGCAATAAGAGCAATGGCAAGTAAACCAACATTTGATTTAAATTTTTTCTCAAAGGAATTTAAGCCTGAGAACGAATATAATAAGTTATTTAATTCTCCTGAAAAACCTCTTTTTAATAGAGCATTAAATGCTTATGATCCAGGCAGTGTTTGGAAAATTGTAACGGCTTTGGCTGGTTTGGAAAGTGGAAAATTCCCGATTGGTACCATGCTCGAAACTAAACCATGTATTACATACGGAAATCAATGTTTTAGAGAACATAATGATTTAGGCTTTGGAGTAATAGGTTATGAAGATGCATTAAGAGTTTCGAGTAATACTTTCTTTTATCAAATTGGATATGGTGTAGGGGTTGATGAAATTTATGAGGTTTCAAGAAAGCTTGGTTTTAATTCTCTATCTGGGATTGAAATTTCTGAACAAGAAAATATAGGATTAGTCGCTAGTAGTCAATGGGCTAAGAATGGTAGAGGGTGGGGCGAGCCCGGAAGAACTCCTTGGGTTCCAGAAGATATTGCGAGCATGTCTATTGGTCAATTTGTTGTTCAAGTAACTCCAATTCAACTAGCTAGAGCATATGCAGCGATTGCTAATGGAGGTTATCTAGTTACTCCACATTTGACTAAAAAAGATGTAGAAAGTCATTTAGATACAAAACCCATTCAAATTGATATTGATCCACAAAATATTCAAGTGATAAAAAGAGGTCTAAGGAAAGTAGTAGAGTCTGGCACAGGAGTATCAATTAATTATGGATTTTCAAATTTACCTCCAGTTTCAGGTAAAACTGGCACTGCTGAAGATGGAGAAGGTGGCCTAGATCACGCTTGGTTCGTGTGCTTTGCTCCTTCGGAAAAGAGTGAGTTGCTTGTAGTCGCTTTTGCACAAAATACTCCTGGTGGAGGTTCGGTACATGCTCTTCCAATGGCTAAACAAATTTTAAAAGTTTGGAATGAAAAAAATTTATAATTTTTTAAAGTTTATGTTTTTAATTTTTTCATTTGTAAAAGTCTTTGAATAATATCTTCAATAGTTTTTGTATCTATAGGTTTACTGTATGAGGACAAAAGTTGTCTCCCCAATACTTGACTTCCTAAATGCACTAATTGAATGCGTAATGAAGTCAGCAGCTCTAACCCTATGCCACCAGAAAATGTTGCTATTGCAATCGGTTGACCATTAAATAAATTTCTAAAGTCATCTCCTGAAATAGAAAGCCATGCTATGAAGTTGGAGAGAATCGGAGGTATTGATCCATTATATTCAGGCGCACAAATCACCCATCTTTCAATTTTGAAAAGCTTTTTTTTTAATTCTTCTATTTCATTTGGAATATTTTCTTTGCTGTGAATTCTTGGATTAAATAAAGGAATATCAAGAGTGGTAAGATCTAAAATTTCAGAACTTATTTTAAGTTCATTACTTTTTTCAAGAAATTTTTCAGAAAGTTCTAGATTTTTACCACAACTAGCCGTAATGATTATTAGATCTTTTGTTTCAGTCATAAATTAGATAAATAAATTTAATAGTTAGCGCCTGTTTTGCGGTGATGAACTGCCGTAAGACTATCGGATTTTAGTATATTACCGTGTAGTACTTCGGCGTAAATTACCCAATGATCTCCACATTCCATTCTCTCTTTTACAGAAGCATCTAACCATGCGAGTGCTTCAGGAATGATTATCTGTTCATTAGGAGTTAATTCAATATTTATTCCTTCAAATCTATCTTCTCCAGGTGCAAAGGGCTTTGTGAATCTTTTCAAAGGTTCTTTAAAATCTTTTTCACTAAGAATATTTAATGCGAATGAATCTCCTATTTGTAGAAGAGACTCTACCGATCTATCTTTTGCTACTGCAATACTTAACCCCGGCGGAGAAAAACTTGCTTGACTAACCCAAGATGCAAGCATCGCTCCTTTGATATTATTCTCATCTTTGCCTTTAGAGGCTGTCAGGACACACAGTGAACCAATTACTCTTCCAAGAGCTTGCAGCTTTGGATCCGTTTTGCTTGTAATCATTCCAGTATCTGATTTTCTGGGTTTTTTCTTTGCTTTTTTTATAATTTTTCTTCCAAAGTGAGTTCCTATTTCTTCTAACTCTTTAATCTTTGGTTTATTTGGACTAAATTTAATCCTAATAGGGTCAAAACTAAACTTAAAACCACCGTCTTTTAATTTTGTTTCAAGTAAATCTATAGCTTCGCCGCTCCAGCCAAAACTTCCAAAAATTCCTACTGGCTTATCTCTATTGCCCTCTGCTAACAATGTTCCTAGTGCACTAACTATTGGAGTTGGGGCGTGACCACCTAATGTGGGAGAGCCTATTAAATATCCATCAGCATTTTGAATGGATTTTACAAGTACATCATTTGGGGTGAATTCACAATTAATACTTTCAACTTCTACGGAGGTTCTATTTATCCCTTTTGCCAATGCATCGCCTATTGATGCTGTGTTTCCATATGCACTTGCATATATCAGGGCGATCTTATGATTATTGGTTGATAGATTCTCTCCCCATCTAATATAGTCATTTAAAAAACTTTTTAAGCTATATTCGATCGCGGGACCATGTAATGGTGCAATAGTTTTAATGTCATAATCAGCAATTTTTTCAGTTATTGATACTACTTGATTAGACATTGGTGCCATCAAGCAATCATAAAAATGTTTCCTATCAATTTCTGTACTAACTCGATTTGTTTCAGACCAATATTTAGATGCAATATGTGCAGAGAAAATTTTTTCACTAAGAAGTATTTCTTGATTACGTTCATAAATTATTAGTCCACCAGGCCAACGTGCTGTTGGAATAGGAATTAACTCTAATGAAATGTTATCTAATTCTAAATTAAGTTCTTTTTTGACTATGTTTACTTTGGGTAATTGAATTTCAATGAATTCTTTTAAATTGGGATTTCTTTGATTCCAAAGTTCGCTAATAAGTTTATAACCTGGATTAGAGCAAGTAATCGTTGTGTTTTGAAATTGGGTGCTTATACTCTTTATAGTTTCAATAATTTGGGGATTAATATGACCAGAAATGAAGTTGATTTTACCTAAATTAAATTGATCGCAAAACCTAGAAATTACTTTATTAAACGAATCTAAATATTGTTTCTCAGGTGGATGAATAATAAAAAGTTCCTCATGACTTCTAATGAAAAAAGTATTAAAGGAGGTTCCTTGTTCAAGGTTAAATTCAAGTTCAAATCTTTCTTTATTTTGGTCTAAGAATCTTACACAAGAAAAATTTTCAGTAATATCAAATTCTGTTAAATTTTGATTTTTTGCAAGTAAGCCTATATTAATATCTGACATTTCAAAGACTTATTTTCTAATAGTGGTTAGTGACTTATTAGTCATACCAATGGTTCATATGGGGTTTCAACGGATTTTCAACTATCGACCAGAACATTTAATTCTTGTGAAACCGTTTTGTATCAATCGATTATACCTATAACAGCACCATTATTGAGTTATTAAATGTGGGGTTTCCAACTGGAAAGCGATTTCTCGTTGATTATCTAAGCAAATTGATGATTTTTATAAATTTTTCTGTAATCATTATGTAATCTTTCTGTTGCTAATCTTCTATTCGTCATTGAGTATCTAATTAAATCCATTTCATGGAAGTTTTGATTGAGAATAGTGAAAGGAGTAATGAGTTTCATAAGACCTCCTATAATTACACCTATATTGTCCTCCTTTTTACTTGCAATTAATAGGGTATTTCTACCCGAGTATTAGTGCTTTGTGGATGTCACGACTATCATTTTCCATTCAGTAGGAGTTGAAATAATTAAGGAGTCAAAAGCACTTCATCGACTTTGTGGACAGCGAGGCGCATACGATTCGAAGAGGGCAAACAAATGCCCTCTTATTTTTTTCTTTGATCTACTTTATAGATCTACAGTGTGGAAAGGGAGAGAGGGATGTTGCTCAACTGTCACATGTGACAGTTGCCAAAGAATAATATTTCAACTTTAAATTTTCAACAAATAATTTATTGTTTAAATGTGTGAGTGAGTTGTTGAAAATATCTTAATTTTTAAAATGAAAATTCTTATCGCATCTCTTATATTAGGTGCTTCTTTTCCAGTCAATGCTCATGAGAGCATTGGTGATCACATCCATCGAGAAGCATATGAGTCACAAAAAGGATATGCATATGAGAACAAGTGCTTCCGCTATGAATACAGGGAAAAATATATTCCAGGCACTTCAATTTCCCCGGGTTATGTCAAATCTTATAGTGAAAAGGTTTCTATCCCATGCAATAGTCATCGCAAAGTATTTAACCATTATCATCATAAGACTGAACCACAAACTTCGTATGTGAAATATAAACCTGCTCCAAAATGTACTGGAAGTACAACTTTAGGTGGATTAATAGGTGGTGGAATTGCAGCATCTTTATCAAAAAGTGATGCATATGGTTGGAGTATTCCTTTAGGTGCAGTTTTAGGTGCAGGAATTGGAAATGCCGAATGTAAATAATTATGGTTTTCATATATATTGAGGATCAATTTTCAACGGATTTTCAACTATAAATCAAAAAAAACCTAGTTATAACTTGAATCTATATTTTTTTCAACTGAATTTAAAAGTATAATTTTTTTATTTGAACTTAGTGATACCAATGGGTTTGAAGTTTTTAGATGCTAAATCAATCCTAATAGTGATTAGCAACTTTTCTGTGATGAACTGCTGTCTTGCATGATAAGTCAGAAACATTACCATTTTCAACAATTCCGTAAATTATCCAATGGTCTGGAGTCTCTAGCCTGGAACTAACTTTACAATCTAAAAAGGCGAGTGAATCTGAAAGAACTGGCCCTCCTTCAGCGATGTTGCTAATTACATCTACATCTGCAAATCTATCAGCTCCAGGGGCAAATCTTTTTAAAAAATGTCTGAACATTTTTTGATAGTTATCTTCTCTCAGAATATTCACAACAAAACCTTTCCCAACTTGCATGTATGATTCAATAGCCCTATCTTTTGCTACTGCAACTGTAATACCTGGTGGAGAAAAGCTTGCTTGACTAACCCAACTTGCGACCATTGCACTTTGTCTAAATGTAGAGCCTTCGCCTTGGCTCGCTGTAACTACATATAATCCACCACTTAATCTTCCTAACGCTTTATCTAAATTTGAATCAAGGCTCTTCATAGAGGCAATATTCTTCTTTTTATTGATCAATTGACCCAAGTCAGTTCCAGCTTCTTCGAATTGTTGATAAACAATGGGATCTGGAATATTTTTAACTCTTAAGGGAGAGAAAGCTTCTTTTTGACCAAGTTCTCTTAATTTATTTGCTAAAGAATCTATAGGTTCATCATTTCCACCAAATGCATCATAAACCGCAGTAAATTGTTTTGGTTTTAGTGCTGCAAATAAAGTACCGAGAGATTCTTTTAATTCATTATCTGAGTCTACCGGCCATGTGGGAATGACTACTGCTTTTGATTCGGAAATTAAACTTGTTAATTCTTGCGGGTCAGAAGATCTTAAATCAATTAACTGAACCTGAGCATCTGCTTTGCTTATTCCATGAGATATCGCTTGACTTAGTCGATCACAATAACCATAGTCGCTTATATAGCAGACTGACACAAAATCATTGCCTTTGCTTTTATTACTACTCCATTCTAGATATTTTCCTTTCCAAAAATTGACCTGATTATGGAGCAAAGGCCCATGACCAACAGCTATTGTTTTTAATTCAGGTAGCTTATCTATTCTTTTAATTGCCTGCATAACGCTTCTAGCGTTTGGACCCATAAGGCAATCGTAATAAAAACGGAAATCATCGAATATTTCTTTTTGATCAGTGTCAAAAAATTCGTCAGAACAATAATGGAGTCCAAATGCATCGCATGTATAGAGAACATTTGTGCTGTGATCATATGAAAATATGGTATCGGGCCAATGTAAATTTGGTGCACTTATAAATTCAATATTGTGTTCTAAACCACTATTAGGATTAGTTCCGAGATTTAAAAACTCTCCACTTTTAACCTCTAAACGTTTAAAGGGAATATGTATTTGGTCTTCAATAAATTTGAGTGCTAATTTTGATCCAACTACTGTGATATTTTGGTTTAATTCTAAAAGATTACCTATTAAACCAGAGTGATCAGGTTCTGTATGGCTAGTAATTAGATAATCAACTTCTTGAGGATTTACCTTTTTCAGTAATTCTTCAAACCATAATTCTTCGAACTTTGCGTGACTAGTATCAATAATTGCTAGTTTCTCGCCTTTAATAATAAAACTATTGTAAGTAGTTCCATTTCTTAAACCAAATTCAATATCAAATCTACTGCGATCCCAATCCAAAGATCTTATAGCACAAGAATCATAAGCAAAGTTTTGAGATTGAACCGTCAACTTGTTAATAGTTTGTGCCAATTTAGAATTACTTGTCTGAGCAGAGGCTATCATACAATAATTAGCTTTATAAATTAACTTTAGTTATATAGAATATAAATTCGCGTGATTATTTTTGCGAAATAACCGAAATTACGCTTTTCTTTAATTTTTAATCTTATTATTCTGGATAAATGACATCTCAACTAATTAAGAAAATAGTTACTGGAGATGAGATAAGAAATGCTTTTTTAAGATTTTACAGTGAAAAATTACATAAAATCATTCCAAGTGCATCTTTGATTCCAGATGACCCTACGGTTATGCTCACAATTGCTGGAATGCTACCTTTTAAACCAGTTTTTTTAGGTTTAAAAGAAAGACCATCAAAAAGGGCTACATCTAGCCAAAAGTGCATCAGAACAAACGATATAGAAAACGTTGGAGTTACAGCTAGACACCACACTTTTTTTGAAATGCTTGGTAATTTTTCTTTTGGAGATTATTTTAAACGAGAGGCTATTCAATGGGCTTGGGAATTAGTTATTAATATTTATCAACTTTCTGTTGAAAATATAATTGTGAGTGTTTTTCACGAAGACGAAGAATCTGCAAAAATTTGGAGAGATGAAATTGGTATTCATCCAGATAGGATAGTGAAACTCGGTGAGGCAGATAATTTTTGGTCATCTGGAAAAACAGGTCCATGTGGACCTTGTTCAGAACTTTACTATGATTTTCATCCTGAAAAGGGTTTGCAGAATATTGATTTAGAAGATGGAGATCGTTTTATTGAATTTTATAATCTTGTTTTTATGCAATATAATCGTGATCCTAATGGAAAATTGACGGATTTAAAATTTAAAAATATTGATACAGGAATGGGTCTTGAAAGGATGGCTCAAATACTACAAAAAAAGCAAAATAATTATGAGACAGATTTGATTTTTCCTATCATTCAAAAAATTTGTGAGATTGCAAATATTGATTATTTTTCTTCAGACGATAAAAACAAAATTTCTTTAAAAATCATTGGTGATCATACAAGAGCTGTTATCCATTTAATTTCTGATGGAGTAGCAGCAAGTAATCTTGGTAGGGGATATATACTTAGAAGGCTTATTAGAAGAATGGTCAGACATGGGAGATTATTAGGTATAACAAATGAATTTTTACCTCATATTGCTACCGTCGGGATCAAGTTAATGCAAAATAATTATCCTGATTTAAAAAATAATAATGATTTAATTTTGCATGAGATAAAAACTGAAGAAATAAGATTTAGGGAAACTCTTGAAAGAGGAGAGAAATTGTTAGATGAGTTAATTTCTTCAGGGCAGAAATTAATTTCTGGTTTTAAAGCTTTTGAACTTTATGATACTTATGGATTTCCTCTAGAACTTACCGTAGAAATTGCAGAAGAAAATAGTATCAGTGTAGATGTAAAGGGTTTTGAAGAAGAAATGAATGCACAAAAAGAGAGAGCTAAAGCTGCTTCAAGTAATATTGATTTGACATTAGAGGGATCATTAGAACGAGAAATAGATCTTTTTAAAAAAACTGTTTTTAATGGTTACAATTCACTCCTTTCGGAAGCTGAAATAAGGGGTATATTCTTGGATTCAACATTAGTTAAGCAAGCAACTGAGGGGCAGAAAGTTTTAATTGTTCTTGATCAGACAACTTTTTATGGAGAATCTGGCGGGCAAGTTGGTGATGTTGGAACGATATTTTCAAAAGATGTAGAGGTTATGGTTGATAATGTTATGCGAAAGAAAAATGTTTTTTTACATTATGGAACTATCAAAAAAGGAATATTAACTATTGGACAAAAAGTTAAGACTAACGTTAACTCTTCTAATAGAGCTAAGGCTGCTGCAAATCATACAGCTACTCATTTATTACAATCTGCGCTCAAATCAGTTGTTAACGAAAGTGTCGGACAAAAAGGTTCATTAGTAGCCTTTAATAAATTACGATTTGACTTTAATTCCTCTAATCCTATTTCTAAAGATCAAATTTCTAAGATTGAGACTTTAGTTAACTCTTGGATTATGGAAAATCATGCCCTAGAAATAAAAAATATGTCTAAGAGTGAGGCTCTTGAAAAGGGCGCAGTCGCCATGTTTGGAGAAAAATATGATGATGAAGTGCGCGTTGTTAATGTACCAGGAGTTTCAATGGAACTTTGTGGTGGCACACATGTTAAAAATACATCCGAATTAGGTTCTTTCAAAATAATTAGTGAGGAAGGAATCTCAGCCGGAGTAAGAAGGATCGAAGCATTATCAGGTCAATCAGCATTAGACTATTTCAGTGATAGAAATGCTTTAGTAAATCAACTAAGTGATTTGTTAAAAGCAAATCCTAATCAACTTTTTGAAAGGGTTAATAATTTGCAAGCAGAGCTTATCAATAAGAATAAAGAGATACAAAAAATGAAAGATGAAATTGCATATTTTAAATACTCTTCCATAAAATCATCCGCAGAAATAGTAAATTCTTTTTCAATTTTAGTAAATCAGATTGATGGTTTAGATGGGAATTCTTTGCAATCTGCAGCTCTTAATTTAACTTCTCATTTGGGAAATAAAGCAATAGTGATTCTTGGAGGAATACCAAATCCAGAACAAAGAAAGTTGTTATTTGTGGTTTCTTTAGGTGATGATGCAGTAAAAATAGGATTGCATGCAGGTAAATTAATTAATGAGATTGCAAAAATTTGTTCGGGAGGTGGAGGAGGAAAGCCTAACTTTGCTCAAGCAGGTGCTAAAGATATTGATAAGTTAAGTGATGCTTTAGATTATGCTAAAAATTATTTGCAAAACACATTAAATAGTCATTCTGATAAATAACTACTTTTTCTGAGACTAATTTCGATTTGATCCATTAATTTCCTTGCTTCTTCTATAGTTAATTTTTTTTGATCAATTGCTGATTCAGTATTAATTCTTATAGATTCGACCAAAGAAGCTGAACTGTAATCTAATAATTGTAAAATTTCAGATTTACTGTCCTCTTTAATAATATTTTTGACCTTGTATGAATCATCTTGATTTATATCTATATGAACAACGTTTGTACTGCCAAATAAATTGTGCAAGTTTCCTAGTGCTTCTTGATAGGCTCCAGTCATAAAAATTCCAATTAGATAATCTTTATCTTCCTCTGGCTTATGTAAATTTAGTAATGATTTAATTTCTCCATCATCAATAAAATTATTTAGTTTCCCATCTGAATCACAAGTTAAATCTGCAAAGTTGCCTTTGCAGAACGGCTCCTCTAAGTGCCTATGTATTGGTACTATTGGAAAAATCTGATTTATTGCCCAGCTATCGGGAATAGATTTAAAGATAGATAAATTTGCATAATAAGTTGATGCTAAAGTTTCTGTAATTTCAGATAAATCAGGGTGATTGATTTCATCATTATTCAGGTTATTGGAAATTTCTTTTGCGCAAGCCCAAGTAAGTTCTTCGGCATAAGCTCTTTCTGCTAAACTTAAAAATCCTAATCTAAAAGCGACTAAGCAATCTTCTTTAAACTTTTTTGCATCATTCCATAGTTCAATGATTTGAGATAAATTTATTTTTTTATTTTTAAGTTTTTTCAATTCGTAGAAAGTTTCAAGTAAATTTGAAATTATTAATTGTTGATTTTTTTTATCAAAAATTTGTAGTTTGGAACTGACATGGCTTGTTCCTAAGACATTAAAAATCAAAACTGAACAATGACTAATTATTGCTCTTCCACTTTCTGAGATTATGGTTGGATGCTTGATATTATTTATTTCACATGAATCCTTAATAGTTGCAATTACATCGTTAGCATAATTTTGAAGAGAATAATTAGTAGAGGTGTTGGAGGAGGTTTTAGTTCCATCAAAATCTATTCCTAATCCTCCCCCAACGTCGATGTATTGCATTGGGGCGCCCAGTTTACACAGTTCAACATATATTTGACTCGCTTCTTGTAATGCGTCTTTGATCACAGCAATATCACTTATTTGACTGCCTATATGAAAATGGAGCAATTTCATTTCGTTGATAAGATCTGCTTCTTTTAGTTCTTTTATTGTCAACATAATTTCTGGGATTGATAATCCAAATTTGGAATTATCTCCAATAGATTTACCCCACCTCCCACTACTTTTACTTGATAACTTTGCTCTAATTCCTATCAATGGAGTCGCGTTAAGTTCTTGAACTGCTTGAATAATTCTTTTTACTTCATCTCGTTGTTCAATAACTATTATTGGATTTTTGCCGAGTTTTCTGGCCAAAGTAGCAATCTCAATATATTTTTTATCTTTATATCCGTTGCATATTAATAATGAATTTTGGTTTTCAAGAAGTGCAAGGCCAATTAATAGTTCTGATTTACTTCCTACTTCTAAACCAAAATTCCATTGGCTACCAAACTCTATTATCTTTTCTAGTACATTTTTCTGTTGATTACATTTGACAGGAAAAACGCCTTGATAAATGTTCTTATATTTATAGGTTTTTATTGCTTTTAAAAAAGAGTCATGTAATGCATTTAATCGATCTTTCAAGATATCATTAAATCTTATGATTAATGGAGGATTTATTTCTCTACTCTTAAGCTCTTTGACAAGTTTAAAAAGATCTATCTTATTTTCAGATTTTATATCTTTAGTTACTGATATATTTCCCTTGGAATTTATAGAAAAATATTTATCTCCCCATTTGTCTATGTTATAAGTCGAAATACTATCTTCAATAGTCCAAATATTCTTTAATTTTTTTGGTTCAAAATTGGTCAATTTATGTCTTAGTGATTAATAAATGTTTTTGAAAATAACTCAAAACAATATCTTTTATTTTAATGATTACTTGCCAAGTTACCACCTCAAAGTTGAATATACATAGAGTGATTACTAACTAAATGACCAAAGAGAGAACCTTTATTGCAATTAAACCAGATGGCGTTCAAAGAGGATATGTTTCTGAGATTATTGGCAGATTTGAAAAAAAAGGATTTAAATTGGTTGGATTAAAGCAATTAATTCCTTCAAAAGAACTTGCTCAAAATCATTATGGAGTACATAGAGAAAGACCCTTTTTTGGTGATTTAGTAGACTTTATTTCAAGTGGCCCTGTTGTAGCAATGGTGTGGGAAGGCGAAGGAGTTATTTTGAGTGCTAGAAAACTAATAGGCGCAACAAAACCTCTGGAAGCAGAGCCTGGAACAATTAGAGGTGATTTAGCTATTGATATTGGGAGGAATATTATTCATGGGTCCGATGGAGAAGATACAGCAAAATTTGAAATTGATCTATGGTTCAATAAACAGGAATTATGTGAATGGGAAACATCTGATTCGAAATGGCGATCTGAAAATTAAAATTTAGATCGCAAATCTATCTAAACTAAATTTTTCTAAAAAGCTTTTTTCTATTTCTTTGAGATTTTTATTTTGAACTAATTTTAAAAGAAGATCACTTGTCATTGCAGAAAATAAAACTCCATTTCTGTAATGTCCTGTAGCTATAAAAAGATTTTCAATTTTTGATTTTCCAATTATTGGTTTTAGATCTGGTGTGCAAGGTCTAAATCCCCACCAATGTTCCATTTGTGGCCAATTAATAGCTTCTGGCAATAAGGAGCGAATGCCTTCTTGCAGTTGTTTTATTCCATTAGGAGTATTACCCTGATTAAATTTTGAATCTTTTTCAACTGTCGCTCCAACTACAATAAGTCCATCATCACGGGGAACTAGATAAGTTTTTGGACCAAAAATAACTCTTTTCAAAAAATTTGTTGGACCTTGTATTGATAGCATTTGTCCCTTTACAGGAAAGACTGGAATCTTATTAAAAATTTTTTTACTCCAAGCACCGCTGCATATAATTGCTTTTTCGCAGGTAATTGTTTTCAGTTCTCCAGTGGCACACAAAACTGTTGCACCAGTAATTTTGTTTTTTTCTAATGTCAAATCCTTTACCTCTGATCCTTCTTGAAATTCAACTCCGTGTAAGGAGCATGCTCTCTCAAGAGCACGCATCAGTCTCCTGCGGTTGTCTATTTGACCATCTTGTTCAAAAAGTAAACCATGCTTCCAATTAGAATTAATTCCATTAATTTCTGTTTGAAGATCTTTGTGATTTAAATATTTTCCATATTTATAAGTGGGAAACTTTTCAAGATCTTCTTTATTTTTAAAAGGAACGATTATCCCACATTTTTTTAAACCGCATTTAATATTACTATCTTGTTCAATACTTTTTATCCACTTTGGAATTAGACTTTGACTCTCTTGGCCAAATTTTAGTAATTCATCTTCGAGCCCTTCAGCATGAGTAGCTAACATTCCTGCAGCAACAAATCCAGCTGATTCATTTCTGTTTTTGCTTAGAACTAAAACTTTGAAGTTATTTCTAGAAAATGCATAAGCAACAGATAAACCTACAAGTCCACCGCCAATAATTAATATTGAATTTTTTGTTGCTTGTGTCATTTAAGAATTAATATTTTTATTTGTGTTTTGGTCCTCTTTTCCTTTATATCCAATAAAATTAATAAAGAGACTTTTGATAATGAACAATTTCGAATCTTGGGAAGCTGTGATTGGTTTGGAAACTCATGTACAGCTTAATACGAAAAGTAAAATATTCACATCTGCATCAACAGCTTTTGGTGATGAACCCAATACTCATATAGATCCTGTAGTTTGTGGTTTGCCAGGAACTCTTCCAGTTTTGAATGAGACTGTTCTTGAGTATGCTGTAAAAACTTCTTTAGCATTAAATTTAAATGTTGCAGAACATTGTAAATTTGATAGAAAACAATATTTTTATCCTGATCTGCCTAAAAATTATCAAATTTCACAATTTGATGAGCCACTAGCTGAAAATGGCTGGTTAGAGGTTGAAATAATTGAAAAGAACAAAGAACCCTATATCAAAAAAATTGGTATAGAAAGGTTACATATGGAAGAAGATGCCGGAAAACTAGTCCATTCAGGTAGTGACAGATTAGCTGGTTCTAAATATTCTTTAGTTGATTACAATCGTGCCGGAATAGCACTTTGTGAGATTGTAAGTAAACCAGATATTAGATCAGGTAAAGAGGCATCTGAATATGCTTCAGAGATTAGAAGAACAGTTAGATATCTAGGCGTATCAGATGGAAATATGCAAGAGGGTTCATTGCGATGTGATGTTAATATTTCAGTTAGAAAAGGACCTAATGCTCCTTTTGGGACCAAAGTGGAAATAAAAAATATGAATTCATTTTCAGCAATTCAAAAGGCTTGTGATTATGAAATAGCAAGACAAATAGAAGTTTATGAAAATGGAGGGAAAATTTTTCAAGAAACAAGGTTATGGGATGAAGCTAAGCAATTAACAAAAAGTATGCGAATGAAAGAAGGCAGCAGTGACTATAGATATTTTCCTGATCCTGACTTAGGACCAATTGAAATAACAAAAGACCAAAAAGAAATATGGTTAAAAGAACTGCCAGAATTACCTTCAAAGAAAAGAAATAAATACGTAAGTGAATTTGGGTTATCTGTATATGATGCAAGGGTGATTTCTGATGAAATTAATATGGCTAATTTTTTTGAAGAAACAGTAGCTAATGGTGCTGAGGCTAAACTAGCTTCTAATTGGGTAACAAGTGATATCGTGGGTTATTTAAAAGCAAATAAACTTAGTTTTAGTGACTTAAAACTTAGTCCTAAAAATCTTGCTGAAATGATTAGCATGATTTCAAATAAAACTATAAGTGGAAAAATTGCAAAGGAAATTTTACCTGAACTAATTAAAAAAAATATTTCTCCGAAAAAATTAGTTGAAGAAAAAGGGTTGGCCATGATATCCGATTCTTCAAGAATTTTACCAATAATTGATGAACTTATAATTGAATATCCAGATGAGGTTCAAGCATTTAGAAATGGTAAAACTAAATTACTTGGTTTTTTTGTTGGTCAACTAATGAAAAAAACGAAAGGTAAAGCTGACCCTAAACTTGCAAATAAACTTATTACAGAAAAATTGAATAGCTAAAGCTTCAAAGAAGCTCCCTTATTGTCTTTATCCATTTATTTTGATCATCTGAATTATCTAAAATAATGTCTGAAAATTTTCTTTTTTCTTCAAAACTTAATTGAAGATTTATTGAGTCATATGCTTCTTTTTCGCTAATTTTATCTCGTGTCATAAGTCTTTTTTTTTGTTTTTCTCTGGGACATTTAACTAACCATATTTCAGTGCAAATATCTTCAAATTTTGCTTCAAATAATAATGGAATAACCAATACTAAAGTTTGAGTATTTTTGTAATTACTGCATTCTTCTATCATTTTTTCTTTAATTAATGGGTGAAGTAGTTTTTCAATCCATTCTTTACTTTCTGAATGTTTAAAAATAATGTTTCTTAAAAGTTTTCTGTTTATTGTCCCTTCTGAATTGTTCTTATTATCAATAATTTTATTTCCAAAATAATCTAAAATTTTCTTATATCCATATGTGTTTGGTTTGATTAATTCTCTTGATAAATTATCTGCATCTAAAATTGGAATATTTTTATGTTTTCTGATGTAATTAGTTATAGTTGTCTTCCCACTGGCAATACCTCCTGTTAAACCAATTCTTCTTTGGTTGGTTTTTGATTTTTGAAGAATATCCATATAATTAATAATAATCTAATTACCTGTTTCTTTAGTACTAATGAGTAGTTAGTATGTATTAAATTACCAAAAAGTTTGAGCCCTTTAAATTCCAATTGGTCCTTTATTGATGACAGTAAGGCAACACCCAAGGGTTTTCTCTTTGCTGGGATATCTGCTGGATTAAAAGCTTCTAATAAAAAAGATTTAGCACTAATACTCGCTCCAAAAGGCAGTATTTTTAGTGGGATGTTTACCCAATCAATAGTTCGCGCTTCATGTGTGGATATTTGTGAGGAAAGAATTGAAAGAGCTTCGGGTTTTGTACGAGCAATACTAATTAATTCTGGACAAGCAAATGCATGTACAGGAAATCTTGGACTGCAACATTTTCAAATTGCTACAGCAAAGATTGCGGAACTTTTAGGAATAAAGGAAGAAGAAGTTTTAATGTGCTCAACTGGTGTAATTGGTGTTCCTATACAAATAAATGATTTAGTAAAAAATTTACCTAATTTAGTTAGTGATTTAAAAGTTAATAATTTTCGAAATGCAGCAGAAGCAATTTTAACTACTGATTTAACTTTGAAAAAAGTTTTAATAGAGACGATTATTCAAGGCAGAAAAATAAAAATAGCAGGATTCGCAAAAGGTTCAGGAATGATTTACCCCAATATGGCTACAATGCTTGCTTTTCTTACATGTGATGCGGGTATTCAAAAGGAGGAATGGGACAAAATGATTGCTATTGCCGTTAAAAAATCTTTTAATGCAATATCAGTTGATGGAGAGACAAGTACAAATGATTCATTTGTTGGAATAAATGCAGGAGAGAAAATTGAAAAAAGGTTTTTTCCACTTATCCAAGAAGGGATTGATACTGTATGTCAAAACTTGGCAAAAAATATAGCAAGAGATGGGGAGGGAGCAAATTGTTTATTAGAAGTTTTGGTTCAAGGAGCAAAAAATACTAATGATGCAATTATGCTTGCGAAATCTATCTGTAACTCAGCTTTGGTAAAAACTGCTATACATGGTTGTGATCCGAATTGGGGAAGAATCATTTCTGCTGCAGGTAATTCTGGAGTTCAATTCAATTTAAATGATGTTGATTTGTATATAGGTAATGCTCAGATTTTGGAAAAGGGCACTTTAATTAAATATGATCCACAAAAAGTCACAGAATATATTAAATCCAGAATGAAAGGTAGATATTTAGTTGATGATATTGTGACAATTATGATTAATTTAAATTCTGGCGAATCGAAAGGTAAAGCTTGGGGTTGCGATCTTTCTAAAAAGTATGTTGAAATAAATAGCGAATATACTACCTAACCCCAAATCCATTCCAGGGCAATAGGTTTTAGAGATACTGTTTTGGTGATTCACTTATATACCACTAAATTAGCAACTTAAATTATTTAAATTTTCCAGAAATCATAAATGAACTGATAATTTCGTTTTCATATAATTTCTCAAATTTTTCCTGAGTTAATGCTTTTAGACTTTTCTCTAATTTTGTATTTAGAGAATAAGCTTTGATGTTGTATTGATGTTCATTTTTTGGTGGGCAAGGACCAAAATATTTTTTACTTCTATCACTGTTTTTCCCTGCAACTCCAATACCTAATTTGCCATATTTAACTTCATCTAAATTTTTTGTATCAGGAGGAATATCTGACAATATCCAATGTACCCAAGTTTTTCCTACGACTTTTTTTGCATCAGGATCATCCATAATTAGTACTATTGATTGTGCATTTTTAGGGACGTTTGAAAAATTTATTGGTATGGATATGTCCTTCCCACCGTTGTATTTACATCCATACTTTTTAGGTATTGTTTCTCCATCTTTAAATGCAGGTGAACTGATCTCAATTGCGAAGGCACTAATTGGTAATAAAGATATCAAAATTAATGATAAGAACTTCAACATAATGAAAATTTTTTTATTATTTTTGCACGAATTTGAATATTAAGAAAATTAATGTTAATTGCTTAAATTTCATTTTAGATAAGTTTTTTGTAGCGTAAAAATACCATTGGTTAGAGTATCACTACGATTTCAGGGATAAAAATAGGTTTGTACCACCTAAATACCACTAAGTCCTAAGAGTAAAACTTAGTCATATCATTCGTTTTTAGGGTCTTTTAAAAATAATAGCGAATATACTACTTAAGTTTTAGTAAATCTATTGGTAGATATTCATTGATATAAAGAAAAAGTATTGTTAAAGTTCCAATTACAGAACCTATAAAACCTCCAAAAAAATTAACTAATAATCCAGATTTTGTAATTATTTTTTCTTCGTTTTTTTCTTCTTCAAAATCAGGAGAACTAACTACTTTTAAGCGCTGATTGCTTGTTGGTTGTTTAAGTTGTTGGTGTCGGATGAGGGCTTCGAAATCAGGCATGGAATTTGTGAGGCAATTGAACAATAAGCAGACCAGCCCGTCATTCGACGAGGATCTGATCTACCTAAATCGTCTACAGCTTCAAATACAGCATTGCCCGAGGCTTCTGCTTTATCAAACGCTGAAAGTAAGGGTATGAATGTATCAAAAACATACAAACCAAAATTTGCTAGAGCTGCTCTGGCTTGTTGTGCTGCTTTTTGCTGTCTAAAATCAACTTTTACTATTACTACTGCATGGTTAACTTTTAAGTTGCTTAATAAATTAGCTAGTTCTACAGTTAATTCTACTGATCTTGCTTTTGCAGTTGTAGGTAAGATAACTAAATCTGAACCATACGCTAAGTGTTTAAGTTCCTCTTGATCACTGCTAGCCTGGCCATCAGTTATTACAATTTCTGATGATCTTGATGCTTTAGCAGCTGAACTGACGGGGAAAACTGGAAAAGGAAGATTGCCTCTTGATGCGTATGCTAATGCAGATCTATTCTTGTCGGCATCGACTATGCAAACTTTTTTACCTTCAGAATGCCAAACACTAGCAAGGTGAATACTTGTGCAGGTCTTAGCCACACCCCCTTTTTGTCCGCAAACGGTAATGAACAATTTTTTATTTTATTTATCTTACTTTGGAGAATAATTTCCTAATGTCAAGAGAAATTGATTTTTAATGCTTTAAAACTTATTTTTTGAAATATTTTAATGAAGTGAATATTTTTAGATAACCTTATAAAGTTCCTTATTGAAATTGGCTAGTGAAAAAAAGAATTGGTTTAGGTACATGGTCTTGGGGGAATAAGCTTGTTTGGAATTACCAATCTACAAATGACGATGATTTACGTGAGACATATAATGAAGCGTTACGAAGAGGTTTCGATCTAATTGATACTGCAGATTCTTACGGTACTGGGAATCTTCAGGGTAGAAGTGAATTGTTGATAGGTAAATTTTTACTAAATACTCCTTCATCAAAGAAAAAAAGAATTCAAGTCGCAACTAAACTTGCACCTTATCCCTGGAGAATAGGTAACAAAGGTTTTAATAAACCTTTTTTGAAAAGTTTAGAAAGACTTAATAACAAATTAGATATAGTGCAATTACATTGGTCAACTGCAAAATATAATCCTTGGCAGGAATTAGGCCTGTTGAATAATCTTTGTAATTTAAAAGATGAAGGCTTTGATTTTCAAATAGGCTTATCAAATATAGGTCCTAAAAGATTGATGAAATTGATTAATTTTTTGGCAAAAAGAGATCAAAGCCTAAAGAGTGTTCAGATACAGTTTTCTTTGCTTGCTCCAGATTTAGGAAAACAATATCAGGTAAAAAAAATTTGCGAAGAGAATAATATTGATTTCTTTGCTTATAGTCCTTTATCCTTTGGAATACTTTGTATTGATCCAGATAAAGAAGAGAATAAAGAAAAAAGTTTTATTCGCAATGCATTATTTGAAAACTATAAAAAACCCACATATGAATTACGGAGGTGTTTAAAAAAAATTGCAAATCAAAGATCAGTTTCCCAAGCGCAAGTAGCAATAAATTGGTGTTGTTATCAAGGAGCTATTCCACTCGTTGGAATGCGAAAAAAATCTCAAGTTATAGATGTATCTAATGTATTCAAGTGGAATTTAAATAAAAGTGAATTTAAAGTACTTCAGGAATTTTCAAAAAAATGTTTAAAAAAAATGCCTAAAAATCCTTTTTCAAGTATTTAATTAAATTTTTAGCTAGATATCTTTTTATTTTTTTTTATTTGAAAACTATTATTTCATAGTTCAGTGGGAAATTTTTCGCCAGTGAATCTAATAACTTTAGGTTTCAGATTTATTATCAAGCCATCTAAGTTTTTATTAGGTTCCATTGTGCAGGATTTGGGTTTCTAATAAGATAAATTAATTTACAATCAATCTTCTCAGTATTTATACTCATAAAATTAAAAATTATTTTTTTAATACAAGCAATTGCAGCAATATTTACACATTAATAAATAATCTACTACAACTTTTTAATTATTTTAAAAAAGTGGAGTCCTTCCAGACTCCATGCATCATTTGGTTGATAAGGCTGATATGACCCCATCTCCTTAAGGATCAAGCAGCAACTGGTGCTGTTTGACGGGAGAAACTAACGATTTTGTTAGCATTTGTGTTTTTGCTCTAACCGAGCCGGCTTCAGTCACCTTCCTTATGCCCCGTCGAAACCATTACAACCCCAAATAGTGGAGTTGAGCGGAATCGAACCGCTGTCCGAAACATCGGTTGAGATCACCTAGTCCAATTGGACATTTATATTCTGACAGGCAAAATGAGTATTGAATAGTTTTTTTAAGTTTTTATCGTATATGAATGTAGTGGCATCAGCTCCAAAGGGACTAGAGAAATATTTAGCTAAAGAAATTTCAAATTTAGGTGGCTTTAATATTAATACTTATAAAAGATTTATTAATTTTGAATGTGATTTTGAAACTTTTTATAGAGTTCATTTTTATTCCAGATTAGCTTTTCGTTTTTATAGAGAAATTTCCAGTTTTAACTGCTATGACAAGAAATCTTTATATCAAGGTGTTAGAGATTCATTTGATTGGTTAAATTGGTTGCACTATGAAAAAACGTTTAATGTTCAAGTAACTGGGAGAACATCTTCCTTAAGTCATACACATTTTACTGCTCTTGAAGTTAAAAATTCTATAACTGATTTGCAAAAAGCAGTTTGGAATAAAAGATCAAATATTTCTTTAGAAAATCCTGATTTTATCATTCATCTTCATTTAAATAATAATAAAGCAATTATCAGTCTTCAAAGCAGTGTCGAAAGCTTACATAAAAGAGGCTATAGACCCGCAATTGGGAATGCCCCATTAAAAGAAAATTTAGCTTCCGGATTGATAAATATGACTCAATGGAATGGTAAAGTCCCTTTAATTGATTTTATGTGCGGCTCAGGAACTTTTTTAATTGAAGCAGTTAACCAATTTCTTGAAGTTCCTATAAATATTGAAAAAGTATATCTTTTTGAGAATTGGTTGGACTTTAGGAGGGATATTTATCTTAATGAAAAAAATAAGGCAAAAAATAAAATTATAAATTATGAAAAATTACCAACAATTATAGGCTGTGAAATTAATAAAAAGGTTTTTGAACAGGCGAAGGTAAATATAGCATTGGCTGGACTCGAAAATTATATTGAACTTATAAATAATGATTTTTTAGAACTCCAATTAAAATGTATACCTGGGATTATTCTGTGTAATCCTCCATACGGCAAAAAATTAGGCGATGAAAATGAATTGATTTGTTTATATGAACAAATGGGAATCTTCCTAAAGAATAATTTTTCAGGTTGGGAATTTTGGCTGCTAAGTGGAAATCCAAAACTGACAAAATATTTGAAAATGAAATCTTCATTGAAAATTCCAGTTAGCAATGGGGGAATAGATTGTAGATGGATAAAGTATTTAATAAGGTAATTTATTTTTTGCCTAAAACAGCCTTTGTTGTCTTACCTAAACCCTCTAATGTTTGAGGAAGATAAGGTCCTTTGGCTAATTTTCCTCCAAGCTTCAAACTTAAGCCTGCAAGAAATAAATCGATAAATATTATTAATAATAAATTATATTCAATATTCCAGTTATTATATTTCGTTAGAAAAAGATAAAAAATGATATGGATGCAAATTAGTAC
This sequence comes from uncultured Prochlorococcus sp., assembly GCA_902600475.1. Lineage (GTDB taxonomy): Bacteria > Cyanobacteriota > Cyanobacteriia > PCC-6307 > Cyanobiaceae > Prochlorococcus_A. Next base: position 21,951 of record CACKJM010000003.1, read on the forward strand.
TAATAATAATAATGTGCTGCCAATTGCCAAAAATATTCCACCACTAATTAATCTTCGTTTTTCTCTATCTACTTCTTGAAGAGCTATTCTTACATGCAAATCCATCACTGAACTTGCGATCGCTGAAATTCTAGAGGCGGTATTTGCAAAGTTTTTATTTTTTGGTTTTTCCATATTATTTTCTGCCACTGTTAAGGAGAGTTCCTATTAGTAAACCAATACCAGCCGCAATAGCAATAGATAATAGCGGTTTTTTTCTTATTGGATTTTCTATTTTTGGTCTAAGTGTATTATTGAGTTCTTCTAATAATTCTTCTAATTGACTTTCGATAGGTTCAATTTTTTCTGATATTTCCCAATTGTTTTCTTTTATTGAATCAATTATTTCAAATAGTTGGCTTTTTATTCCAATTACTGAGGTTCCACTATGGCTAGCTATTACTTCAACTAAATCATCAATACTCCCTTTTGTGGCTTCAAGGGTTTGTTGTGCAATATTAGGCCATTTTTCTCTAATTAAAGGTATTAAACTGTCAATTTTTTCAAGTAACCATTTTTCCGGAATAACTTCTTTTTCAGGAGGATCAAAGTTATTTTCTTTTTCTTCTACTTCTTTGGGAGGATGGTAAGTCTCCATTATTTAAACTTATTTATTTTAAGATTAGACCCTATTTTCTTAATTTGGAACCCTTATCTAAAGAATTGTTCTATTTATATAGAATAAAAACATATAAAAGTTTATTTACATTTTATTTATCTACTCTGTTCTGCAAGAAGGTTTTGTTAAGCTATTACTGAATTTATTAAATTAGTTTAAATTTCATCATGGATATTACATTTGCATCATTAATTTTTGCATCTCGCACAATCCCTACAGATTTTGGATTAGTAGCTGCAGCTATCGCTGGAGCTGGAAGTTTGTTATTTATTGCTTTAAGATTTGTTCCTGATGCAAGTAATTAAATAATAGGAACCATCTTTAAGAAAATATATCTTTATCTCAACTTTGTTTTGAAAATAGATTCGATTTATTTATTAGATAATGAATAAATGGGCTTTGCTTGAACATAAAGTTTATTCTGCTAGCTCTTTCGATATTCATTATGATTTTCTTGTCGAAAATGGCATAGATTGTTTAACTTGGAAATTTTCAAAACTACCTTTATTAAATCAAGCTTCTATAGAAATTACTAAGCAGCCAAATCATAGACTTGTATGGTTATCCAGGATAGAACATAAACTTTCTGATAACAGAGGGTTTGTAAAAAGAATTGATCATGGAATATTTAAAAGCGTTTCTGATAAATTGGAATCTGAATATTATCGATTTATTTTAGATGGTGAACTTCTTTATGGTTTGTTTGAAATTTCGGGTAATTTTTGCAAATTGAGTAAAAATTATTAATACTCATTTATAAATAAACGTAATATTTCTATTGAGAATTTTTGCAAATTAGTTATTCTTATTTAGCTATTGAGACTTAAGATTGGTACATATCAATCAGGTCGAGTTTGAAAATTTTAAATCTTTTGGGGGAAATGTAAAAATTCCTCTAGAAGAAGGGTTTACGGTGGTTACAGGCCCTAATGGTTCTGGGAAAAGTAATATTTTAGATGGCATTTTATTTTGTTTAGGTTTAGCTAATAGTAGAGGGATGAGAGCTGAAAGATTACCAGATCTAATAAATAACTCCAAAGTTAAAGAGGGTAAGTCATCAGAAACATCTGTATCGGTAAAATTTAATATTCAAGATTGGTCCCCCAGAGAGGACCTTCCGCCTTTGGAACTAGAAGAAGAAGAAATTGCCCTTAAAAAAGGTCAAAAAGAATGGTTAGTTTCTAGAAAATTGAGGCTTATGCCAGGTGGTTCTTATGCTTCTACTTATACTTCTGATGGGAAACAATGTACCTTGCAACAAATACAGAGAATATTAAGAGATATTAGTGTTGATCCAGAGGGTAGCAATGTTGTTATGCAGGGTGATGTAACAAGAATAGTATCAATGAATAATAAGGAGAGGAGAAATCTTATTGATGAATTAGCAGGAGTCGCACTTTTTGATACAAGAATAGAACAAACTAATTCAAAATTAAATGACGTTTTTGAAAGACAAGAAAGATGTGAAATTTTAGAAAATGAACTGCAATCTAGTAAATATAAGCTTGAAAAAGAATGTGAAAAAGCAAAGCGATATAAAGAGTTAAAGGCAAAACTATTACAAATAATAGAATTAGAGAAAGTTCTTATTTTTGATAAACAAGTTAAGCATGTTGAATCTATAGAAAAAAAAGAAAGTGAAATTGAAAAAAATAAAATTTTATTTACTAAACAAAAAGAATCTATAAGTAAAGAAATATCAGTCTTAGAAGATGCTTTGAAAATACTTTTTGATGAGCTTAAGGAGAAAGGAGAGGATAAATTGATAAAAGTGAATTCTGATATTGGAAGTATTAATTCTAGCTTGAGAGAACTTGATAGGATATCAAGTCTGAATAAAGAAGAAGGTATTAAATTACAAAAGAAGAGAGATGAACTTGCAATTTCTAAGAGGAATATCGAGTCCGATAAGATGAGACAAGAAAATTTCGATGATAATTTTTTAAATCAATTGAATTTGCAAATTGATGATCTCACTTTAAAACACAAACTATCCAGAAAAAAACTTTCTGATGCAGCTGGTGAGTCTGGAGAATTTTCAAAACAAAGTATCAAATTAAATGCTGAGCTTGAAAGTATAAAAAATCAAATTAATCCTTTGGAAATAAAAAAAAGGAAAATTGAAGAAGAAACTATTCAAAATAATATTCAAAAAGATGAGATATTGTCTCAGATCGACTCATTAGACTTAGAAAAGCAGAAGCTTTTTGAGGGAAATCAAAGAAACAAAGAGACATCCGATACAAAAAATAAAAACTTGGCAAGTAATAGTGAAGAAATTAATTCTTTAAATCATGAAATTGATTTATTAATTAAAACTAAATCAAGGCTAAATAACGAGCAATTAAGGCTTGAAAAGGATTTATCTAGATTCGAAAGTAGGAAGGAAGCTTTAAACGAATCTCGAGGTTCATATGCTCTCAGAATTCTCTTAGAAGCAGGGTTAGAGGGTATACATGGTTATGTAGCTCAACTTGGAGAGGTCAGTGAGAAAAATAGATATGCATTAGAAATTGCTGCTGGAAACAGATTAGGACAAATTGTTGTTGATAATGATCATATTGCTGCTAAGGCTATTGAAATTCTTAAAAAGAAGAAAGCAGGAAGATTAACTTTTTTACCTTTAAATAGAATTAAAAGTCAAAAAAAGAATTATGCAATTTCACGATTTGAAAATAACAGAGAGAATGGATTTATTGATAAAGCTATTAATCTAATTACTTTTGATGAAGTCTATTCAGATGTTTTTAGATATGTTTTTGGAGATACTTTGGTTTTTTCAGACTTATCCTCAGCTAGGTTATCTACACAAAAAAATAGGTTGGTTACCTTAAGTGGTGAATTATTAGAAGCAAGTGGTGCTATTACAGGAGGGAGCAAGTTAAATAAAGATTTGGCTTATAGGTTTGGAATTAACAATGATATTGATGATTCCAGTCCTATAAAAGAAAGATTATTAGTTATCGAAGAAGCTTTAAAAGAGTCAAATAATGATTTGATAATAAAAAATAATAGACTTAGTAAATTAAATTCTAACCGCAGTCAAATAATTGAGGATTGTGCCTCATTTAATAAAGAAATTGAAGTTAATCAAGATTCTCTTAAGGCTGTCTCTCAAAGAATTGAGGATTGTAAATCGAGATTAAATAAACTTGATACTGCTAATAAATTATTAGTTAACGAGTTAGATCATTTAAAAAATGAATTGAAGCCTTATCATGATAAGTTTGATCAATTACAAACCATTCAAAAGGTAAATTATGAAAAAAATAAAAAATCATCATTATTAGTTTTTAATAACGATTTTAATAATCTTGATAAAAAACTTGAATTACTTATTCAGGAGAGAGATACATTAATAGATAAAAAGAATCAATTTGCTTTAAATAAAGAGCGCATCAATAATTCATTAAAAATTAATTTGCTACAAGAAAAAAACTTGCAGGAATCTATTAAACAACTCGCAATTGCTCATAGTGAATGGATAGAAAAAAGAGATGAATTTAAAAAAGAGCTTTTAGATCTCGATAATCAAAAAAATTCTCTAGAGAAGGATTTAGGTTTATTGAGAAGAAAAAGAGATGAATTAAACTCTTCAATTTCAAATAAAAGGCAAGAATATAATAACTATCTGTTGAAGCTTGAATATCTTGAAAGGGATATGCATTCTCTTAAAGAAGAGATGAGGAGCGAGAAAATAAAATTAGAAAATTATAAAAAAGATCTACCTAAACCTTTGCCGGAGTTTGGAGAATATGAAGGCAAGAGTCTTGAATCTTTGCAATCAGAAATTTCGATAATAAATGCAAAACTACAAAGCTTAGAACCTGTTAATATGTTGGCTCTTGATGAACTAGAAGAATTAATTGAGAGATTAAATGGTTTGCGAGAAAAATTAGAAATTCTATCTAGTGAAAGATCTGAATTATTGCTGAGAATAGAAAATGTATCTACGATGCGTCAGGAGGCTTTTATGCAAGCATTTATAGAAGTTGATAGACACTTTAGAGAAATTTTTGCAAATTTATCTGATGGAGATGGATTTCTACAACTTGAAAATCCTAATTCTCCTTTAGAAGGAGGATTAACTTTAGTGGCTCATCCTAAGGGAAAAAATGTCAGAAGATTAGCCTCTATGTCAGGTGGTGAAAAATCGTTAACTGCTTTAAGTTTTTTATTTGCATTGCAAAAGTATAAACCTTCACCTTTTTATGCATTAGATGAGGTTGATAGTTTTTTAGATGGTATTAATGTTGAAAGGTTGTCAAAACTAATATCGAATCAGTCATCAAATGCTCAATTTATAGTCGTAAGTCATAGAAGGCCTATGATTAGTGCGTCTGAACGAACAATTGGGGTTGCGCAAGCAAGAGGTGCTAATACTCAAGTTCTTGGGTTACCAAATGCTGCATAAACACACTTTTTTAAATTTATACGTCAGAATGATAAAAAGAAATTTATGAGCTTGTCTAACACATCTGCTAATAAGAATCTCCCTAACTCAGTTCCTAGCGAACGTTTATGGTTAAGGTCAGAATTAATGGGAACACAAGTGATAACTACTGATACTGGGAGGCGGCTAGGCGTAGTTGGCGAAGTTGTTGTTGATATCGATAGAAGAGAGGTAGTCGCTTTAGGACTAAGAGATAATCCACTTACAAGATTTTTACCAGGGTTGCCAAAATGGATGCCTTTAGAAAGTATAAAGCAAGTTGGAGATGTCATATTGGTTGACTCCCTAGATTCTTTGAGTGAGAGTTTTTCTCCAGAAAGATATGGGAAGGTAATTAACTGTCAAGTGATTACAGAATCTGGACAACTTTTAGGAAGAGTCCTTGGCTTTTCTTTTGATATTGAGACTGGGAATTTGATATCTCTTGTTGTGGGTGCTGTTGGTGTTCCTCTTTTAGGTGAGGGAGTTTTAAGTACTTGGGAAATAACTGTTGAGGAAATTGTAAGTAGTGGTACCGATAGGATTATTGTTTATGAAGGTGCGGAAGAGAAATTGAAGCAACTAAGTAGTGGACTTCTTGAGAAACTTGGAGTTGGGGGTTCTGCATGGGATGAAAGGGAAGTAAATGGATACTCAGCAAATCTTGTACCTGTTGAGAATCAGTTACTTTCAGGTTCTGAATCAGAACAGCAAAACAATTTGGTCGAGGAATATGAAGAAGTTGTTGAACAAGATGATTATGAAGATGATTATGAAGATGATGATTATGAAGATGAACTTGAATATGTTGAAATAAAGGGTTCTGCAGATGAAATAAATAATAGAAAAAAGCTATACATGGATAATGATGATTCTGATCAGATCGAGAATCAAAAGAGTGTTAATCAAATAGATGAAAAAAACAACATTGACTTTAAGCAAAAAAAACAATCAACTAATAGTTTAGGTTCGAAAAGACCAATTCTAAATGCAACTGAAACTTTAGATATTGAACCAATAGATGAACAAAATTTAGTTCAAGATAATAAAAAATCAGAAAAGTTTGAAATTGATGATCCCTGGTAATTGTTAAAGTTTTGTTATTGAATTAATAATTATAGAAGCAAGTTGTTTTGCAGCACCTTTATCGCCTCTTTCTTTGTGTAGATTATCCCTAATCCTTTTTAATTGATCTCTATTTTTAATAAGACATAAAACTTCTCTTGCAATTTTTATTGGCGAAATATTACCTATTCTTTCAGGTACAATCATTCTTTTAGCTTTAATATTTGGCCAAGCAAAAAACTTCTTTTTTTTAAAATAAAAATTTTTAACTATAAAAGTTAGGAATCTATTTATGAATGAAATTTTTCCAATTACTCCAAAAATTCCATCCCATGCATTCATCATATTTAAATGTTGAGTTGGCAGAACAACTAACATTGGAAGACTAATTGCTGCTAATTCTGCAGTATTTGCTCCTACAGTTGTAATTGCAAGATCACATTCTTTCAATATTTCATAGCAAGGATGTTTCTTGATTAGATAAATCTTTGTATTTCTTGATGTTTTAATTACATAATCAAAACGAGAGGATTTGAAGTTTTTAATTGTTTTGATTTTTGATGAGTAATATTTAGCAATTGGATTTTTGTCGCTTTGAAAAAATAAATATTCACTTTTATCAGTAGTTGGTGCAATGGGAATTATAAAATTTATATTTTGATTTTCTTCAGCGATATGATCTGCAACTTCTAAGAAGAAAGGAATTCCAACAGAAAGCTTTGCTTTCTTAGAACCAGGCAACAATGCAATGTAGTGTTTTTCTTTATTTCGTAATGATATTTCGCTATTTAGTTTGATATCTGCCATTAAATCGCCAATGACTTTGCATTTATATTTATATCTTTTAGGTATTAACTCTTTTACTTTTACATTCATGGCAGCAATTTCGTCGGTCCATTTAGGCCATCGAGAAACCCATTCAGCATATGTGATATTTAAATAACCTAATCTTTTCGCTAATAAAATGCTCCAAAATTGATCCCCACCAAGGAAAATAACTACCCCTTTTTTGGGCCAATTAGCAAAATAATGTGGATTTATTAATAATTTCCAAAAACTTTTGGATTTTGTAATTAATTCGAATTTATTCCATGAATTTGCAACTAAAAATTCTTTACCAGTGGCATTTGGGCAAGGAACAAGGACTAACCTAAGGGTGAAATCGTTTTTATCGTCATCACAAAGTGTTTTATTTATTTTGTTAATCTCATTCACAACAGGATTTACCCATGTAGCTAATTCACCAGGACCATTGGAAATTATAACTACTGCAACTGATTTTTTTTTCATTGCAGTTAAACCAAAATACATTAAGTGCGGACGGCGAGACTTGAACTCGCAAGGCCGAAGCCACACGCTCCTTAGACGTGCGCGTCTACCAATTCCGCCACGTCCGCAAAGGGTTTTCAGTAACCGGGGGATGCCTAAACCTTAAAAATATCATACATTATTGTCTGAAATAAGCATGTAGTTCTAAAAGAGTTTTTTGAATATGATGAATAATTTTTCTATTGCATAAAACAAATATTTATACATATATAACGTTTTAGGTTGTATTGTAAAAAATGTCCTCTGATCACTAAAAAATTTGTTGAATACTTTGGCAAATAATTTTTTATTTTAAGTCATTTCATTTCTTCAATTGTATTTTCATAATGGTTGAAAAAGTTTTAATTGCTAATCGTGGAGAAATTGCTTTACGAATTGTCAGAAGTTGTAGAGAACTAGGTATTGCAACCGTTGCAGTTTTTAGCACTGTAGATAAAAAAGCATTACATGTTCAGCTTGCTGATGAAGCGGTTTGCGTTGGAGATTCATTAAGTAATAAGAGTTATTTAAATATTCCAAATATACTTGCTGCTGCTACATCGAGAGGGGTTGATGCAATTCATCCTGGTTATGGATTTCTTGCAGAAAATGATAAATTTGCTGAGATGTGTAACGATCACGGCATAGTTTTTATTGGCCCATCTCCTAAAGCTATTAGATCTATGGGAGATAAATCTACAGCTAAAGAAACTATGGAAGCAGTTGGAGTTCCAACAGTACCTGGTAGTAAAGGCTTGTTATCAAATGTTGATGAGGCTTATAAATTGGCAGATGATATTGGCTATCCGGTAATTATAAAAGCGACTGCTGGAGGAGGTGGAAGAGGTATGAGGTTGGTTGAAAACTCTGATAATCTCGAAAAAATGTTTAAAGCAGCTCAAGGCGAAGCAGAAGCAGCTTTTGGTAATGATGGTTTATATATGGAGAAATTTATAAAGAAGCCAAGACATGTAGAAATTCAAATTTTGGCCGACAGGTCGGGAAATGTTGTTCATTTAGGAGAGCGAGATTGTTCAGTTCAAAGAAGACATCAGAAGTTGCTAGAAGAGTCTCCTAGTCCTGCAATTAACACTGAGCTAAGAAAAAAAATGGGGAATGCAGCTATTGCTGCTGCAAAAAGTATCGGCTACGAAGGAGCGGGGACAGTTGAATTTTTAGTTGATGACGATGATAATTTTTATTTTATGGAGATGAATACTAGGATTCAAGTTGAACATCCTGTTACTGAAATGGTTACAGGAGTTGATTTAATAGCTGAGCAAATTAAAATCGCAAGCGGAGCAAATTTGGAATTTAATCAGGATGATATTCATTTAAACGGCCATGCCATTGAATGTAGGATCAATGCTGAAGATCCTTCGCACAATTTTCGACCATCACCTGGAAAAATAACTGGGTGGCTTCCTCCTGGTGGTCCTGGTGTAAGGGTGGATAGTCATGTTTATACAGGCTATGAAATACCTCCTTTCTATGACTCATTAATTGGTAAATTAATAGTCTGGGGAAAAGATCGGAATACTGCAATTAAACGTATGAATAGGGCTTTAAATGAATGTGCAGTAACTGGTATTCCTACAACAATAAACTTTCATCTAACTTTACTGAATAAATCTAAATTTAAGCAGGGTAAGATACATACTAAATATGTAGAAGAAGAATTATTGCCAAATTACTGAGAAATAATTAAATAATTTTCTATGAAATATGTGTATGCAATGCAAGTTTTATAAGCCCTTGCTGACCGACTAAAATTTCTCTTAAAAAGCTTATAACTCCGATCCAAATTACGGGTCCGACATCAACCCCTCCAATAGGAGGAATTAGTTTTCTTGTGAAATTAAGAATAGAGCTTGATGGTATTGAAATTAATAACCATAAACCTTTACTTAAATCAATTTTTGGGTACCAAGTAAGAATTAATCTTATTAGAAAAACTATAGTTAGATATGAAAGAGAAATTCCTAAACTAATATCTAAAATTTGAAGAGAGTTTACAAGCAAGGAAATCACAATTATTTAATTCATCTTAATAAATAACCCATTGAAACGTATTTAATTCGTATTATAAATTGAGAATTTAATATTTAAAAAGTGTTTCAAATTTCAAATTTATTACTAGCCGCAGATTTTTCTGCTGAAGTTGCAAATAATTCCGCAGTTGGAATGATAGGTAGTTTTATTGCCGCTGCCTTAATTATCGTTATTCCAGCCACTGCATTTTTGATTTTTGTTAGCCAGAAAGATTCTCTCGATCGTACTTCTACTGGAAGACGCTAGTTTTTGTAGAAGTTTTAAGTACACTATATATATAGGGGATTTAAGTAACCCTTTAAAAAATAAATTTTTGGAGAAAGAATGTGGTCAATGCTAGTCTCAATTGGGCCAGTATTGTTGGTATAGTTCTCGCGGTATGTGGAGGCGGCCTTTATTTTTTGAGGTCCTTTAAGCCTGCCTTGGCAAGAGATTATGATGTTTTCTTCGCAGCAATTGGACTGTTGTGCGGAGGAATATTATTTTTTCAAGGCTGGAGGTTAGATCCTATCCTTCAGTTTGGTCAGTTTTTATTAGCAGGAACTACAGTCTTTTTTGCATATGAAAGTGTGCGATTGAGGGGAGTTGCTACTGATCAAGCTAGAAGATCATCTTATTTTGATGATGATCCTATTTCTGATGTTCCCAGAAATTCTAGAGGACGATTTAATGACGATTATGATAGGTTTGAAGAATCTGAAAGATCATCCAGAAGATTTAAACCTCAAGAAGATGAATTTGAAGAAGACTATACTGAGGGGAGATCTCGTAGGAGGAACGTTTCAAGAGCTATACCCTCTGCTGCAGCAAGTAGAAGTAGGCCATCTACGAGGAAAATAAGTCAGTTTGAAAATGACGAACCTTTAAGAAGGAGAAGACAGACTTCTGAAGATAGAAATAGTAAACAACCAGAAACAAATAACTTTGGTGAGAGAAGAAATTTATCTCGCGATGAAGTTAAAACAGGGTCAAGACCCAGAATGAATCGTACAGTTTCTAGACGAGATAATATCTCTGCTCCTAGGGATTCTTCTCCATTAAGAAAAAAACCTACTAGTTCCCCTATTAGACAGCAAACTTCAACATCTCAAGTAGAAGATGCTTCATTTAAAGATGCTAATCAAGCCAAAAAAACACGTGAGACTCGTAGAGTAACCTCTTCAGCTAGATCAAGTTCAAAAAATCAAAATAGTAGATATAACGTTGGAACAAACAAGAAGAAACCAAGAGATAATAGTTCTAGATTTGATGATTAATTATAAGATTCCTGTCCATTTTAAGAACGATTGTTTACTAAATAATTCAATCAATACTATTGCGAGGAAGCCAATCATTGCAAATCTTCCATTAGTTATTTCAGAATAACTACTCCATCCAAATTGATATTCATCTTTAATTTCTATAGATTTTTCATCTAATTTATTTTCTCTAATTTGTTCACTCATGTAACTTGAATCTTTCTGCTGTTCTATCAGACTCTCATTCTCTAAATTAGTGACTTCTGAGTTAGTTTGTTCTTCTTTAGAATTCATTTTTTTTATTAATCCTTAAAATTATACTTATCAGAAGTCAATAATTTCCAGTCTCCTTGTCCATTTAATTCTAAAATGTTCTCGTGAAAATCTTTTAAGCTAGGTCTATGTCCAACGCTAATAAGAGAAAGTTCTCGTTCTTTTAGTAAACTATATAGTTTTTTTTCAGTGTTAATATCTAAAGCACTTGTTGCTTCATCAAGTACTGCAAATCTTGGAGAATTTAGTAAGAGTCTTGCAAAAGCCAATCTTTGTTGCTCGCCTAGGGAAAGAATTCGTGGCCAATCTTGCTTGATATCAAGATTAGGATAACGATCCACTAAGGTTTTTAAATTTACTTCATGTAGTACAGAAGTAAGATGTTCATCACTAAATTTCTTAACTTCTGTGGGATAACATAATTGTTCCCTTAAAGAACCAAGTAGCATATATGGTTTTTGAGGTATGAATAATAATTCCCCAATTTTTGGTTTTTTAATGACTCCTTGATCGGGTTCCCATAAACCACTAATCATTCTTAGTAAAGATGTTTTCCCGCACCCAGATGGTCCTACAACCAAAAGTGATTGATTATTATCGATGCTTAAATTTAAATTTTTAATTATTGTTTTATTTGAGCCGGGTGGGCAAAGGTCAGCATTATTAATAAGAATTGATGGGTAATCTGAAATAACGTTTTGATTGTTTGTTGGGTTGGTTTTACTAATGGATTCAACTTTTGATTGAAATCCTTCTAATCTGCCAATCCCAGCAGTAAATTTTGCAAGTTCTTCAATTTGATTAACAATGAAAAATAACGAACCTTCAACCATTCCAAATGCAAAGCTTGCCTGAATAAAGCGTCCATAATCAATATCACCTTTAAAGTAAGGTATTGCCATTATTAAATATGGAAAGAAATTTCCAGCATAATTAATGGATCTTCTCATGACGTCTATTATTACTCTCCATATGATCAGTAAATTAAAGTTTCTCACAACTTCTCCTAGGCGTCTTTCAGTTTCACTTCGCTCAGGATTCTCCCCAGAGTAAAAGGCTATTGATTCAGCATTATCTCTAATATGTACTAATCCGTATCGAAAATCTGCTTCATATCTGAGTTGATCAAAGTCAATCTTTACAAGATTTTTTCCAGCAATTAAAAGTATAGAAGTTGCAAATGCAGCGTAACCAAATAAAGAAAAAGTAAGTGTTGTACTAATACTCCATAAAATAAGAATATTAAGTGAAAATGTTAGTAGTGCATCAAAAATACCTAATGTGAAAGAGAGACTTTGCCCGGTAAAAGCTCGAGTATCATCTGTGATTCTTTGATCAGGATTATCTACATCGGTTTGTTCTTCATCATTGGGATTTAACTGGTAATAAGCTTTATTAGTCATATAATCTTTGACTAGACTTTTTGAAAGCCATTCTCTCCAAATTATTCCTAACTTATATGTAAAAAATATTTGGGAAACCCGTATTGGTAGAGCCACAGCGAAACAACAAGCGTAAATCCCCAATATCCTATAAAATCCATCTTCTTGTTTTTCTACTAAAGCATTTGTTAAATCTCTTGCAATGAATCCAATACCTGCGTTTATTCCGTTTACAGCTAAAAGCATTAATACAATTATCGCAAGGAATAACCAATGTAACCATCTACGGTTTTTTAATTGACGTCTTAAGCTAAAAAAGCTTCCTGATCCAATTAGAAATAATGCAGAGAAAACCAATCCCCAACTCCCAGCCCAAATTGAATTGACAGTACTTACCACACCTCCAAAATACTTTTCAAGAAAAATTGGTTGAAAGCTTTCAAAAAAACTTATTATTCCTGTAAGACCAACAAGTACTACTCCTCCAACACAAAATAAAAGAGAAATCAAAAGCCATATGAATTGGAATCCATTGCATTGATCTATGGGAAGAAAAAACGGCTGAGATAGCTTCCTTAATTTTTGTAATTGGTACAATATTTTGGATTTATTATTAACTGCTTTATTCATTACTCGACTAGTGTTATGAAATAAATTATAACTTTTACCAGTCTATTGACCAAAGCCAATAAATGAAAGTGCCCAGTCAGGTAAATTCAAGTAATTCAAGATTGTTGAATCAAATTCATGAACTTTTGGAAAAGATTTATCTAATGCCCACCATAGTAGAAAAGGTAAATTAAATAAAATTTGTAACTGCCATTTATAAGTTAAAACATTCCAAATTTTTATTAACTTAGATTTGAGTGAATCATCTAGCTCATCCCAATTTTTTGAAATTAAATTGAATAAATTTTTAGATCCTGTATTAAGGGATTCTGGAGTATTCATTTTGTTTTTATTTATTTATAACCCATTAATATTTCTTTCGAGAGTTTTAACCTGGAGGCCAATTCATTTTTCTTCCAGATAAAAAATGAATATGTAAATGAAAAACTGTTTGTCCAGATTCTGCTCCAGTGTTAATTACTGTTCTCCAATTAGTTAAATTTTTTGATTTAGCTATTTTGCTACCAACAAAAAGTAAATGCCCTAATAAATTTGCATCTTGCTCAATACACTCTAGTAAACTGATTATTGGCTTTTTAGGAATCACCAAAAAATGTACTGGAGCTTGTGCCTGGATATCATTAAACGCAATACACAACTTATCTTCATAAAGCTTATCGCAGGGTATTTCTTCATTAATGATTTTTTGAAATATTGTCGTTTCAGTCATTAAATTAATTAATTGAGATAACGTCTTTTTCGTTAAACCCTTCTTTTAAAAGTTCTTTGTTCAAATCATCTTTTGATGTAACTCTATCTACAAATAATATTCCATTTAAGTGATCCATTTCGTGTTGAATACACCTCGCTAGAAGTCCATCTGCTTTCATTTTACGTGGTCGTCCCATTTCATCTCTAAATTTTAATTTTATAGTTGATGGTCTAACTACATTCAAATAGACGCCAGGTATACTCAAGCAGCCTTCTTCGTATGAATTAAGGGTTGTTCCAAAGTCTGTAATTTCTGGATTGATTAATATTAAAGGTTCTGCTGCTGAATCTTCAAAATTTACATCTATGACAAGAAGCTCTTTGTTGATTCCAATTTGAGGTGCAGCAAGTCCAATTCCTTTAGCTGCATACATGCTTTGAAGCATTTCTCTAGCAAGTTTTCTAATCGATTCGTCAACTTTAGTTATTCTTTTGGAATTTTGTCTTAATACATCATCACCAAGTTTATAAATGTCTAGAGATGGCTTACCTGGTTGTTCTTTTGCGATTTTTTCTGCGTTTCCATTTGTTCTTGACTTTTTTGCAAGTTGTGAAAAATGGTTTGCCACGTTAAAAAAAAGGTTTTTACTTAAGAGTTTAGCTATAAAAATACTAGCACTTTAATTTGCATTCTTTATAGTTTTTTTAAATGAGTAATGATGATCAGTTAAAAGTTAGGCAAACTGTATCTAAAAAAAAATCTTTTAAGGAATTAACTATTGTTAGGGATATCATTTTTTGGATTGATCTTGTTGGTGAAGGTCAAAATGAAAATGCTATTTTTGCAAGACCATTTAATGAAAAAGAGGCGTTTCCTCAGAAATTAACAAGTATAAAATATTATATTAAAAATAACTTTCATGGATATGGTGGAAAATCTTATAAATGTATATATTTAAAAAATAATTTTTATTTGATATGGATAGATCAGATTACCAACGCAGTATGGTTTCAAATTTTTAAAGAGGTAGCATCAAATTATAGAAGGCAAAAAAGATATCTCGATTCAGTTCAAGAACCGAGACAACTATCTAAATCAGTTGATGGAAATTTCGATTCTTCATTTGTTATTTCTCAAAAAAATTTTTTGTATGGTATTTGTGAATTAAATAATAGAGATTACTTATTTTCTTTAAACTTAAAAAAAACTAAACAAGATATTTACCGAATAAAAAAATTTAAAAATTTCGCTGGAGAATTATCTTCTAATACTTCTGTTAGCTTACTTTCTTGGATCGAGTGGGATTCTCCAAACATGCCCTGGGAGAAAAATGATCTTTGTTTTGCTCAAATTGACTTAGATGGAGAGATAAAAAAAATAAAAAAATTCTCAGATAAGCTGATTAATGCCAAAAAAAACGTTTCTTTTTTTCAACCTTATTGGATAAGTGAAACTCTTTTAGTATGTTCTGAAGATAGTTCTGGATGGTGGAACTTATTGTTTTTAGATGCTAGTAAAATTGAGAATATTGTGATCAAAAAAAGAGTAGAGAGAAATTTTGTTGAATATGGAGTACCTCAGTGGGTCTCAGGAATAACATTTTTTTCAGGGGATATAAAAAATTTATTTTGTTTAGCAAAAAAAGAAAATAATTTAGTAGTTGAACAATATGAAGATCTTCAATTCGTTAAAGAATTTTCTACTCCTTTTACCTCAATAAGCGATTTTAGTGTTTTTGAGAATAAACTAGTTTTGAAAGGTCATGGATCTGATTTTCTTGGAAATTTACTTGAAATTGATTGTAAAAAGGAATTTCTATCAAGTGTTTTTGAGGAAATAAATGCTGAATATATAAAAGATTGTTCAAAACCTGAATCTTTTTGGTTTAAAGGTTTTGAAGATAAATTTACTCATTCTTTTTTATATAGGCCGCTTGTTGAAAAATTTAGAAAACCTCCGCTTTTTGTAAGAGCTCATAGTGGACCAACTTCATTTTTTGATGGATCATATAATTCTGAAGTTCAATATTGGACGTCGAAGGGTTTTTTTGTTGCTGAAGTCAATTATGGAGGATCATCAGGATTTGGCAAAGCATATAGAGAGAGGTTGAATTATAAATGGGGTATTGTTGATTCTTATGATTGCAAAGCACTAGCTCTTGAATTGATTAAATCAAATCAAGTAGATAGTGAAAAAGTGGTAATTTTTGGGAATAGTGCTGGTGGGTTAACTGCCCTGAATTGTTTATTATATGGGTCTATTTTTACAGCAGCAATTTGTAAATATCCTGTTATTGATTTGAAGGATATGCATTACAACACTCATAGGTTCGAAAAAGATTATTTAAATTCTTTGGTAGGAAATTATGCAAAAAATAATGATGACTATATAAATAGATCACCGATAAATTATATTAACAAAATAAAAAAACCTATCTTATTGTTTCATGGAAAAAAAGATATAGTTATTTCTTATAAACAAACGTTAAAAATTCAAGAAATTTTGATTCAGAATAATAAATATTCAGAAGTTGTTTTTTTTGATGATGAAGGGCATGGGTTTAGAAATATTGAAAATAAAGAAGTAGTAATGCAAAAATCTCAGGAATTTTTAAAAAATGCTTTGAATATTTAAGAATTGATTTTTAGAAAATCTATAGTATCTTTTAATTTTTCTATAAAAATATCAATTTCTTCCTTATTGGTTGTGAAATTCATGCTGATTCTAGCTGTTGATTTAATTCCAATGTATCTGTGAAGAGGTTGACAACAATGGTGACCACTTCTGATGCAAATTCCTTTTGAATCAAGAATTTCAGCAATATCATTAGAATGTATATTTTTTATGTAAAAGGTGGCAAGCGAGGCTCTGTCTGGATCTATCTCCGGCGATGGACCTATAATTTCAATATTTTCTATTTGATTTAATTTTTCAAATAAATATTTAGTAATAGTCTTTTCATATTCATGAATTTCATTCAATCCAATATTGTTAATATAATTAATTGCTTCTGCAAGACCTATTGCTTCTGCAATGGCTGGAGTTCCAGCTTCAAATTTGTGTGGTAGGTCTGCCCAAGTACTTGTCTCTTCGAAAACATCTTGAATCATTTCGCCACCTCCAAAGAGAGGAGGAATTTTTTCTAAGATTTCTTTTCTTGACCAAAGGAAACCAATACCTGTAGGACCGCATAATTTATGTCCTGATCCAGCTAAAAAATCTATATTAAGATCAATCACATCCAGTTTTTGATGAGCCAAACTTTGGCATGCATCTATTAACACTAAAGAACCTTTTTGTTTAGCTAATTTAGTTATTTCTTTTATTGGATTACAGCAACCTAGAGTATTACTAACATGTACCAGGCTAACAAGTTTAGTTTTAGATGTTAGTTTTGATTTAAAGTCATCTATATCTAATTTCCCATCTTTATCTATACCAATAAATTTTAATTTGCATTTATTTTTTGCTGCAACCATTTGCCATGGAACAATATTGCTATGATGCTCCATTATTGATAAAAGAATTTCATCGTTTTCTTTTAATGAATATTCACCCCATGATCTAGCTACTAGATTGATTGCCTCAGTAGCATTTCTTGTGAAAATAATTTCTTTTGCTGAATTCGCTTTTATATATTTGCTAATTAAATATCTTGAATTTTCAAATTCTTCTGTTGCTTTAGCACTTAATTGATGAGCCCCTCTATGAACATTGGCATTAAAGTTTTTGTAATATTCATCAATTTTTTTTAAGACTTGTATTGGTTTTTGTGTGGTTGCAGCATGGTCTAAATAAATAATTTGCTCATTACTTTTTAAGTTCTTATTTAAAAGAGGAAAGTCTTTCTTCGTTATTTCAGGAAAATTTTGAATCGTTTCCATTAATTCTCATTTAAAAGTTTATCAAGCAAATCCCATTTATCTTTTGAAATGGGAATAAATGAAATTATTTCTTGAAAGAAGGAACTTAATTGTAGTTTACTTGCTTCTGTTAATGTGATCCCTCTTGTTCGCATATAAAATAGTTCTTCTTCATTTAGTTGCGAAATTGTAGCTCCATGTTTGCATTTGACATCATCAGCAATTATTTCTAATTGAGGTTTGGTATCTATTTGTGCCAGATTTGATAAAAGTAAATTTCTGCTTAATTGGGAAGCATCAGTTCTTTGGGCAATTTTCGGAACTATTATTGAACCTTCAAATATTGCATGTGATTTATCATCAGCAAGTGATTTATTTATTTGATCTAGAAATCCATTTGGGCCATTAAATTCTATTTTTGTATAGGTTGAAATTTGCTCATCTTTCTTTGTTATTTGCATACCTTTGATATTTGTTTTAGCGTTTCCCGCAGTTTGTTTAATGTTAATTTCAAATCTCGCGTAATTGAATTTGAAATGTAAACTTCCTAAGTTGTATGAACTATTTTTTTGTTGAATTACATTGAGAGAATTTAATAGATTAGATCTGTTTTCACCGTATGAAACAACACCATGATTTACGGAACTATTTTCTTTCAAGCAAAAGAAAGTTGATTGAGATAATGAAGAGTTTTCTTGACCAAGATTGACTTGTAATAATTCAACATTACAATTCTTTTCTAAAAATATTACGAGAGTTTTTGCGTTTAAAGAATTACTTGATGCATGACTAAAAATTTCTATAGGAGGAATTTTTGATCCATTTATTTTTAATCCTAAAATATTATGTTTACAACTTAAAGATAGATTTAGTAGCTCACTCCAATTTTCGTTTTGATTAAAAAAAGATATCTGTTCCTTGATATATTTTTGTAATTCATCCTCACTTAATTGCTTTATTGAATAATTTTTCTCTATTAACTTAATTTGGCAATTCTCACCAATTATTAATCTAATAGTACTTTGAGTATTTTTTGGATATGGTATATCAAATTTTGAATTGTTTTCAATAACTGAGTAATCTAAAAAGTTTGATAATTTTGATTTACTTGAAAGTCTCCATAGTTCACTTTTAGGATTAGGTAGAGGGCTTGATTGTAATTTATGAAGACAGATTTTTTGTATTTCCGTTAGGTTATCAGCCGATTTATTTGTTTTTATTTTTTCAATAATTTCCATTTATTTAGGTCTCTTTTATAAAGTTATCAGTCCATTCATACCCTTTTTCCTCAAGCTCTAGAGCAAGATCACTCTCACCAGTTTTTATGATTTGTCCGTCTGACATAACATGGACATAATTTGGTTTAATTTCATCTAATAATCTTTGATAGTGGGTAATAAGTATAATTCCAGTTTGTGCATTAGATATTTTTTTAATGCCTGATGCCACTATTCTCAGAGCATCGATATCTAGACCAGAATCAGTCTCATCTAATATTGCTATCTTGGGCTCAAGTAAAGCCATTTGCAGAATCTCATTTCTTTTTTTTTCACCGCCCGAAAAGCCTTGGTTTACACTCCTTGATAGGAATGCATGATCCATTTTCACAATTTCTAACTTTTCTTTAACTAATTCTTCAAAATCAAAAGTATCCAACTCTTCTTTGTTGAGGAATTTCCTTCTAGCATTAGTTGAAACTCTAAGAAACTCAAGATTACTTACACCTGGAATCTCAATTGGATATTGGAAACCAAGAAAAATTCCTGATTGAGATCTCTCTTCAGGTTCAAGAGAGTTGATGTTATCACCTAAAAATTTTATGTCGCCATTTGTAATATTATACGAGGGATGTCCTGCAATGATTTTCGAAAGAGTACTTTTGCCACATCCATTTCTTCCCATAATGGCATGGATTTCTCCAGGATAGACTGTAAGTGAAACCCCTTTTAAAATTGGAAGATTATCAGTAGATGCAGAGAGATTTTCAACTTCTAAAATTGGATCTGATTCTTTCATTTTACTTTGCATTTCAGTTTAGAAATTGATTAATTAACCTACTGATCCCTCTAGTTTAAGTGCCAGTAACTTATCTGCTTCAGCAGCAAATTCCATAGGTAATTGATTAAATACATCTCTGCAAAAACCGCTGACCATCATAGATACGGCCTCCTCAAATTCTATACCTCTGCTCTGGAGATAAAAAAGTTGGTCTTCTGAGATTCTACATGTGCTTGCTTCATGTTCAATTTCAGAATTGGGTTGTTGAGATTTGATGTAAGGGAATGTATTTGCAGAAGCTTGATCTCCTATTAACATTGAATCACATTGACTGTAATTTCTTGATCCTGTAGCTTTTGTCCCCATTTTGACAAGACCTCTATAGCTATTTTTTGAGTTACCTGCACTAATACCCTTGCTAACAATAGTTGATTTAGTCTTAGGACCAATATGGATCATTTTTGTGCCTGTATCTGCTTGCTGAAGATTATTGGTGAGAGCCACTGAATAAAATTCTCCTACAGATTCTTCCCCTAAAAGAAGACAGCTAGGATATTTCCATGTAATTGCAGATCCTGTTTCAACTTGAGACCAACTAATTTTACTTCTCTTACCTAAACATTTTCCTCTCTTGGTGACAAAATTAAAAATTCCGCCAATACCTTCTTCATCGCCAGCATACCAATTTTGCACTGTTGAATATTTTATTGAGGCGTCGTCTAATGCTATAAGCTCTACAACTGCTGCATGTAGTGTATTTGTATCAAACATTGGAGCTGTACAACCTTCGAGATAACTCACAGAACTTGCCTCTTCAGCAATGATTAGTGTTCTTTCGAATTGTCCTGAATCTCCACTATTAATTCTGAAGTAAGAAGATAGATCCATTGGGCAGGTAACACCTTTTGGTATATAAACAAAAGAACCATCACTAAAAACTGCAGAATTTAGTGCTGCAAAATAATTATCACTAGCTGGAACTACTGTACCTAAATATTTTTCAATCAAGTCCGAGTGATTTTTTACTGCTTCACTAATTGAGCAAAATATAACTCCATGTTCAGCAAGTTCTTCTCTAAAAGTTGTGGCTATAGAAACACTATCAAAGACAGCATCTACTGCTACATTTGTGAGTTTTTTTTGCTCCGTAAGGGGTATTCCTAATTTGTCAAAAGTCTCAAGAAGTTTGGGATCAACCTCATCTAAACTAGAAATTTTCTCTTTTTGCTTAGGAGCAGAGTAATAAATTATATCTTGATAATCAATTTGTTTATATCCTAATCCTGCCCAATCAGGCTCTTCCATTTTTTGCCATTTTTTAAAGGCTTTTAATCTAAAATCTAGAAGATATTTTGGCTCTTCTTTTTTCTGAGAAATTAATCTTATGACGTCTTCATTTAATCCCTTTGCTATTTTTTCGGTTTCAATATCTGTAACGAAACCATATTTATAAGGCTCTTTTACTACATCTTTAACTAAATTTTCGTTGACCATGTTATCAAAAATAACTTATTACAATTAGCTTTATATACTTTAACGAAAGATACCCCCAATATTGAGTTTTTTTCCTTTATTAA
Source organism: uncultured Prochlorococcus sp. (assembly GCA_902600475.1). Taxonomy (GTDB): domain Bacteria; phylum Cyanobacteriota; class Cyanobacteriia; order PCC-6307; family Cyanobiaceae; genus Prochlorococcus_A. The sequence continues at coordinate 43,118 of CACKJM010000003.1, forward strand.
AACTAAAAATTAATGTCTAATCATCTTGATCCTTTGTCTAACCCATTAAACATAGCAATTATTCAAGAAATTGATAATCTTGATCTACCCATAATGCAGAAACATCATCTAAGAATTCTCGCTCATTGCCTCCAGATTTTAAAAATTATCAATGTAGATAATAGTTTGGAATATCAAAATAAAAATCCCTTGAGAGAATGGTGTGATAACCAATCCAAAAAATTTGATGATAAAAATTTTAGTGATCTTTTTTATGAGCAGTTAGCATCAACATCTAACAAACTAAGTACTTTTTCAAAAAAGATTGGTAAAAATATTAAGGATTTAGAGATAGATGATTTAATACTTCTAGTTGAACAACGCTGAAGTTCCTTTTAATTGATCCCGAAGAAAAAATTTATTTTTGTTGAGTCGTTAACAAATTTGGGTAATAAAATTTAAAAAAAAAGAAAATTTATTTACATTAGAAAAAAATCTAAAAATTAACCTATCCCTTTAATACCAACTGTTTTGAAGAGAAATATCAATTTTGAGAATTCTTTAGTAGTCAGAGGATCCTGACGACAGGACAAAAAGACACGCAATTCCCAAAAAAAAAGAACATACTGATCCCAAACAAAAACGGAGAATTTAAAGTGGCTGATGGGATCATGAATAAAGATCAATTACTCTCATTTACCCTCAGACAATTACGTCAAGAAGCAAGTAAATTATCAGTTCCGCTATACAGTCGTAAAACAAAAGCTGTTTTAGTTGATTTAATACTCAAATATCAAGAAAAATCTACAAAAAAAATATACACTACTCCTCCTAAGTCTAAATCTGAAGAAAATTTTGAGTCCAATGCATTCAATAGTAGTGAAGAAGTTAAAACAAATGTAGTTTTTCTACCCCGAGATCCAGATTGGGCTTATGTTTTTTGGCAAATTTCTGATGCAGATAGAGAAAAAGCTCAATCTTTGGGAGCCAATAAATTATGTTTAAGATTATTTGATGCATCTGGTTCTGAAGGAAGCAACTTGAATCAAGGAACACTTAGGGAGATAGCAGTTGATAGTTACAGTACTGAGTGGTACTTGCCAATCCCACTTGCAGATAGAGATTATAAAGTTGAATTAGGATACAAATATGGTTTTAACTGGATGTCATTGGCATTTTCTTCTATAAGCCACGTCCCTGGCTCTCACCCTTCTGAGCAAATTCTTGATAAATTTGTACCTTTTAACTTGGATTCTACTTCTGAGTCAATTTCCGATATTTCAAATGCTGCTGTTTCAGAACAAAATGGTATTCATGAAAGGTTATACCAAGCAGCAACTAACATTCCTCTCAGAAGAAAAGTTGGTTCTGAAGAATTTATGGAAAATGTAAATTCAACAAACCTTAATGATAACCTTACAGACTCAGGAGCTGGTAAATGGTCATCAGGTTTAAATGATTCTGGAAGTGGAATTATTAAAAATAGATCTTTTTGGCTCGTTGCTGATGCTGAATTAATTGTTTATGGAGCTACAGAGCCTTCTGCGAAACTGACAATAGGTGGAGAAGATGTACCCCTTGCTGCAGATGGAACTTTTAGAATTCAAGTTCCATTTAGAGATGGGACTCAAAAATATGATATTAAAGCTGTTGATGTATCTGGTGAGCAAGAAAAAAGTATATCAATGAAATTTGATAGAACTACACCACTTGACGATACTAATGAAAAAGATAATTCTGAGACAGAATGGTTTGAATAAATTAAATTAATGCTGAAAAAAATTGTAGCTTTTACTCCCTTGTTTGGGGCATTAACTTTTCCAATAATAGTTCCAATTACAATTTCTAAATTTGGTGTTAACTATGGAATTCTTAGTGCATTATTAATTTCTTCATTATGGTTTATCGCTATGTTAAGAACTTCCGAAATGCCTCATTAATTTAGTTAGATTTTTGAAAGTTTCTTAAAAATATGACTCAAGTAAATGTAATTAATATTAATTCTCCTTTTCTAGATCAAAAACCAGGCACTTCTGGTTTAAGAAAAAGTACTTTGAAGTTTCAGGAAGAACATTATTTAGAAGTTTTTATTGAAGCAATTTTACAATCATTGGAAGATTTACAAGGTTCAACATTAGTAGTTGGTGGTGATGGCAGATATGGCAATATTGAAGCAATAGAAAAAATTGTCCAAATATGTATTGCTCATAAAGTTCAAAAGGTTATTGTTCCAAAATACGGTTTATTATCTACTCCTGCCACATCACATTTAATTAGAAAAGAAAACGCTATTGGTGGAATTATTCTTTCTGCAAGCCATAATCCTGGTGGGATTAATGGAGACTTTGGAGTGAAATTGAATATCTCTAATGGTGGCCCAGCTCCTGAGATAATTACTAATAAGATTTTCAAGGCTTCACAAGTACTAAATAGTTATACAATTTGTAAAGTTCAATTACCTGATTTCAGTGAATATGGAACTTATCCTTACGGTGAAACTACTTTAGAAATTATTGATGGATTAAAAGATTATTCTAATTTGATGGAGAAAATTTTTGATTTTGATCAAATTAGTGATTTTTTGAAAAAGGACTTTTCGTTAATCTTTGATGCAATGAATGCGGTTACAGGTCCATATGCAAAAAATATTTTTGTTGAAAAAATGGGTCTTGAACGTGCTTGTGTCATGAATGGTACCCCGTTAAAAGATTTTGGAGGTTTACATCCTGATCCTAATCTTACTTACGCATCCCACTTGGCTGATTTGTTGTTAAATAAAAAATCTTATAGTTTTGGTGCTGCATGTGATGGAGATGGAGATAGGAATATGATTTTAGGAAGTGGATGTTTTGTAAATCCTAGTGATAGTCTTGCAGTTATCACTGCTAATACAAAATGTGTTCCTGGTTATAAAGATGGTATTACAGGTGTAGCACGATCCATGCCAACCAGTTCAGCGGTTGATAATGTTGCTCGAGCATTAAATATACCTTGTTTCGAGACACCTACTGGGTGGAAGTTTTTTGGAAATCTTTTAGATTCTAATTTAATTACTTTATGTGGAGAAGAAAGTTTCGGAACAGGTAGTAATCATGTGAGAGAGAAAGATGGACTATGGGCAGTTTTGTATTGGTTACAAGTTTTAGCTGAGAAAAAATGTTCAGTAAGTGATTTGATGCAGAATCATTGGAAACAATTTGGTAGGAATTATTATTCAAGACATGATTATGAGGCAATTCCCTCAAATATTGCTAATCAAATCTTTAGTAACCTAACTTCTATGCTCGAACATTTAAAAGGAAATAATTTTGCTGGCCATTTAGTTAAAGTTGCAGATAACTTTTCATATTTAGATCCTGTTGATAATTCCACAAGTGAAAATCAAGGTTTAAGATTGGTGCTTGATGATAATTCTCGAGTAATTGTTCGCCTTTCTGGTACTGGAACTAAGGGTGCAACATTAAGACTTTACTTTGAGAAATTTTTCAATCCTCAACAGAATCTTTCGTTAAATCCTCAGATTGCTTTGAAACCTCTAATAAATGATTTAGATGCTTTATTAAATATTTCAAAACTTACTCAAATGGAAACTCCTACAGTAATTACATAGAATTGAAAGTAATGATTTTTTTGATTTTATTTATATGCATTCAGAAAATTTATTTACTAATTATTCTCAAATAGAAAATAACAAACCTTTGGCAGATCAATTAAGACCAAGGAATTTTGAAGATTTTTTTGGTCAACAACCAATCCTGAATGAGAATTCGCTTTTAAGAAATGCAATCTTAAACGATAAGATTAGTAATTTTATTTTTTCTGGCCCTCCTGGTGTTGGAAAAACTACTCTAATTGAAATTATTTCTTTTAATACGCGTTCAAAATTAATTAAGTTAAATGCAGTATTATCAAGTGTAAAAGAATTAAGAAATGAAATTGCTAATGCAAAAGAAAGACTAATAAATTCCAAAAGAAAAACAATTTTATTTATCGATGAGGTTCATAGATTTACATCAGTTCAGCAAGATGCTTTATTACCTTCAATAGAAAATGGAACTATAACTTTTATTGGTGCTACAACTGAAAACCCTTTCTTTGCTGTTAATAAAGCGCTTGTTAGTAGGTCTCGTATTTTTACATTACTTCCTTTGGCAGAAAATGATTTGCAGAAAATAATACAAAAGGTCATAATTCACTATTCTAAAAAAAAAGATTCAAAAAAGGTTTATTTAACACAAGATGCTATAAGTCATTTAATTAAATTTTCTGGCGGTGATGCAAGAACATTAATCAATGCCCTAGAGATGGCAATAGAAACAAATGCTGAAAATGATGCTAAAGAAATCAATATCAATCTCTCAATAGCAGAGGATGCAATTCAAAAGAAAAATATTGTTTACGATAAAAGTGGTCAAAATCATTACGATGTAACTAGTGCCTTTATCAAGTCCATAAGAGGTTCTGATCCAGATGCAACTTTATTCTGGCTTGCGAATATGCTGGAGGCTGGTGAAGATCCTAATTTTATTTTTAGAAGACTACTGATATCTGCCAGTGAAGATATAGGAATAGCTGATCCTAATGCCATAGTAGTTGTACAATCCTGTTGTGATGCCTTTGATAGAGTTGGTTTTCCAGAAGGATTATATTTTTTAACGCAGGCTTCTTTATATTTAGCTATGTCTCCAAAAAGTAATAGTACGAAAAGTATTTTTAAAGCAATTGAAATAATCAAATCTACCAATGCTTTTGATGTTCCACTTCATTTAAAAAATAATTCTAATAGTTATGTTAATCCTCATAATTATCCAGGTAAATGGGTTGCACAAGAATATCTTCCTAAAGCTTTAAAAGGTTTAAAAATATGGGAACCAAATAATAATGGATGGGAAAAAAATCAATATGAAGAATTACTTAGAAGAAAAGAAAACTAGAAATTTTTCGAACAACAAATAATCTCAGGATTAAAAGAAGTTTTTTCTTCGTAGGCCAAAGCGATATTCCAATTATGAAAGTTAATCTGTGAATAATTTAAATGTATGTTTTTCTTCTTATGAATTAACTCTTTTGGCTTTTCAAAAAATTGCCAATGGTTAATGTCTTTACCTAATTTCCCATGATCCCATTTTATAGCTGCCTCAACAGCACACCATTGATTTAATATCATATTTTTTGTTAAATAATTATTATGATTTGACTTATTGGTATGAAAAAAATATTTTTCTGCAAATTTTATATGGTTAAAATCTCTATCTGTTCTCTCAATATCAATCCCTATTTTGTCTTTATGCCAAACTATAGTAATGGCATCTTTACAATGACTTAAACTGATATTTCCCATGCCAGAGGGTAAACTTGGAGGTTCTCCTGGCTGAGCATTAATTTGAATTTCTAAGGGGTGTAAATCAAAAAGTGTTGAAAGTGATTGTCGCAAATAAGCTCTTGTTTCTAAGAAAATCTTTGATCTTGAATTTGTTAATTTTTTTGCAGTTTTAATTTCTTCTACAGTTGCGACATCTTGAACACCTTTAATCTCATAAAACCAAATTTTTGGTATTTTATATTTATACTCATTTAATAATTTCAATGGCTCTAAAGGTTGGCGACAAAGCACCAGAATTTAAATTAAAAGATTCTTTTGAAAAAGAAGTTTCTCTAAGTGATTTTAAAGGTAAACGAATAATACTATATTTTTACCCAAAAGATAATACTCCAGGATGTACTAAAGAAGCATGTAATTTTAAAGAGAATTGGGATTTACTCCAAAAAAATAATATTGTTGTACTTGGTATCAGTAAAGACAATGCATCTTCTCATCAGAAGTTTATAGAAAAATTTAATTTACCTTTTATTCTTTTAACTGATCCTGAACCTTTCAAAGTTTCTTCTGATTACGATAGCTATGGACTAAAGAAATTCATGGGAAAAGAATATATGGGAATGATGAGAAATACTTTTTTAATTAATACTGAAGGTAACATCGAAAAAATTTACTTAAAGGTAAAAGCAGCAATAATGGCTGATCATATAATTGCAGACCTTGGGTTAAGCTAATTTTCTTACGGACAGGTGGTGAATAATCATCCCCTCCATAACTAAATTAGGAGCATTGATAATATTTTCTGTTTGAGTCTTTAGAGAGTTTGTGAGTAATTGAGAGTCTCCTCCACAGATTATTAAAATATCCTTTTCGGGATTAAATAAACTATTTATCACGCCAGTAAGAGAGTTGATTACTCCTTTTAAGATTGCTTCTTCAGTATTAATTAAAAAATCTTTGATCGGAATATCATATTTTTTGGGAACTTTAAGATTTTTTGTACTTTGTTCCATTGATTTTAATTGTGTTAGAAAACCTGGAAGAAGTTGACCTCCAATAATAGATCCATTTGAATTCAATTTTGTTATTGATAATATTGTTCCAAAATCTGCAATTAGCAAATCTTTTTTGAAAGGGTTTTCAATTATTTTTAAAGCGGCAATACAGGCAAGAGCTCTATCCACTCCAAAATAATCAGGAAGATTTGATAACTGAATATCTTTAGTTTTTATTTCATTTTCTTTTTTCAGCAAAAAATTTGGTAGTTTTCCTACAGAAGCCCAAATTAATTTATCAAGATCTATATTTTCGAGAACTTTTTGCTCTTTTTTGGTATGGAAGAATTTAGATTGATTTTTAGAATATTTTGCCCAATGAAGCCTACTATTTCCTACTAATAAAAAATTTATATCTGAGACCATTGTTCTATGATCAATTTAATTATTAGTGTGTATTCCACATTCTTGTTTAATCCCCCCAAATCTTGTATCTCTGCCCTTTGTTTCAATACCATCAGGATTGCTTGAATGCCAATCTCCCACAGAAGAATAACCCTTGATAAAAAGTGGATGGGCAGGTAAATTATTCTCTTCCATATAATAAAAAATATCTTTATTTGTCCAATTTAATAAAGGTCTTAAAGAGAGTCTTTGACGAATTACGTCTATAACTTTCATTTTGTTTCTATTTTCTGTTTGACTTGATCTAACACCGCTTGCCCAGCAGAAAATATCATATTTTTCTAGACCATTTTCTAAAGGTTTTATCTTTCTCAATTCATGATATTTATCTAAATCACTCTCTTTATTGGTTTCCCAAAGTTTTCCGTATTTGGCTTCCATTCTTGCTGGAGATAATTCACTCTGCAGAATTTCAACTTCTAAGGATAAATTATCAATAAGCTTTTCTGCGTAATGGTATGTTTCATGAGGAAGGTAACCTGTATCTATCCAAAATATTTTGATTTTTTTTTGCAGACATAATTTACTGACCATATCTAAAAGGACTGATGACTGTATACCAAAACTCGTTGTAATAGCAAATTGATTATCAAACTTTTCATAACCCCATGTAAGCATTTCTTGGGGTTTCAGATCTACTAGCTCTTGATTATATTTTCTCAAGTTAGTTTGCATATCTTTGTGGATTTTTTCAATCATTCTTCATTTTGGTAATGAGTTTAATTTTATTTCGCTCAATTTAAAAATTATTCGTATAGTTTAATAATACATTTACGCATAACAATATTTCTCTAATGAAATCAATACAAAAACCAATAGTAATAGTTGGAGCAGGTTTTGCAGGTATGACATTTGCTTTGAATTTAAAGAACCTTAATCCTTCTCTACCGATTGTTGTGGTTGATTCTGAAACTAACTTTATATTTAAACCTTTAATGTACGAAGTTTTAAGTAAAGAAATAAGAAGTTGGGAAGCCATCCCGAAATTTGCAAATATTTTTTCTGATGCGGGTATAACTTTTTTAAGAAATTGTTTAATCAAGATTTCCTTCAAAGAAAATATTCTTGAATTCAGTGACGATTTAAAATTAAGTTATCAGTATCTTGTTATCTGTACAGGATCTATTCCAAATAGTTTTTTTATAAAAGGTGTAGATGAAAATTGTCATTTTTTTAATGATTTTCACGATCTAAATAAATTAAATTCTTTTTTAAAAAAATCAAAAGATACTGCCTCGCGTAAAAAGTTATTCATAGTTGGAGGTGGTCCCTCTGGAATCGAGTTGGCATGCAAAATTAAAGATATATTTAATGATCAACTCGAAATCAATGTTATAGAAAAATCAAACGAAATCCTAAATAAAAACAAAATTTTTAATAGAGAACAAGCAGAAAAGGCATTAGAAAAAAGAAAAATAAACGTTCTTTTGAATTCCACAGTAAAAGAAGTCTCAGAAACTAAGATTAGTATTTCTAGTGAGGTTGGAATAACTTCCTTAGATAAAGATATTGTTATTTGGACTGCAGGTGTTAAACCTAATTTGTCTTATTTACAAACTGATCAAATAACAAAAAAATTTGGACGAATTTTAGTTAATAATAATTTGCAAATAGACAACCATAAAAACTGTTTTGCTATTGGTGATATTGCAGTTATTGAAGGAATGGAAGATTTACCCATAACTGCTCAGGTAGCTATGCAGGAAGGAAAGCATCTTGCTAATAATTTAGAACTTTTAATTAAAGGGAAGGATCCTTTACCCTTTGAATTTCAAGATAATGGTGAAATGATTAGCTTAGGAATAGGCGAAGCTTCAATTTCTGGGCTTGGGGTTACCTTATCTGGGAAATTGGCTTTTGAAGCAAGAAGACTTATATATGCTTCTAAGTTGCCGGATATAACGGAAAGCTTAAAGTCTGCATCTTCATGGATATTCCAAAAAAAATCTATTTTTAAAAAGTTTCTTAAAAAAGATAATTCCAATTAAACTTTTTTGAAATATTGTTTTTGGGTATATTGAGTTAAATAAGTTTCATATGAATCTAATTTCAGTAGTTAGTAATAATTTTGATGCGTTAATAACGGTAATTGTTTTAATAATGTCAATAATTTTGTTTATCAAAAATACTATTGCTCCAGAATTGACTGGTTTGTTATGTGTTGGAATATTTATAGCTACAGGTGTTCTTTCTCCTGAAAAAGCTTTAGCTGGATTTGGTAGCCCTTCCTTAATCACTCTTATGGGTTTATTTGCAGTTTCCTCTGCATTATTCAAAAGTGGTGCTTTAGATAGAGTAAGAGAATTGATTTCTTCTGAAAGTATAAGAACGCCAAGGAAATTAATTTCTTTAATCGCTTTTTTGATTGCTCCAATATCTGGAATTGTCCCTAATACTCCAGTAGTAGCATCTTTGTTACCTTTAATTGAAGGTTGGTGCGAGCGGAGAAATATATCGCCATCAAAAGTTTTATTACCTCTTTCTTTCGCGACTTTACTAGGTGGAACTCTGACATTATTAGGTAGTTCAGTAAATCTTCTTGTAAGCGATATTAGTCAACAATTAGGTTATGGCGCTTTGGAATTATTTAGTCTGACTTCAATTGGAATTCCAGTATGGCTTATAGGTACAACCTATATGATCCTAGTTTCTGACGTCCTTTTGCCAGATAGAGGGAGAGATAAGGAGTTTATTAAAAATGGGGATATGAATATATACTTTACTGAAATTACTATTCCCTCTACTTCAGAATTAGTTGGACAATCTGTAAGAAATAGTAGATTGCAAAGAAGATTTGATGTTGATGTTCTCGAATTGCAACGAAATGGAAAAGTTATTCTTCCTCCATTGGCTGATATAAAGATTGAACCGGATGATAGATTAATAATCCGCGTTACAAGGGCTGACTTATTTCGACTGCAGCAGGAACATACCATTCTCTTGGGAGAAAATAAAACATCTTTTGATGGAGCTAATATTTTCTCAGATGACGAAAGTACTAAAACGTTTGAAGCTCTTTTACCAGCTGGCTCAACTCTGGCTGGTGCAAGTTTGAGAGAATTAAGATTTAGGCAGCGTCATAATGCAACAGTTTTAGCACTAAGAAGAGGTCAACAAACTGTTCAGGAGAGATTAGGCCAAGCTGTTTTAAGGGCTGGAGATGTTTTATTATTGCAAGCACCGTTAGATTCAATAAGAGGTTTGCAAGCCAGTAATGATTTACTTGTTTTAGATCAATTCGAAGATGATTTACCTTTCTTGATAAAAAAACCTATATCGATTGCAATTGCAATAGGGATGGTGGTTTTGCCTTCGGTTACTAATATTCCACTAGTAGGTTCAGTTCTTTTGGCAGTTATAGCAATGGTTGCTTTTGGATGTTTAAGACCTGCAGAAATACAAAAATCAATTAGGTTAGACGTTATTTTATTGTTGGGATCTCTATCATGTTTTAGCGTTGCTATGCAGGTAACAGGATTAGCAGATTTAATTGCATTAAATCTTAATTTTGCTCTTGATGGGTTGCCTTTGTATTTTTCACTAGTCGTAATTTTTGTATCGACAGTTATCCTTACCCAATTTATTAGTAATGCTGCTTCGGTTGCTTTGATTTTGCCCGTTGCTATAGAATTTTCAAACGTCTTAGGGATCTCACCTAGTGCTTTAATAATGCTTGTTTTATTTGGAGCAAGTCAATCTTTCTTGACTCCAATGGGTTATCAAACAAATTTAATGGTTTATGGTCCTGGAAGATATAGATTTTTTGATATCGCAAAATATGGAGCTGGATTAACACTTATAATGTCATTTGTAGTACCAGCATTGATAATTTTAAATTTCAGATAAATAAAGTGAAATTCACAAGTAAAGTTTACAGGTTAAAAGATGCTTACAGAAAACTATCTGTCCCTCAATTTACTATCGTTACAGGATTGGTTATTATTTTCTTTGGAACTTTAATTTTAAGTTCCCCTTTATGTTCATCTTCAAAGGTTGGTTTGTGGGAGGCATTTTTTACATCCACCTCTGCCATAACAGTTACTGGCTTGACCATAATAGATATTGGTGTTGATTTGAATTTCTTTGGCCAAGTTTTCTTGGCTTTTATGCTTTTATCAGGTGGTCTTGGATTAATGGCTATTACCACATTTCTACAAGGTTTCGTTGTAAAGGGGACAAAGCTAAGAACTAGATTAGATAAAGGAAAAACTCTTGATGAATTCGGAGTTGGAGGCATTGGTCGAACTTTTCAAAGCATTGCTATAACTGCAACTTGTATCATATCCTTTGGTGCAATTGTCTTATATTCTTTTGGATTTGTAGATATTCAAAATAATTGGGAAAGACTTTGGTCCTCGATTTTTCACAGTATATCTGCATATAACAATGCGGGTTTTTCATTATGGTCAAATAGTCTTCAAGACTACAGAACAAATGTTTTGGTTAATACTGTGTTTATTTTCCTCATTGTCATGGGTGGACTTGGATGGCGTGTTATTGATGATATTTGGAGTAATAAAAAAAATCTTTCTTATAAAAAATTGAGCCTTCATTCCAGACTAGTTATTAGGACAAGTTTATCTCTGATACTATTTGGAACATTAGGATTCTTTATCACTGAATCATTGCTAAGTAGCCAATTTCTTAACGATTTAAATTTGTTTGAGAGGTTATTATCATCAATCTTTGAAACAGTCAGTGCAAGAACTGCAGGCTTTACAAATTATCCGATCTCCTTAAGCTCTATATCAGATACGGGACTTTTGTTATTAATGACTCTGATGTTTATTGGTGCAAGTACTGGAGGGACTGGTGGAGGTATCAAAACTACTACATTTATTGCTTTAATGGCTGCAACTAGATCAACCTTGAGAGGCCAGAAAGATGTAATTATTAGCAATAGATTAATTTCAGATAAAGTCATCTTAAAAGCAGTTGGTATTACAGTTGGATCTTTGCTTTTCGTCCTTTTAATGGCAATGCTGCTAAGTACAACTAATACGTTTATTAAAAAAGAATCTTTCACATTCCTTGAAATTTTGTTCACTTGCATATCTGCATTTGCAACAGTTGGTTTTGATATTGGTTTAACTGCAAAATTAAATCATTTCGGCCAATTTATTCTTATCGTTGGTATGTTTGTGGGCAGACTTGGTATTCTTTTGCTATTAAGTGCACTTTGGCAGGCTCTTTATAAGAGTAGAATAGATAGACAAAAGAGAATTGGCTATCCTAGGGCTGATCTTTATGTGTAGAATCGTCTGAGTTTTATTATGGCTGATTGGTGGCAGTGGTCTCAAAAGAGAGAAAAAGAAGCTCTCACTTTTGCAGTTGTTGGTGTTGGAAGATTCGGAACCGCTGTTTGTAGAGAACTTATTAGTAATGGTGCAGATGTTTTGGCTGCAGATTATTCTGAAAAAGCTATTGATGATTTGAGGCAATTGGAACCTTCTATAGAAGCAAGAGTAGTAGACTGTACTGATGAAGAGTCTATGAAGGAATCTGGAATACTCGAAATGAACACTGTTGTTGTAGGCATCAGTGAACCTATTGAAGCAAGTATCACAACAACACTTATTGCTAAAGATAGTGAAGGTAGCAAAGTGAAAAGAGTAATAGCAAGAGCTACGAGCGATTTGCATGAAAAAATGTTAAAAAGGGTTGGTGCAGATAAAGTTGTCTTCCCCTCCAGAATGCAAGGAGAAAGATTAGGTTTAGAATTAGTTAGGCCAAATTTAATTGAAAGATTAGAACTAGATAATCAAACTGGTATAGATGAAATAACTGTTCCGGAAGAATTTATTGGAAGATCTTTAAGAGATCTAAATTTGAGGAAAAATTATTTAGTAAATGTTCTTGCAGCAGGACCTGCTGAAGAGTTAACAGTTAATCCACCAGCAAAATATATTTTGGAAAGGGGAAATATTTTGGTAGTTATGGGAAAAACTGTAGATTTACAAAAATTGCCTCAAAATTAATTTTTTTAATCAGATTTTTTATAGTATTGAATCCTTTGAGGAGCTCTTTTTAATCTTCTGACACTTTGCTTCTCAAGTTCGTCTCTAAATTTATCAGTATTTGAATTATTTTCTGAAATAAAAGATTTAGCCTCTTTCTCGAAGTATTTTTTTATACCTTCCTGTATTAACACTTTTGCCATATTACTAACTGTTCTAGATTCGTTTTTAGCTAAAATAGTCAGCTCTTCACATATTGATTCTGGAAGAACTACTTGAATTCTTGGTGATTTAGGCTTCCCATTTGTTGAGTTTTGACGGGTAGCCATGAGTCAAAGTTGATAACTGTTACTTATTAGTATACACAGTTAGTCAAGGATACTATCTTTGTGTATATTATTAGTAAGGAAATATATCTCCGTATCAATTAATTGTTTTTATAGCCCTATGAAAAATTCAAGAAAACTTGATTCACCTAAAAGGTCGATAATTGATAAAAAGAAAAAAAGATTAGTTAATTCTGATTCTCACGATAATGAAAATAGTGATGTTTTGGTATCAGCCGTAATTAGTCCATATTTGTTAACCCATCTTCATCATATTCTTCAGCAGTCTGAGTATTATGCTCAAAAAGATGGTAGAAAATCTCATGCAGCTAACTTCGCGAAATTAAGAAAAGTATTATGTTTAGATGCAAGAAGTATGGCAGATGCATCAGCAAAAGAAATAAAAGATACGGATAATGATTTATCTTTTGATAAATATAATGAAAAAAATGTAGCTTGAAGTAATAGTCTATTAATAAATAGATTTTAAAAACATGTCCAGTAATGCCGAAAAGCTTTATAAGTTGATAGCAAATGACACCAAAAAGAAACAAAGTTTGTTTATGACAGCATTGACTAATCCCAAAAAAGCCCTAGATAAAATATGCGACATTGGCAATGAGTTGAATATTTCTGTCACTAAAGAAGAGGTTATTGATTATTTGAGCACTATTGACGATGAGGCCACTAAAATGTGGTTAATTAAGGCTCGAGGAGGTCTGTAGTAGAAGGTGTCGAATAATTTTTGTTTTGATTCGTCATGGGCTTTACTCTTTTGTTGTAACCTCCCCCACCCGCTAAAGTCCAAAAAAACCAATAACTTGGAATTGCAAGAGCTGCAGCTATGAAAATTACTACAATTTGTTCTATTCGTTTCATAATTCAATTTTATTCCACAAAATATTTTTAGTAAATATGCCGTAGATTTTGTAAATTCTATTTTAAAAACAGTGATTAGATTTGAAGGTGTAAGCAAAATTTATTCTACAGATGTTGTTTTAAAAAATATTAATTGGGAGATTAAGAAAGGAGAAAAAGTTGGCTTGGTTGGTTCTAATGGAGCAGGTAAATCAACCCAATTTAAAATTTTAATTGGAGAGGAAGATCAAACAAGTGGAACGATCATTAAAGAGGGAAATCCTAAAATTGCCCATTTAAAACAGGAATTTGACTGTAACTTGGATTGTTCGGTGAGGGAGGAATTAGAAAGTTCTTTCAGAGAAATTAAAATTGTTGCCATTAAACTTTCAGAAATTGAGAAAAAAATGAAATCATTGGATATAAAAAAACATTCTCATGAATTTGAAATATTAGTAAATCAACTCGCAAAATATCAAGCAATATTTGAAGCTTTAGGTGGCTATAAAATGCAATCTGATGTAGAAAAAATATTGCCAAAACTAGGATTTTCTATGGAAGATGCTGATAAATTAGTTGGTAATTTTTCAGGTGGCTGGCAGATGAAAGTTGCACTTGGGAAAATTATATTACAAAAGCCTGATTTACTTTTACTTGACGAACCAACAAATCATTTAGATTTAGATACTATTTTCTGGCTGGAAGAATATTTATCGTCACTTAAGATCGCAATTATAATTATCAGTCACGATAGATATTTTTTAGACAAATTATGTAAAAAAATAATTTTTATAGATAGTGGAATATCTGAAATATATAATGGGAACTATTCTTTTTTTGTGGAACAAAAATCTTTAAATGAAGAATCACAAAATAAAGCATACCAATTACAACAAAAAGAAATTGAGATCCAGAGGAAGTATATAGATCGATTTAGAGCTAGTGCAACTAGAAGTTCGCAAGCCAAAAGTAGAGAAAAACAATTGAGAAGGATTTCTAAAATTGATGCTCCTAGGGCAAAATCAAAAGGCCCTACTTTTAATTTTCCGGCATGTCCTCGCTCAGGAAAATCAGTTCTGAATATCAAAAATTTATCTCATAGTTATGAAGATAAAATTCTTTTTTTAGACGTTAATTTAAAGATTTCTTCGGGGGAGAAAATAGCACTATTAGGACCTAATGGCTGTGGGAAATCTACATTGTTTAAAATTATTATGAAAAAGATATCTCCTGAAATTGGAGAAATTAATCTGGGTAAACATAATATAATTACTAGCTATTACGAACAGAATCAGGCTGAAGCACTTTCTCTTGAGGAAAGGGTTATTGATTTAATATGTAATAAATCTCCGGAATGGTCACAAAAAAAGGTAAGAACATTTTTAGGGGGTTTTGGCTTCCAAAATGAAACTGTTTTTAAGTATATTAAACAATTAAGTGGCGGAGAAAAGGCAAGATTAGCATTGGCTCTCATGATTATGAGTCCTAGTAATTTTCTGTTATTGGATGAGCCAACTAATCATTTGGATTTAGAATCTAAAGAAAATTTAGAATTAGCAATTAAGAATTATAAAGGTTCATTGTTAATCATTTCTCATGATCGGTATTTTATTTCAAAAGTTGCAAATAGAATTATCGAAATTAAAGATTCAAAATTATATTCATATAATGGGAGCTACGAATATTTTTTAGAAAAAAAGTAAATAAACAAAATAAGTAATAAATAATTTATATGAAAAAGTATGGTTTTAAAGAAAAACATCTTCAAATTTCTGATCCTATTAAAAGTTACTTCGAATCCATTTCAAGTTGTGATGTTAAAGAAGGCACTTATCTTTCTAGATTTGTAGAAAAACTTAAGGATTATGATATTCGAAAATTTTACTTATTTTGTAAATTGGTAATGTCAGTTGGTATTACTTTTAAATTAATAAATTTATTTCTTCGCTTTAATAATATGTTTATTTTTTTATTAATACCATTTTGACTTATTTGGTTTATGACGTCTGAACTTGTTTCAATGTCTTTATTACCCACTTTTATGATTATGTCATTTTTCATAATCCCACTTTTTGCAGCTGGACTATCCGGAACTACGTATCCAACAATTACTTCATTAAAATTTCTTTCTGATTTACTTTTTTCTATTAGGCTTATCCCTATCATAGGATGGATTACTTTCCCATTATTTACTAGTTGATAAATAATTTCTTTGGCCCTATTTATTGGGATAGCGAAACTTAAACCCGCTCCTGGTCCTGATCTTATTAAGGTATTAATACCGATTACTTCTCCACTGCTATTCAATAGTGGACCGCCAGAATTTCCAGGATTAATAGCAGCGTCTGTTTGAATAAGTTCAAGTTTTTTATCATATATACCTAATTGAGCGACATTTCTTTTTAGGTTACTAATTATTCCAAGAGTAACTGTATTTTCAAGTCCGAATGGATTTCCAACTGCGATTGCCCAATCACCAACTTTAACTTTTGTAGAATCCCCTAATTTTGCTTTTGGCCAAGGTCCTTTCCCTTCAATTTTAAGAACAGCTAAATCAGTAAAAAAGTCTTGTCCTATAAGTTGTCCTTTTAACTTTTTACCGTTGGTTAAACCAACAATTACCTTATCAGATCCGTTTACAACATGAGCATTAGTAATAACCAGTCCGTCGGCGAAAATAAAGCCACTCCCTTGGCTTTGTTCTATTCTTGGCTCATTTTCTTTAGGAAAATCTAATCCAAAAAATCTTTCAAAATACGGGTCTAGAAATATTTGAGAATTATTTGGAAATTTTCTCTTTTTTACAAATTTTTGAGTTTCAATTGTTACTACAGAAGGGCCAGTTTTTTCGACAGCTTTAGTAATGAAAGATTTGTTTGAATATTCTCCATTTAATTCATTAAATCTAGGGTTTATTAATGGCCCACATATTACGTAAGATCCGGATGCAATACTCAATGAAATAACTGAAGAAACTATTAATTTCTTGTGGATGTAGTTTTTAAATTTTGATTTTCTTATGTTCTTCAAATACATTTGATACACAATATTTGTGTAATTCCACTATAACCACTTTAAAAAATTTATTTATTTATGGAGGAATTTATTTATTTAAAATGGCTAATTTTCTTTTTTTCGAGTTATCATAAATATCATAGATCTTATTAGTAAATAAATTAAATGACATTCCTTTTTCCTATTATATATTCAGCAGCCTTAACATATCTAGTTTGGAAAGCTTTTAAAGTCATGTCCAATGGCTGGAGTATTTCTGGTAAAGAAAACACACTTTACAAATCAAATTTAAAGCAAAAAAAATACACGATTCATCCCGAACTTCTTGATAAATCAGGAAATATAACAGAAGAGGAATTATTAACAGTAAGATTTTCAAATGATAATGACTCTTCTCTCGAAGAAAAGGGTTCTACAACTGACTGATTTATCAGTTATTTTAAAATTTAGGGTAAAAACATTGGAATTAAGAACAAAAATTGTCTCAGCTGTAATAAGGTCTCTTAAGTTGCCCCCAAGGTTCCGCTTGAAAATGGTAAAAGAAGATCCTGTTAGGCTAGAACTCAGTCTTACTCCTTCTTATGGAAAAAATCCTATTATCGTAGGTTTAGTTGAATCCTTAGACTTAGTTGCTCGTAGAGATAGAGAGGGAAGAATACCAAGAGATCTAAAGGGGACTTGGGATTGGACAGTAAGACATGGGAAAGTTAGCACTGGAGGATGGAACCCTTTGTTAAAGGAAGCTCTACAAACAATGTTTGATACAGGTTTGCCAGCAATCATATATGAGGAATCAACTGGTGATGAGTATCGACCTGTCGATGGTGTTAGACATGTTAAATAATTAATTTATTATTTATCATAAATTCTTCCTAGAAACGTTAAAATAAAATATTAATATAGTAGTTAATTATGAACGATGAAAATCAACAAAGATTTGGCTTTGTTAATTTTGCTGAAACCTGGAATGGTCGTATGGCAATGATGGGTATTCTGATTGGTTTGGGCACCGAATTAATTACTGGGCAAAGTATTCTTCGCCAAATTGGTATAGGCTAAATTTTTATTTTATTTCTTCTGCCTTTACTTCGATGGTGCTCTCACCAGGTTTTGTTTCTAACTTATTTTTATTGTTTATATCTTCTAAGTTTATCCCACAATTTATGCAGGTTTCACTTAAACCTATTGAAATTGCCCCACAGTTGTTACATCTAGAAATTTTTGACTTATAAAAATTAAAACCTAAAAATACTAGAATCAACAAAAAAAGGGGAATCAGGAACAAAAGTAAAAGAATATTTCCTAAAAAACCTATAAAAAAGTTAATTCCAAAAATAGGAATAATCATTAAAATTACAAACGTATAAATAATTAAATTTTTATTAGCTTTGAGAAAAAAATTCATATTATTTTTTACCTTTTTTTTCTTTTTTTATTTACTAAAGTCATGCTAGCAATAACCACACTCCAACACTGTCCAAAATATAAAATTACTCCTAGTAACCAGACCCACAAAGTAAGTACAAGAAAACCTCCAATAAAACCATATGCCTGAAATCTTGCACCAAGTGAGAGAATACTTTTACTTACCGCTAGGTTTAAAGTAGTTAAACCAATCCCTATAAGAAGAGATCCAGGCAATAGAGGTCTCAAAGGAACTTTTCTACTAGGTAAAAGAGCTTGCAATAAAAGGGCCATTAAAGAAAAGCCAAATAGTGGGATTGCAAATTGACCAACTTGTAGTAGCGGCAACTTTAGTAATAAGTCAGATATTAAATTGTTTGATTTTGAAAGATTTTCTAAAACGTTACTTGGTATCATCCTTAAATTGACACTAATCTGATCCAATACCATTAAAAAACCTATGAAGAACACTATTAAGAAAGCTTCAACTCTATTTCTCAGAAACCTCGAGGCTTGCTCTCTCCAGGCAGAGTTAATTTTTTTTGAAGGAAGTTCGTCCTCCCATAATCTGTCTGCTCCTCTTTGAAGAGATAAATATGCATTTCCTGCTGTAAAAAGCAAAAACATAGCCCCTAGAATACCTGCACCAAAACCTTGATCAATTAATTTAAACAATGTTGTTTTTACTAAGTCAACTACTGAGGGAGGCAAAACTTGGGCCGCAATAGCAATTATTTCTTGATCTAAACCATCTTGTTTGCCTAGGAACCATGATGCTATTGAAAGAGAAATTAAAAGAATAGGAAAAAATGATTGTAGTGTGTAATAGGCAAATGCAGCACTTAGATCAATGCAATCAGATTTAGTCCATCTTTCACATGCACCCCACAAACTTTTCAGTATCCAGGTTGAACTGCGCTGCATATTAATTTTCTTCAAATATTTATTTATTTATTTTTTATTCTATCTGATTAAGAAATTTTTCAAGCAATTATTGATTTATGATGCAACTATTTTTCTAATAATAAGTTGCCCCATGGCTTTAAAATTTCAACTTTCTCTATAGATCTACAAGCAATTAATGGGAAATTAACATCACTCATATTTTCTCCTGAAATTAAATTTAAAGGATCTGTTTCTAACCACTCTATAGAACAATTGAGTTCTTCTAATAGTAGCCAAGCTGCTGCTATATCCCATATCTTGGGGGTTGATTCTATTGCTCCGAAAGTTTGCCCCATCGCTACGCTAATTAGATTTAAACTCGACACACCTAAGAGTCTGATTTTGCCAGGAAAAATTGAGTTTGGTTTTTTTTGTAAAATTTTTATAGATCTACTACATAAAGAAATGCATTCACTTTGATGATTATTTAGGTTAGAGTCTACTTTTTGGTTATTTAACCAAACTCCTTTTCCCTTAATGGATACAAACTTTTTTTTCAAAGTGGGAATTATTAAAAAAGAAGATTGCGGTTTACCATCAACGAATCTTGCCACTGATATAGACCAGTAAGGAATACCCGCAGCAAAATTTGTTGTCCCATCGAGTGGATCGACCACCCAATAAGCTTTTGAGTTTGGAATTAATTTTTGCCCTTCTTCACTAAGGACACCTTCACCTGGAGCTATTGAAGCTAAGCCATCTACGATTGTTTTGTCACTCCACAAATCACAACTTGTCAATAATGATCCATCTGCTTTATTACTGGTGCTAATATTTCCAAAATCTTTTTTTTGTCGTTGACTAACTAATTCAAATAAAGAATCTAATTCACTTAGTTGCTTATTAGTTAAATTTGATGGATTCATATTTATATATTGCAAATAGACTTTTTATCTTTAATTTTAGTACTATTAATATCCAAACAATTTTTATTTATATCTATAAAAGTTAATCTTTCTAATTCATCTAAATTCAAATTGTAATTATAAATAGCATTAATATTCTTTGATTTCGCATTACTTAATTCACTTTGCCTAACAAGAACATCTTTTAGAGTTGATATTCCAACATCATACCTAAGTCTGGAAAGCCTTACAGACTCTTTACTTGATTCAATTTCTTTTAGAGAAGAAATAATTTTCTCTTCATTTAATTTAAGATTTAAATATGCTTTACTAATATTTGTAGTCAAAACATTTTTTAGATTTTCATAAGCATATTTTTCAGCTTCAGAATCGGCTATTTTTGATTTGTAAGAGTTTTTATTTTGTCCGCCATCAAAAATATTCCATGCAAAATTTAGACTTATAGTATTTGTATAATTAGATCCAGACTCTTCAGAGTCAATAATCTCGGATAATGCGTCACCTTTGGTAAATGTACTAGATAATGAGTTGCTGATATAAATATTTGGTTTATTTTGAGCTAAAAAACTATTTGCTTGGCTCTGTTTGATTGATTTTTGAAGCAGAAGATTTTTTAAGGAAAGATTTTTATCTAACCCTTCATTAATATTTTTATTCAATTTATAATTCCAGAATCCTATTAAATTTTGCTCATTATTACTTTCGAAATTCCCCTTAATATTAAGAATCTCTTTAAGAGAAATTTTATTAATTTCATGTTCTATTTTCTTTTCATTAAGTGATTGTTTATCTCGAGATAGTTGAGCTTCTGCTTCAAGAACTTCAAATTTTGTACCAATTCCAGCATCTAATTTCGCTTTTGCATTTTCTAAACTTGTAATTGATAAATCAAGTGTGAATTTTTTATTTTGAATATTTTGATATGATTTTTGATATTTGTGATATCTCATTCTTGCTTCCTGAATTAAATCTTTTTTCTTAATCTCATAATTATTTTCTGCAATTTTATAATTTGCTTTGGCAATTTTAATTTCGTATTCTCTAAGTGGGGCAATTACATCCCATTTGATATTCAGAGATGGATTAGCCGTAAATTGTGATGTTTTTAAAGTGGGTGATTTGCTATTGTACTGTTTACCTGCTACATATTTTGGTAATCCATTTGCTTGAAAATCTAGGGATGGATATCTTTTAGCAATTTGACTGGACAGATTAAAGCTTGCAGAGGCTACTAAGTTTTGTAATGACTTTAATTCTTGATTATTTAATATGATTTTTTCTATTTCTTGATAATCAACAAATATGATATTTGGTTTTTCTTCTAGAACATTATCAATATAATTTTTTGTTTCGCTCGAAAGTACTTTAATAGAGTTGATACTTAGAGCAAGTGGCAAGAATAAGATAGGCTTTATTATTCTTCTAAACATGTTTTATAGTATCGAGAATTTTTGATTAACCAATCAGAGTATTAATAATATCATTTGAATCATCAAGAACGTGAATTTTGGTATTTAATTGATTTTCAACTTCTTGAATATTTTTATCATCTAAAAATAAATCAGTATTAAGTTTTAACATAATAGATGGTATGTAAACTGCTTCTCCTAAATCCTTATTTTTTAAACCGTGAATTAGATCTTCTCCAGTAAGAAGACCTGTAACAACTTGATCTTGACCCCAATAAATACTTGGTAATCCATATAAATTAATTGTTAATCCATCAATAATATTTAATTTCTTAATTGTGGGAATTAGGGCTTCATAAACTAATTTACCAACAATCCAACTTACTTTTTTTGGCTGTTTTATTTTTTTTGGCAGGTTCCTAGACTTTTCATTTAATATCTTTAGAAAGGTTCTAATTGATCCAACTCCATTAGATTCTTGCGGCATATTTTCGTAGGTTTTATAACTAGGTAAATTTGAACCTGCTATTAAATACCATTCGTCTGCTAGCCAACAAAAACGAGTCCCAAGAGTATTTTGTAGGGAGGACTGGATTTTTTCTACTTGTTTTATCGTTTTTATTGCGTATTCTGGGCTGATTGATTTCAATCCATCATTTTCAGGTCTAAATTTTGTAAGTCCTACAGGAACTATTGCAACTGAAAGTACTGTCTGAGAATTTTTTTTGTAGAATTCAGCAAGTTCCAAGATTGATTTCTCAAGAATATCCCCATCATTTATATCTGGACAAACAACAATTTGAGCATGAATTTGAATTGAGTTTTTTTCAAACCAAGAAATTTGATCAAGGATCACACCTGCTTTTTTATTTTTTAATAATTTTTCTCTTGTATCGGGATCAGTAGCATGAACTGAAATAAAAAGTGGGGATAGCTTTTGCATAGCAATTCTTTCCCAGTCTTCTTTTTTTAAGTTCGTAAGAGTAAGGTAAGAGCCATATAGGAAACTTAATCTGTAATCATCATCTTTTATATAAAGGCTTTTTCTTTTACCACTTGGCTGTTGATCAATAAAACAAAATGGACATCTATTATTGCATTGCTTGATTGAATCAAATAATGCATCTTTAAAATTAATACCCAAATTAACGTCTTGATCTTTTTCAATACTTATATTGTGAATTTCATGATTTTTATCTAAAACTGATATATCTAAAATTTCTTCACTAATGAGAATTTGATAATCAATTAAATCTCTTGGTTTTTTCCCATTAATACTAATGATTGAATCACCTGATTCAAATCCTATTTCTTGAGCAATGGAATTAGCTTCAATACTTTCAATTTCTGCAGGTTTTATTTTATAAGTAGTATAAGGAACCAAAAGATCATTGGAATTTTCTTTGTAATCAATTTCTTTCCACACAATTGAATTCAAAATATTTTTCTTTATATTTATTGTAAACTCATATATGACTCAAAGTGTATTAAATACTTTTAAAAAACAAAATATAATTGTGAAATTATGGGCCTTTAATTTATTAAAATATGATATTCGCAGTTTTTAAAAACACGATTTAAATTAATTAAGATAAACCAAAAACTTTTTTCATTGAAAGAATTAATTACAAAAAATTTAGAAGTAAAAGATAAATTGAACTTTGAATCGTTTGATACATTTGATTCATACGAAAATAGCTTTTTATCAAACCCATTATCTTTAAGACTATGGTCCTCTTTTTTTGTAATTTTACCTATTTTTGTTCAAGCCCCTTGGGTTAGATTAGAACCAATAAGTGCTCTTTGTTTTACTTTTGTTATTCTCTTAGGGGCATTTGTTTTAAATCAGAAAAAATCAAATAAATGGTTTATTGTCATTTCATTATTACTTGGTGTGTCAGGCAGTTGGCTCGGTGGGTGTTTGTTTTGGGGATGGTTGAGCCCGTTTCCTATCCTACACATACCTGTTGAAGCTGTAGTTCTCCCATTAGCATTAATTGGACTTGGTACTAATTGGAAAATAGGTTCAAGTTTTTATATCTCTTCTTTATTTGGAACTGCAGTTACTGACATTACAATATTTTTAATCGGAATAATGGATCAATGGAGACAGGTTATTACAGCAGATTCTGAAACTGCACCCCAAATTCTCCAAAAAACCTCAGAGAATCTTATTCAAATAAAATCATTATCTATCATTGTTTTTGTTGCTTTTATACTTTGGTTTATTTCAAAAGAAATTTTTGATTCTGCCACAATTAATTCTACTAATGGTAAAGCACTCTTAGTTTCTAGTTATGTAATTCAAACGACTTTGATCGTTGATGGCATTTTTATTGTTTTAGCAATTCTGCAACCAACTTTTAGTGGATTGGTTTAATGTTAAGGCCTCCATTTTCGCCAGAACCAATTCCATTAAATAATTGGGATGTTATCGTTGTAGGCGCAGGAGCTGCAGGACTTATGACTTGTCTTGAATTACCTGTAAATTTAAAAGTTCTGCTTTTAAATAGAAATACTAGCAAGATATCTTCAAGTCGATGGGCCCAAGGAGGAATAGCATCTGTTGTTAGACAAGACGATTCATTCGATCTTCACGCTGATGATACTTTAAAAGCAGGTGATGGACTATGTGATTTTCAAGCTGTAGAAATGCTTGTTAAAGAAGCCCCAGGCTGTGTCAATAGGCTACAGAATTTAGGGATGATTTTTGACCAAAGTTCTGATCAATTAGCCACTACTTTAGAAGCAGCACATTCTCGAAGAAGAGTTTTGCATGTTAAAGATCGTACTGGAAGGGCATTAGTTGAAGTTCTAGAAGATCATGTTGAAAATAAAAAAAATATTCTTCACTGTAGAGGTGTAAGAGTAACCGAACTTCTCATTGAAAACAAGGAATGTAGAGGAGTTCAGGTTCTTGATGGAGCAAATTTATATTGGATTCAATCGAGGGCTGTTGTTTTAGCTACGGGTGGAGGTGGACATTTATTTACTAATACAACAAATCCTGCTCAATCTTCTGGAGAAGGGATTGCTCTTGCATGGAAGGCTGGAGCTGCTATTGAAGATTTAGAGTTTGTTCAATTTCATCCAACCGCTTTGAAATTTTACGGTGCACCTTGCTTCTTAATATCTGAAGCACTTAGAGGAGAAGGAGCCATTTTAGTGGATAAAAATGGTGAAAGCCCAGTAAAAAATCTTAAAAATCGTGATTTAGCTACTAGAGATCAGGTAAGTAGAGCAATCATGAAAAATATGCATGATAATAATGTAGATCATGTTGGCTTGGATCTTCGGTATATTGATCCTGAAAAAATTGTAGAGCGATTTCCCACTATCGTAAGTCGATGTCAGGATTATGGGGTTAATCCTTTAAATGAAGTTATTCCTGTAGCTCCTGCAGCTCATTATTGGATGGGAGGTGTAAAAACAGATTTAAATGCTTCTTCTACTCGAAAAGGATTATATGCTGTAGGAGAAGTTGCTTCTACAGGTGTGCATGGTGCTAATAGATTAGCAAGTAATTCACTGATGGAATGCCTTGTTTTTGCAAGAAAAATGTCTTCAATTGTTTTGAATGATCCTTTTAAATTCGAAAAATTTGATAGATCATTCCAAGAGTTCGATATTCAAGATCCGCAAGAAGATCAAATTTCTCAAATCTCTGAAAAAATTGATGAATTAAGAAAACTATGTTGGTCAAATATAGGTGTATCTCGAAATAAGGCAAATATGAGTAAATTTTTACATAATATCAAAGATGATATTTCTCAATTACAAAAAAATGCTTTACTAAATTCTATGGAAAAAATAAAATTTGATCAAAAAATAAAACTTAGTGAGCGCAATAGGAGAGCATTGAATCTTTTGCTTGATTTAAAGAATAGACAAATAACAACTTTAACCTTATTAAAAGCTTGTCTATTTAGAGAAGAAAGTAGAGGAGGGCATTATAGAGATGATTTCTCTGATAAAGATAAAAATTGGGAATGCCATACTAGACAACAGTTAGATGAAAAAATTCATAAAAGATTTATCAAAAATTAACATCTCCCTGATAGTCAGTTTTTGTGGCCAATTCGTTCAAATCACGAGTGCCACTAATTATTTCTCCATTGATTTCCCAAGAGGGAAAGCCACTTATTCCTTTCTTTTGGCATAGCTCATAATCATTATCCTTACCATCTTTAGCACATTCAACTACTTTTAATTCTTTAACTGCTTCTTTACCAAATAACTGTTTCTGATCGTGGCAATGCGGGCACCAGTAGGCACTATACATAATAATATTGTTTTCACTTAAAAATTTTGCAAATTTTATCTTCTGGGGAGAGCTTGAAGTTGTAATTATTGGTGATACATTTTCAGTTGGGCTTGCAACATCAATAGCATTAGAGGGGTCAACGTTTGTTGACCAAATTAGCCCTCCCAGCAGGACACTAATGGCTACAATGAAACCTCTAAAAATCATAGGTTCTCTACTTTCAAACTTTGCTCCAATCATAGAAATTATAAAGATAGAAAACGATAAAATTGCTGAAAGTATACAAAAAAAGCAATATGCTTGAATCTTAAAAAACATTATATTTATCAACAAAAAGCTAAATGTTGATGATGCACAAGAAATTAGAAATACTAACCACCATAAAAACTTATTTAGTTTTTCTTTTGGGGAAATTAAATTAAGCGAGAGTATTATTGTGATAACTAATATTGATAAATATGTTATAAATCCAGCTAATGAGAGAGGTATATTAACTTGATTATTTTCAAATAAAGTACCCCAAGGACTATTTAAAACTGTTTCACAACCATTTTGTATCCCTGGACATGAAAGCGAAGTAAATAATCCCCAGTTTTTTAAAGTAATCGAACCTGTGTCAACTATGCCTATAGTGCTAAGAATTGCGATTATGATTTTTGGCCATTTGAAATCTTTTTTATTTCTTTTGTTTAAAGTCTTAAGGGCCATACAAAAAGAAAGTTTGTTATTTACATTATCTATCCTAATATTATCTTGGCATGAGAGTTATATACGAAATGCTTTTTAAATCTTTTAATTCTTATTTTTCATGTTGTGAAACAAAATAGTCTCAATGTAAAAGAAAAAAAACTATCTAAGATTGCATTCAGTCATGTTGGTTGTGAGAAAAATCTTGTTGATACTGAACATATGCAAGGCTTATTAAATAAAGAGGGTTATGAAGTTGACAGCAATATAAATGATGCAAATGTTGTTGTTGTAAATACTTGCAGTTTTATTGAAACAGCTAGAGAAGAATCTATTAGAAAAATTCTAGAATATACAAATCAAGGAAAGGAAGTAATAGTTGCAGGCTGTATGGCTCAGCATTTTAAGGATGAGCTTATAAAAGAAATCCCTGAGATAAAAGGTTTGGTTGGAACAGGAGATTATCAAAAGATAGCCAAGGTTTTAGACAGAGTAGAAAAAGGGGAAATCGTTAATGAAGTTTCAAAAATACCTGAATTTATTGCAGATGAGGAAATGCCTCGTTTTGTAGATAAAAACAAATTTGTTGCTTATCTTCGCATTGCTGAAGGCTGCAACTATAATTGTGCTTTTTGTATTATTCCTAAGTTGAGAGGTCCTCAAAGAAGTAGAACAATAGACTCTATAGTTTCAGAAGCCAAAAGTCTTGCAGAAAAGGGAATTCAAGAAATCATATTAATTAGTCAAATAACAACTAATTATGGTCAAGATATTTATGGAAAGCCATCATTAGCCAAACTTTTGAATGAGCTTTCTAAAGTACCAATTCCTTGGATAAGGATACATTATGCTTATCCAACAGGTTTAACTGATGAAGTTATTAGAGCTTTCAAAGATTCAAAGAATATAGTGCCTTACTTTGATTTGCCACTTCAGCATAGTCATCCAGATGTGTTGAAGAGTATGAATAGACCTTGGCAAGCTTCTTTGAATGAATCAATTTTGGAGAAAATTAGAGAAGAAATTCCATCTGCTGTATTAAGAACTAGTCTCATAGTTGGTTTTCCAGGAGAAAACAAAGAACATTTTGAACATCTTCTCAAATTTTTGGATAGACACAAATTTGATCATGTTGGAGTGTTTATTTTTTCTCCTGAGGAAGGAACTACAGCTTTTAATTTGCCAAATAAAGTATCTCCAGAGATTGCAGAGGCAAGAAAAGATAACGTTATTTCAGTTCAACAAAATATCTCTAAAGATAAAAACCAGACATATGTTGGTTTAAAAATGAAGATTTTAGTAGAAAAAATATCAGATAATAACGAATTAATAGGTCGGTCCTACAATTTCGCGCCTGAAATTGACGGAAATGTAATTTTATCTGTTAAAGATAAAATTGATTTGAAAAATTATATTGGTAAATTTGTTGAAGCAAATATTTCTTTTGCGGATGAATATGATTTGTATGGAGAGCCTATTAAAATTTTGTAGTTTTTTTAAATTAATTTAACTGCTCTTAAGAGCTTATCTATTGCGAAAGCAGCTCCAAAACCAAAACCAATAAATGCAAAATAGAAAATGATGTTCATTAATTTTTTTACTTTTGTTTAATTTAACATTAGATGAAAAGATTAGATTTTTTCGTTTAATTTCTTAATCTTGGATATATGGTAATTTTTTGTATAAACATTCTTCTGCTTTTTGTAGTTCCCGGCCTAAATAAAGAGCATGATCGAATCTGGTTATTAAGTCATTTCTTTCTTCAGTGATTAATATTCCGAGTTGTTTCGCACTAATACCTTTAAAAACTTCATTACTAACTCTTTTATTTTGAGAGTCGCATTTAATAGGTTCATTTGTTTCGGGGTCAAGTGCATAGCCTTCCTCATCGATGTTATTTAAAAAGTGCTCTAAAATAATTTTGTTTTCTTCTAAATCTACTTTTATAATAAAATAACCGTTTGGATCTAAGTCTATATATCGGTTGGATAGATTATTATCAATCTTTATTTTTTCACCTAAACTTTGACTTGAATCCATTTTGGGAATTTAATTTCAAACTATATTACTAATATAATCTTTGTAAAGCCGAATAATTTTTTATTTAAAGGGTATAGATTTATTTTCAAAATCAATTTCCATCTCGGTTTGTTTATTCACTTCATTTAGCCAAGGACTTATTATATTTTCCATATTTTTGTCAAACCACTTATGCAAGCTAATGGTGCTTTTTGCAAAAAAACCCCTCCGTCTTTTATGTTTACCGCCCGCTCCAGGATCAAACAAATGGATACTATTTTTTATTGCCCATTCAATTGGCTGGTAATAACATAATTCAAAATGTAAATTAGATATTTCTTCTTGACTACCCCAATATCTACCCCATAAGTTGTTTTGATTTTTAACGCACATCGACATAGCAAAAATTTCATTTGAATCATGTTTTGATGCACTAAAAAGTAAAAGATTTTTTTTATTATCAACCAGTGTTTCGAAAAATGTAGAAGTTAGATATTTACTTCCCCAAACTCCCCACCTCGAACAATGCTGTTCATAAAAATTATGCATTTTTTTGAGGATTTCTTGGTTGATATCATCTTCATTAAAAATTTCTACTTTAATATTTTGTTTAGTAATTGATTTCCTCTCTTTTTTTATATTTTTTCTCTGATTAGAGTTAAATCTAGAAAGAAAATCATTAAATGTTTTTTCTCCATTACTCCTCCATTCACTGCTGGAATTGATCCATTCATTGTATCCCAAAGATTTAAGATGGTTGCCCCAGCTTTCATCAATATATAAAAAATTACAACTTAGAATTTTGTTTGTAATCGCAAAGCTTTCGATGTGGTTTATAAGTAAATTTGTAATTTCTTTCTTGTCTTTATTTTTTTTATAAAGAAATTGGTATCCATTTACAGGACTATAAGGACTCATTCCAATTAATTTAGGGTAATAATTTAAATTCAGCTCTCGAGCCAATCTTGCAAATGATTGGTCAAAAATGAATTCTCCATAGCTATGATTTTTTAAAAAAAGTGGGGCAATTCCTAATATCTCTTCATTTTTAAAAGCAACAAAATATAGTGGCTGCCAACCAGTTTCTCTTGAAACACTTTTTGATATCTCAAGGTTTTTGATCCAATTCCATTCATAAAATGGATTATTAATTTCATTTGCTAATTCATTCCATATCTCCTTGGAGATTTCCTTAATTGATAATTTGACTTCAACTTTATGTATTGGTTGGTTCATTTATTATTGAATCTATCTTAAATTTTTTTGTAATGAATATAGATTTCATTATTCATTAAATTTTTAATTGATTTTATTTCCCATAGTCTTTCGAGATTAAAAATCGCATTTGTTTGTTCTGGAGGGATCCATGTATATCTACCTCCAATAATTCGTGGAATTATTGTAATTTTTATATCTGTTATTAGATCCTCTTTCATAAATGAATTTATAAGTTTTGCACCTCCTAAAAGAGCTAAATCATTTATCCCTTGTTTTTTGAGTGACATTAAAGTTTTTTTCCATGAATCTTCGAAAAAGAGTTTTTTCTCGAATTCATTATTCGACGAATTATCAACTTTACTTGAGCTTATTAGCCATCTTCTAATTGGTTGACGAAAGTATTTCCAATTACTGTTAAATTTTTTGCTATTTGAAGCAACTATAGAAATTGGCTGGCTTTTTGATATATTTACTTCGTCATTATCATTGAGATTTTTAACTAGGTAAGTTGATTGATGAGCTATTAAAGTACCTAAACCAAAAATGGTGGCGTCAACCATTGATAAGTTTTGATTTAATATTTTTTTATCTTCATCGCTTCCAAGATGCGATTCTCCACCTCCAGGAAATGCAATTCTCCCATCAAGACTTGATGCTATAACAATTATTACTCTTGGGATAATCAAGTTTGCGTTACTAAACTATTTTCAAATTTCAACTTCGATGAATTGGTTAACTTTTGATTAACATAAATTTCTGCAGCATTATTTGGGCTCTCTTGGAGTCTTATTTTGTGTAATGTTGCACCAAGTTGATGTATTGGTTTTTTCAGAATATCGGAAATATATAAAGCTATATTTTCAGCAGTTGGCACACAATTATGGAAAAATTCGATGTCTTTATTAAGAAAAGTATGATCTAGTTGTTCAACAACTAAATCGTTAATTATCTCTTGGAGGGCAGATAAGTCGCAAACCATTCCTGTTCTTTTATCAATGTCTCCTTTTACAGTTATATCGACAAGATAGTTATGACCATGTCCATTAACTCTGGCACATTTCCCATAGATTGTTTTATTTTCCTCAAAGGATATCTCTTGTTTTGCAAGTCTATGAGCTGCTGCAAAATGAGTTTGTACTGTTAAAAATGCTTCCATGTTTTTTCCAAAATAATCTGCCCATAAATTTGGGTTTTCATAAAGTCTTAGACTTGTAAGAGGTAAATCATCCTTCAGACGACGCCAAATGACCTTTACTAATGCTTCAGTTGTGGGAAGTATACCCTCTGAATTATCAACATTAAATTCAGGCCAGACATCATTTAAAAAACGAAAATCTAATTGTCCAGTAACCTTATCTTTAATAGAGTGTTTTACATCAGAGAGATTAAGTACCATTCCATCAGAGTCTAGTTCTCCACCCATTGAAACAATAAGTTCATAATTATGACCATGTCCTGGTGCAATACTGCACTTTCCAAAAAGAGAAAAATTTTCTTCTGGGCTTTTTTCAGGAAGCCAATAACGGTGACTAGAACTAAAGCAGGCACGTCGAGTTATGACGCATTCACGTCCTTTTCCATGTAATGGTTTGGATTGTGTAGAAGTCATACCTATCTGCGATAATACTATCTTAAGGTTTTAAATACGCTTTTGTCTTTATGGAACAATCCATTATCGAAAAAACAATTCATACGATCAAGGGCAGAAGTATATTTTTAATAGGAATGATGGGTTCTGGCAAGTCACAAACTGGTTTGAAGCTGGCTGAATTATTGAAGTATAAATACATTGATTTAGATTCATTAATAGAGAAGTTGGCAAAAAAATCTATCAATCAAATTTTTAATGATGAAGGAGAAGATAATTTCCGCGAATTAGAAGCAAACTGCCTTAAAGAAACTATCAAAATTCCTTCATTAGTAATCTCAACTGGGGGAGGAATAGTTACCAAATTGGAAAACTGGGGAATCTTAAGACAGGGAATAATTGCTTGGATAGATCTCGACAAAGATATAGCAATTGAAAGATTGAAAAATGAAATTAAAAATAGGCCACTTCTTCAGGGAAAGAATCTAAATGATCTATATATGAGCATTTTTCAATCTAGAGAAAATTTGTATTCTCAAGCAGATTTAAGAATTCAAGTAAAAAAAGAAAATATTGAAGAAGTTGCTATGAAAATAATTAATGCAATTCATAAAGAAATCATTAGTTAATCTGGTTCAATTCTTACTGCAAACCATTTGATAACGTATCCTAATTTTATTTCTAATTCATAAGTGCTTTCCAATAATTCTTCAAAAAATTCCTGATCAGGATCTTCTATACTTTGATATATTGTTTGTGTTTCTGTCTTACTAAGCCAATTCTTTAACCATAAAATTGCTTCTTGCTTTGATACAATTTTTTCTTTTGAATCTGGCTCTAATAATACATAATGATCTGATGCTCTTATTAGTGGATTTGACATAATGAAAATTTTTCTTGGATTAATTCTTTGCTTGATTTTTCAAGGAATTTTTTTAGAAAGTTCTTTTGCCTTAGTAGATTCTAACGTACGAGAGTTTTTGGAAAATCGTGTAAATCAATGGCCAGAATTATATTTGCCAAATTTTAAATTATCGGATACTTCTAAGGATTTAATTTATCCTAAATGGTTCGAGGGGAATTGGCTTGTTACTTCTCGAGATATAATTAATGATTCAGAAGAGCCAGTTATTTATAAAGTAAATTTCTTTAAGAATGATTCAGATTTAATTGTTGGTAATCGCGCAAAAAATTCTGAATCTATTGGAAAAGCAATATTTGGTGAAACTTTAATCAAGGTTGTAAATGATCCTCAATCTATTAATAATCAAATTACTTATTTAAAAGATGATTTTTATATCGATTCAAGAATTACAGGGAGAAATCAGATCCAAGATGATGATATTTTTTTCGCAGATGAGCTAGTTATACAAACAGCACATAAGCCAGATGCTTCAAGGATTAATCAGGTAGAGACCATTAGTAAATTTCAAAAATGTTCCGAAGAAATATTGGAAGTTGATAATTCAATCAAACCATCAATTTGTGGAGTGCAATATGTTGCTTCTTATGGTTCAAAAGTTGGTGATCCTTCTACTCATGCTATAAAAACAAATAAATATAAATTGAAGTTTGAATTTATTGAGAGTTAGCACTAAAAAGATATTCTTCTAAGTTGTTCCTCCAAATGAAGAGATTTTCTAGATAAGGGTTGTTTATGTATTCTTGGCTTCCTTCTCCTGAAAGAATTGGTCCTGCAGACGTTGGAAATTTAAGAAGGGATAATTGAGCAGCAATTGAAATATCTGCAATTGATAAACTATCTCCAACTAAATATTTCTTGTTGATCAAGGATTTTGATAAAGCTTCCAGTAATTTTTGGAGTTCTAAATTATCTTTAGAAGACAAAACTACATTCGAAATTTTACTAAGATTTTTAAAAGGTAATTTATCAACAATACTTTTAACTGAAGAAGGTATTTCATCTGGAAGTAATGCAGTTCTTAGCTGTGGATTTTCTATTGCAGATTTTATTAAAGCTTTTCTACAAGTTGTAGCCATTGTAGTATCTGCCCAGTCTTCAATTAGTTTGCATTGTGCAAATAATATTGGATCCTCCGGAAAGAGTGGATTGTTTTCATTTTTTTTATCTAAATATTCGCAAATAGTTGAAGAGTCATTAATAACTTGATCATTACTATCGACTATTACAGGGACTTGTTTTTGACCTGATAATTTAAAGATTTCAAATTGGCCTATTCCAGGTCTTACTTCTTCAACTCGATATTGTAGTTTTTTTGCATGAAGAGCCATTCTTGTTTTTAAACAAAAAGCACTATGCCTAAATTGATATAATGTAATCATGCTGTTTAATGTTTGTTAAAACTTAGCTAAAAAAGTAATCTATTTGTGGAGCTGATGGGCGAATTTTTCTCTAATGTTGCGAGATATCCAAAGTATTTGATATCTATAATTGTTGGGGGACTTGTTGCTTTGCTTGAACCTTTATTCAAGAATAGATCAAATCCACTCACAATAGTAGGTTTGATATCTTCTGTCTTAAGTGCTTTCATAACTTTTTATTTTGTCTTGCAAGCGATGACAAATCCAATAAATTTACAACCATAATGCCAAATAATTACCGTCTTGCAAAAGTTTCTTCTCTTTTGAAGAAAGAAATAACCCTTATTTTGCAGAATGATTTAGAAAATGATCTTATTAGAGATCATTTCGTCAATATTTCTAAGATTGATTTATCAGGTGATTTGCAACACTGTAAAATTTATATAACTTCAACTGCTGAAGAGAAAGTAAGGAAAGAGATTGTGGAAAACTTGAATACTGCTAAAAGCTCTATAAGGCATAGTTTAGGAAAAAGAATTGAGATGAGAAGAGTTCCAGAGATAATTTTTAAAGACGATGTTGTTCTTGATAAAGGATTATCAGTCTTGAAACTTCTTGATGAATTAAAAAATCAAAATCAAAATAATAATGTTGAGGACAAGGATGCCAAAAGTTGATCTACCCCTTGATCAAAGAAATATAATAATTACTCGATCAAAAGAAGGGATATTGGATATACAAAAGATTTTCACAAGCAAGGGCGCTAATGTATTTGATTTACCTGCAATAAGTATTGGTGATCCTGATGATTTGAATCCTCTTGACGAAGCATTAAATCAAATAAATGATTTTCATTGGATTATTTTTTCCAGTAGTAATGGGATCAAATTTGTTGATAAAAGACTTAGATACTTTAATAGTTCATTAAAGGAATGTTCTAAAAAAACAAAAATCGCCGTAGTCGGAGAAAAAACCTCAAAAACTCTTGATGATTTTGGGATTAAGGCTGATTTCATACCTCCAGAATTTGTTGCTGAAAGTTTAATTGATAATTTCCCAGTATCTGGTTATGGACTTCGAGTTTTTGTACCAAGAGTTCAAACAGGTGGTAGAGATTTAATTGCAGATCAATTTAGAAAGGCTGGTTCTCGTGTATTTGAGGTTGCTGCATATGAAACTAGATGTCCTGAATCAATTCCGCAAGAAACAATTGATATTATTTCTAATCGAAAAGTCGATGCAATTATTTTCTCAAGCGGTAAAACCGTAGTAAATGCTGCTTTTTTACTAGAAAAAAAACTTGGTAAACAATGGTTAGAATATTTTGAGCAAATTAAGTTATTAACTATTGGACCTCAGACAACAAAAGTATGTAACAAGATTTTTGGAAAAGTTGATAGTCAGGCACAAAAATATACTTTTGAAGGACTACTAGATGTAGCAATTAATATTTTTAGTTAGAAAAATTTTTTGTATAGTTTTTTTCAACTAAATCTTTGAACCTATCAATATTGGCCTGTAATTCGTTTGTAACCATTTTGCCTAAAATATTTTCTTCCATAAACCGAGCAATCATTTTTGGTAGTTCATAAGTTATGGCTAAATTGACCGTTGTAATTTGATCAGTTTTACTTTCGAAAACTACTGATCCCTCAGTTGGTAAACCTCCTATTGATTTCCATTTAAGTTTGCTTTTTTCAACCCTTTCTGTAATTTGAGCTTTCCATTTAAACCTAAAGCCATTTGCAGCTAAAGTCCATTCTGTTAAATCTGGTAACGTATTAGTTTCTTCATCAACTGTTTTTACAGATTCAATCCAGCTCATCCAAAGTGACATTGAGTCTAAATCGCTCCATGTATCCCATACATTTTCAAGAGGCGCATTAACGACCGTTATAACGTCATGTTTTAGCCAAGTACCCATGAATTAACTTACTGCAAGATTTTTTGCTAATTCGGCTTTCTTCTCTAAAATTGCGGCAGCAGCTAAATGACCACTCATCGTAGCTCCCTCCATAGAGTCTATATAATCTTGTTTTGTATAACTACCAGCCATGAAGAAATTAGATATAGATGTTTTTTGATCGGGTCTGAAAGGTTCCATTCCGGGAGCTTCTCTGTACAGTGATTGTGGAATTTGTACCACGTTACTCCAAAGCAATTTAAGGTTTTTTGAGGATGGGAATAGACGGCGAACCTCTTTATCTATTTCTTTTGTAATTCTTTCTGTGGATCTTCCCATCCATCTATCGCCAGGAGTTAAAACACATTGGAGAAGCGATCCCATATCTTTTTTTCTATAGTCTGTTGGACTTGCTAGTGCTAAATCAGCAAAACAACTGAAAGAGGCATCAGCAGAATAAAGAAGGTTATCTAGTCCAGTTGGTTCGTTTCCAGTATTATCTTTTTGTAATTCAGTAACCCAACCGTCATATCTTAATTGGATTGTGGCAACAGCTACAGCTCTTAGTTTTTTTAAACCTTCGAATTCTTTAAATTGATACCATTCTTTTGGAATTATTTTTTTTATTCCAGGAACATCACAGGCAGCTAGAAATTTATCTGCAAACACTGCCTTAATTCCTTCAGGATAAGATATTTTTAATTGATTTACTGAATAAGAGGAAGATTCTTTTTCATAAATGATTTCTTCTACCTTATGGTTAAGATGTATTTTTGCTCCTTTGTTTGTGATGTAGTCGACAATAGGTTGAGTTAACCACTTATGAGGTGAACCTTTTAAAAGGTTAAGTTTTGAGGCTTCTGTTTTTGAAGCAAACATCATAAATATAGTTAGCATGCATCTTGCTGAAATATCTTTGCAATTAATAAAACCTAAAGCATATGCGATAGGATCCCACATTCTTTCTAAGCTTTTTTCACTTCCACCATGGTTTAAAAACCATTCTTTAAAACTAATTTTATCTAGATCTCTAATTATTTTCATTGCGCCTTCATAGTCTATCAATCCTCTAACTATTGGGCTTGTACCTAAAGCCAAGGCATTTCTGAACTTATCTACCCAAGTAAGTTGTTCGGTGGTAAAAAAAGCTTTTAGTCCATTAAATGGAGCACCCAAGGGGAATCTGAAATCTAACGATTTCAAATTCCCACCATTATTAATGAATAGATGCGTATGATCTTTCGGGAGTAAATTATCTAAAGCCCCCACTTTTTTCATTAATTTAAAAAGATTTGCGTAATTGTAAAAAAATACATGTAAGCCCATTTCTATGTGGTTGCCATCCTTATCTTCCCAACTTCCAACTTTACCTCCCCAAAATGGCCTGCTCTCGTAAATTTCTACTTCATGACCTTCATCAACTAAATTGACTGCTGCTGTAAGACCAGCTAATCCTGAACCAACTATTGCAATTTTCACTTTTTCTTAAAATTATAACAAATCAAGTTTGGATAATGTTTGTTCTATGCATCCTATCGATTAAGTTTTTATATTATAAATAGTAGAAATCCTTTGTTTATGGAAAATGTAGAAGTTAAACAGGAAATTAAAAATTCTGATGATGGTAAAGGTATCTTAATTACGAATGATGCTATAGAACAAATTTCAAATTTATTAAATGGCCAAAGTGATAAAAAAGCACTAAGGGTAGGAGTAAGATCAGGAGGCTGTAGTGGTATGAGTTATACGATGGATTTTATAGGAACTAATGAAATAAATTCCGATGATAAAGTTTATGATTATTCACTAAAAGCTGATCAAAGCTTTCAAGTAGTTTGTGATCCTAAAAGTCTTTTATATATTTACGGAATGCAATTAGATTTTAGTAAGGAATTAATTGGCGGCGGCTTTAACTTTGTAAATCCTAATGCTTCCCAAACTTGCGGGTGCGGAAGCTCTTTTGCTGTTTAATAAATAATGAATAACGAAATTAATCCTATCGAAGAGGATTTTAATGCAGCTCTATCAAGATATAAATCTGGGCAAGATTTAATTCCAATCGTTCAAGATTTTCAAAAAATCATACAGCAAATACCAAATCATTTTGCTGCTTGGACTTGCTTATCATGGCTTCAACTACTTTTGAAAAATAATGAACAAGCTTTGGCAGCTGCCAGACAAGCTGTTCGATTAAATCAGCAGGACCCACAAGCAAGAATGAATTTGTCTTTAGCTCTTTTGGCTACAAATAATAAAGGTGTTAGGGATCATATTGAGGTAATAAAAAAAATGTCTATGATGATGCCAGATGTGAAAAGTGAGTTGAAAGAATCTGTTGAAGACGGATTAAGTAGATATCCAGATTGGCCCGAGTTAACCAAAGTAAAAAAATGGTTGGAATTTTAAATTGTTTAAAATTTTAATATTAAGTAATGGGCATGGGGAAGATCTATCTGGGAGTCTAATAGCTAAGCAATTCGTAAAAAGTGGTTATTCTGTTCATGCGTTGCCAATTGTTGGTACAGGAAACCATTACGAAAAAGAAAACATTAAAATTATAGGTAAAACTAAAGAATTTAGTACTGGAGGAATTGGATATAATTCTTTTAAGGGAAGACTCACTGAGATATTAGGAGGAGAAGTATTTTATCTTTTAAAAAAGATTATATTTAACTTTTAAAATAAGAAAAAAATATGATTATTTTTTTGTCGTTGGAGATATTGTACCAGTTTTTTTTGCATGGGTTTGTAAGAAAGATTTTTTTACATATCTAGTTGCTTATTCCAGTCATTATGAAGGGAAGTTGAAATTACCATGGCCTTCTAAATTTTTTCTGCTCTCACAAAAAGCAAAAAAAATATATACGAGAGATTCTCTTACAGCTAATGATTTAACTTTGCAATTAACAAAAAAAGTGTCTTTTTTAGGCAATCCATTTATGGATAAGTTTTTTTCTAGAAATAAAGTATTAAAGAAATCTGAATTTAGTATTGGATTATTTCCAGGGAGTAGATTTCCGGAGATTTTAGATAATTTTATTTTGATTTTAGAGGTATTAGAGGCATTATCAGATTTAAGATATTTTCAAAAAATTCAGTTTAATTTTGCAATAGTTAATGCTTTATCTTCTTCAAAAATAGAGGAGATATTTCAAAAAAGAGGATGGTTAAACCTAGAAAAAATAAAAGATAAGTACCTCTTGAAATTCCAATATAAATTTTTAGAAGTTAATGTATATTGGAATAATTTTGACAACATATTGTTGGAAAGTAGATGCTGTATCAGCATGGCAGGAACAGCAGCAGAGCAAGCGATTGGATTAGGAAAACCCGTTATCCAGATTGAAGGTAAAGGTCCACAATTTACAAAAACTTTTGCAGAAGCGCAAAGACGTTTGCTTGGAAAATATGTTTTTTGTGCCATTAATTATAAAGATAAGAATGATCAAATAAATCAGACAATAAAATTGATTATAAAAGTAATATATCTAATACAGCTAAATAAGAAGTTTATGATCTCATGTAATGAAAATGCTAAAAAAAGACTTGGTGAAAACAAAGCTTGTTTTAAGATGGTGGATGATATGAATATTGTTATAAAAAATGACTAAGGAAAATAATCAAAATAAGTTAAAACAAATTATCGACAATTTATTATTAATAAATTTATTTACAGTAATTTTTTTTGCAATATTTTTTATTTTTGCAATCATCATGCAATTAAATGGGATATTTATTTTTATTAATTTTATTCAGATAGTTTGGAATCCTCTTGTAGTTCCATTGATAACAATTCTTATTATTGGTGCTTTAGTAAACGGCATTAATTCTTGGTGGAGGCGTAAATTGCTTTCTCAAGAAGAGGATATTTAAAAGCATAATTTTTGAGTTTACTACTTATTACTTTTTGTCCTTCTAATACAACTTTTGCTCCATCTCCTAAAATTATTTTTAAAACCGCTCCTGGCACTGGAAGTAAATTAGGTCTATTCAAACATGAGCCTAAAGTCTGAGAAAATTCTCTCATTAATACTGGATTTGGTGCAACAGCATTAAATACTCCTGAATACTTTTTATCGACTAATGCTTGAGTAATTAATCCACACAAATCACTTCTGTGAATCCAGCTCATCCATTGCTTACCATCTCCAATTGGTCCACCTAGTCCAACTTTAAATATAGGGAGCATTTTCCCTAATGCTCCTCCATCTGCCTCTAAGACAATTCCAATTCTAAAAATAACTAACCTAGAGAAAAATGGTTTTTCAGCAGCGACGGCTTCCCATTTTTTGCAAAGATTAGCCAAAAAGTCTTTTCCTTCAATACTATTTTCTGTGAATTCATCAGACAAACTTGTACCGTAATAACCTATTGCTGATCCATTTATAATGACTTTTGGGTTGATTTTGAAATTTTTAAGGGTCTTCATCATAAATTTCGTAGTGTTAATGCGACTTTTTTCAATCTCCTGTTTTTGTGCTGAAGTCCATTTTTTTTCTGCTATAGGTTCTCCCATCAAGTTAATTATTCCGTCTGTCTCTCTTAAGATATTTAGAAGATTTTGATTATTCCAGTTTTTTTCTTTTGACAAATCTATTTGAAAAAATTTAAATTTATTGAAATCTAAATCAAGTTTTAATTTGCTGATGGATTTTCTACTTACAATATATATTTCGTGATTTTCATTGAGAAGTGTTGGTACTAATTCTTTCCCAACAAATCCAGTGCAGCCAAGTAGTAAAAGACGCATATTTTATAGATATTTATTAATTAAGGCTATTAAATTTTTTAGACGTTTGTAATTATTATTATTCTGTTATCAATTTTTTTAAATATTTATCAAACAAGTTTTTGTATAATAAATTTCAAATAACTTTGTTGAATTTATTATGACAGATTCTATTCCAAAGAAACCTCTCAAGAAAGGAAGCTTAGTTTTTGTCGATAAAGACAGTTATATAAAAAGTATTGAGGCTCTAGCTAGTGATAATGATTTACCTAATTATGTCTTTGAAGGTCCTGGAGAGATTCTTACCATCAAAGATGAATATGCTCAGATTAGATGGCGCAGACCTGTTCCAGATGTTTGGTTGAAATTAGATCAACTAAAAGAATATTGAAGAATTTTGATACTTAGAAAATTTTATTTCTAAAACTTTTTATTTTTTTTCTCTACTGACATTTTTGATTGGATTCTTTTTGCTTCTTTGATCATTTCTTTGCCATCAAATAAGTAATTATCTACGTATCCTTGTGTATATCTATCAAATTCTGATAGCGCATCTTTAACTTGTGAAAAACAATGATAAAGATCTAGGCCTAAAGCTGAAATAGACTTTGGAACTATTTTTTTGTTATAAATTTTTTCAACTTTTTCTATTTTCTTTTGTGAAAGACTTATGTAGCTGCAAAAATTTTCCATTAGTTGGTCATCATATGGATCTGCAGATAGTTCTTTTATTTCGTTTTTCAAAGGTTTAATTATTTGACTAATTAATCTATTGATCGGAGTGTAAATTTCTTGAATCCATGTTTCAACTTCTTTGTCTTTAATAGAAGAATTATATTTTTTTGAATTAAATTGCTCTTCCCAATTTTCATTTAATGAATCAAATGATGAACTGGAAGAGAAAAAACTCCTATCGTATTGTTTTTTTTTGATAGGGTCTTTTAGAATTTCCCAAGCATTTTGTATTGCAAGAAATCGTTCTTTCTTGCCACCTGCATCAGGATGATGTTGCTTAACTAAAGAGCGATATGAAGATTTAATTTCAGTTCTGGTTGCATTTTTTTTGAGACCTAATTCTTCATATAAATTTTTTTCCATTTTTATAAATTATGCATTAAAGATAACCATCTTTTCTGGCTTGAATTGAGGTATTAGATTCAAACATTGCTGTTGATAAATATCTTTCTCCAAAACTTGGAAGAATAACTATCAATCTTTTATTCATTAGTTCTTTTCTTTTACCGATTTTAATAGCTGCTGCTAAAGCTGCACCGCTGCTGATGCCAGATAAAAGACCTTCCAATCGAGCTAATAAACGCCCATAATAAAATGCTTCATCGTCATCTATTTTTAAAATTTCATCAATTAATTTGGTATTAAGTACTTTCGGTACGAAACCAGCTCCAATTCCTTGAATCGAATGAGATCCTGCTTTTTCTCCGGAAATTACAGCACTTTTTTTTGGCTCTACGGCATAAATTTTGCAATTTGGATTAACTTTTTTCAAAAAACGTGCACAACCAGTAATTGTTCCTCCTGTGCCTACTCCTGTAACTAGTCCATCTAAATTGTTATTTGATTGGGACCATATTTCTTGAGCCGTTGTTCTTTCATGAATATCTGGATTGGCAAAGTTTTCAAACTGATTAAATTGATAGCTATTTGCAATGGTTGAAGATAACTCATTAGCTAAATCTAAAGCTCCTTTCATTCCTTCTTTCCCAGGTGTTAGCTGTAATTCAGCTCCATATGCTCTCAACATTGCTCTTCTCTCAATACTCATAGTATCCGGCATAGTTAATATCAATTTATAGCCTTTTGCTGCGGCAACCATTGCTAATGCGATGCCAGTATTCCCACTAGTAGCTTCAATCAACGTTGTTTTATCTGGTGTTATCAATCCTTCTTCTTCAGCTTTACATAACATTGAATAAGCGATTCTATCCTTAACGGAAGCTGATGGATTGAAACTTTCTAGTTTGGCTATTATTTCTGGATAACAATCAAAATACTTTCTGATTCGATTTAATTTAACTAACGGAGTATTTCCAACTAAAGAAGTTATATCATTTGCTATTTCCATGAAATGATTTTTTAAAATGCAAAATAAATTCTCCTAAATTCATAATAATTGTATTTAAAGATCTTTTATATATTTCCCGAAAGAATTTAATTTAAATAACTTCTTGAGTAAAAATATTTATTATTATTAAGAGGTAGTTTTTATAATGATTATGTATTCGCTGGAATTAAGCCTGAGATATTCACCTTTTCCTCTTTCAATTCAGAAGAAAGAATTAGAGGATGTTAAACGAATCTATGATGATATAAAAAGTTCTATGAATGAAACTTTAGAATCCTCAAATTTGATCGAATTAACGTGTGATAAAGTGCAAGATAAATTAATTGCTGTAAGAGCTCAAGAAATCATTTCTGTTCAGATATATGAAAAATCTTCAGTAGCAGGAGGAGCTAAAAGACCAGGATTTTCTCTCAACATAGATTGATAGAGTTAATGCGAGATTTCTTTGAAAATGACATACCTCATATTAAATTTAAAGATGTTTCTTTTTCATATCCTGGAAAAAAAGAAAATTTAATTTTCAAATGTAACTTATCAATAAAAAAACCTGGATTTTGGATGATCGTAGGTAAAAACGGGAGCGGAAAAAGTACTCTTTTAAAATTAATTAGTGGAATAATCAAACCCAAAAATGGTTTCATTGAATCTAAAGCAAATATTGGCATGGTTTTTCAAAACCCTGATCATCAAATATTGATGCCAAATTGCAGGAGTGAACTTCTGATAAATATTAATCAAAATATAAGTCAAAATGAAATTAATAAAAAAATTGAATACGTGCTTGATCAGGTAGGTATGACTGGTTTTGAAAAAAGACCAGTTCATACTTTGAGCGGTGGACAAAAACAACGCTTAACTATTGCTTGCGCTCTTATTAGTAATAGAAATTTTATTCTTTTAGATGAGCCTACATCGTTACTTGATCAAACCAGCCAATTAAAAGTTTTACAAACTATTAAAAATCTTACAAATGACCATAAAAAACCTTTATCAGCTTTGTGGATTACTCATCGTTATG
Source organism: uncultured Prochlorococcus sp. (assembly GCA_902600475.1). Classification (GTDB taxonomy): domain Bacteria; phylum Cyanobacteriota; class Cyanobacteriia; order PCC-6307; family Cyanobiaceae; genus Prochlorococcus_A. The sequence continues at coordinate 86,449 of CACKJM010000003.1, forward strand.
AAGAGTTGACTTATGCTGATGCAGTAGCAGAGTTGAAAAATGGTTTTTTATCTAGCTGGCAAGAACCATCAAAATTTCAATATAATTAACCCTTGTACTTGTCATAAGGTACTTTAAAGAGCTAAATTCATTTTATGTTCCTCGGTAGCTCAGCGGTAGAGCGATCGACTGTTAATCGATTGGTCGCAGGTTCGAATCCCGCCCGGGGAGTTTATAAATTCTAAAAAGTTAACCAAAGTCACCGTAAAAAGGTGACTTTTTTAATTTCTTGCTCTCTTTTTTGACAAATAGTGGTTAGCCGAAGATGTGATTAAGTATATTTGATATAGTATTAATAACAGTATATAGAACATTAAACGTGATCAAATTTCAATTTATTATTGCATAATACTAATTTGAGAAACTGTTTTTTAGAACAGTAATTAGAACAGTTGTTAAATTCTCCTTAAAATAATCTCTTTGATTGATTTTCATTTTTAAAAATAAGAAATATTTTTGTTTATATCATTTGAATTACTACAACATTCAGGAAATTCTAGTCATCCCACATATCCTTTTTCTCTTGATCCAAATTGTTCCTTTCAAGTAATTCTTTTCTTTGCTTCTGAGAATCTATTTCTGTTTCAATAACGTTTTTTTCGTCAATGTATTTTGTTTGTATTTCTAAGATATTTATTTCAAATTGTTCTCCAAAAAAATCTGACATTTCTCTCCACGCTTCCATTTCCTCTTCTTTGCCAATAGTATCGTTTATTTGATGAGAAATAATTTCTAATACATATTGTTTAAGTTCTTGATGACTCATCGATTCAACTTTTTTTTGAATGTATAGTTCTTTAAGAGTTTCTAGTTGTTTTTTTGATAAATCTGAATAGATAATAGACTTCTTTTTCATAGATACTTAAATTTTTATCAATATAGACAAAATTATGAGTTTAAACATTTTGAAAAAATTAACAATTCTAAACTTAGTTAATTCCTATTTGAAAACTGTAAATCTCCATTTAATTCAATTTTTCTTAACCTTAAAAATGGCAATCTGAATTAGATATTCTTTCAATTTGAACCATTATTTGTTTCCAATAATCCTTTGATTATTAAGAAAAAGTAAATAGAATCGAAAGAAATTCTAAAATTTCAACTTTTTAAAAATTTGCATTTTCTATCTAATCCATTGCCATCACAAACTTATTTGAGAAATCTAATTGATAAAATTGTTTACATTAATTCAGCAATCTTTATAAATTCTTGAGAGAATCGTATTACCAAAACTTAATTTTAATTTAATAGTTGATAAATATGAAAATTTCAATCCTTTTAATTGAAGATGATCGTGATATGCGTGATTTGGTGGCTAGGCATTTAGAACACTCTGGTTTCGATGTTCAAAAAGCGGAAGATGGAATTAAAGGACAAGCATTAGCTCTTCAATATTCACCAGACTTAATACTTTTGGATTTAATGCTACCAAGTGTAGATGGTTTAACCTTATGCCAGCGACTAAGAAGAGATGAAAGAACATCAAACATACCAATTTTGATGATAACTGCGTTAGGCGGCCTTAAAGATAAAGTTACTGGGTTTAATTCTGGAGCAGATGACTACATTACTAAACCATTCGATTTAGAAGAATTACATGTACGAATAAAAGCTTTATTAAGAAGAACTAACAGAGCACAATTAAATTCTAGTAACCAGCAAGAGATATTAAATTATGGCCCTTTAACTCTTGTTCCTGAAAGATTTGAAGCTATATGGTTTGAATCTCCTGTTAGATTAACGCATCTTGAATTTGAACTGCTTCATTGTCTTTTGCAGAGACATGGTCAAACTGTATCGCCAGCATTAATCCTTAAAGAAGTATGGGGATATGAACCTGATGATGATATTGAGACAATAAGAGTTCATATTAGACACTTACGCACTAAACTTGAACCCGATCCACGCAAACCTATTTATATAAAGACTGTATACGGTGCTGGATATTGTCTCGAGTTACCTATTGGTTCTCAAGTGGAAACTGCTAGGCAAGAATTTATTCAAGCAAGAAATCCTGACTTGATAAATTCTGCAGTAGATTAATCTCATATATTTTCCATTGAAATTTTTAAAAAAGCTATTTCCCAAGCCACCCTTGGTTGTATGTTTTTTCTTAAGAGGTATTTTAAATTTTCAAGTTTTTTAATTAAACTAGTATTTTTTGTTTTTCTCCACCAAATTGTTTGAATTAAATTTACTAAACAAATCTGTTGAGAAATTTCTAATTTTTCAGATATTAATTTAGATATTTCTAATATTTCCAAACTATTTGTAATTGGAGAATCCAATTTACTTATAATTTCATCTGAAAAATCATTCCAAATTTCAATATTTTTCAATAATTGATTTGGAGATCCATTCGCAGAGTTTATAAAATCTTCAAAATTTAATTTTGTATTTATCTTTAATTTAGAAGTATCTAAATATTCTTTTAAAATTGACTTTATTTGTTTACTAGAAATAGATCGAAATCTGACGATTTGACATCTTGAAATGATCGTATCTAAAAGAAGGTTTAATTTAGATGTTAGTAAAATAAAAATTCCGTTACTAGGTTCTTCTAAGGTTTTTAAAAGGCAATTTGAGGCTGCTTCGTTCAGGAGGTGTGCATCAATTATCAATACAATTTTTTTTTCTGAGTTTATTGATTTTTGACTAAGAAAATTTTTGATATTACGTATTTGAGCAATTTTAATAATTTCAGATCCACTTTTTATTGTTTTTTCAAGATCTAAACTTCCTGAACTTTTTGTTAGCAAAAGAGAATCAGGTTCAATAATTAAAAAATCAGGATGGTTATTGTTTGTAATTTTCTCTTCAACATTTTCGCTTGGTGAAGACTGTTTGAAAATTTCTTTTATAAATTGAAGAGCAGTTTGCTTTTTGCCTAATCCTTCAGCACCATAAAATATATAACCATTAGCCAATGATTTGTTTTTAATTATGCTGTTAAGAAAGGTATTGGCTTCTTCATTCAAGAAGAAATTATTTTTTTTAAACTCAATCATTTTTTTTAGAAAAATTGTTTAGCAAAGTCTCTTTAATTTGATTAGAAATAGTTTTAATATTTTGTGAAGCAGATATTACTTTCCAGTTTTTTTGTTTGGCAATTAGTTTGAAGCCTTCATTTACTTTTTCTAAAAATCTAATACCTTCTGATTCTATTCTGTCTGGAATTTCATTTTTTCTTCGGAATAAGCTCTCTTCTGGAGAAATTTCTAAGAAGAAAGTGAGATCTGGAGATACTCCTTGACAAACAATAGATTCAATATTTTTAATTATTTCTAAATTTATATTTCTTCCATAACCTTGATAAGCCAGTGTGGAATCCGAAAATCTATCACTTATTACCCAATCATTGTTATTTAAAGCAGGTGAAATAATTTTGGAAACGTGTTCAGCTCTATCTGCTGAATAAAGCAATAATTCTGCAAGAGATGAAGGTTTGTTATTTTCATTATTATCAAGAATCAGTCCTCTAAGTTTTTTTCCTAAAAGACTGCCCCCAGGTTCTCTAGTTGTGATTAATTTAGACCCTTTCTTTATTAGACCACTATTAGGAAGCCATTTAGATAGTTCATCTATTTGGGTAGTTTTACCACATCCATCAATACCCTCAATAACGATAAATTTTCCTTTCATTTAATCCAAGGATAAAGCATTAATTACGACTGTAATAGAGCTAATAGCCATCAATAATGCTGCTATTGAGGGAGTAAGAAGAATACCATATTTAGGGAATAAAATGCCGGCTGCTAAAGGTATAGCTAGTAAGTTGTAACCAAAAGCCCATGTTAGATTTTGCTTTATTTTTCTTATAGTTTTTTTGGCAAGATTTAAAGCGTAGGGTAATCCATTTAGTTGATCTCCCATCAATACTACATCTGCATTTGCCTTGGCTATTTGAGTTCCTGATCCCACCGCAATTCCTAAGTCTGAAGATGCTAAGGCTGGGACATCATTAATACCATCACCAATCATTGCTACTTTATTATCAATTTTTAAATTTTCTATAGTCTTTAGCTTCATTTCAGGAAGAAGACCCCATTTGACTTCACTTTCTTTAAAACCTATTTTTTTTGCTAAAGCTAAAACTGTTTGTTTCCTGTCTCCACTTAAAATATTAATTTTAAATTTGTTTTTTCTTAAATTTTGTACTGTTTTAATTGAATCATCTCTGAGTAAATCTCCTAGGAAGATAAAGCCTAATAACTTATCTTTTATACTTACTCCAATAATAGTGTTCGTTTTTGTCTCTTCATTTTCAATTACTTTTTTTGCATCACTATCAATGATTGTTCCTTTACTTAGTAGCCATTCAATATTTCCAATATTAATAAGTCCATCAATTGAATCTAGTTCTCCAGAAATACCTCGGCCTGAATGAGTGATAATTTTTTTTATTGGAAATAAACTTAAATTTTGTTTTTTTGCTTCTTGAATCAACGCATCTGCTATTGGATGTCTGCTTTCCTTTTCTAAGCTGGCAGCTATTCTTAATAAAAAAGAATGATCATCATAATTTTTATAATCAACGATGAATGGCTTACCTTTTGTTAATGTACCTGTCTTGTCAAAAATAATGTGATTAATTTTTGAAGCCATCTCTATTTTGTCCCCGCCTTTAAATAAAACGCCCTTTTTTGCTGCTTTACCTGATGCGACAGTTATTACCGTTGGGGTGGCTAAACCTAATGCACAAGGACAAGCTATTACTAAAACAGCAATTGACAATTGTATTGCTAAACTAAGAAAATTCTCAGCATTACTACCAAGCGAACTATGAAGTGTATGGCTTGAGTGAGTTATAAGTTGATTATTATGACTTAATAAATCTGGCCAAATGTTTCTTGCCCCCTTCCACCAAAAGAAGAAAGTTAAGGTAGCAAAAATAAGGACAAAGTAAGTAAATTTACCTGCAATCTCATCGGCAATTCTTTGAATGCGAGGTTTTCTAGCGTTTACAGACTCAATAAGATTTACTAGTTTCGCAAGAGAAGAATCCCCTCCGACCTTTTGTACTTTAAGTCTAAGAGTTGAATTAAGATTTAAAGACCCACTAGATAGATTTTCACCTTCTTTTACCTCGATAGGTTTGGATTCTCCAGTGATATGTGAAACATCAATATATGAATTACCTTGAGTAACAATGCAGTCAGCAGGCACTCTGTCTCCGGCTAAAACTTGAATCTCTTGATTTGGTCTTAAAGTGTTTACTCTTATTGATTTTATTTGATTATCTTCTGTGTAGATATTTGCCATTTCAGGTTGAAGATCTAATAACTCTCCAATAGATGAACCAGTTTGGTATCTTGCTCTTTCCTCTAAGAAACGCCCAATCAATATGAAACCTAACAGCATAACTGGTTCATTAAAAAAACAAGGAAAACCAGTGGCAGGAAATATTAAAGATAGAAGACTTGTTATATATGCGCTAGTTACTCCAAGAGCTACTAGAGAATCCATATCAGGACGGTTCTTAATAAATGATTTAAAACCATTAATAATTATTCCTCTGCCAGGAAAGATTAGAGCTAATGTTGCTAATGAAGCGTGAAAAAATATATTACCTAATATTGGAAAATTTATATATCTTCCTTCTGCTAGATGACCTAAACCTGAAAATAATAAAAGTAATAAAGCAAAAGTTAGTTTTTTCCATTGATTATTCCAGCTCTTTTTTTTTTCTAATTCAGCCTTATTTATTTTTTTTGAAAAATCATTTATGTAAATCTTTGATGGGAAACCATTTTCTTTTAGATTTTCGAGAACTGCTTCTAGTTCTATCTGTTTCTGGGTAATTTCAAAATATGCACTTTCAGTTAGTAAGTTAACAGAAACATTTTCAATACCATCAGAATTTTTTAATATTTTTTCAACAGTGCTAACACAACCTCCGCACTTCATTCCTGTAATGCTCAATTGAATGCTTTCCATATTTTTCGCGATTGAAGCAAATTAATGCTTTGCCTATTTTTTAACTATAATAATAAATGTAATAGACTTTTTAAATAGTTATTTTTTAAATTACTATATTAATTTTATTAGTTTTAGAGCGGTGCCTAGTAATCAAAACAGAGACAATTTTATTGATAAAGCTTTTACTGTAATTGCTGAATCCATCGTAAAAATAATGCCTATTGCAGAGAAAGAAAAAAAGGCATATATCTATTACAGAGATGGCTTAGCCGCACAAAATAATGGGGATTATTCGGAAGCATTAGAGTATTACAAAGAGAGTTTATTGCTTGAAGAAAATAAAATAGATAGGGGTGAGACTTTAAAAAATATGGCAATAATATATATGAGTAATGGAGAAGAGGATTTGTCTATTGAAACTTATGAAAAAGCACTAGTAGAAAATCCTAAACAGCCATCATGCCTCAAAAATATAGGTTTAATTTATGAAAAAAGGGGAAGATACGCTGAGCAAAATGGTGATTTAGATCAGAGAGATATTTGGTTTGATAAAGCTGCTGAAGTCTGGTCTAAAGCAGTTAGGTTATATCCAGGTGGGTATCTAGATATTGAAAATTGGTTGAAAAACTCAGGCAGAAGCTCAATTGATATGTACCTTTGATTTTTTATTTTGATAGAGAATAATCAACTGCTTCTTTAATATTGGATATCTCTTTGATATTTATTAATTTTTGAAAATTATTATTTAGTTCCTCCTCTAGTTTTGGTACTACGATATTTTTAATTCCTAGTCTTACAGCTTCTTCTATCTTTATCCGGAGGTTATTCGATTTTCTAACTTGACCGCTCAAACCCAATTCCCCAATAAATGAGGTACTAGCCAAAGGAGGAATATTTTTCAAACTCGATAAAATTGATATTGCTACACCTAAGTCAGATGAGGGATCATTAATTTCAAAACCTCCACCAGTAGCTACATAACAATCAAACTCAGATAATTTTATCCCTACGTGTTTTTCAATGACAGCGAGAATTTGATGCAATCTATTTATGCTAATTCCAGTTGTAGTTCGTCTTGGGTTACTGTAGAAAGTTTTATTTACCAGTGCTTGTATATCAACTGCTAATGGCCGAGTGCCTTCATTTGTAATCGTAGTTGTTACACCTGAAATATTTTCTTTATTTGTAAAAATTGAACTTGGGTTTTTTATCTCACGTAAACCCTCTTCAAGCATTTCAAAAATTCCAATTTCAAAGGTCGATCCAAATCGATTTTTTATACTTCTTAGTAATCTATGAGATGAAATCTTATCTCCTTCAAAGTTTATTACTGTATCAACTAAATGTTCTAGAGTTTTAGGGCCAGCTAAAGCACCATCTTTGGTTACATGACCAATTATTAGAAGCGCGATATTATTATTTTTGGCTAGATTTTGCAACTCAGAAGAACATTCTCTAACTTGAGAAACAGATCCTGGAGAACTTTGCATTTCATGATTATGGATGGCTTGAATACTATCAATAATTGCGAAACTTGGATTTACACGTTTGATCTCTTCAACAATTAGAGATAAATTAGTTTCTGCAAAAATTTTTAAATCAATACTGTTTTGATTTAATCTTTCCCATCTAATTTTTACTTGTTCTAGGGATTCTTCTGCAGTTATGTATAACACTTTTTCATTGAGAGATATTTTCCCTGCTGATTGAAGAACTAATGTGCTTTTACCTATACCTGGTTCTCCTCCAAGTAAAACAACAGATCCAGGTACAATTCCACCTCCAAGAACTCGATCAAATTCTCTAAAACCACTAGAAAATCTTAATATTTTTTTTGATGAGATCTCATGAAACGGTATAGATTTTTTACTATTTTTTTTCTCTTGATATTTAGAGGTCTTACTTTTTATTTCTTCAACAATGGAATTCCATGAGTTGCAATTAAGGCATTTTCCAAAGTATTGAGAAGTTTCAGATCCGCAATTCTGACAAATAAAAGTCGATAATTTGCTAGACATTAAGTTTCTGAATGAAGTAAGGGAACTAGAATGTTTGGGATATTGCCCCTCTACAAGTTAGATTAGGTTAATAATAAATTCTCTTACTGATTAGCTAATAGAAACAAATGGCTCTATCTAGTCAAACTAAAGAAACTATACTTGTCGCAGATGACGAGGCAAGTATTAGAAGAATTCTGGAGACACGTCTCTCCATGATTGGCTACAAAGTTGTAACTGCAAGTGATGGTAAAGAAGCACTAAAGTTATTTAAGGATTATGAACCTGATTTAGTAGTGCTTGACGTCATGATGCCAAAGTTAGATGGTTATGGAGTTTGTCAAGAATTAAGGAAAGATTCTGATGTTCCAATTGTTATGTTAACTGCATTAGGAGATGTCGCAGATAGGATAACAGGTTTAGAATTGGGGGCTGATGATTATGTAGTAAAACCATTCAGCCCAAAGGAATTAGAAGCTAGAATAAGGTGTGTTCTTAGAAGAATCGACAAAGAACAAATTCCTGGAATGCCTAATTCAGGATTAATTTTGGTAACGGATATAAAAATTGATACAAATCGAAGACAAGTTTTTAAAAGCGATGAGAGAATAAGATTAACTGGTATGGAATTTAGTCTCTTAGAGCTTTTGGTAAGTAGGTCAGGAGAGCCATTTAGTAGAGGAGAGATTTTGAAAGAAGTTTGGGGATATACCCCCGAGAGACATGTAGACACGAGAGTCGTGGATGTTCATATATCAAGATTAAGATCAAAACTTGAGGCTGATCCAGCAAATCCTGAATTAATTTTGACAGCAAGGGGTACAGGATATCTTTTCCAACGGATTGTTGATATTTCTCCTTTTGATGGTAAATAAATGGGGAAAGAAACACCGCAAAAAATTAATAAGCCCAGAGCTATTAGAAGATTAGTTATTTGGTACAAAAGAAATTCGGCTGTCACTTCAATAGTAGATACTGCTGCTAGTTCTGCGGCAACGGCTAGTAATGTTGCGGGTAATGTGGTTTCTGGTGCTGGTTCTGTTGTGACCACTGCTAGTAATGTTGCGAGTAATGTTGCAGGTAATGTAGTTTCAAGCGCTGAATCTGTTGTGAATACTGCCAGCAGTGTTGTTTCAAATGCTAGCTCAATAGCGAAAAATACATTACAGCCATTAGTTTTTGACCCATTAAAAAGATTACAAAATAGCGATAATATTTTAGATAAGGTCGAAGACATTCAATCTAAAAGAATTTGGATCGCAGTTGATGGTATGGGTGGAGATTATGCGCCCGGCCCAATTCTTGAAGGTTGCCTCGAAGCAATAAGTAGATTCCCAATAAATATAAAGTTTGTCGGCAAAATTGACAAAGTTAAAGATGCAGCAGAAAAAACTGGTATAGCAGAATTATTAGAAAATGAAATTAATAATAATCGTCTTGAATTAATTGATAGTGGAGAGCCTATTGGGATGAATGAAGAAGCTACTGCAGTCAGAAAAAGGAAAAATGCAAGCATAAACGTTGCAATGGATTTAGTGAGAAATAATAAAGCTGAAGCTGTCTACTCAGCTGGTAATTCAGGTGCCATGATGGCTTCTGCCATATTTAGAATTGGAAGATTGAAAGGGATTGATAGACCAGCCATAGGAGCATTATTTCCAACAAGGGATCAAACTCGTCCTGTATTAGTTTTAGATGTTGGTGCAAATACTGATTGTAAGCCATCTTATCTACATCAATTTGCTCTTCTTGGTAACATTTATGCAAAAGATGTCTTACAAGTAAAAAAACCAAGAATAGGCCTTTTAAATATTGGAGAAGAAGAATGCAAAGGTAATGATTTATCCCTAAAAACATTTGAATTATTATCTTCTGAAAAAAGTTTTGATTTTGGAGGTAATTGTGAAGGGCGAGATGTATTATCAGGTAGCTTCGACGTAGTAGTTTGTGATGGATTTACTGGAAATATATTATTGAAATTTCTTGAATCTGTGGGAGGAGTTTTATTAGATATTTTGAGATCTGAGCTGCCACGTGGAAGGCGGGGGAAAGTTGGTTCAGCTTTTTTAAGAGGTAATCTACTCAGAATTAAGAAAAGGTTAGATCATGCCGAACATGGAGGAGCTTTATTACTTGGGGTGAATGGTATTTGTGTTATTGGTCATGGAAGTAGCAAATCTTTATCAGTAGTTAGTGCTCTTCGCTTGGCCCACTCTGCAGTGAATCATGGTGTTATGGACAATTTAAATCAACTGCAAAAGCTTCAAGTTTTAAATTCATAAAACATATTGAGTCAAATTTATGTTTGACTAATATAAGTAACTAAAAAAAACTCTTTTGGAAGGAATAAATTTTAATCAGATTGGAGTGTCATTCAAGGGAAGTGGAAGTTATGTACCTGATCAAATCCTAACCAATCAAAAAATTAGTCAAAAAGTTGATACAAGCAATGAATGGATACAATCTAGAACTGGTATTTCTGAGAGAAGAATCTCTAGTGTAGAAGATAATGCTAATGAGATGGGTTATAAGGCTGCTCTAAAGGCTATAGAAATGGCTAATTGGGATATTAAAACGATTGATTTGATTGTTTTAGCTACTTCTACTCCGCATGATTTATTTGGATCAGCCCCATCCATTCAAGCTAAATTAGGGGCAGCTAATGCTGTAGCTTTCGATTTAACTGCAGCTTGTAGTGGCTTTTTATTTGCCTTAATAACGGCCTCACAATTTTTAAAAGGGGGTAGTTTTAAAAGGGCTATTGTTATTGGAGCAGATCAATTATCAAGTTTTGTTGATTGGAATGATAGAAGAAGTTGTATTCTCTTTGGAGATGGTGCCGGTGCACTAGCAATTGAAGCCACAAATGAATTTGATAATTTTATAGGTTTTGATATGAGAACTGATGGGGGGAGGGGTTCTTTTCTTAATCTTCCATCAAAAAATAATAAGGATTCAATAGTTGATGAAATTGATTTTTTAAGTGGAGGTTTTTCTCCAATTCAGATGAATGGTCAGGAAGTTTATAAATTCGCAGTTAAAGAAGTCCCCCTAATTCTTCAAAAGTTGTTGAAAAAAATGAACTATAATTCTGATCAAGTTGATTGGCTCTTGTTGCATCAAGCTAATCAAAGAATATTGGATTCTGTAGGAGAAAGGTTAAAAATTCCCAGAGAAAAGATTCTTAGTAATTTAGAAAAATATGGCAATACTTCAGCAGCAACAATTCCACTAATGATGGATGAGGCTGTAAGAGATTATAGAATTAAACAAAATGATATTATTGCTACAAGTGGTTTCGGTGCTGGGCTAAGTTGGGGTGCAGCCCTAATTAAGTGGGGTTAAAAACAAAATAGGAACATTATGACAGTTGCATGGGTATTCCCTGGACAGGGTTCGCAAAAAATTGGAATGGCAAAACAAATTGAAAATTTGCCCAACACAAAAGAGAGGTTTAGTTATGCATCTGAGATATTTGAAAGGGATTTATTTGAAATTTGTGAGTTAAATAATGAACCAACAAATCCTCTTATTGATTTAAATAACACAAGAAACACACAAATTTGTCTTTTTTTAGTTGAATCAATTTTATTAGATGCATTAAAGGAAAATGGATTTAAACCAACTTATGTTGCTGGGCATAGTCTTGGAGAAATCACTGCACTATATTGTGCGGATGTTTTTTCATTCGAAGACTGCGTTTCTCTAATAAAAGAAAGGTCTCAATTAATGGTAAATGCTGGGAAAGGATCTATGGCAGCAGTAATTGGTTTTGATAGAAATGAACTTGATCTATTAGTACAAAAAATTGATGATATTGTAATTGCTAATGATAATAGCTCTTCCCAAGTTGTCTTATCAGGATCTACTGAAGCATTAGATAATTTGTCGAGAGAATTTTCTTGTAAAAGATTCTTGAAATTAAATGTTTCAGGTGCATTTCATTCACCATTTATGAATGAATCTTCATCAAAATTTTCTGAGTATTTAAAACAGATTCAATTTAAAAAACCCTCTTTCCCAGTCATAAGTAATTGTGAACCTTCACTTTGTAGTGATGCAAACGAGCTTAAAATTAGATTAGAAAAGCAAATGTGTAATGGAGTTAGGTGGCGAGAAACTATGGATTTAATGGCAAAAGATAGTGATCTGCATATTGTTGAAATTGGCCCTTCTAATGTACTAAGCGGTTTAGGAAAAAGACATCTTAAAGGCGTAAAAATTTCTCAAGTTTCATCTTCTGATCAAATATCTTATTAATTTTGTATGAAAAATCATACTATTCAAAAATTAATCTACGAATTAGTTAGTAAGCTTTTTGTATTACCTATTTATAAATTAGTATTTAAAGGTCAATTAATAGGTAGAGAAAATATTCCGCAAAAAGATTCTTTTATCATGGTTTCTAATCATGGTTCTTTACTTGATCCTCCTTTGTTAGGCCATGCCCTTGGACGTAATATATCTTTTATGGCCAAGGCAGAGCTTTTTAAAATTCCTTTTCTTGGTTTTATTATCAAGGCTTGTGGAGCATATCCTGTGAAAAGAGGAATTGCTGATAAAAATACAATTAAAACAGCATGTAAAAAATTATCAAACGATCATTGTATTGGAATTTTTATTGATGGCACTCGTCAAAAAAATGGCCGAGTAAATAAGCCTAAACAAGGAGCAGCATTATTAGCCTTTAAAAATCAAAAATTATTATTACCTGTTGCAATAGTTAATTCACATAGGCTAATGAGATTTAAATTCTTTTTTCCTTTATTTTCAAAAATAGTTATTAAAGTGGGAAAACCTATTCAACCTCCGCAAAGTTCATCAAGAGATGAACTTAATCTTGTGACAATGCACCTTAAAGACGAAATTAATAATTTGATTGGATGAATATTTAGTTAATTGGAGAAATAGGGTAAAGAGGCAAAACTTTTTCCCAAGAATCTACATTTGAATTTAATGAATTTTTGTTTGATAAATCTAATAGTTCTTTTAAATCTTCTTTATCATCAAAAATAGCCTCGAAAAAAAGTTCTTTACTCTCGAGTTCTTTAATAACTTTTGGTAAAACTGTTTCTCGAATGACTAGATCTGAAGGAGTTTTTTCGTCATGACAAATCTCATATTTACCTGCAATAAAACCCTTTCGTTTTAATTTTTTGTAAATCCAGAAAGATTTTTTGTTTGTAAAGATATTATTTTTTGATGCAATTCTTTTTGCCATTATTTCAAATGAACTAAAACTGTCTAAAGGACAATTTATTTGTTGTGAGATCGTTCTTGCTAAAACTACAATAAGTCGTGAAGCATTAAAATTTGCTGGTCCTATACTGACAGATAACTTATTTATTTTTTGTAAATTTTCTTTGGAAATGAATTTATTTAGATCATTAATTAAGTTGTTGCAAAGGTCATTATCAAATTTTTTGATAAATAATTCATCAGATTCAAAGTTATTGTTTTTTCTATACCCAAAGCCAAAAGAAGTGTCTGTGCTATGAATAACTAAAATTGGGTAACTTTCTCTTTGTTTTAGTTTATTTGTCATCTATTACCTTTAAACAGGTAATTCCACACCTGGATTACATTTAGACCATTTACCAAATTCATTTTCAAAACTTTCACAAGATTGAACATCCCAATCAGTTTTATAATCACCATTATTATCTTTAACTATATTGACATGAATGAATGGTTTTTTTGCTTTAAAATCAGGTAGATCACAAATATGATCAACACCATGATTATTCTCAACATCATGATATGTGATACATCTATCAACCCATTTACAGTTGATGCAAATGCACATAATAAATAATATGAAAAATAGCTTTCACAAAGATCATACACTAATAATTGATGAATTAGAAACAAGTATAAAAATTCATAATTTGGATTTAATCTTTGGTTTTTTACCTAAAGGATCATATTTGGTTGGTGGTTATATAAGAGATATTATTTTGGGAAGAAAATCTGAAAAGTTAGATGTTGATATTGTGGTACCTTTAAATGCAATTGAAATTGGAAAAAAAATTGCAGATAATATTGGATCAAAATTTATAATTTTAGATAAAAAAAGAGAAGTAGTAAGAATTATTCAAGATAATATTTATATTGATATTGCTAATCAAGTTTCATCTTCCATAGAAGGAGATTTATGTTCTAGAGACTTTTCGATCAATTCAATTGCTTTTTTATTTGATAAGAAAAGTTTGTTTGATCCATTAAATGGTCTTAAAGATCTTGAGTTTTCTTTGCTTAGAACTCATTCTGAGAATAATTTAATAAATGATCCTTTACGAATTTTAAGATGTTTTCGATTTGTTTCAGAATTGAATTTTAAAATTGATTTAAGATTAGTTGATTTTATAAAAAAAAATAAAGGGAACTTATATCTTGTCGCAAAAGAGAGAATTACTTATGAAATACAGAAAATAGTAAATGGAGCAAATGCTCTTGATGCAGTATTGTTGATAAAAAAATTAAATATATTTGATACTGAAAATTTATTTGAAGATTCTTTTTTTTTGGATTTAGAGAATATTAATTTTGGAGCACTTGATCAGGATGAAAAAGATAAATATTTACCATCATTTTTTATTGCTCAAATTTTAAATGTTGTAACTTTAGAGAAACTGAAATTTAGTAAAGGTGATATTGCAAAAACTAAGTTATTGCGAAAATGGCACCTTTTCTTGAAAAACAAAAATATCGCTCAGTTAGATGAATTTGACAGATTTAAATTACATCAAGAATTAGAAATGTTTTTGCCATCTTTTATTTTTTATTTACCTCAAAACTTACAATTAGATTGGCTTCATAGATGGCGTGACAAAGATGATAAATTATTTCATCCCTCAAACTTAGTTAATGGTGATGTAATTAAAAAAAATTTGGAAATCAAGGATGGACCTATCTTGGGAGAGCTTTTACAGTATCTTTCTAAAGAACTTGCATATAAGAGATTGAATAATTTTGATGAAGCTATTTATAAAGCAAAGCGATGGATTGAACAAAATGCGCCAAAATGTGATTAAATACACATAGCTTAGTTTTGTTTAGAAGTTCAGACTTCAAAATCATTTTTAAAAATTTATGAGTATTCGCATTTACATTGGCAACTTACCACAAGGATTTAATCCAAAAGAATTTGATACACTTTTGAAATCAGTTTCTGATTCTATTAGATTTAAAGCAGTTTTAGATAAGGAAACTAAGGAGTGTAGAGGGTTTGGTTTCGCAACATCAAATAATGAAGAGAATGCTAATTTATTAATTCAAAAATTAAATGGTTTTGAATTTAATGGTTCCAAATTAAGAGTCGAATTATCAGAAAAGAAAGATTCTGCATCAAATAAAAGAAATAGCGGAAACTTAAACAAGAATAAGAAGAGAAAAGATTTCAAGAAAATTGTGCATAGTGATGCACCTAATCTTGAGGCACCTGATCCAAGATGGGCTGGAGAACTGTCCAAATTAAAAGATTTATTGGCTAACCAGAAGACGCCTGCTTAATTATTTAATTCTAGAAATTAAAAAGGATATTGGGATCTCAAAAGCTTTTACTGAATTCTTGACAAAAGCTCTGTTATTAAAAACATCATAATCCAACCTTTCAATAGAATCTAATATACCTCTATACAGTCGTAAAGATGTCCAAACTGGCCACCTTGCGTCAGAAGATAACCACTTAATCCCATCTTCAGACTTTTGGAACCATTCGCGTGCCCTTATTAACTGAAAATTCATCAGCGCTTTCCACTGATTGTTAATTTCGCCTTTTAAAAGTTCCCCCTCAGAATAATTAAATTTATTGATTTCGTCTTGTGGAAGATAAATTCTACCTCTTTGTCTATCTTCTCCAACATCTCGCAATATATTTGTTAATTGATTGGCTATTCCTAAAGCTATTGCTGCTTCAGAGGGATCGGGCTTCGCACTCCATGGAGCTGATGTATACGCGCTATCAATTCCCATTACATTCTGAGTCATTAAACCAACAGTCCCTGCAACTCGGTAACAATAAAGTTTTAATTCATCAAAATCTTTGTATCTAAACTTATTAAGATCCATTCTTTGACCCTCTATCATATCTAGATAGGGTTGAATACTTTGTGGATATTTTTCAATAGTATCCAATAAAACTGAATCTAATTCAGATTTTATATTCCCTTTAAATATATTCTTTGTATTTTCTTCCCATGCATCTAAATTATCTGATAGTTCATCTTGCGATTTAGTTGATGCTTCTTCACTATCCATTATTTCATCTGTTCTTCTGCACCATACATAAATAGCCCAAATAGCTTTTCTTTTTTCTAGTGGTAGTAGAAGAGTTCCTAAGTAAAAAGTTTTAGCCCATTGTTGAGTTTCTTTGCGGCATATTTCATATGCTTTATCTAATTGAGGAATTGAATTTTTCAAAAAGTCTTAGCTGAATTTGGGAATTTTTTAAATGTTAGGAACATTTTGAGTCGTTTTGGAATACTCATTGTTAATTGATTCCGCGCATAATTTACCACTTAAAACCGCCCCTTCCATAGAGGCTAAATATTTTTGCATTGTGTAATCACCAGTTAAGAAAAAGTTCTTAATGGGAGATTTTTGACTAGGTCTGAACTCTTGGCATCCAGGAACTGCCTTATATACTGATCTTGGAGTTTTGACTACTTTATACTTTCTTAATTTTGTCTTATCATCACCCATGAAATGTGATGGAAATAATTTTTTCAGTTCTTCCATAGTTGCATCAACAATGTCTTGATCACTCCTATTAATCCAATCTTTTGCTGGTGCGAAGACTAATTCAAGCATTGATCTGTTTGGGTCTTCATATTCTTTACATGTGATACTCATATCTGCATAAACACTGAGAAGTGGGGATCTGCTAAATAGTAGATGGTCAATATCTGTTAATTTTTTATCAAACCATAAGTGAATATTAATTACTGGTACACCATTTAAACCATCTAATTTAGAAAAAGTATCTAGACCTTTCCATTGCTTGGGGATCATCAATTTAAAGAGATCGACTGGCATTGCACTCACATAGGCATCAGCAGTCAGCTCTTTTTTTTCGTTTTCATTTAGAGAGGCAATTGTAAAACTTTTAACAGTACTATCTTCATTTAGGTTGATTTGCCTTAATGGGCTATTCATGTGGACCTCACCACCACGATCAGTAATATAATCAACCATTGGTTGGCAAAGTCTTTCAGGAGGTGCACCGTCAAGGAATGCCATTTTTGAACCATTTTTTTCTTGTAGAAATCTATTTAGTGCTGTTAATAAAACTGTAGAAGATATTTCATCGGGCCCAATGAAATTTAAAGCTTTACTCATGGCTATAAAAACTTCATCATTAACTCGTTCTGGAATGTTATGTTCTTTGAGCCAATCTGTCCATGATTTGGTATCACATTTATCTAAGTACTTTTGGCCTCTTAACATTGCAGGTACTAAACCTAGACCAAAAAGAATCTTTTCATTCCATGAAAGCATATCATTATTGCTGAGTATGGCTGACACTCCATTTACGGGAGCTGGTATATCTGGAAAATCAAATCTACTATAGGTTCCGGGCTCAGATGGCTGATTAAATATCATTGAATGACTTTTCCATTGAAGCCTATCTTCAATATCTAATTCCTTAAAAAGTTGCAACATATTAGGGTAAGCTCCAAAAAATATGTGTAAACCAGTTTCATACCAATCTCCATCTTCATCTTTCCAAGCCGCAACTTTCCCCCCTAGAACATCTCTAGCTTCAAGTACAATAGGAATGTGACCATTATCAACGAGATATTTAGCACAAGATAAACCTGCTAAACCTGCTCCAGCAATTACTACACGCATTCTTAAATCAAGAAATAAATTAACACTTACTAATAAGCTACATTAAAGTTAGAACATAATAGTTTTTTTCGTTGATTATTTCGTAAAATTATGGAAAAAATGCTTCTAAAATCAACAACTCGTCATGTAAGAATTTTTACAGCGGAAGTGGTTGATAAAGAATTACAATTTCATCCCAACAAACTTACTCTTGATTTAGATCCTGATAACGAATTTATTTGGAATGAAGATTCTTTGGCCAAAATAAGTGATAAATTTAATGAACTAATAAAGGAGAGAGCGGGAAAAAATTTAGATGATTATGAACTTCGGAAAATAGGATCAGAAATCGAAGTCTTAATTAAATTTTTGCTTCAAAATGGGCAATTGACTTATAACCCTGATTGTAGAGTAATGAACTACTCAATGGGTTTACCAAAAACAAACAAAGTATTGTGAACAGACCACCATCAAATAGAAGGCCGAGGAGAGGCTCAAATAAAAATTATTACTCTTCAAATTCAAGAGACATTGATTCTTATGGTCAAAGAAATAGTAGATTGCCTGCTTCTGCTTCTGATCAAAAGATTAACTTTAGTACAGGAACTATTGCTGTACTTGCGGGGGTATTAATTTTAGGAGTTGGTATTGGAAGCGCTATTACCAGTACAACAGATGGCGGACAGGGAAATATAGCTAGTCAACAACAATTAGATATGGCTGTACCAGACCCTGAATTTTGTAGACAATGGGGAGCTAGCGCTTTTGTAATTGATGTTGAAATGTATACAACTCTTAATCCATCTACGAGTTTTGTAACGCAGCCAGCTCTTCAGCCAGGTTGTGTTATAAGAAGAGAGAATTGGACGGTTTTGCAAAAACAGGGTGCAATTAGTAATGAAGATGTAAGAGAATGCAAACAAAGAATGAATACTTTTGCTTATATTGGGTCTATAAGAGATAAACCTATAGTTAAGTGTGTTTATCAGACTGATGTAAATGAAAATAAATTTATAATCAAAGGAGATGGCCAAGCCGAAGATGGTGGAGTTGGTATTAATAAGGAAGCAATTCAGTTCTGATTAAATTTATATTTTTCTCAATGGGCTATCTAAACTTGCAAACTGTGGCAGAATATTTTTTTTAAAGACTTCTGATGCCCTTGATGTATACCTTGATGGATTAGTAATTAGTTTCAGCTCTCTTTTGACCTCAAGGTCAGCAATAAATGCTTTGTGGATTGTTCCAGCTGCTAATTCTCTTTCAATAGAAACAACTGGTAAAAAAGAAGCCCCTAAACCTGATTGAACTGCATTCTTGATTGCTTCAAGAGAGTTTAGTTCCATCTCAATTTTTAATCTTTGAATTTCAAGCCCAGAATCTTGAAGAAGTTTATCGACAACTTTTCTCGTTGTAGATTGAGAATCTAATGTTACAAAATTTAATTTGTATAAATCTTCTTTTAAAAGTTCTTTTTTATTAGAAAGTGAGTGTTTAGAGGGTAAAACTAATGCTAATTCATCTGTCGCATATGGAATCACTTGTAGCAAATTCTCTAAATCTCCAGGTAATTGTCCTCCAATAATTGCCAAATCAATTTGTCCATTAGCGACACTCCAGCCAGTTCTTCTAGTACTGTGGACTTGAAGTTGAACAGATACTTCAGGATATTTTTGTCTAAATAGTCCTATCATTCTAGGCATAAGATAAGTTCCTGTAGTTTGGCTGGCTCCAATAACAAGTGTTCCACCTTTTAAACTATTTAAATCTTCAATAGCTTTACAAGCTTCGTCACACTGATTCAAGATCCGTTCACAATATTCAAGAAGTAGTCTGCCTGCTTCGGTTAAAAGAGCTTTTCTGCCACCTCTATCAAAAATTGTGATTTCAAGTTGTTTTTCTAGGTTTTGTATTTGTAAACTCACAGCAGGTTGAGTTACATACAATAAATCTGCAGCTTTCTTAAAACTTCCTTCAACTGCTATTGCTTTTAATATTCTTAATTGGTCTAGAGTAAAAGGTAATTCGGGCATCCATAGTCCCTACAATTATTTATAATTCTAGTACTAAGGAGTATTCTTGTTAAGAATTAAATTTTTTTAGGTAATCAAATTTTATGGAGACACATAAATCTTCTCTAATAATATTAACATTGATTTTTATTTTTGCAGTAATTCACAGTGGTGGAGCTGCTTTAAGAATTAAAGCGGAATCAATTATGGGGCCAAGATTATGGAGGTTATGCTTTGTTTTTTTAAGTTTGCCATCTGCAATAGTTTTAATTAGTTATTTTTTGGCTCACAGATATGACGGAATCAGATTATGGAATTTGCAGGGTAATAATTTTGTTTTTATTATAGTTTGGTTTTTAACTGCAATAAGTTTTTTATTTTTATATCCCGCTACTTACAATCTTCTTGAAATTCCGTCAGTATTAAAACCTAAAGTGCGAATTTATGGAACTGGGATAATTAGAATTACCCGGCATCCTCAAGCATTTGGTCAGATAATTTGGTGTTTTGCTCATACTTTATGGATTGGTACATCTTTTACATTAATAACTTCTATCGGGTTAATAATGCATCATCTTTTTGCTATATGGCATGGGGATACTAGATTAGCCTATAGATTTGGAGATGAATTTGAAAAGTTTAAACAAAACACTTCCATAATCCCCTTTATGGCAATATTTGAAGGCAGACAACAATTTAAGATTAAAGAATTTTTTAGGCTATCTCAACTTGGCATATTGATTGCAATAGGAGTACTTTGGTGGTCTCACCAGTATATAAATATTGCTGTTAAAACATTTAATTCATCATTTTTGTCGGAATTTTTCAATTGACAGTTTAAAATCTAAAGTATAAATCTTTTTCAACATGCCTCAAGCTTCAGAAATTGCCTGGTTAATTCCTGTTTTCCCACTTATTGGAGCAGTGCTTTCTGGTTTAGGACTTATCAGTATTAACAAGAAAATTAATAATTCAAGAGAAATTGTTTCTATAAGCCTTATTTCTATTGTGGGCATTTCTGCAGTAATTAGTTATAAAGCTCTTATTGAACAAGTTAATGGTTATCAATCTGTAGAAAAATTATTTGTATGGGCTAGTGCTGGAGATTTCACAATTCCAATGGGATTTGTCCTTGATCCTTTGGGTAGTGTAATGCTCGCTCTTGTAACTACCATAACCTTGCTGGTAATGATTTACTCTCATGGTTATATGGCACATGACAAGGGTTATGTGAGATTTTTTACATATTTAGCCCTTTTTAGTAGTTCAATGATGGGACTAATAATCAGCCCAAATTTGTTGGAAATTTACGTTTTTTGGGAATTAGTAGGAATGTGCTCTTACTTATTGGTTGGTTTTTGGTATGAAAGGGATGGCGCCGCTCACGCTGCACAAAAAGCATTTGTTGTGAATAGAGTAGGAGACTTTGGGTTATTGCTCGGTATTCTTGGTCTATTTTGGGCAACTAATAGTTTCGATTTTAGTGAGATAGCTACTGGAATTTCTAAATCAGTATCTGATAATACATTACCTGTTTGGGCTGCTTTACTTCTTTGTTTTTTGGTTTTTTTAGGGCCAATGGCAAAATCTGCTCAGTTTCCTCTTCATGTATGGTTACCTGATGCGATGGAAGGACCGACACCGATTTCTGCCCTTATTCATGCAGCTACTATGGTTGCCGCAGGAATATTTCTAGTAGCTAGGCTTCAACCACTGTATTCGATATTCCCTTCAATTCAGTTCATTATTGCTTTAGTTGGAACTATTACTTGTTTTTTGGGCGCTTCTATTGCTTTGACCCAAATGGATTTAAAAAAGGGTTTGGCTTACAGTACCGTTTCTCAACTTGGTTATATGATGCTCGCTATGGGTTGTGGAGCTCCAGTAGCTGGGATATTCCATTTGGTCACTCATGCATGTTTTAAAGCAATGCTATTTTTAGGATCTGGTTCTGTTATCCATGCTATGGAAGAAGTAGTGGGTCATCAGCCTATATTGGCTCAAGATATGAGATTAATGGGCGGTTTAAGGAAGAAAATGCCGTTTACATCGACAACCTTCTTAATAGGTTGTGTCGCAATTAGTGGTATTCCTCCATTGGCAGGTTTTTGGAGTAAAGATGAGATACTTGGAAATGCATTTATATCATTTCCAGCTTTTTGGTTTATAGGACTATTAACTGCTGGTATGACTGCTTTTTATATGTTTAGGCTTTATTTTTTGACATTCGAAGGGGATTTTAGAGGCGAGGATAAGGAATTACAAAAAGAGCTTTTAATGGCTTCAAAAGTTAATTTAGATGAAGAAAACGAAGAAGGCCATGAAGAACATGGATCTATTCATGAGTCTCCTTGGTCAATGACATTTCCATTAGTATTTCTAGCTGTACCTTCAGTAATTATCGGCTTTATGGGCCTCCCATGGAATAGTAAATTTGCAAATTTTCTAGATCCCGAAGAAGCAGAGCTCGCAAAAAAAGCCTTTGAATTAAAAGAATTTTTGCCTTTAGCTATAGCATCAGTTGTAATCGCATCGATTGGAATCATTATTGCTTACCAGGCATATTTTGCGAAAAAAATTAGTTTATCAGTTTTATTTGCCGAGAAGTTTCACTCTATTAATAAATTTTTATCCAATAAATGGTATTTAGATGATATTAATGAAAAGCTTTTTGTTAAGGGTAGTAGAAAACTAGCTAAAGAAGTTTTAGAAGTTGATTCCAAGGTAGTTGATGGCGTCGTAAATCTTACTGGACTTGTCACTCTAGGAAGCGGAGAAGGTTTAAAATATTTTGAGACTGGAAGAGCTCAATTCTATGCTCTTATTGTTTTTGGAGGGGTAATTCTATTAGTTGCAATATTTGGTTTCCAATCTCCTCAGGTAACTTAATTTCAATTGTGTGTCTTCACTGTTGATAAGGATGAAAAAATACAGATAATTTCTAGAATTTATTTAAGATAATTTTCTAATTAAATTGAACACTTATTTTGTCACACATTTTGCGACACAAATGTTAGGAACCCTTGGAGCTGGATTGTCAACTTTTCCTTGGCTATCTGCTGCAATTTTGTTCCCGATTGGAAGTGCATTGATCATACCTTTTTTCCCAGATAAAGGAGAGGGTAAAGAGGTTAGATGGTATGCTTTGTCTATTGCATTAATAACTTTTTTAATAACTGTCGGTTCTTATATAAACGGGTTTGATATTGATAATGAAAATGTTCAACTTAAAGAAAATTTGAATTGGCTCCCTGATTTAGGTCTTACATGGTCAGTTGGTGCTGACGGTATATCGATGCCGTTAATATTATTAACTAGTTTTATAACTGCTTTAGCAGTTTTAGCTGCATGGCCAGTAAAGTTTAAACCAAAGTTATTTTTCTTCTTAATATTAGTGATGGATGGGGGACAAATAGCGGTATTCGCAGTTCAAGATATGCTTTTATTCTTTCTTACTTGGGAACTTGAATTAATCCCTGTATATTTACTATTGGCTATTTGGGGTGGTAAAAATAGACAATATGCTGCGACAAAATTCATTATTTATACAGCTGGCAGTTCTATATTTATTCTTTTAGCAGCATTGGCAATGGGTTTCTACGGAACAGAAATACCCAACTTTGAGTTTTCTCACTTAGCAGAACAAGATTTTAGTCAAAAATTCCAAATACTCTGCTATTTAGGCCTTTTAATTGCATTTGGAGTAAAACTCCCAATAGTACC
>CACKJM010000004.1 GCA_902600475.1 uncultured Prochlorococcus sp.
GATCCTGATATTGAGTCCCATGCAGTTAATGCAATAATTTTTTGAGATTTTTTTTTATATTTAACGAGGTCTGAAGGTAACATAAGAAATTTATGTATCTTTTTTAATAAAGAATTGCTAATATATCACTGACTCGGCCTTTCGCGGTTTTAACGCCTAAACCTGGTCAGGACCGGAAGGTAGCAGCCACAAGGGATGCTTGAGGCAGGCGAGATAACCGAGTCACTTTATTTTAACTATTAATCAATATTTTTTTTAGTTTGCCTTAACCTTAAAAATTCTGGAATGTTTGCTCCTGAATCTTTGTTTTCGGAAACATTGTAGAAAGATTGATTTGATAATCTATTTTTAATTCTTTGTTGCTTTAATGGTTGTTTTGTATCAAAACCTGTTGCAATGACAGTAACTTGTATTTCACCATCCATATCTTCATTAACAGCTTGACCAACGATTATATTCGCATCTTGATCCACAACATCACTAATAACTTCACCAACTGAATTTACATCATCAAGAGTCAAATCTGTCCCCCCAGTGATATTTACAAGGCAACCTTTTGCTCCATCAATTCTTCCTGCTTCCAGTAATGGACTATTAATGGCAGCTTGAGCAGCCTCTATGGCTCTAGAGCGACCTGACCCTATACCTACACCCAGAAGTGCTGTTCCAGCCTCAGTCATGACTGATCTCACATCAGCGAAGTCAAGATTCACCTCACCAGGGCGGGTAATTACTTCACTTATACCTTGTACTCCCATTCTTAAAACATCATCCGCATTCATGAACGCTTCTTGAATAGAGGCACCCGCAGAAACCTCTTTTAATCGATCATTAGGTATGACGATAAGAGTATCAACATTTTCTGCTAATCTTGCAATCCCTTCTTCTGCTTGACGCATTCTTCTTTTGCCTTCAAAAGAAAAAGGTTTAGTTACTATTCCTATTGTTAATGCTCCGCTTTGTTTTGCAACTTCAGCGACAACAGGGGCTGCCCCTGTGCCTGTGCCTCCACCCATTCCTGCCGCTATAAATACTAAGTCGGCCCCTTCTAATGATTGCTGAAGTTCCTCTTTAGATTCTTCTGCAGCCTTTTGACCAATACTTGGATTTCCTCCAGCTCCAAGCCCTCTTGTTAAGTTCTGACCTAATTGGACTCTTCGCTCTGCGGAGGACTGAAGTAAGGCTTGCGCATCAGTATTAAGAACTCTGAATGAAACTCCTTCAAGATCACTATCAATCATCCTGTTTACAGCATTACTTCCTCCACCACCAACGCCAATTACTTCAATTTTGGCATTTTGACTTGGAAGGATGTCTTTTGATTGATCAAAGTTTGGATTGTTACCGAAGCTCATCTCTTAATAGGGGTCTAATACTTGTGTTGGATGCATTATGAACTTACTAAGCTCATATTTAGGAATTTGTTGAGGAAAAACCTTAAATATTCATTTAATAAATATTTTTGTTTTAAATGCTAAACCCAATCCAACACTACAATAATTAAAAAAAATTAATTAAAATCTTATCACAAATATTAGGGTTTGAACACTTTTATTTTTGGTTTATTTGGATCGGTAAGATCAATATTATCTATTTTTTTTGAAAAATTATTTTTCTTTAATTCATTTTTTAGGTTATTAATTATCCGTAATTGATAATTTATTAAATTGGGATTAAAACCTAAGAATATTGTTTTTAAATTTTTTTCCTCAAGAGTTAGAAACCCATTAGGTGAAAATGTTATTTTGACGATCTCAAATTCATAATTCTCTTGGGCAATAAATATTTGAGATAATAATTTTTTAAATTTTTCTTTCCAACCAAAAACTTGTATTTTTAAGCTTTTCAGATCTATTTCTGCAGCATTTTGTTTATTTATAAAAATCCCATCTTTATCAATAAATCCTGATATTTTTTGGTCATCTAATATTCTCTCACCATAAGCAATTGGAGTTCTTGTCTCAACATAAACTTTCAAACCAAAGGGAAATAATTGTCTACTGACTGAGACATTCTTGAGTGATAAATTTTGTTTTAACTCTTTTTCTAAAAAATGTGAATTAATTAAAATTAATCGGATTGGAAATTTTAAAGATGAATTTTTTACGACATCATTCTGAGAGAATAATTCACTTCCAGCAATTTTAATGTCCTGAATATTAACCTTTTTTAGTGTTTTTAGGCTTATTAAACTTGTCGAAAATAAAAACAATATTAGTAAAAAAAAACTTTTATTGTTAATTTTTTTTTTATTTTTCACAAATCACATCTAGCTTTTTCCATAAGTTTGTCCATCCATTCTCTCGCTTGCTCTGCATCTGAAAATGGTACATCCATCTCTTTCCCATCCCCTACTAATCTCAATCTGCATTTACCTTGAGATTCACTGGTTAGAGGAGCTTCTCCTGAAGTTAGTGCCATTAATTCAACTAATTCCAGTTTCTTGATTATAAAACAATCTTTTTCTTCAAATTTGCCAGCTTCAAAAGCGCTCCATTTTAACTCCCCATCTTTTAAGTAGGCTGCACTTGAACTGTCTAATTTGCACAGTTCAGAATCACTCGCCCAACTTCTAAAAAGATTTTGCCTCCTTCTTTCTAACCATCCAAGTGCAGTTAATAAAATGAAGATTAAAAGTAATGGTAACCAAAGTAGTCCATGCAACATTTGATTTAAATTACAAATCTAAAGATATATCTACCAGTTTAGCCACAAGTTGTTCAATTTTTAAACCTGAAGCTTCCCAAAGCATTGGAAACATACTGTTTTTTGTAAAACCAGGAATTGTATTTATTTCATTTAGCAAAATTTTATTTGAAGATTTTTCTAAAAAGAAATCTACTCTCGCAAAACCGAAAATATTTAGTGCTTTACAACTTTTAATAGCAATTTCTTTAATTTCTTTTGTGATTTTAGAATCTATTTCAGCTGGGATAATTATTTTATTATTTGAGTGATATTTTGCATCGTAATCGTACCAATCACTTTCGTAATTTACCTCGCCTATCTCAGAGCTTAAGAGTTTCGAATTCCCAATTATTCCACATTCAATCTCCCTTACCTCTAAACCTTCCTCTATTAAGATTCTTGGATCTATTTCCTGAGCCTTCTCTAATGCTTGTAATATTTCTGATTCATTTATAACTTTGGAGATGCCAAGAGATGATCCAGAGTTAGACGGTTTAACAAAAACAGGAAAACTTAATTTTTTTAAAATTTCGTTAATTATTTTATTTTTTACTTCCCTATCTTTGAGATCTTCATTTTGAAAAACTAGATAATTAACTTGTGGAAGTTTAAGATTTGAGAAAATTGTTTTCATCAATATTTTATCCATTCCAAGTGCAGAGCCAATAATTCCACATCCGACTAAAGGTTTCTTTGTAAATCTGAGTAAGCCATGAATTGATCCGTCTTCACCATTAAATCCATGTAAAAGAGGAAACCAAACATCAACATTTTGAAATTCAATTCCGTCAAGGAAGTTAATTTTTTCTTGATTTAAAATTTCTTGTTTTTTTGTTTTATTCTTTTCGATTTCACCAATTAGGATCTTTTCTGAACAATCACTATCAAGCCAATCTCCATATTTGTTTATGTAAAAGGCTTTAACTGTAAAGCGTTCTTTATTGATATCTGAATTAAATGCTTGATAAACTGTTTTCGCAGAGGATATCGATACTTCATGTTCATTGGAATTCCCGCCAAATATTAACCCAATGCATTTTTTCTGACCCCCGATCATTTAGAAAAAAATCATAAATAAAGTCCGCCTGTTAAAGAAAATGGTCTTGCTTCATTTATTCTGACATCTACCTCATCTCCCAATGAAAAATCAAAGTTAACATTTTTTGGAATCTCTACGAAAGTTAATCTATTTGTTCTAGTTCTACCCATAATTTGCGAGGCATTTTTTGGATTTAAACCCTCAATTAAAACGCTTTCGATATTATTGATATATCTTTGATTTCTACTCCTAGCAGTTTTCTCGACCAAATCATTAATTTCCTGCAATCTAGCTTTTTTCACCTCTTCCGAAAGTTGATTCGACCAAACTGCTGCAGGCGTGTTTGGTCTTGGAGAGTATGCTGCTGTATTAACTTGATCAAAGCCAATTTCTGATATTAGCTTTAATGTATCTTGATATTGTTGTTCGGTTTCTCCTGGGAAAGCAACTATTGCGTCAGCTGTGATTGAGGCATCTGGCATTAATGATCTTATATTCTCAATAATATTTTTATATTTTTTGATAGTATATCCTCTGGACATTTGCTTTAAAATTTCATCATTTCCGCTTTGGAAGGGAATATGGAAATGTTCACAGACTTTTTCAAGTTCATAACAAGCTTGAATCAATCTTTTTGAGAAATATCTTGGATGACTAGTAGCAAATCTTATTCTGCGAATTCCTTTAACATCATGAATATAATATAAAAGATCAGTTAAGGTATTCTTTTTTCTCCCTTCTTTTGTAGTTCCAGGAAGGTCTCTACCATAAGCATCAATGTTCTGACCCAAAAGAGTAATTTCTTTAAAATTATCATCAGCTAATTTTTGGATCTCACTTTTTATCGCATTTGGATATCTTGATTGCTCTGTTCCTCTGACAGAGGGGACTACACAATATGAACATCTTTCATTACATCCATAAATTATATTAACCCAGCCACAAATAGAGCTTTCTCTTCGGGCACTTGTTATGTCTTCAGAAATGAAGGTTTCTTCAGTGGCAGAAACTTGATTTCCTAAATCAACTTTCCCCAAAAGATTCTCAAGATTATTTACGTGTTGAGGCCCCATAACCAGATCAAGTTCTGGGACTCTCCTTAGTAAGGACTCTCCCTCTTGCTGGGCAAGACAACCTGCAACAACAAGTTTTAAACTGGGTTTTTTGTGCTTTCTTTTTGCTTGTCTTCCTAAGAAACTATAAACTTTTTGCTCCGCATTATCTCTGATTGTGCATGTATTGTATAAGACCAAATCGGCATTTAATTCATTATCTGCTCTGGTATATCCCATTTTCTCTAATGTCCCAGCCATTCTCTCAGAATCAGCCTTGTTCATTTGGCATCCAAATGTAGTTATCCAATAACTGCTGGTAGTTGAATTCTTTTGAAAAAAATTTTTGTCTGGTTTTGTTTTTGTTAGCACTTTATAGGACTTTTTATGATTCTTTAATTCAAAATTACAATTTAAAAAATTTTTCTGCAATATTTTTGAGGGCGAGCGAGGGGATTCGAACCCCCGAATAGCGGCGCCACAAGCCGCTGCCTTAACCACTTGGCGACGCCCGCCTCACATCTATAAATTTAACAACTCAAGGGTAATTTTTCATAATTATTTTTATCATTTAGCGAAATTTGAATTATTTTCTAATTCAGTAAAGTTTTTTAATGTTTTAAAATAAAAGAAAATTTAAAAATTTGAGTAATTCCGGTACGGCTGAGGTACTTATTCCCAGAAGCCTTTGTTCAATAGAAGATTTTGATAACCTAATTATCGATGTAGAGGATTTATGCTCAGTTTTCATAAGTTGGGAAGATGGATTTGTTTCTGAGTTAAAGCCATTAAAAAATAAAGTTACAAAACCAAAAAATATTTTATTCCCAAGATTCGTTGAAACGCATTCGCATGTTGATAAATCTTTTATATGGGCTGATTTTCCTAACCTAGAATCAAACTATCTTGGAGCATTATCAACAAATCTTGAAGAACATAAAACTAGAACTACAGATAAAGTTCTTGAAAGAGTTGAGAAATCATTAAAACTTGCTATAAAAAATGGATACCGGGCTATAAGAAGTCATATTGATACCTATAACAATCAATCAATTAATGTTTGGATTGAACTTTTTAAATTACAAAAAAAATTTGCATCTGAATTGACTTTACAATTCGTTGCTCTAGCACCATTGGAATTCTGGGATACTTCTAGTGGAGAAGAGTTGGCAAAAATATTTTCCTCTTATGGAGGCATTTTAGGAGGTGTTATTGTACCCCCTTTCAATAAAAAAAATACAAGCAAATTTCTCACAAAGATGCTTCTTCTTGCGAGTAAATATAAATTAGAAATAGATTTGCATATAGATGAGTCAATTGTTAAGCCCGGAGCAGGAATAAAAGTTTTATTAGAAACAATCGAAAATTTAAAAATTAATAGTATTCCGATCACTTGTAGTCATTTGAGTAGTCTTATTTCTCTAAGTCATAGAGAGATTTTAAATTTTGGAGAAAAAATGGCTGAGAAAAATATTAAGGTTATTGCTTTACCTCTAACAAATTTTTGGCTACTCAATCGAAGTAATAAAACTACATCATTAAAAAGACCAGTTGCGCCAATAAAGCAATTACAAAAATCACATGTCGATGTATCTCTGGGTAGTGATAATGTTCAAGACCCTTGGTACCCATTTGGTAATTTTGACCCTTTTTATATGTTGTCTTGCTCAATACCTATGCTTCAACTAAATCCCTGGGAGAGAATGACTCTATCTTCTATTTTTTTAGCTCCAAGCAGATTATTAAATTTAAAATGGGATGGTTTAATTAAAAAAGGCTGCCCTGCTGACTTTGTGATTTTGGATGCACAAAAATGGGCAGATGTTTTTTCGACTAATTTAAAGAGAAAAGTATATATAAAAGGCGATTTATATTGCTAATCGACTAATTTATATATAAAACACAAGAAATTTTATTAATGACATCAAATAGTCTTAAATTTTTAGACAAAATGAGGGAAGTCAAAAACTTAGAGATTATTGAAATCCAATCCGACGTAAAAAGACTTTCAAAAGATTTTTATAACTACTCGCCAATCCTTACTGAAAGATTAGACGAATGCATCGCTGATTTGGTGGTAAGACCTAGTGATCATAACGCGGTTATGAAAGTAGCAAAAATTTGTTGGGAATTTTCTATCCCTCTTACTTTACGGGGTTCAGGGACAGGCAATTATGGACAAGCTGTCCCATTGTTTAAAGGAGTTGTAATGCATATGAGTAACTTTAATCAGTTAGAAGAATTTGATCCAGATACAGGTTTTGTGAAAGTACAGTCTGGATGTGTCATGGGAGATTTGAATAAACAATTAGAAAAATATGGAAGGGAATTAAGGTTGCTTCCTAGTACTTGGAAAACCGCTACAATTGGAGGCTTTATTGCAGGCGGGTCAGGAGGTATTGGGTCCATTAGGTGGGGATTTTTAAGAGATCCAGGTAATCTTATCGGGTTAGAGGCAGTGACTATGAATGAAAAACCTAATTTATTAAAATTTAATGCTGAAGAATCCGAACCTCTTAATCATGCTTATGGGACTAATGGAATAATTACTTCTTTATTAATTGCTACTGATATTAAACGTAAGTGGTATTCAATAGTTATCGACTGTATTGAATTTGAAAAAACAATAGAAATATTAAAAACTCTTACAAGCGCAGCAATTGATCTGAAACTAGGAGCAATTCTTGAAGAAGAAATTGTAGCGCAAATGCCAAAATGGTTTAAAAGTAATTCTAGAAGTCACAAGGTATTAATTCAATCTACTCTTGGAGGAACAAAAACGATCGAGTTGATTTGTAAAAAGTTCAAAGTTGAATTTACCCTCCTTGGGGAAGAAGAAAAACTAGTAAATGGAATTTCTGAAATCGTATGGAATCATACAACTCTTCATATGAGGTCTAGGGACAAAAATTGGACGTATTTACAAATGCTTTTGCCACTTAATAATGAACTAGAGTTAATTAATTTTTTGAGAAAAAAATGGGGTAAAAAAGTTCTTTGGCATTTAGAGGCGGTTTCTCAACAAGGATCACCGCGATTAGCAGCTTTGCCAGTATTAAGGTGGAATGGGATAGATGAATTAAATGAAATAATGGAAGATTGTAAGAAACTTGGTGCGTTTATTTTTAATCCCCATGTTTTAACTGTTGAAGGCGGAGGCTTAGGAGTGGTTGACGCAGATCAAGTAAAAGCTAAATTAAAATTCGATCCTAAAGGGCTATTAAATCCAGGAAAATTGGAAGGTTGGGAAGTAAAGGAACAATTTAATATTTAACATTTCTGTTTATTTGCAAATTTAATAAATTCAGCAACTAAAAAAATAGAACCTGTGAGAACCGGATGATTAGATGGCCATTTTTCTAGGGAAAATAAATACTCAATGGCAAGTTCAAAGGTTTTAAATTCAATTGTTTTTTGAAAGTCAATTTCTTTAATCTTAAAGAGATCGTTTAATTGCCAACTAGGTTGGTTTGGAACTGGTACAAGTAATAAGTAATCATTTTTCTTTAGAAGTGTTTTTAATATTGCGTAAATATCTTTTTGTCTTTGGACACCTAAAATCCAATAAATTCCTTTATCTTCATTCTCCCAATTGCTTCGCTCATGAGAGAGTGCTTTTGCAGCAGGATAATTATGCGCACAATCCACAAGAATTTCTTTCTTCAAATAATTTATTATTTCTAGCCTTCCCTTCCAAGCTGTCTTTTGAAGACCTTCAGATATGTGTTTTTCTTTAATATTAAATCCCAAATTATTCAGTGCTTCAATTGCTCCAACAGCTACTGAAGCATTTTGCTTTTGGAAAATCCCTTTTAATCCAAGCTCATAGCTGTCTGAAATTGAATCTTTCCAGATAATTTTTGCTCCAACCTCTTTAACTTTTTTGGTTATTAAATTTTCAACTTGACTATTTTGTTTGCAAGAGATGACAATTGAGTTTTTTTCAATAACTGCTAATTTCTCTTTGGCAATTTTTTCAATGGTATCTCCAAGAAATTCTTTATGGTCTAGGCCAATATTCCCAATAGCAATTATTGGTCTAGATTTATGGGCTGTTGTCGCATCTAATCTTCCTCCTAATCCAGCTTCAAGAATGAGTAATTCAACTTTTTTATTGTCGAAAAAATTCAGTGCGCAGCAAATGATTTTTTCAAAAGGAGTTAATTCAAATGTTGAAATTTTTTTTTCTGTTAATCTATAGATTTTTTCAAAATCAGTTTTGTTAATATTTTGTTTATTAACTCTAATCCTCTCGCATATGTCCAAGAGATGGGGTGATGTCGTTACACCAAAATTCCTTTTAGATTCAAAAAGTATACTTTCTAAATATGCCGCGATTGATCCTTTCCCATTGGTTCCAATAATTTGTATCGCTGGAATATTCTCGCAAGGATTGCCAAGTTTTTGAAGTCCTTTTTTAATTCTTGATAAACCTAAATTGATACTATCCCTTTCATATTTAGGTGATAACAATTCAAAAAATTTTAAATCTGCATTTTTCAAAATTTAAATTGCTATAACTCTTCAAAAATTGAATTTAGCTTATCCAAAAGAATATTAATTTCTCTTCGAGATATAACTAATGGTGGGACAATCCTTACAACATTTCCTCCTGCCGGAACTACCAGTAACCCCTTATCAAAAGCTTTTAATGTAATTTTTTTTGCATCAGCATAATCTTCATTGATTACGAGGCCTTGTATTAAACCTAAACCTCTTTTACCGGTAATAATATTAGGAAATTTTTTTGACAATTCTTCAAATCCAGCACTTAATTGTTCCCCTCTTAGATAAACATTATTGATAAGATTTCTTCTGTTTATTTCTTCTAATACAGTTAGGGCAGCTTTACAGGCGAAAGGGTTACCCCCAAATGTACTAGCATGATCTCCTGGATAAAAAATATTGGCTTTTTCTTTTACTAATAATGCTCCAATTGCATGACCTCCTCCTAATCCTTTAGCAAGGGTAAATCCATCAGGTTCAATTCCTAAATTCTCATAACCCCACATTTTCCCAGTTCGACCTACTCCACTTTGAACCTCATCTAAAATTAGGAGAGAATTATATTCATCACATATATCTCTCAGGCTTTTAAAAAATATTTTATTTCCAGGAATTACGCCACCTTCACCTTGTATTGGTTCAACTAAAACTCCTGAAATTTTTTGATCATTATTATCACAATCTTCAAATAATTTTTTTACCGAATCAAAATTGTTAAATTTAAAAAATTTGAACCCTTGAATCAATGGTTCGAAGCCTTTTTGATATTTGGGCTGTCCAGTAGCACTCAATGCTGCCAGCGTCCTTCCATGAAAGCTGGATTCTGCGGCGAGAATAATTGATTCTTTACCCTTATGAATTCTATTACCATATTTTTTAATTAATTTAATTGCTGATTCATTTGCTTCCGCACCACTGTTGCAGAAGAAGACACTTTTAGCACAACTAATATTTGTTAAAGTTCTGCTTAATTGTTCTTGTTCTTCAATGTTGTAGAGATTGGAAATGTGCTGAATCTTTCTTAGTTGAGTTGATAGCCTTCTTCTTAAAACTCTATCGCTATGGCCAAGACTACAAGTTGCTATACCAGCTACTGCATCAAGATATTTTTTACCTTTTTTGTCCCAAAGCCAACAACCTCTTCCTTTTTTGAAAGATATATCGAATCTACTATAGGTATTCATCAAAGTGGGAGCGGTCGGACTTGAACCGACATACCCGAAGGTGCCGCATTTTGAGTGCGGTGCGTCTACCAATTCCACCACGCTCCCAAGGCTTTTGCAAAAATGAACTTATTTTATTATAACAAAAATCAACTCATTGACTATTGTTTTTGCTAATGAACAGCTATCAAGATAACGCTTGTTTATAGCTAAACTTTTTGCAAAAAAAATAGAATTATATTTATTGAATTTCTGACAATAATTAAGATTAAAATGGATTAATTAACATATATGATGCAATTATGTTACAGTTACCCAGTTTAAAACCTATTTACGGGAAGAAAACTTCATATTCAGTAATATTATGTTATATTTATGGAAAACATTAAATGTCTAAAATTAAAGCAAAAAAATTAACTTTAAGATTTGCTCCCTATCTTTTCATTGCAGTCACAATTTTGACAGCATTTGGATCAAATAGTGGAACATGGGTATGAATGATCTCAAGATTAGTGGTTTAAATAAAATTTGGTCTAGTCGCTTCTTAGTGTTGTTTCTCATATTTTTAGGCTGCATTTCACTTATTAATATTGCTTACGTTTAAATACTTTAAGTCTTTAAACTTGTTGCAATTTAGGCAGCTTTGTATCGAGGAATATCTGCAGGATCTGAACTAGTCTTAAATTCCTTATTTTTCAAAGTTCTTTTGTTAAACTCTCTGTTTATTTTTATACCCAATATTTTTAGTTTTGATTCAAAATTTTCATAACCTCTATCCAAATGCTCTAAACCAAAAATTGTACTAGTTCCTTCAGCTATAATCCCAGCAATTATTAATGCAGCTGAAGACCTCAAATCAGATCCAACTAGATCCATCCCCTTAAATTTTTTAACACCTTTGATGTGAGCTATGTTTTTGTTTAATTTTATATTCGCCCCCATTTTGTTAAGTAGATGAACATGGTTCATTCTGTTTTCGAAAATTGTTTCTGTAATCTTTGATTCGCCATTTGCGATTGCCATTAAAGTTGTAAATGGTGCTTGCAAATCAGTTGGAAATCCTGGGAAAGGAGCTGTTTCAATATCTACCCCTTTGATCTTATTACAGTTGATTGTAATTGAATTACCTTTAATCGTAATTTTACTTCCACTCTCTTGAAGCTTATTCGTTACAGCTTCAAGATGATTAGGAATTACAGGAGAAATTGTTATCGAAGAGGAAGTCGCAGCAGCTGCTATTAAAAAAGTGCCAGCCTCTATTCGATCTGGAATTACTTTATGACTACAACCACACAGCTCATTAACACCATCAATAATTATTTTTTCTTTGCCAGAGTCGTAAATTTTTGCCCCCATTTTATTTAGCATTTGGCATAGATCCTGAATTTCAGGTTCTCTTGCAGCATTCTCAATCGTAGTTCTTCCCTCTGCTAATGATGCGGCCATTATTAAAGTTTCAGTAGCTCCTACGCTTGGGCACTTTAATTTGATATTGGTACCAATTAATCTGCTTTTACCTCCTTTTATATTTGCTTTGACAATTTCCTCTTCAATAAGAATTTCCGCTCCTAGTGCTTTAAGCCCGTTAATGTGTTCATCTATTGGCCTTGAACCAATATTGCACCCTCCAGGCAAAGGGACTTTAGCCTCTCCAAATTTACTTAATAGTGGACCGATACAAAAGAAACTTGCTCTTAGTCCATTAACAAGTTCATATGGAAGTTCTTTGATAGAAATATTTTGTGAATCTATCTCTAATTGATTGTTTTTTTCTACTATTTTAACCCCTAAATTTCTAAGGATATTAGCCATTTTTTCAATATCAGTGAGGCGAGGAACATTTTGCAGAACTATTCTTTCATTAGTTAGTAATGATGCAGCAAGCAAAACTAAGGCCGAATTCTTCGCACCACTTATTTCAACGATTCCATTTAATTTGCCTTGGCCAAAAATCTTTAAATTTTGTGATTTAAGATATGACTTATTTTTGCTGCCGCAAATCATTAAGACTTAATTTATTAGATTCATGATGACAAACGAAAATTAGTAAGTCCACCCTATGTAACGTCTTGAATATTAATTAAAAGTGAAAATGTATTTTTTTTATTTCTTGGGAAATAAAAATTTAATAAATAATTGATCAAAATATTTATGTAATTAAAATATAGTTGATAACGAATTTTTAAAATTACTCATAGAAAATACTTTTTTAAAAATAACTAGTAAAAACAATAATCTAGTTAAAAGATTTAGATCATTTAAAAGCGGATCCTCTCGCAAAGATAAAGATTTTTTTTGTATAGAAGGTACTCATCTTATTGAGGAATTGCTTAAGTCTGGAAATTCTCCCTCCAAAATTTTAGTTACTGAAAAATGGCTAAAAAAGAACCAAAGTCTTAGCAAACACTTTGATGAATCATTATTAACTTTGGTCTCTGAGGAGGTTTTAGCTTCTGCTATTTCAACAATTAATCCAGATGGAATAGCAGCCTTAGTAAAGATTTCAGCAATATCTAATTATCAATTTAATAGAAAAGATGATTTTGTTCTTGTTCTCGACAGAATTCAAGATCCTGGGAATATGGGTAATCTTTTTAGAACTGCTTTAGCTGCTGGTGTTAATGCAATTTTTTTAGCTGGAGGTGCGCACCCATTAGGCCAAAAGGTATTAAGGGCATCCTCTGGTGCAGTTTTTCATCTGCCATTTTTAAGATTTGATGGGACTGAAGAAGAAATATTAAATTCTTTACTTAAGTCTTTGTCTGAATTATCAAATGAAGGATTTAAGATTTTCTCTACTAGTAGCCATAATAAAATTTCAAAAAAACCTTCAAAACCTTACTGGGAAGTTGATTGGTCTAGACGTACCGCATTAATCTTGGGTAATGAAGGTCGAGGTATTCATAAAAAAATTCAAGAAGCTTTTAATGAAACAATTACAATTCCGCATAGCGAGCTTGTAGAATCATTGAATGTGGCTTGTGTTGCAGTTCCGTTATTACTAGAACGAAAAAGAGTCGCATACACCTCTAATAAATAAATAAAAAGTGACTGATTCAAGTTTTGATTTTGATTTAATTGTAATAGGAGCAGGATATGGAGGTTTTGATGCCGCTAAACATGCTGCTGGTAAGGGACTGAAAGTTGCAATAGTAGAATCTTCGGATATGGGAGGCACTTGTGTTAACAAGGGTTGTGTTCCATCTAAAGCTCTTTTGGCTGCAAGTGGAAAAGTTAGAGAAATAGCTGATTATGAACATTTAGCTAAATTTGGTATTCATACTTCCCCAGTAAGGTTCGAGAGATCAAAAATTGCAGATCATGCAAATAATTTAGTTTTAAATGTTAGAGAAAATTTAACAAAAACTCTTAAAAGAAGTGGAGTTGAAATTATTTTGGGCATTGGCAGAATTGAAGGAAATCAAAAAGTAGGTATAAGAGATAAAAACGGAATTGATAAAATTTTCACATGTAAGAATATTGTTATAGCAACAGGCTCTTCTCCTTTTGTGCCCAGTGGAATAACTTTGGATAATAGGACTGTATTTACTAGTGATGATGCGGTTAAACTTGAGTGGCTTCCAAGATGGATAGCAATTATTGGAAGCGGATATATAGGACTAGAATTTGCTGATGTTTATACTGCGCTTGGTTGTGAAGTTACAATGATCGAGGCTTTGGATAATATTATGCCAACATTTGATCCAGACATCACTAAAATTGCTAGGAAGAACCTTATTCAAGCAAGAGATATAGACACAAAATCAAACGTCTTTGCGACAAAAATAACACCAGGATGCCCTGTAAAAATAGAACTGACAGATGCAAAATCTAAGGAAGTTTTAGAAACTTTAGAAGTTGACGCTGTACTGGTTGCTACTGGCAGAAGTCCTAATAGTAATAACTTAAATCTTGAGTCGGTTGGTATCGAAACAGTAAAAGGTTTCATTCCTGTAGATGATCAAATGAGAGTTAAGAATGGTGATGAAATAATACCTAACATTTGGGCTGTTGGAGATGTGACGGGCAAACTAATGCTTGCCCATACAGCTGCAGCGCAGGGTACTATTGCTGTTGATAATATTTGCGGTGGTAATATCGAAATTAACTATAAAAGTATCCCCGCAGCAACCTTTACTCACCCAGAGATAAGTTCAGTTGGTCTCTCTGAAGTTGAAGCTAAAGAGATATCTATAAAAGAAAATTTTACTTTGGGAGTTGTCAAAAGTTTCTTTAAGGCTAATTCAAAAGCATTGGCTGAATTAGAGAGTGATGGATTGCTAAAGTTGATTTTCAACAAAGATAATGGGAAAGTATTAGGGGCTCATATTTTTGGGTTACATGCAGCTGATTTAATTCAAGAAATTTCGAACGCTATTGCAAGGGACCAAGATGTAATTGAATTATCTAAAGAAGTTCATACTCATCCTACTCTTAGTGAAGTAGTTGAGGTCGCATATAAACAGGCGGCTTCTCAAATAAAATAATATCTAAAATTCATGGAGATAAGACGCAGGCCACCAAATCCAACAGTAAGGGTAGAAAATTTAGAATATGCTGTACCCCATAGAGAAGCACAAGCAAAAAACATTCTGGAAGAAATTGTATGGCACAAGGATATTGAAATTAAGAATTTTAAAAAAATAGTCTCTTTAGAAGAGCTCATCAAAAAAATTGAAAAACTTCCTAATCCCAAAGATTTTTGCAAAAATATCTTGGAGTCAAAAATAAAACCAGGAGTTATTGCGGAAATAAAAAAAGCTAGTCCAAGTAAAGGAGTTATTAGAAAAGATTTTAATCCTGAAAACATAGCAATTTGTTATGAAGGATTAGGTGCATCATGTATCTCAGTACTAACTGATAAAAGGTTTTTTCAAGGTAGTTATGAAATACTCGAAACTGTAAGGAAATCAACTAATCTCCCTCTACTCTGCAAAGATTTTATTATTTCTGCTTATCAGATTTATAAAGCAAGGGTATCTGGTGCTGATGCAATATTATTAATCGCTGCGATTTTAAGTGATGATGATTTAATTTATTTAAAGAAAATAGCTGATAATTTAAAGATGAGTGTTCTTGTTGAAGTCCATAACTCTAATGAATTAGAAAGGATTCTAAAGTTAAAATCTTTTAATTTGATTGGAATAAATAATAGGGACTTAAAGACTTTTAAAACGGATTTAAAAACATCAAAAGAATTGATGCATACATATGCAGATATATTTTTAAAACAAAATATTATTCCCATAAGTGAATCTGGAATTAATTGTGCCGAAGATTTAGAATCGCTTAGATCTATTGGAATCATGGGAGTATTAATTGGTGAAACTTTTATGAGAGAAACTGATATTGAACAATCGTTCAAGAAATTATTTAATTCAATTTAATATTGACTTCAAATCGTGCTATAAAATTGAATAAACTGAGTTGTACTGAATATATATGCAGGCTGTAATTTTAACAGGTATAGTAGCAGGATTTGTGCATGTAGTTAGTGGCGCTGATCATCTAATTGCAATGGCACCAGCAGCGATTAATAATCCCCAAAAAGCTCTTAAAAATAGTTTCTCATGGGGCTTGGGACATTCTTCAGGAGTTCTCTTGTTAGCTTTTCTAGCGATTTTTATCAAGGATATTACGCCATTAAACAAATTTTCTAGTATTGCCGAATTCCTAGTTGGAATTTCACTTCTAATTGTTGGAGTATTTGCTATAAAAAATTCTTTTCAATTAAGTATCCACTCGCATTCCCACAAGCATGAGAATGGAATTGCCCATCGTCACTTTCACTTGCATGTGAAGGAACAAAAAAATAATAATAAGCACTCACATGCTTTGACTGGTTTAGGCTTGCTTCACGGTGTAGCTGGAGGTTCACATTTTCTTGCAGTTCTTCCTGCTTTAGCACTACCTTTAACAAGCGCTTGCTTATATTTGATTTCATATTTGATTGGTTCAATCATAAGTATGAATCTTTTTACTTGTTTAATATCTTTTACTACCTTTAAAGCAAGTCAAAAATTTGTTAAAAGATTAATAGCTGTAGCAGGAGGGCTTTCCTTTTCTTTGGGATTATTTTGGATACAAAGAAGTGCTTCTGTTTTTTTGAATTAAAAAATTTTTTAATTTAGGAATAATTAATTTAGAGGTGACAATCCCAATTATTTTTTCGTTATTGATTAATCCAAATTTATTACTATCTTCGCTAAATTCAATATTGTCGCCAATAACCTCAACGTTATTTTGATTTACTGAATTTATCCTTTTTATTAGGTTTTTATTTTTAATTGGATGCTTAAAAATAATTATTTGTCGATTCTTTAGTATTGATTTATTCTTTATATATTTTTTAAAAAATACTATGTCACCTTCTTTTAGGTAAGGAAACATCGATTCACCACTAATAATCGCGGTTTTTCTTAAACCTAAAAAAAATAAAATAAAATCAAAAAAACTCTTGAAAATAACCCTGATTAACTAGCTTTTACAAAAGCGTCTGATCTTCCTTTTGAAGCCCAGAAAATATTATGAATTTTTTCTACATAACTCATGAGTTCTTCAGCTTGGGCTAAGTCAATATTAACTTTGCATGCACTGCATAATTTGGCCGCTTTCCAAATGGTTTCATGTAAGTCTGGATAAGTTTCTAAGTGAACTGGTTTAAAGTAATCTGTCCACAAAATTAGAATCTCTTTCTTTGTTTCTTTTGCTTGCTCTTCTTTAACTGCAACATATCTAGAAAAAGTATTACTGTATGTAGCCCACTCTGCTGAATCAGTGCTAGAAGGAGCTTCTAATGCAATAAGTTTTTTTGTCATTGATAAAACTGCTTCAGCTGCAACTCTCGTAGATGCTGGGTCGTAAACACCACAAGGACCATCGCAGTGAGCATGGACTGTCATTGG
Source organism: uncultured Prochlorococcus sp. (assembly GCA_902600475.1). Taxonomy (GTDB): domain Bacteria; phylum Cyanobacteriota; class Cyanobacteriia; order PCC-6307; family Cyanobiaceae; genus Prochlorococcus_A. The sequence continues at coordinate 17,354 of CACKJM010000004.1, forward strand.
GGAAGTTTTATCTAGAAAAGAATTGATGAATTTACTTAGCATTTCAAATATTTGGTGTTGTATATATATTACTTGGAGATTAACTAAATTGAAAAGTCTTAGATATTTTTCTTACTTAATTTAATTGACTTTTAATAATTCAACTTCAAATATTAAAGTCGCATTAGCAGGTATTACATTTCCAGCTCCTCTTGATCCGTATCCAAGTTCCGGAGGTATTGTTAATTTTCTTTTGCCTCCAACTTTCATGCCTGCTACACCTTCGTCCCAACCTTTTATTACTCGTCCAGCACCCAAGGGAAAGCTGAAGGGAGCTCTGCCGATACTGGTATCAAATTGTGTCCCGTCTTCTAGTGTTCCTGTGTAATTTACAGTAACTGTTTGCCCAGCACTAGCCTCATCTCCTTCCCCGTTTACTAAATCTGCAATAATTAGACCACTTTCTGTAGTCCTTGAATTGTTGTCTGATGGTGTTTCTTCTGCCATAGCGAAAAGTATAGGATTTGGATCTGATGGGTCTAGTTCAAATAAATTATTATTTGAGACATTTGATGATTGTCCAACAGTTGTTCTTTGAACTGACTGAGTTTCTGATTCAGCAGCATTAACAACTTGAGGTGAATTAAATTGACTGAAAAGAGTTAATGAAAAACAAAAAACAAAAACTGCAAAACTAATAAAAACTTCTTTCACTTAATTTTGGAAAGTTACTAAAACATAGTCTACAGAATGAAGGTACAATAAACGGGTGATTATAAATTTAATTTCGTAATTTTAGATTGTTAATCCCAACTCAAATTAAAAGTCTAAGAGAATATTTTTATCCTTGTTTAGGAGGGATATTAGGAGGAATTTCAGTTTCAACTCATTTTTGGCTGATTTTTATGCCAATATCATTATTTATTTTATGGAAGAGAAGTGAAAGGAGAATAGCAAATTTTTATTGGGGTTTTTTCTTTATCTTGATAAGTCATTCTTGGCTTTATGATCTTCATCCATTGACATGGCTTGGGTTTTCAAAGCTTGCAAGTTTAATTATTGCCATTTTAATATTATTATTTTGCGCTTTTTTGGGTGGGATATTAGTTTATTTATGGGGATTGTTAGTTGAAATTTTTCTCTGGAAAGGGGATGTTTTCAAAATGAAAATATTATCTTTAACAGTAAAAGTATTTTTTTTATCTTTGACTTGGGGTATTGGTGAATTGATACTTTCTCAAACACCTTTTTTTTGGATAGGTTTAGGAGAGAGTCTCATCCCAGGTGATATTTATCTTGCTGGTTTAGCAAGATGGATTGGTGCAAGTGGGTTATGCGTATTACAAATATTGATTGGATTCTGGATTTTTTATATTCAAGGTAGATGGGAAAGAAAACTTTACTTTAAGAAAATATTTCTTTTAGGACTTTTGGTTTTTATTTTCTTACATTTATTTGGAGGTTTAACAACTCCAACAAAAAGAAATTATGAATTTCCAGTAGCTATTTGGCAAACTAATATACCAACAAGAGAAAAATTAAAAATAAATGATGAATTTATTGAAGAAAAGCTATCTATCGCTCAAAAATATGCTTTATCAAACAAAGCGAAACTTCTTGTTGCTCCAGAAGGAACTCTATCTAATAATTTTTATTTTTCTAAAGGCATTAAGGTTAATACCTTGTCAGGAGGTTTCAGAAATTCAAATAATGAGTTAAGAAGTTCTTTACTCGGATTTCAAATTGGAGATAAATCTTTTACCACATTTATAGATAAAAATAGACTTGTTCCAATAGGTGAAAAAATACCTAGATTTCTAGATAGTTTTTCAAGAGGATTATCTGCAGTAGGAGGAATTCAACCAGGCTCTGATTCAAGATTTTTTGATCCTAAATTTTCACCGCCACTAGCAGTAGCTATATGTTATGAAATTAGTGATGGACTAGAAATAAGAAAGGCTATTAATAGCGGTGCAAAACTAATAATAACTGCAGCAAATTTAGATCCATATCCAGCTAAGCTTTATAATCAATTCCTATCTTTGGCTAGATTAAGAAGTATTGAAAATAAGAAAAATAATTTACTAGTATCAAATACCGGCCCTTCGGGCTTAGTTCAAAATGATGGAAAAATAATTAAACTTTTAGATTATGATGTTGAGGAAAATGAAATAGTGTTCCCTAATTTTTCATCTGAAAAGACTTTCTACACAAAATTTGGAGATAAACCTATTTTGTTTTTGTTTTTTTTATTTATGGGGTTAAATTTCTTTTGGAAAATTAACTAATTAATCCACCACCTAATAAAATTTCTCCTTTATAAAAAACTGCAGCTTGTCCGGGCGTTACCGAACTTTGACTTTCTTCAAAAATTAATTTAAATGTTGTAATTGTATTATCTAAATTTTTCAAAGGTACTAATGTACCCTTTACTGGATTACTTCTATATCTGATTTGTGCTTCTACTTCTATCTCTTGCTCAGGTTCTTCGATTGAAACCCAGTTAACCTTACTAATTATTGCTTCTTTATTAAATAAATCACTTTTATCTGCTACATAAACTATGTTTTTTACCCTGTCTAAACTTTTTACATATAATGGTTCAGGCCAAGCAATGCCCAACCCTTTTCTCTGACCTACCGTAAAGTGCTGAATTCCATTGTGAGTCCCAAGGACTTTCCCATTTACATGCACAATTTTTCCTTCTTTGGGTTCTATGTGTTTGTCGATAAATATCTGCATTGATCCATAATGCTCAACTAAACATAAATCTTGACTTTCTGGTTTTTGAGCAGTTCTAAGGCCTAATCTGAGGGCTTCCCTTCTTGTTTCTTCTTTTTTCATTTCACCAAGAGGAAATTCTAATCTGCTTAGTACTTCTTGAGAAAGAGAATAAAGAAAATAACTTTGGTCTTTGTTTTCGTCAGCACCTCTGAGGAGTAGGAAGTCCTTAAATTTATAGTTCTCGTAATTAATGATTTTAGTAGAAGATGTTTTTTTAATCCTTGCGTAATGTCCTGTTGCAATATAAGTAAAGTCTTTTTTCTTCATTGCGTAATTAAGCATCTCTTCAAATTTCACATTCTTATTGCACATCGAACATGGAAGGGGAGTGAATCCTTTCTTATAGCTTTCAGTAGTTTTTTTAATTACCTCTCTTTCAAAAATTTCTCTCGAGTCTATTATTTTATGCTGAATCCCTAAATCTTCACAAAGGCCAGCAGCATCTACTAATCCTTCAGAACAACAGGAGCCTTGTCCTTTCATTAGCCAAAGAGTTAGTCCCTCAACATTCCAGCCACTTTCTACAAGAAGAGCAGCTGAAAGGGAACTATCTACGCCACCAGAAAGACCTACAATAATATTTTTCTTATTTTTAGTTTTATTATTAGAAGAAAAAAAGTTCTTCAATTTTTTATCCTTTTGTGTCTTTAACATGGAAGTTTAAATTTTTGAACAGTACTTCAATTGCTTTATACTCATTATGAATGAAATTGTATGGCCAACAATTGACTCTGAACATTTAATTGTTGATTCAAAGCAAATGTTGATATTAGAGAAAGAAATGTTTTCTGATGGAATGCCACAAGAAGCATTGATGGAAAAAGCTGGTATCCAAATTAGTAGATGGCTCTTAAAAAAGAAACCTCTTCTCAAGCATGGAATAACTGTTTTTATTGGTCCTGGGCATAATGGCGGGGATGGTGCGGTAATAGCTAGAGAACTTTTTTTGAGAGGTTTTTATGTTCAGGTATGGTGTCCATTCCCGATAAAAAAAACATTAACAAATAACCACCTTAATTATCTTACATCTATTGGTGTCACAAAATTAGTAGAGCCTCCTGATGTAAATGGGAAAGAGCTTTGGATTGATGCAGTTTTTGGTAATAATCAAACAAGAAAAGTTGATGATAAATTAATTAAACTGTTTAATCAAAAATTTCATAAAAAATATGGAAAGGTAATAAGTATTGATATTCCAACAGGATTATGTCCTGATAAAGGAGAGCCTTTTTTAGATAACGCAGTAAAGGCAGATTATACCTTGGCAATTGGTCTTTATAAGATTGGGTTGACCCAAGATTCTGCTTTGCCTTTTATTGGAGAATTGCACCACATAGATGTTGGGATGACTACTAGTAAACTGTCCAAAGTTGATAAAAAGATTTTTAAGGTTACTTACAAAGATTTAAAAAAAATTGATTTACCTTCTTTACCAAAAAATTCCAATAAATATCAAAGAGGACGAACATTATTAATTGCTGGAAGTGAAAAATATCCTGGGGCTGCATACTTATCATTAAGAGGGGCAATATCTAGTGGAGCAGGTTTTATCTCTGCGGTCCTGCCTGAATTAGTAGCTGAATCTATTTGGAAAGTCGCTCCAGAAATAGTTTTAAAAGGAACTATGCAAACTAATCAAAATGGTAATTCATCTTTATTCAGTGCATTAAAAAATATTGATCTAAGTTTATATGATTCATTAGCTGTAGGCCCAGGAATAGGAATTGATAATGATGATTGGCAAAAATCAAAAGATTACCTAATAGGTTTTAAAGGATTATTGATCTTAGATGCAGATGCACTTAATAGAATCTCTGAATCAAAATTAGGATCAAAATTCTTTTTAGAGAGAAAATTTCAAACATGGATTACACCTCATATTAAGGAATTTTCAAGGTTATTCCCTCATATAGAAAGTAAGACTAATGTTGGACTAGCTTTTAAAGCGGCCAAAGAATTTAATATAAGTGTTTTGTTAAAAGGAGCTAACAGCATAGTTGCTGATGATAAAAAAGCATGGCAACTTTATGGGACTGATTCTCAGACTGCTAGAGCAGGATTAGGTGATCTTTTATCCGGATTTATAGCTGGCAGTTCTGCGATTGATTTGACCCTTTGTAAAAATTTAACAACTGATTTTTTTACTAAATACGTACTTCTACATTCATTTGCTGCTTCAAAGTGTAAAACAGGCTCAAATGCTCATGATATTGGTGATGAATTATCTAAGTTAATGAGAAATAGGAAAATGAGACAAATATCTTGAAAGAAACAATTTAAGAGAGTTATTTCTAGCTTTAAACACATATATGTACAATTATGACCTGAAATCTGAAGCAGATATTAAATATTTGGCGATTTACTGAAAAGTATAGGAGAGTCTTAATACCTTAATTGTAGGTCAATTTCAATGGTTTCATCAATACCAGCACAAGCAGAACCACCTAAAAGGAGAGGTAACGATCCTATTAGTTGGTACCTGCAAAATATTGGCAGAGTTCCTTTGTTAACACCTGCTGAAGAAATTGAATTGGGCAATCAAGTTCAAAAAATGATGATACTTACAGAAGATGGTCAAATAACTGAAAAAAATAAAGAATTTACAACTCAGCAAAAAAGAATTATAAAAATTGGAAGAAGAGCCAAAGAGAGAATGATGAAAGCTAATTTAAGATTAGTTGTTAGTGTGGCAAAAAAATACCAAGGCAAAGGACTAGAATTGCTTGACTTGGTCCAAGAAGGTTCTCTCGGTTTGGAGAGGGCTGTTGAAAAATTTGATCCTACAAGAGGATATAAGTTTTCTACTTATGCTTTTTGGTGGATTCGACAAAGTATGACAAGAGCAATTGCTTGCCAATCAAGAACTATCCGTTTACCAGTTCACTTAAGCGAAAGATTGGCATCTATTAGAAAAGTTAGTAGAGATTTAGCGCATAAACTTGGTGCTATGCCAAGCAGAATTGAGATTGCAGAAGCTTTGGATATTGATGTGGAAGAATTAGATTCTGTTTTAAGACAAGCTTTATCAACAAGTAGTTTGGATGCTCCTGTTAATGGTGATGATGGCAGGAGCTTTCTAGGTGATTTAATTGCAGATAGTAATAATGAAGAGCCTTTAGATCAAGTTGAACAGAAAATGCATCAAGAGCAACTTGGTAAGTGGTTAAGTCATCTAAGCGAGCAAGAACAACATGTACTTAAATTGAGATTTGGCCTAGATAGCAATGAGAGGCATACACTTGCTGAAATAGGAAGATTACTTGAAGTTTCTAGGGAGAGGGTAAGACAAGTTGAATTAAAGGCATTAAGAAAATTAAGAAATTTAACCAGAAAATTACCCAGTGGAATTTGACTAATCTTCAGCCCAAATATATTTAGTTAGCTCTTGAGATGGTGGTTCAGGTGCTTCTAAAGCATTTTTAACAGCATCAGTTATCTCTGTATCAATTTTCTTTTCAATACTCTTTAATTCTTCTTCCGTTGCGAATTTTCCATCAATAATTTCTTGAGCTAATTTCTTAATGGGATCTCTTTTCCCCCAAAATTCCTTCTCTTTTTCAGACCTTAATTCATCAGGATCTGCAAGTGAATGTCCCCTGTATCTGTAAGTCAAACATTCTAAAAGAGTGGGCCCCTCTCCTGCTCTAGCCCGCTCAATTGCCCTTTGCGCAGCCCCTCTAACCGCCAATACATCCATTCCGTCAACTTCCTCTCCATGCATCCCGAAAGCAGAGGCTTTTCTCCAGATTTCAGGATTGCTGGTTGCCCTATCATGAGCCATGCCAATTGCCCATTTATTATTCTCAACAACAAAAATTATTGGCAATTTCCATAATTGGGCCATATTTAAACATTCAAAAAATTGCCCATTATTGCAAGTCCCATCTCCGAAAAAAGCTGCAGTTACTGAGTCACTTTTATTATTACCAGCAACTTCCTTTTTGTATTTACTTGAAAAAGCTGCTCCTAAAGCAACTGGAATGCCTTCACCAATAAATGCATATCCTCCCAATAAGTGATGCTCTCTTGAAAATAAGTGCATGGACCCCCCTCTGCCTTTACTACAACCTGTAGATTTACCGAAAAGCTCGCTCATTACTTCAAAAGAGGGAACACCTGCACTAAGTGCATGGACATGATCACGGTAGGTACTACAAAACCAATCGTGTTTCTTTTTCATGGCACCAATTACTCCAGTACTAATGGCTTCTTGGCCGTTATATAGATGAACGAAACCAAACATTTTCCCTCTGTAGTACATTTCTGCACACTTATCTTCGAATCTGCGGCCAAGTATCATATCTTCATAGAGAAATAATCCGGTTTCTCGATCTAATTCGGCTTTTTTTACATCTTGAAGATTTGAAATTCTCTCTACGTGTGTTTCCAAAAAAATACCTTAATGAAGTTTTGATTTGTTAACATTCTAAGCTGTGAAGGTCAATTTTCATGATTTTTTTTAATAACTCTGTAAGACCTTATGAAAAAAATTTTTAACTTGATAAAATTTGTCTAAGAATTTTCACTAGGATATTTGTTTGGAACTTCCCTTAGACCATTTTCGTTTAATTGGCGTAAGCCCCTCTGCAACATCAGAGGAAATATTAAGAGCTTTTCAATTGCGGTTGGATAAGACTCCTAATGAAGGCTTTACTTTTGAAGTTTTAACCCAAAGATCAGAGTTGCTTCGTCTTACCGCTGATTTGCTTACTGATCCAGAAAGTAGGAGAGAATACGAGAATTTATTATTAAATGAGCTAACTGGATTGGAATTTTCCTCAAATAGAGAAGTAGCAGGCTTAATACTTCTTTGGGAATCAGGCTCCCCAAAAGAAGCTTTTAAAATTGCAAGAAAAGCTTTGCAGCCTCCACAAACTCCAGCCTTAGGAAGTAGTAGAGAAGCCGATCTAACTTTATTGGCTGCATTAACAGCAAGAGACTCAGCAATTCAGGAACAACAGCTTAGATCATATTCAAACGCTGCAGACTATCTACAAGAGGGTATACAACTTCTGCAAAGAATGGGAAAGCTTGTTGAAATTAGGAAAGATCTTGAAGAAGACTTGGTTTCTCTACTCCCTTACAGGATCCTAGACTTACTTAGTAGGGATTTAAATGATCAAGAATCTCATAAAAAAGGTTTAAGTATGTTGGAAAATTTAATAATTAAAAGAGGGGGTTTGGAAGGTAACAATAAATCTGAATATGGAGATTACCTAAATCAACAAGAATTTGAAGCTTTTTTTCAACAAATAAAGTCATATTTGACATTAGAAGAACAGATAGAGTTGTTTCTTGAATTACAAAAGAGAGGGTCATTAGAGGCTGGATTTTTGGCTTTTATATCTTTGACAGCACTAGGGTTTTCGAGAAGCAAGCCTGAAAAATTATTCGAAGCGAGAAGAATTCTAAAGAAACTAAATTTATCAGGACTTGATTCAATGCCTCTTATGGGTTGTTTAGACTTGCTTCTGGCAGATGTTGATCAAGCCTCAGCGAGGTTCTTAAGTAGTTCTGATGATAATTTGCGAGATTGGCTCAATAACTATCCAGGAGATAAGCTAGAAGCAATATGTATTTATTGTAAAAACTGGTTAGAGAATGATGTTTTAGTTGGTTATAGAGATATTGAATCAAAAGACGTAGATTTAAATACTTGGTTTGAAGATAGGGAAATTCAAGAATTTATTGAAAGATTAGAAAAGAAATCAAATAAAATTACATTTAAACAAAATTTTCAGAATCAACAAATCAATGAAGAATACACCACAAAAATTACTAAAGATTTTGATAGCGCATTAAGTAATTTTGATGAAGGGAGATTACCTTTGCCAGGCGGCATAAAACAAGAATTCGAAAAACTCGATATCCAAGAAAACAAATTTAATGAGGAAATCTTTAAGAATAAAACATTAGATTTTTATAAGTATTTAATTGAAAAAATTGCTGAACTAAAGTTTGGTTTTGGGGAATTTTTGAATGATCAACAAATTATTGCTAGGTCACCTTTATTAATTTATTTATATGCGTTTTTATTATTATTTGCATTTGGTATTGGCATTGGATTTTTAAGAAATAATTTTAAAAACTCTTTACAAGATGAAGCTATAGCAGATAAACCTTTAATAGCTTCAGATAAAAATCAAAAGTTAAACGATAACACTATTATTCAAGAAGTAAAAAAAAATCCTTCAAATAAATTAAAGTCTATCTCTTTAAAAACTACTGAAATTAATTCCTTCAAAGTTAAAGAACTTACTAAAGCCTCTCCTTCATTAGATGATGTAAGTAGTTTAATTAATCAATGGTTATTAATTAAAAGTAATTATTTATCTGGAAAGGGTGAAATTAATCTTTCCCAAATTGTTAATAGTGGCTTGATTGATAGAACCATCCAAGAACGAAAAAATGATATAGAGAAAGGAATCTATAAAGAAATTAATTCCCAAATGCTGAAAATAGATTTGGAATCTCAAACTTCGTCTAGGATAGTTGTTTTAGTTGAATTAGATTACTTAGAGAAAATAATAAAGAATTCCGGAGAATTTGTTAGTGAAACATCATTGACTCCGCTGAAAGTTAAATATATTTTAGGTTTTTCTAATAAATCATGGAAATTGGTTGATTTTGTAAGTGGCTTGTGAATATAAATTTGGAGATCCTTTATAATAATTAAAATTACTTTTTAATAATGTTTGATGAACTCTCATCACGCTTTGAAGACGCGGTAAAAGGTTTAAGAGGCGAAGCAAAAATTAGTGAAAATAATATTAATGATGCCTTGAAGGAGGTGAAAAGAGCTCTTCTCGATGCGGATGTTAGTTTATCTGTAGTAAAAGAATTTATTTCGGATGTTAAAGATAAAGCTATAGGAGAAGAGGTGGTTAGAGGTGTAAACCCAGGTCAAAAGTTTATAGAAGTTGTAAATAAAGAATTGATTAATATTATGGGGAATGAAAATTCTCCACTAAATGAAAATGAAACTAGTCCTTCTGTGATCCTAATGGCTGGACTTCAGGGAGCTGGAAAAACTACTGCAACAGGAAAATTAGGCCTTTTTCTGAAGGAAAAAGATAAAAAAGTTCTTTTAGTGGCTGCGGATACTTATCGACCAGCAGCTGTAGAGCAACTTAAAACATTAGGAAGTCAATATGACTTAGAAGTTTTTTCAGCTGATGGTAAAAATAGCAAACCAGAAGACATAACAAAGGACGCGTTGAATTACGCGACTGAAAATAATTTTAATTCAATCATTATTGACACTGCGGGAAGATTACAAATTGATGATTCAATGATGAGCGAAATGGTCCGGATCAAGGAAGTTTCTAATCCTGATGAAGTTTTGCTTGTTGTTGATTCAATGATTGGGCAAGAGGCTGCAGACTTAACAAAGTCATTTCATGAAAAAGTAGGAATTTCAGGAGCGATATTAACTAAGTTGGATGGAGACTCAAGAGGCGGAGCTGCTTTATCAATAAGAAAAATAAGTGGTAAACCAATTAAATTTATCGGTGTAGGAGAAAAGATAGAGGCACTGCAACCATTTCATCCAGAGAGAATGGCTAGCAGAATTTTAGGAATGGGTGATGTATTGACACTTGTTGAAAAAGCTCAAAAAGAAGTTGAACTTGCTGATGCAGAAGCGATGCAGAAGAAACTTCAAGAAGCGACATTTGATTTTAATGATTTTGTTAAGCAAATGAGATTAATTAAAAGGATGGGATCACTTGGGGGATTGATTAAGTTGATTCCCGGAATGAATAAAATCGATGATGGGATGATAAAAGATGGCGAAGATCAACTTAAGAAGATAGAATCTATGATTTCTTCAATGACCCTTGAGGAGAAACAAAAACCTGAGGTTCTTGCTGCTCAGCCCTCAAGAAGACAAAGAATTGCTCAAGGTAGTGGTTATGAAGCAAAAGATGTGGATAAAGTATTAGCGGATTTTCAAAGAATGAGAGGTTTCATGAAACAAATGTCCAATGGAGGAATGCCAGGGATGGGAGGAATGCCAGGGATGGGAGGAATGGGAGGAATGCCAGGAATGGGAGGAATGCCAGGAATGGGAGGAATGGGTAATAATAAACCCTTTAAAAAACAAAAAAATAATAAAAAGAAAAAAGGATTTGCTGATTTATAGTTTCTGAATTTTTACCTTTAAATGATATTATTATTAAAAACACATTAATTTAAGATGATTAAATTGCGCCTGAAGCGCTTTGGTAAGAAAAAAGAGGCAAGTTTCAGGATTGTTGCGTGCAATAGTACTTCCAGAAGAGATGGTAGACCTTTGCAAGAACTAGGTTTTTATAACCCAAGAACTAAAGAAACTAGGCTAGATACGGAATCTTTAAGAATAAGACTTACGCAAGGAGCTCAGCCAACTAATGTTGTTAGGACTTTATTAGAAAAAGGCGGACTTTTAGAAAAAGTAGAGAGACCTTCAATAGCCATTGGTAAGGCAAAGTTAGAGAAGGAAAAATTAGCTAAAGCTAAAACAGATGATAAACAAAGTGATAATACTAAATCTGTAAGCGATAGTAATGAAGCTGAAAGCTAGAAGTTTGATTTTTTTTTATTCCAATAAAATTACTAAATGAAAGAAGTTTCCAAAACTGGTCACTTCACAATAGATTTGCCAAGCTCTGATGCTGCTACAGCATTATCTGGCCCAGGTAATTCTTTCTTAAAAAAGTTTGAGTCATTAACAGGAGTTTCTTTAACTATAAGAGGCTTACAACTTGAGATGAACGGTGTTATTTCTAAAATCGAAAGAGCCTCAGCATTAGTAGAATTAACAAGACCAATTTGGGAACAAGGGTTAGAAGTCCCAGAGGTAGATCTTAAAGCGGCTTTAAGTTCTCTTAATATAGGAGAATCATCTTCACATGCTGAACTTGGGAAAAAGGTTCTTGCGCGTTCCAAAGAAGGAAAATATTTAAGACCAAGAACTATAAGTCAAAAAGAATATGTTGAATCAATTGAAAATTTTGATCTTACGTTCGCAATTGGTCCCGCTGGGACTGGGAAGACATTTTTAGCAACTGTTTGCGCAGCGAGACTATTGAATGAGAAAAAAATTGAAAAAATTATTCTAACCAGACCAGCTGTAGAAGCTGGGGAAAGTTTGGGATTTCTACCTGGTGATTTGCAACAAAAAGTAGATCCATATTTAAGACCACTGTTTGATTCTTTAAATAGTATTTTTGGGTTTGATAGAACAAATTCGTTAATCGACAAGGGAATTATTGAAGTTGCTCCTTTAGCATTTATGAGAGGCAGAACCTTAGATAATTCTTTGATTATCTTGGATGAAGCGCAAAATACTACTTGCTCTCAAATGAGAATGTTTTTGACCAGATTAGGCGATAGATCTAAAATGGTTGTTAATGGAGATATTACTCAAATTGATTTAAAAAAAGATCAGGAAAGCGGTCTGATAGAGGCATCAAGGATTTTCTCTGAAACTGAAGGTATAAAATTTTGTTATTTAACAGTTCAAGATGTTGTTCGTCATCCTTTAGTTCAGAAAATTATTGAGGCTTATCAATAAATTCATAACTATGGTGATCCGTACCCTGAAATTTTAAAAATCAAGTAGAATAAAGTCATATTTAATTTTAAAAATGCCAGCAAGTAGTAATTTCAATCAAGCTATTCGTGAAGCACAAACTAGTTCAATTGTTGGACCTAATGTTGTTCAAAAAGCTTTGCCTTACGTAGGTGGAGGTATGGTTCTAACTTCTTTAGGTGTTTTAGCAGGTGTCTCACTCATAGCAACAAATCCTGGACTTTTCCAGCCTCTTTCAATAGTTGCATTAATTGCAGAATTAATATTGTTTTTTATAGCCACAAGCGCTGCAAATAATGCAAATAATGCGAAGGCTTTGCCTTTATTAACAGGCTTTAGTTTGTTAACTGGATTCACCTTAAGTGGAATAGTGGCTTTAGCAATAGGAACAATTGGTATTGGTTCGGTTGGAACAGCTGCCTTAGCTACAGGTATAACTTTCGTTATTGCCTCGTACACTGGTCAAAGAATGAGTGATAGTGTTGGTCAAGCACTAAGTGGAGTAGTTGGTCTTGGGTTAATTGGACTGCTCATAGCGATGTTTGTCCAATTAATTGGAGGATTCTTTGCTCCAGGAGTTTTTGGAGGTTCAGGACTTGAATTGATAATCGCAGGATTTGGAACAGTCTTGTTTGTTGCAATGTCCTTTGTAGACTTCTACACAATGCCCAGAAGATATAACGATGATCAATACCTTGCAGGGGCTTTAGGTATGTACCTAACTTATATAAATCTTTTCGTTTTTATATTGAGATTAATGATCGCACTTCAAGGCGGTGGAAGAAGAGACTAAACACATTACGTAAATAACTAACTTAAAGCGTAGATTTGTTTCTACGCTTTTTTTTATTGGGCGATATCAAGAATTTGTTTTTTTATAAATTCCTTTTGTTTTGAGTCATATTTAACTAAATTATCAAAACTATTTCCCATATTATCTAATTCTCTAAGAACTTTATTGACAGACTTTGTAACTGACTTGGTTTCTAGCAGTCTCAAAATTGCCTTACATCTTTCTGAAATGTTTTCCGATGTTATCTCATATTCCTGATTATTATCTCTACGATGAATAATAATTTGAGCGGAACTCATTATTAAATTTTTTACTACTATTTCTGTTACAGCATCACCACCTTCATTCAGCTTATAAATTAATGAAAAAGGAAGTTTATCTAACAATAAACAATCTTTATCTGATAAAGCATATGCAAAAAATCCTCTGAGCCCATTTCTTGTTTTAGTAAGCTCCGCGATTCTATCTGCTAGAACCTCTTCGCTGAGTAAATCTTCATCCCACTCTTTGCACCATTGTGCGGATATGTTTATTGCTTGCGTGAACGAAGCTTCTTTAAAATTTATTGTTTTTTTTTCCATTTTTGATCAGAATTTTATTATTGATGCATGAAAAGTCTTTGGCCAATTATAGATCTGGGTTCGTAACTTTACTAGGAAGGCCAAATGTCGGTAAATCTACTTTAATAAATAAATTGATTGGAGAAAAAATAACAATTACTTCTCCAATAGCGCAAACTACTAGAAATAAATTAAAAGGAATACTTACTACAGAAAATGGGCAAATAATTTTTGTCGATACCCCAGGTGTTCATAAACCTCATCATCGACTTGGAGAAATTTTAGTAAAAAATGCAAAATCTTCAATTAAAGGAGTTGATATGGTAATTTTTGTAATTGATTCAAGTGAAGAACCTGGTAGAGGTGATGAATATATTTTGAACTTTTTAAACGAAAATAAAACTGAATTTATAGTTGCATTAAATAAATGGGATTTGGTTAAAAAAGAATTTAGGAATTTACGATTAGATCAATATAGAAGATTTTTTGGAAGTAATAGAAACATTCATATTGTAAGTGCTTTTCAAGGAGAAGGATGTACTGAACTAGTTGATAGGGCACTTGATTTTCTTCCAGAGGGACCAAAACTTTATGGCGAAGAGACGATTTGCGACCAACCATTAGATAACTTATTATCTGATTTAGTAAGAGAACAGGTTTTAAAAAATACAAGAGAAGAAGTACCTCATAGTGTTGCAGTAAAGATAGAAAAGAGAGAGGACATGAAAAGAAAAAATGGCAAAGTTTTTACAGCTATTTTGGCTACTATTATTGTTGAAAGATCTACTCAAAAAGGTATTCTTATTGGGAAAAAAGGTTCAATGTTAAAAATGATTGGTCAGTCAGCAAGATCAAATATCTCAAAATTAATTGATGGTTCAGTTCACCTAGAGTTGTTTGTGAAAGTTGTTCCAAATTGGAGAAAAAAAGAATCAAGGTTAATTGAATTTGGTTATGAGGAAGATTATTAAATGAGTAGTTTTAAATTTGATGTAATTACATTGTGCCCTAAAGCTTTTGAAATAATAAATAATTTAGGTGTTATTACGAGAGCTCTAGATAAGAATTTAATTGATGTGAATTTACATGATTTAAGAGATTTTGGAGAAGGTTCTTATAGGCAGGTAGATGATAAGCCTTATGGAGGTGGAGCAGGAATGGTCTTAAAACCTGGCCCTATTTTTGAAGCGCATGAATCAATTAATAAATTTCCTAAAAGTAAAACTTTAATGATGACCCCACAGGGTAAAGTTTTAAAGCAAAAGGATCTTCTGCGATGGTCACGTTTGAATCAAATAATAATTATTTGTGGTCAATATGAAGGTTTTGATGAAAGAGTAAGATGCTTAGCCGATGAGGAGATATCAATAGGAGATTATGTACTTTCTGGAGGAGAAATTCCTGCTATATCAATAATTAACGGGTTGACTAGATTATTGCCCGGCACACTTGGAGATCCAGATTCTTTGATCAATGAGAGTCATAATTCACCCTTATTAGAGTACCCACACTACACTAGGCCACAAGTTTTTAAAAATATGAAAGTACCTGATGTTCTTATTAGTGGAAATCATAAGGATATAGAACTATGGAGAGAAGAGCAAAGGTTAAAAAGAACTTATGCTAGAAGAAAAGATCTTTTAGATAATGGTCAATTTAGTAATAATGATTTAAATAATGATGGTGAGTAGATTAATTTTTTAATTCGATTTTTAAATGAATTTATAACCTTGATATTAATTATTTTCAACATATATTAGTATAGTTATATTGAACGATTAGAGATTTGTTTTTTTCATTAAAAAAATTTTCGAACTTTATATTTTTTATTATCTTTTTATGTCCTTTATCAACTGTAGAATTAGTTAAATCAGAAAATCTGAACCAAACTAGTGCAGTAAATACAAAAATTAATCCAAATTATTTGAATTCTAAAAAAGAATTACAGGATTACATAATTGATAAAGGTGATAATTTATTTATTGAATTTTTTCCTGCGGAAGAGTTGAGCGACTTTTATTCTGTTAATGAAGAGGGGGAAGTTTACTTACCGAGATTAAGAGAAACTAATGTAAGTGGGTTAACTACTTCAGAATTAGAAAAGCTTTTAGAAAAAAAATATGCTGAATATCTTATTTCACCAAAAATAAATATCAAAATTGCTATTTTTAGAAGTATTAATGTCACTATTGCTGGAGAGATAAGGTATCCAGGTATATATAAATTTCGCCCCTACCAATCATCCTCAATTCAAGATTTTCAAAAAAATCTCACTTCAAATACTTTAAATAAAAAAGAATTATTGCAATCTTCAGGAGAGATTTTACCAATAGTTCCAATTCGGAATGAGACCTCTTCAGGCCAAAATCAATTGCTAAATGAAGGAAGAATAAAAGATAGAAATAATCCTTTTATTAACTATTTAGAAAAAGTTAAAGATGGAAACTTAACTAAAATTTCAGATGTCATAAGAAAAGCAGGTGGTATTACATCTTCAAGTGATTTGAAAAGAATTCAGATAATTAGAAATATACCAGTTGATAAAGGTGGAGGAAAAAAAACAGCATTAGTTAATTTGGATGCGTTATTGGATGATGCTTATAACCCAAACGACATAAGACTTTTTGATGGAGATCATATTTATATACCTTCTCTTAATAATTCAAACAAAGCTCAAGTCCCTAAATCTGTCATATCAGGTTTGTCACCCCGTTTTGTTAAGGTGAATGTATTTGGGAGGGTTAACAACCCTGGTCAATTCATGCTTCCCTTAGAGGGTACCTTATCTGATGCTCTTGATATTACTGGTCCAATAAAACCACTATCAGGGAAAGTAGTATTAATTAGATATAATAATGATGGGACGATTTTTAAGAAAAAAATAGCTTATTCTGCTAATGCTCCGAGAGGCTCTAGTAGAAACCCATATATAAAAGAAGGAGATTTAATAACTGTTACTTCTAGTGTGTTTAGTAAAACTGCAGAGGTAATCAAAGAAATAACGGCCCCTTTCCAAGGAATATATTTTACAAAGGAATTGATTGAGGGCTTTAATGATTAGTTCTCTTAAATAAAATTTAAAATATAGGAGCTTTTTACCTTTAGAGTGTTTATAAAAAATTAAACACTTTTAAACTGCATAAAATTTATCTAAGATTGCCCTTCTATTTGCAAAATTTCAGAATTGAAAAAATAACATTATGAAAAAATCATCTCCAAATTTTCGTATCGGTAATGGATATGATATTCACAGACTTGTAAAGGACAGAAATTTAATTATTGGAGGTGTAAAATTGCATCATCCTGAAAATTTAGGATTGTATGGACATAGTGATGCTGATGTTCTATGCCACTCAATAATGGATGCCTTATTGGGAGCATTATCCCTTGGAGATATTGGTAAGTATTTCCCTCCTAATGAGGAAAAATGGAAAAATGCTGATAGTTTGTTTTTGTTATCAAAAGTAATTGACTTGATAAGGCAAAATGGTTGGGAAATTAATAATATTGATAGTATTCTTATCGCTGAAAGGCCAAAAATCATGCCACATGTAAAACAAATGAAAAAAAACATTTCTCAGATCTTAAATATTGATGAAAATTTAATTGGGATTAAAGCAACTACAAATGAAAAAATAGGTCCGGAAGGGAGAGAAGAGGGTATAAGTTGTCATTCTGTAGTATTACTAGAGAAAAATGAAATTTGATTTTAATTTAAATAGAAAATTTCAACGATTTTGTTTTTTATTCATTAGCTTGTTTATCTTGATTTTTCAAACTGATTTTTCTATCTCAAAAGCTCTTACTATGGATAATTATCAAGGTGAAATGGTTATAGAGGAATTAAGACTTAAAGTTCCTGCCGATTTAAAAGTAGCATGGTTGAATGCTGAAAAAGAAATATGGGAGCCATGGTTATCTTCTCAAGATGGTTTTTTGGGAAGACAATTATTTTGGGATAAAGAAAAAGAAGAGGCTTTAATATTGGTAAATTGGAAAAGTAAAAAACTATGGAAAAGTATACCTATGTCAGAAGTAAATATCATGCAAGAAAAATTTGAAAATGATGTTAAGACTGCATTAAATATAACTGAAAATCCTTTTGAATTAATTTATGAGGGAGAGTTAGACAAACAAGTATGAATTTAGATATCAGGTTTGATTTTCAAAGAAGGGAAAGACTTGGACTCATTGAAGCAATTTGGGGACAAGATAAGAGTATCGACCAATTAAAGAGATTATCTGAAATTGTATTAAGTAAAAATGAGGTTGTTTTTATTACTAGGATCAATTGTGAAAAAGCTACTGGTCTTTTAGATTTGTATGATGATGCACGATTCTATGAAGAAGCAAATTGCCTAATAATTGGGAAAAATCTGAATAAAATAAATACAAAAAAAAAAGTTGCCATAATTTCAGGAGGATCAAGTGATTTGGCCGTAACACTTGAAACAAAATTAGCTCTTGAAGTTTATGGAGTGAATTGTCAATCTTTTATTGATGTTGGAGTAGCTGGACTTCATCGATTAATGAGTCAGTTAGAAGAAATTAATAAATATAATGTATTAATAGTTTGCGCTGGAATGGAAGGAGCTTTGGCAACGGTTGTGGGAGGATTGTTGGCACAACCCATAATTGCAGTACCTGTCTCAGTAGGCTATGGCGTTAGTAAAGATGGGGTTACTGCTTTAAATAGTATGTTGTCAAGTTGTTCTCCAGGTATCGCAGTCATGAATATAGATAATGGTTACGGAGCAGCAATGGCGGCTCTGAGAATTATTAAAAGTATTTCCTAAATAATTACTTTTTTTCTATTTCTAATAGGTTTTCTATCCATAAATTAAGTTGTTTTGAAAGTATGCCTTCTTCTCTCATTTTAATTGCTTTTATTACGACTTCTGTGTTTACCCACTCGGGAAATCTTTTTGGCATTTATTTTTTTATATTCAGTAACTTTAATTTGGTATAAATTTTTATAAATACAAGATCTAAGTAACAAATTTAATCTTTAATGTTTGATTTTGTACCTAATCTAGACAGCTCAGAGGAGGTATGTTCACTTTCTACATTTTTTAATCTTTCAATTAACTCAGAGAGATCTTTGTGTGCCAACTCCCCATTTTGCTCCCATTTCAAGGACCTCGAGTTATTATCAATTTTTTCTTTCATTGGTCTAATTGAGTAATAAAAATATAAAACGAAAACAGGAAAAATATGGTTATTGTTTCAAGCTTAAACTTAAAAAATTATGAAGATTTTAATATTTCAAAAATTTTATCTATTAACCGCCGCCAACTATTGAAACGATTTCTAAATTATCCCCATCTTTAAGTTTCACTGTTTCCCATTTTATTGAATTAATTATTAAATTATTTAATTCTACGACAATTGTGTTGGGTTTATATCCCATTAAATTTAGAGCTTTAGATAGTAAAGCATTTTCTTGATCAAGTTCTATTTTTTTTTCTTCTCCATTTACTTTAATTTTCATGAGATAACTCTTTTAGAATCATAATAGCTTCTTCTTTAGGATCTTCAGAATTCATGAGTTGCGAAACTAAGGCAACTTTTTTAATCCCATTGCTTTTTAAATATGAAATATTATTTGACTTGATTCCTCCGATAGCAAACCAAGGAATATCTAAATCTCTGGTTAACGTTTTAATCTTTTCAATACCTATAGGTTTTTTGTCTTTTTTTGTTGCAGTTTCAAATACCGGTCCTATTCCTATGTAATCACAACCATCTTTATGAGCATTAGAAATATCAATTTCATTATTTGCGCTTATACCAATAATTTTTGAATATCCTAATAATTTTCTCGCGCTTTTTAAGTCTAAATCATCTTGTCCAAGATGAATTCCATCTGCATTAGATGCTAGAGCAATATCAAGTCTGTCGTTGATGATGAACAAAGAATTATATCTATTACATAGATTTTTAATCTGAATAGCTTCTTTAAGATGATCTTTATCAGTTCCTTTTTTAAATCTATGTTGAATGATCCTTACTCCCCCAATTAAAATCTCCTCAATTATTTGTAATAAATTATCTTTTTGATCAGTGATTACATATAAGTCATTTTCTTTTAAAATTTTTTCCGATTTCTTTAACTTGCTCAAACTTAATAAGTCTATCTCAATAGCATAAATTTCATATCTAATTTCCGAAGCGATTTTTGAAAGCTCATGATTATGTGGCCTTGAGAATTCTTCTATGACTCTTAAGGCTTCTTGAACTCTTCCAGAATTAGAACTTATAATTTGCTCAGAGGTTTTTCTGTTGATTTGCTCTTGATGAGTCAATCCTTTGCATTTGTCTTCAATATGATTTCTAGATTGTTTATAAATCTCTAAATGATTTTTCCCTAAAATTTGTCTAAAATTTTTAATCCTTTCAACGTACTTTTTTTTGCTTATCCCAAATCTGGCCCAATCCTCTAGTACTCTTAGTCCTTCTCTAGCTCTGTCTAGATTAGCATCAATAATTTGATAAATTCTTAAATCTTCAGTGTTTGTGGTGTTTGAATTCAGCATTTGTGAGTTATTTTTTGTAGTTTTTAAAAATTCTTAGGGCATTATCTTTATCTTTATTAATTTGATTAGAAAGTTGATCTATATTGTTGAATTGGATTTGAGATCTAAGCTTTTCAACTGGTTCTACAGATAGATTTAAACCATACAGATCGATATCTTTATTTATTAAATGAACTTCAACTGCAGAAGGTAATAGAGGATTTATTGTTGGTTGAGAGCCAAGATTCATAACAGATTCAATTTTTTGGTTGGAATTTTCTATAGTAGTCCAAGATGCGTATACTCCTTCTCCAGGTAAAAATTTTCTGCCATCTATTTCAAGATTTGCGGTAGGCCATCCTATACTTTTCCCAATCCCTTTACCTTTAACAACCTTTCCATTAAAACTATAAGGCCTTTTAAGAATTTTGAAAGCATTTTTCAGATCACTTTTCTCTAATAAATCTCTTATTCTGCTGCTACTGATCCTACCTTCTTTGTCTTCTAAAATCGGAGTGATTTTTAGTTTAATATCCATATTCTTAATCGTATTTTTTATAGTATTAATGTCTCCACTTCTTCTGAAACCAAATTTAAAATTAGCACCCACGGAAATGTTTTTTGCTTGTAACTGATTTATCAAAATATCTCTTACGAATCTTTCCGCACTTAATTGAGATAGTTCCTTATCAAAAGGAATCAGAACTAATTGTTCAATCCCAAGTTCTTCAAGAATAGGTAGTTTTTCATGAGGGAGATCAAGTCTAAGACGTGTCTCTTTGTAAAGAACTTCTCTGGGGTGAGGCCAGAAGCTCGCAATTGTTGGAACATATTGATTTTCTTCAACTACACTTTTAATTAATTTTCTGTGTCCAGCATGTAGACCATCAAAACTTCCAATAGCTATTGAAGTAGGATTCTTAACTTCAGATGGCGATATTAAAGAGATCAAAAGATTACGTGCAATTTTATGATTTTGATGGCAAATTTGAATAGACTGTAGTTTATTCAATCAAATGAATGTCTGACAAAATTGATTTTCAGTCCCTTTCATTTGGAATGCGCCGCATTGGATGGATACGCTTTTGGTTTCAGTCCATTTTAGGTGTTGTCGTTGCAGCTGTTTTACTTTTTTCAAATGTTGTAAATAATAGCGAAGGTCAGCTCGGCTTAGCTCCTGGTTTATCACTTACAACAATATCCTTGATCTTACTACTTTTTAGTCTTTGGCAAGGTTGGTTAATTGTTAAAACGGGAAGAGCAATCGCAAGCAATGCAAGACCCTCAAGAGGACAAACTAGTAAATTAATAAAAAGAGGTTTAATAGTTGATTTATTAGGTATTTTGTTTGGATTAATTGGATATCAAGCTCTTATGGGCGCCCTATTTATACAAGCATCCTCTCAGACGACTGGACAATTGATAACTGCGACATCAGATATCCCAATTACTGGACTTGAAATATTATCAGTTCTGAGTAACACACAAGTCATTGCAGCTCATTTTTTTGGACTTTGCTTTTCTTTGTGGCTTTTAAGAAGGATTTACAAATGAATTATTAATTTTAGGTAAGTCTTCTAAATTGCCCCTCCAAAATAAATCTGGTTCTACAGGTGTAAGAGATATTTTATTATCCTGTATTTGAGATACATCACTAGGCCAATTCTTAGGTCCATAACCTTTTGATTTAAGATCTAAAACCACCTCGCCTGCTAACCAATAATAATCATCACCCCTCGGATCTTCTCTTTTGGAAAATTGATTTTTATATTTTCTCACCGATAATCTTGTCCATGATAATTCTCTTATTTTGTTTTTATCGCAAGGGGGGATATTTAAATTTAATAGAAGTGAAGCAGGCCAACTATCCTCAATGGCTTGTTCGGCAATATTCATTGCAATTTCTCCAGCAAATTCAAAATTCTTCCATTTAAAACTAGCTACACTTATCGCCATAGAAGGAACATTTTCTAAAGTGCCTTCCATGGCTGCCGCAACAGTTCCTGAACAAAAAATATCGGTCCCTAAATTGGGTCCGTGATTTATTCCTGATAGAATTAGATCGGGTTTATTATCCAACAGTTCAGATAGTGCTAATTTGACGCAATCAGCAGGCGTGCCCGAACATCCCCAAGCTTCAATTCCTTCCTCAAATAATTCGTCCGCTCTTTCAACTCTTAATGGAGACTGTAAAGTAAGACCATGGCCAGTAGCTGATCTTTCTTGGTCGGGGCATACTACTTTTACCTTATGTCCTCTTTTTTGTGCTGATTTTGCTAAAGCTCTTATTCCCGCTGCAAAAATACCATCATCATTGCTAATTAATATATTTAACGGTTTCATTAATCAATAAATTTTATTTATGGACGATATTTAAGTAATATAAAGCAATACTTATTTTTACTATATCAGTGAGTCAGATTGAATCATTAAGTCAAATTGAGGAAAAACTAAATAATCTTTCTCTAACAGCAAAAAATAATATAGATAATGCTAATACTCATGAAGAACTAGATCAATTAAGAGTTTCCCTGCTTGGAAAAAAAGGTGACTTGTCAATAATTTTAAAAACGATGGGTCAATTATCTGCTACTGATAGACCAGTTGTTGGCCAGAAGGCAAATTTAATAAAGATAAATTTGCAAGAGTTAATAACGGAAAGAAAAAATCAACTTAATAGTGAAGCCTTAGATAAAAAGATTAAAACAGAAAAAATTGATGTAACTATACCTTCAATTGGAACCCCCCCTGGAAATAAACATCCTTTAATTTCAACTCAAGATGAAATAATTGATATTTTTTGTGGTTTAGGGTACTCAGTTGAAAGTGGACCTGAAATAGAAACTGATTTTTATAATTTTGAGTCTCTGAATATACCTAAAAATCATCCTGCAAGAGACATGCAGGATACTTTCTACTTAGATGAAAATCGACTTTTGAGGACCCATACTTCTCCTGTTCAGATAAGGTACTTAGAGAAAAATCCACCTCCAGTAAGAATTATTGCCCCAGGAAGAGTTTATAGGAGGGATGCTGTAGATGCTACTCATTCCCCAGTTTTTAATCAGGTTGAGGTTTTATGTATAGATCAAGATATCAACTTTAGTCATTTAAGAGGAACAGTTCTTACATTTTTAAAGACCTTTTTTGGAGATATTCCTGTAAGATTTAGGGCTAGTTATTTCCCATTTACTGAACCTTCGGCAGAAGTAGATGTTCAATGGAAAGGTAAATGGTTAGAAGTAATGGGATGCGGAATGGTAGATCCAAAAGTCTTAGAAAAATTAGGAATAGATTCTGAAAAATGGACCGGATTCGCCGCTGGATTAGGAGTTGAAAGATTTTGTATGGTAAGACATCAGATTGACGACATCAGAAAATTTTATACAAATGATCTCAGATTTTTAGAACAGTTCTAAATAAAGTTGAAATTTAAAATTAGGATTGTCTAGCAAATTAGTTTAATATATCTATAGTTTTACTTTTTTGATTGATACGTAAAGCAGGGCTAATCGTTAATGATGGGAAAGAACTTGCTGTTCAAACTGCAAGTTCTGTTGAGAAGAAATTAGTAAAATCCAATTATGAAGTTGTAAGGGTTAGTAGCTCTGGTGGAATGGTTGGATTCGCTAATCCTGATCAACATGTTCGTCCTTTGGGATATACGAACTGCGTTCCCGAGGGATTTGACTCGTCAATGGAATTTGCAGTTGTTCTTGGTGGAGATGGAACGGTGCTTTCTGCGGCAAGGCAAACAGCACCTGCTAAAATCCCAATCCTTACAATAAATACTGGACATTTAGGTTTTCTTGCGGAAGCTTATTTATCAAATCTTAATGAAGCAATAGATAAAATCATTGCTGGAAATTGGGATATTGAAGAAAGAACTTGCTTCATAGTAAGTGTAATGAGGAATGATCAGAGGAGATGGGAGTCTCTCTGCCTTAATGAGATGGCTCTTCATCGAGAACCTCTGACAAGTATGTGTCATTTTGAGATTTCTATAGGGCGACATGCTCCTGTGGATATCTCAGCTGATGGAGTAATTTTATCTACCCCAACTGGTTCTACTGCATATTCATTAAGTGCTGGAGGTCCAGTTATTACACCTGATTGCCCAGTTGTTCAATTAACCCCAATTGCTCCACATTCATTAGCCTCTAGGGCATTGGTTTTTAATGATTCAGAGCCTGTAACTGTTTTCCCCGCAACTCCTGAAAGATTGGTAATGGTTGTTGACGGAAATGCTGGTTGTTATGTTTGGCCTGAAGATAGAGTATTAATAAGAAAAAGTAAACACTCAGTAAAGTTTATTAGACTTGAAGATCATGAATTTTTCCAAGTTTTAAGAAATAAATTAGGTTGGGGGTTGCCTCATGTAGCTAAACCTGATAGATAACAAATTATTTAAATTTATTTTTTTCCTTTTAGTAAAAAAACAGGATTATTCGGTTCCAATCTCATTCCATCAGAGATACTTAAGCTTTTATAGGTCTGAATTAAATTTAAATTTGTTTTGAAATTTTTATCTTCTAATTCCTCTTTCAATTCTTTAATAGTTTGAAAGTCAATTATTGGGATAACGATAATATCTCCTGTACGCATAGCCTCAGCCAGTTTATTAATAATTTGAAGTTTAGTTTTTTTATCACAGCCTCCAATTACTAATCTATTAGGTTTTTCAAAAGGACTTAAATTTTTTGTATTCAAAATATTATTTATGTCTTCTTCACAAATAAATTTTGGTTTAACGCCAAGCCTTTCTGAGTTTTCTAGTATTAATGCTTTTGAGCCAAACCTTTTATCGATACAAAACAAATCTAAGTTAGGTCTTAATTTTAATGCCTCTAATCCAATTGACCCACAACCTGCTCCTATATCCCATATTACGCCATTTTTTGGGAGCTCTAGATCAGCTAAGATTTGAATACGAACCTCCCTTTTAGTTAATAAGTTTGGTCTATCATCAAAAGTCTTAAAAATATGGTCACTGATTCCGAAAAGAGGGAGATTATCATTTGAGTAATTTTTCTTTGTTTTTGTAAGAACAACAATGTTCAAACTCGATATATCAGATGGTAATGATTCTTTAAGATTTAATTTTCTTATATTTTCCTTGTCGAAGCCTATTTCTTCACAGAGCCAAAAATCATAAAAGTCAATCAGATTTAATTCTGATAAGTTTTCTTTGATTATTTCTAAACTCTTATTATTTGAGTCTGTAATAATAGCCAAACTTGAAGGTCTTGCTTTAAGAGCCTCAACTAACTTAGTAGGATCTCTGCCGTGAATACTTACATTAACAGTATCTTGCCAGGGGATCTTTAACTTACTAAATGCTAATTGAATGCAAGTATTTGAAGGGTAGAAATTTAATTCATCTTTTGAAAAATTTTCTAGTAATATTCTCCCAATTCCAAACCAAAGTGGATCTCCTCTTGAAATTAAAATAACATCAGTTTTTTGAGATCTAAGCCAGTTAACAAGTTCGTTATTACTTTTGCTCGAAAAAAATGATTTCTTTTTTAATAAACTATTTTCACTCCATGATTTAATTTCTTCAAAATATGAATTTGGAACTGCAACATTAACTGTATTTAAAAATAGATCTTGTAATTTGGAAGGTAAGTCTTCAAATATGTATGAATTAATCCCAATTACATGAATTTTTCTATTAACTTCAGTCATCAATATTTAATGAAATAGAACTAAATCGTTTGAATGTTTTATTAAATTATCTTATTATTATTCGAGTTATCATAGTAAATTAATTGTCTGAAAGGAGAAAGAGATTACATGATTTATTGTTAACTCTAATTAATAAAGATAGTGAATTTGAGTTTATTGAGGAAGATTCTACCGATTTAACATCTAGCTATTCTGAAAAAGACACTTTGAATTTATCTCGAGTTATAGAAAAAAATCGTAAAATAATCAAAAGATATCAAGCTATTGTAAGAACAGCTGTAACTCTAGATGCTCTGATGGATTCTGAAAATGAAGAAAATTACAAAATCAAATAAAAAAAATTTTTTAAAAGGAATATTACCTTTATTGTTACTGTTATCTTTTATTTTTAACCCATTAAAAGTATCTGCAGAAGTTGCAGAAACAGAAATAAATGGGGAATTAATAAATGCTAGTAGTGAGTTTTTAAGGGACTTAGACTTTGAAACTTGGCAATTAGTAGCTTACAAATCACCTCTTTTTGAAGATAAATTAATCTTGAGAGTAATAGGATATCCAGGAAATCTCAGAATTGATCACCCCACTGACTTAAGGGTTGAATCAGGAAGAAAAATGTGGCTTTTAGATGATAAAACATTACTTAATGTGGAATTAGCAAATGATGGAAGACAAGCTGCTGCAGAATTTGATCTTGATGAATTGATACAAAATTTAGATAAAAATAGACCATTAAGATTATCTTTGTCAGGAGTTTTTTCTGAGTTGCCTGTGCCTCCTTTCGTTGTCAAAGAGTGGAGATCAATAAACTAAATTTGATTTTTGGAGATGTCTGAAAAAAATATAAGCCATACAAAATGGATGAAAAGAGCAATTTTTTTGGCTTCATTAGGCAATAATACAACTAGTCCTAACCCCCGGGTGGGGGCAGTGATACTTGATAAGAATGGAAGCCTCATTTCAGAAGGGTTTCATTTTAAGGCAGGCATGCCTCATGCAGAGGCAATGGCCTTTAATAATTTAAAAAAGGATGCTAAAGGTGGAACTATGTATGTCAATCTTGAACCTTGTTGCCATCATGGTAAAACACCTCCATGTGTAGAGAAAGTAATATCTTCTGGGATAAAAAAGGTATTTATATCTATTGAAGATCCTGATAAAAGAGTCTCTGGTAAAGGTATTAAACTGCTAAAAGAAGCTGGAATAGAAGTCTACTTAGGATTATGTAAAAAAGAATCCTTAGATTTAAATAAGGCTTTCATTCATAGGAATATTACAAAAAAGGCATTTGGTGTTCTTAAATGGGCAATGAGTATTGATGGAAGAATAGCTTTAAAAAATGGAAAAAGTAAATGGATTACTAATGAAAAATCAAGGATATTAGTCCACTCTTTTAGAGCAGAATTTGATGCAATAATAATTGGGGGAAACACATTAAGAAAAGATAACCCACTTTTGACTACTAGAGGTTTCAAAAATCCTGAGCCTTTGCGAGTTGTTTTTACAAAAAGTTTAGATCTCCCTTCAAAATCTTATCTTTGGGATTGTAGTAAGGCAAAAACATTAGTTATATATGATTCTTCTACAGCAAATGAAAGCTACCTCTCAAGGATTCCGAAATGTGTAGAGGTTGAGAAGGTATCATCAGATAATCCAGAGTTAATTTCAAAAATACTTGCAAAAAGAGGTTGTAATAAAGTTCTTTGGGAATGTGGCCCTAGATTAGCTACCGCCGCTATTAAATCTAACTGTATTCAGGAATTAATTACTTTTATTGCTCCAAAAATTTTAGGTGGAGAAAAATGTATGAATCCCTTTGGTGATTTTGAATTTGAAGAAATGCATGAAATTATTAAATTAAATGATTCTCAATTTAGTTTGATTGGGAACGATATATGCGTTAAGAGTTCATTTAAAAATAAATTTTTATAGGCTTTTCAATGGGTCAAAGTACCGTACGGTTCTTACCCAAAAAAAATAATACAGGTACGGAAACTCATCGTTTAGTTTATAATGAATTAATAAAGGGTAACAACTATGCCAATAAGACAAGACGATAATCAACCTAGTAGAAGATTTGGAATTGTAAATATAATTTTAATAGGAGTTGGAGCACTACTTTTATTTAGCAGCCTTTTCCCGAATCAAAATATGCAAATTCCTAGAGTTCCTTACTCTTTATTTATAGATCAAGTTAATGATGGTGAAGTAAAGCGTGCCTACATCACTCAAGAACAAATAAGATATGAGTTGAATGGAGCTGAAGAAGGCGCACCTTCTGTTTTGGCAACCACACCTATTTTTGATATGGACCTCCCACAAAGGTTAGAAAGTAAAGGTGTCGAATTCGCTGCTGCTCCTCCAAAGAAACCTAATTTCTTCTCAACCATCTTAAGCTGGGTTGTTCCTCCTCTGATTTTTATATTAGTTTTACAGTTCTTTGCCAGAAGAAGTATGGGAGGCGGAGGTGCACAAGGAGCTCTTAGCTTCACTAAAAGTAAAGCTAAAGTTTATGTGCCTGATGATGAATCAAAAGTAACATTCGCTGACGTTGCTGGAGTTGATGAAGCTAAGGATGAATTAACAGAAATAGTTGATTTTCTAAAAAAACCAGAGAGATATACTGATATAGGTGCCCGAATACCTAAGGGAGTACTCCTTGTAGGGCCTCCAGGAACAGGAAAAACCCTTCTCTCAAAAGCTGTTGCTGGTGAAGCAGAGGTTCCTTTCTTCATTATTTCAGGTTCTGAATTTGTTGAGCTTTTTGTAGGTGCAGGTGCAGCAAGAGTAAGGGATTTATTTGAACAGGCTAAGAAAAAAGCCCCTTGCATAATTTTTATTGATGAACTAGATGCTATTGGTAAAAGTCGTTCAGGATCAATGGGAGTAGTTGGTGGTAATGATGAGAGAGAGCAAACTTTAAATCAGCTACTTAC
The DNA here is from genome assembly GCA_902600475.1 of uncultured Prochlorococcus sp. GTDB lineage: Bacteria > Cyanobacteriota > Cyanobacteriia > PCC-6307 > Cyanobiaceae > Prochlorococcus_A. Next base: position 46,180 of record CACKJM010000004.1, read on the forward strand.
AGAAATGGATGGATTTGCCTCTGCTGATAAGCCAGTAATAGTTCTTGCTGCTACAAACCAGCCCGAGGTGCTTGACGCAGCTCTCCTTCGACCAGGAAGATTTGATAGACAGGTTTTAGTCGATAGACCAGATCTATCCGGTAGAAAAACGATATTAGAAATCTACACAAAAAAGGTTAAACTCTCAGATTCAATTGATTTAGATTCAATTGCCCAAGCTACTAGTGGATTCGCAGGTGCTGATTTGGCTAACATGGTAAATGAAGCTGCTTTACTTGCAGCTAGAGCCAAAAGAAAAAGTGTAGAGCAACAAGACTTAAGTGAAGCGATAGAGAGAGTAGTGGCTGGCTTGGAGAAGAAAAGTCGTGTTTTACAAGATGATGAAAAGAAAGTCGTTGCTTATCATGAAGTTGGTCATGCAATAGTTGGTCATCTTATGCCCGGAGGTTCAAAAGTTGCAAAGATTTCAATAGTGCCAAGAGGTATGAGTGCACTAGGATATACACTTCAATTGCCCACTGAGGAAAGATTTCTTAACTCTAAAGAAGAATTAAAAGGGCAGATAGCAACCCTCCTAGGAGGACGTTCTGCTGAAGAGGTAGTTTTCGGGAAAATCACTACAGGTGCTTCTAACGATTTACAAAGAGCTACGGATATAGCAGAACAAATGGTAGGTACATTTGGCATGAGTGATATCCTAGGCCCCTTAGCTTATGACAAACAAGGTGGCGGACAATTTCTAGGTAATGGGAATAATCCAAGAAGATCTGTTAGTGACGCTACAGCTCAAGCAATAGATAAAGAAGTCAGAGATCTAGTTGATGATGCTCATGAAACTGCACTAAATATTTTAAGGAATAACCTTCCTCTACTTGAATCAATTTCTCAAAAAATTCTTAAAGAAGAGGTTATAGAAGGTGAGGATTTAAAAAATCTACTTGCAGAGTCTAAAATGCCTGCATAGTAGAATCTAAATCAAACTACAATTATTAATGCTCAAACCAAATAAGCTTGCTAATAAGAATTTTTTATCAAGCTTGGATTTATCTAGTTCGGAGGTATTTCATCTTTTTGAGCTTGCAAAAAATTTTAAAAATAAAAAAATAAATATTGATCTTAATAATAAAGTTTTGGGTTTAATTTTTGATAAGTCATCAACACGCACAAGAGTTAGTTTTCAAGTTGCTATGTCAAGACTTGGTGGAACAACTATTGATCTCAATCCAACTACATCACAAATAGGAAGAGGAGAGCCAATAAAAGATACTGCAAGAGTTCTGAGTAGATATTGTGATGTTATTGCAATTAGGACTTTTGACCATTCAAATTTGCAAGAATATGCAAAGTGGTCTACGAAGCCAGTTATTAATGCTCTGACAGACTTAGAACATCCATGCCAGGCATTGGCTGACTTTTTAACAATTCATGAGGAATTTCTTAATTTTGAAGATGTAGTTTTGACATTTATAGGTGATGGTAATAATGTTGCAAATTCTCTTATTTTATGTGGCGCTTTGTTAGGGGTAGAAGTTAGAATTGCATGCCCTAAAGGTTATGAACCTAACCCATTGGTGATTAAAAAAGCATATGAAATATATAAAAATAAGGATCTATTGAAAATTTGTCATGATCCTAATACTGCTGTTATAGGAGCAAATGTTCTTTATTCAGATGTTTGGTCATCTATGGGTGAAGAAAATCAAAAAGAAGAGAAAGATAAAAATTTTAATGGATTCACCATCGATAGTGATCTTGTAAGCAAAGCTAATAAAGACGCAATCGTTCTACATTGCCTTCCTGCATATAGATCTAAAGAGATAACTGATGAAGTATTTGAAAGTAAAAAAAATAGAATTTTTGAACAAGCTGAAAATAGATTGCATGCTCAACAGGCACTTTTATCTTGCCTTCTAAATTAAGGAATACTTGCAATCTAATTTAAAGAAGGGTACAAATGTATTAGAGTACATTTGTTTTATGGAAACTTCTTCAGAGGATAATCTTACACAGGCGCAAAATGAGCTTTATAAATGGATAAAAGATTATATGAAAAACTTTCAACATAGCCCATCCATTAGGCAGATGATGAAAGCTATGGGACTTAGATCTCCTGCTCCAATTCAAAGTCGATTAAAGCATTTGCAAGAAAAGGGATATATCTCTTGGCAAGAAGGTAAAGCAAGAACAATGCAAATAGTTGATGAAATTATGGAAGGAGTCCCAATTATGGGTTCAGTCGCAGCGGGAGGACTTATCGAAACTTATTCTGATGTTCAAGAGAATTTAGATATTTCAGAGGTATTAAAAAAGAAGGATGTTTTTGCACTTACTGTGAATGGAGATTCTATGATTGATGCTTGCATCGCTCATGGAGATATGGTTTTGATGGAGCCTATTAAAGACTCTTTTTCTCTGCGTAATGGAACTATTATTAGCGCAATGGTTCCCGGTTTAGGAACAACCTTAAAATATTTTTTTAAAAGAAATAATAAAATTTATCTTGAGGCAGCAAATGCAGCCTACGAGCCTATTGAACTTAATTTAGAAGATGTTGTTTTTCAAGGTAAACTTTTAGCTGTTTGGAGAAAAATATAATCTTTATTTGGCAATAAAAAATTTTTTAATATAGGTTATAATTAAGGTGTTTTTATACAGGTATTTAAAAAGTAAATCTACTTTTTTTTATATTTTTAGTCTTTTTTTAGATTAAATTTCTCCCTACTTATTACAACTATTCTATAGTTATGGTATTAATGAAGTCTTAAAAAAAATAATACATGATAGATCCGAATTTAAATAATATGAATATTGAAGATATTGCAGATAGAAATGAATACGATATAAGAAATTTAATTAAATTCTTTATTAGAAATAAAAAAATAATTTGTTTACTGCCTGTACTTTCTTTCTTTTTAGGTTTTTTGTATGCATCAAGTATAAAGAAAGTGTGGGAAGGGCAATTTAGGATCGTTATTGAAGAGGAAAAAAGCAGTGGATCATCCCTTCTCTCTTTAGGTTCCTCTTTACCAAAAATTGCTGGGCTTGATGTAGGACAAGTACCTATAAAAACCGAAGTATCTATTCTTAATAGCCCTTCAGTTTTAATGCCTATTTATAAGTTTGCTACCTCCGATAAAAGGGATGTTCTTAATACTGATGAATTTTCAAAATGGAAAAAAAACTTAAATATTACTAAAGAGAGGAATACTAACGTAATAGCTGTTTACTTTAAAGATGAAAATAAAGAAAAAATTATTCCTGTATTAGAAAAAATAAGTAATTCATATCAAGCTTATTCTGGAAGAAGGTTAAAAAGGAGTCAAGAATTAAGCATTAAGTATTTAAAAAACCAAATATCACTTTATAAAATTAAAAGTGCCAATTCTTTGAAAAAGGCCCAAGAATTTGCTATTGATCAAGAAATATTTCTAAGCGAAACATTTGAAAATAAATTGAGTTTAGTTCCTCTGGATCAAAATTTTCAATTTAATCGTTTTCAACCAAGAAATATAAATCAATCAGATCCTACTTTTTTGAAAACTAATATTAATATTGAAAGTATTAGAGCAGCGGCATCTAACGACATTAGAAAGATTAACGCTCAGCTAAAGAAAGTCAACGAAATAAATGATCCACAGATACTCCAATTTATTGGTCTTGATATTTCAAATCCAAATTTGGATGAAGAAGGTGTGCAAGAAAAGTTGGAGAAACTTGAAAGTTATTTAGCTGAGCTTAGATCTAAATACCGTGAAGAAGATCCATTAATAAAAATTTCTTTAAAACAAAGAAAAAATTTGATTGAGGTATTGAAAAAAAGAAAAATTAATTATCTGAATGCCTCTAAATTAGAAGCAGAATCCAGATTAGAATCTTCGATTAGACCAAAAGGGGTTTTGTTAAAATATAAGGAACTTGTAAGAAATGCCGGAAGAGACGAAACTACTTTAGTTAGATTGGAAAATCAATTAAGGGCAATGGAATTAGAAAAGGCTAAAACTAAAGACCCCTGGGAAATAATTACTAAACCTACTTTAAAAAGCATTCCTGTTTCACCTTCTAAAGCAAAAATATCATTTATATTTCTTTCCTTAGGACTTATCTTCTCAACACTTTTTGCCTTTTATAAAGAGAAAAAGGCAGATTTAATTTTTGACTTGGATAATATTTCGGAATTTTTGTCACTTAACTTTGTTGAAGTATTTGATAATAATTTAAATTCAAATAAATCTAATAGTTTTTTGTTTCTTAAAGAGTACATAAACAATCAATCTGGAGAGGTTATAAATCTTGTTCTAGCTAACGATGTAGATAATATAAAAGTTGAAATTCTTGCGAAATCATTAAAAGATAAAAAAATTAATAAGGAGGTAAACTTAATATGTTCTCCAGAAGAATTCAAAAATCTTGGCAAATCCAATATCAATATTTTAGTTTTATCTCGTGAATCCATAACATATTCTGAGATAAAATCATTTAAAAAGTATATGCAATTATTCAACTTTAATTTATTAGGTCTATTCGCACTTAATCCAGTGAATAAATAAATTTTGATTTAATAAATTTACTTAAGTGATAAATTCTCATAATACTCAAATCTCAAATGTTCTTATAATTGGATGCGGTGGGGCAGGTTTAAGGGCAGCAATAGCAGTCAAGATGGCAGGTCTACAAGTTTCAGTTTTAGGAAAAAGAAATAAAAAGGATGCTCACACTGTTTTAGCTGCAGGTGGAATTAACGCGGCATTTGGGAATGTAGATAATGATGATTCTTGGGAACATCATTTTGCTGATACTTATTTAGAGGGTTATGGCATTGGAGATGAATATCAAATTGAGATAATGGCTAAAGAGTCACCAAAGCTAGTTACTGAGATTGATAAATGGGGAGCAAATTTGGAGAAATTAAAAAATGGATGTTTAGATCAAAGATTTTTTGGTGCTCACACATATAGAAGAACTTGTTATGCAGGAGATTATACAGGTTTAACAATATTAAAAACTTTGCTTAATAAAGCTGAATCTTTAAAAATCCCAATACATGATAGTCAATATGTTACTGAAATCTTAGTAAATGATAAAGTTTGCTTTGGTGCAATGTCATTTGATACTTCTACTGGAGAAAGAACAGCGCATTTAGCTGATGCAGTAATACTTTGTACAGGAGGACATACAAAAATATGGAGGAGAAGTTCTTCAAGGAAAAGAGAAAATACAGGTGATGGATATTATTTAAGTCTAAAGGCAGGGTGTGAATTAATAGATATGGAAATGGTTCAATTTCATCCTTCAGGGATGCTTTACCCTGATGAATTTGCAGGAACACTTGTAACTGAAGCTGTTAGAGGGGAGGGAGGAATACTTTTAAATAATAAAGGGGAAAGATTTATGGTTAATTATGACAGTGATCGTATGGAACTTTCAACCAGAGATCGAGTAGCAATGGCAAATTATCAAGAGATAGCTGAAGGAAGAGGAACCTTTAAAGGAGGAGTTTATTTAGATATTAGTCATAAAAGTAAAGAATTTATCCTAGAAAAAATTCCTAGTATCTATAAACAATTTTTGGAAATTCAAAAGCTTGATATTTCAAAAGAGCCAATGGAGGTAGCCCCAACAGCTCATTATTCGATGGGCGGGATCTTTGTTCAGCCAAATGATCATTGCACATCAATTAGAGGTTTATTCGCAGCAGGGGAAGTTGCTGGAGGTCTTCATGGTGCAAATCGTCTCGGTGGAAATTCTTTGGCAGAGCTTTTAGTTTTTGGCCAAAGAGCTGGTTTAGCTGCTGTAAAGTATTCAAAAAAGTTAAAAATCCAGATGAGATCAGATTGCTCAATTAAAGATGCACATGAAAAAATAAACAGTTTTTCTAAAAAAGGAAATCAGCTAGTAAAGCCTTTACAAGATAGATTAAGGAATATTATGTGGGAAAATTGTGGTGTTGTCAAAAATGAAGGGCTATTAAAATCGGGTCTTAATAAAGTAAATGAAATAAAAAATATGATAAAAAATGTTGATGTTCGTATTAGTTGTAAAAATCAAGAAGACCTAGTACAAATATTTGATTTAGAAGCATCTGTTTTTTCAGCCCAGGCTACAATGATTTCGGCTTTACAAAGACAGGAAAGTAGAGGTTCCCATCAAAGAGGCGATTTTCCTTTATTAAAAGACTCTGAAAACTGTAACTATAAAATAAAACTTAATAAAAATTCCTTTAAATTAGAAATTTCTAAAAATAATAAAAAACCTTTAAAAAATAATCTTCAAGAAACTCTTAAAAAAGTTCAAAGAGTTAGTAATTTCAAAAATAAACTTCTGGAATAATATAGATCTTAAAGACTTATCAAGATTTATAAAAAATTTCGGGAAAAACCATAAGATTATTTAATTTTTAAATCCTAGCTAATTTTTTAGAAAAAATCAAATGCAAACACTATGAAAGTCAATCAAGTAATAACTATTTAGTATTTGCTCTTTTAATTTAAGATTGAAAACTTTAGCTATGAATTAGATAATCAAATGGAGCCAAGTTGATTTTAATTCATGATCCATACAAGCCATGCAGATCCCAAATTTACCTATAACCAAGATTCATAAATATTTTTATTAGTGGTCGCAGAGTTTGCAGCTAAAAAAATAATGAAAGAAAAAAGGAATATGTTTTGTTAGGATTTTGTTAGAAAAGTTACGAAATTATGCAGCAAATTTCTTATGCAAAGACTGTTTACGGCCAAGAAGAAATTGACGCTGTGGTCAAATGTCTTGGTGAGTCAACTCAGATGGGAAAATATTCAAGGAAATTTGAATCCAAAATTGCTAGTTTATTTAATAAAAAAAGTTGCTTATTTGTTAATTCAGGATCATCAGCTCTATATATTGGTATTGAGGCATTAGATTTGCCCGCTGGTGGAGAAGTTATCACTCCAGCTCTCACATTCTCAACTACCATTGGATGTTTAGCAAAAAATAACTTAATACCCGTATTTGTTGATATTGAACCCTTAACTTATTGTATCGATACTTCTCAAATAGAGGAAATGATTACAAAGAAAACAGTCGCAATATTAGCTCCTAATTTGATGGGAAACTTATGTAACTGGCCAAAGATCAGAGAAATAGCAAACAAATATAATCTTTTAGTTATTGAAGATTCTGCTGATACTTTAGGAGCAACTTTTAAAGATAATAAATCGACTGGATTTTATACTGATATGTCAATAACAAGTTTTTACGGATCTCATATTATTAATTGCGCTGGGAATGGTGGAGCATTGACTCTAAATAATATAAAAGCAATAGAAAATGCCAAATTACTTAGATCATGGGGCAGAAGTTCCTCATTGTTTGATGAGAAAAGCGAGTCAATCGAGAATCGCTTTAATGTAAATCTTGATGGTTTAGATTATGATGCCAAGTTTGTATTTGAAAAAGTTGGATACAATTTAGAAGGGAGCGAAATAGGCGCTGCTTTTGGTCTAGCTCAACTTAAAAAATTAGGAAACAATATTAAAACTAGACAAAAAAATTTTAATCTTCAATGTAATTTCTTCAATAAATATAAAAATCTCTTTAGCAACCCTATAGAATTTCCAGGATGTAATACTGCTTGGTTGGCTTTCCCAATTCTTATTAAAAAAGAAGCTAACTTCAATCGCAAAGAATTTCAAATTTATCTCGAAGAAAGATCGATTCAGACAAGAGTTGTATTCACTGGTAATGTTCTAAGGCAACCTATGTGCAAAGGGATTAAAAAAAGAATAAGAAAAGAAGGTTATCCTAATTCGGATTCGATTATGGAGAGAGGTGTATTGTTACCGCTGCATCATGGGATGACATCTGAAATGTTTCAAAGATTGCATAACTGTATAGATGAATTCGTAGCCAGAAAAAACTAACTTTTATTATAAAAATATAGTCAATAAATAGAAAATAAATTTCGCATTTAGAATGGAGCCAAGCGGACTCGAACCGCTGGCCCCCTGCATGCCATGCAGGTGCTCTACCAGCTGAGCTATGGCCCCTTATCGCGAGATAACAGTTATATCAATCAATCTGGAGATTTCTTAAGTAACTGCCTTAACTCCTATAGTACTTTACAGAGTTTGATTAATGGACTCTCCATCTTGAAATGCACCAAAAGTTTTATAAGTTGTAGTATCCTTCATAGGGGTTTACTAAGGGGATCCCTTAGTTATTTTAAAAGGCATGTTGGATGTGGCTTCTAAAGAGAAAGAATGCAAATTAAAAATAATTTTTTTTGACTAGGAGTTTCTTTAGATATGACTCTTGCGAAAGAACTGTAGATTAATTGGATTAAGATTTTAATTTTATAACTTTTATGTGATTTTAGGTCGCTTATTTAAAAGTAAAACTGATAAATTCTGGTAAAAATTTAAAAAAAATCTCATCACAAAATTATAGAGGATATTTATACGGAAAATACACATCAGGAATTAATAAATTATCTTTAATATTTTTACTTATTGAACACACTCAGTATTTATATTTTTTTATATGCCGAAAAGATTCTCATCCCCAAATTTGTATGTCTGAGCAAAAAGTTAACTTGAGATTTTATGAAGGTTAATAGCTTGCTTTCAAAAGCAACTTTTTGATAAAAATTTTGTTTATCATTCCCAATGCTATTTTTGCTGTTATTTAGATATTCTAAAACTGCAGCAATACTAATATTTTCTGTATAGCTATAGATCTTTTTAAATCCAAATCTATTCATGCAACTATCTAAAGTTTTCACAGTAAAATAACATAAATGTTCTGGATAACAAATAAATTCCCATTTCTCTTTAAAGAGTTTTCTTTCTAGTGAAGAAAAATTTGGTGTAGTTATATAAATAATTCCCTCATCAGATAAAATATTGTGAAAATGCGGCAGGCAATTTCTTTGCTCGGTAATATGTTCTATTACTTCTGTGAATATAATCATATCCATTTTTTCTTTATTTTTAAATTTTGGATATAATCCTGATTCAACTACTAAATGACCTTTTTTTCTCGCTATGTCAGAAAGTCTGTTATCAAATTCAGTAGCAAAAGTAGTACAACCCAATTTTTTAAATTCATCCAAAAATAAGGCCTGTCCGCATCCGACATCTAATACATTATTTGGTTTATTAAGAAAAAAAAGGTGTTTTGTTATTTCTCTAATCTTGAATTTTGTAATCTCAGTAGGGGGGTGGTTTTCATAATTATAATTTGAATAAACATCGATAATCTCTTCTTTTGTTGGTTTTTTATTAGAAAAAACTAAAGAACAATTTAAGCATTTAGATAAATGATTTTTTTTATAGTTTCTTAATTCAAATAAATTATTAGAATTACAAATAGGGCAATTTATAACCATCTAAAATTTTTATTTTAATTTTACATTAATTCAAATTTTTTAAGAAGTTTTTAAAATTAATTTAAATTTATTTTTTAAATTTTCGCATGATAAACGCACTTGGCTTTTTCACAAGACTTAAACTATAAATTTATAACTAAAAATATAATATATATAATATTTTGGGATTAAAATTTTTTGGAGTTGCATATTATGGCTATCCATTTGTTAAGTAAGCTCAATTAGACTTAATTTTGTTAATTCCTTAGTGGCAAAAACTGTCTTAATCTTTATATTTTGATTATTTTCTAAGATAAAAATTAAAGAGATCTAAAATTGATTTTTTAGTACTTAAAAATTTATATATTTGAATTTTTTAAAAGAAGGTTTCTCCCCCTTAAAGTTTTATCTGGTTTTTCATCTTTTAGGATCTTAAATCCATTGTATAAAAGCTTATTTAATACTTTTTTTGATTCCTCGAAACCAGAATCTTCATAATAAATCTCTTCTGCATTTAATATAATTTCCTCAGCACCTTTGAAAACCAATTTTTCATTGCCATCTACATCAATTTTAATTTTATTTGGCAACTTTAGTTTAAATTCTTTATATATGTAGTCCAAAGAGAATAATAATTGCGTTGTTTTATGCTTTCCATCGTAAAGCCTCGTTCCTAAAGGACTAGGTTTCCCAATTGTCTGAAAAGCATCACTTTTTGAACAAGATCTAAAGTAAATCAATTCTTTTTTATTAGAATCACCTGCAGCAAAGGGGATAATTAAAACTTTCTCTTCAAAATTATTTAAAACTAAATTTTCTTTAAGTATTCCAATATTAATGGGATCTAGTTCTACAGCGCTTATATTATCGCACTTGCAGGCCGCCGCTAAAGTATAAATTCCACAATTTGCACCAATATCCAAAAAAATATCATCTCTTCTAAATTTACTCAACCATTTAATCATCAAACTTTCTTCTGTATCGAAAGTTTTTGCTCTCCATAGAAGTCTATTATGTCCAGTTATCCATTTGAATTTGATAGAATTGTCAATTTTACTTTTAACTAAAATAAAAGGATTTACTTCCTCTAATATCCAATTAGAAATTTTATTCCTACCATTTATTCTTAAAAAGAAAAGTAAAATTTTTAAAATATATTTGAATATCCTCTCTTCTAATGGAGCTTTATATCCGTAAAGGGCTTGGACATCATCATTATTCATGAATTTATTAACTGCGTGTTTAGAGTTTGTTTAAGGTTATTCTATATATGATTTATTAGTAATATAAATTTCAATTAATATAGCTAAATAATTAGTCCATAAATAATTGTAAAATTTCTAGTAATTTTTTGAAATTTAAAATTAGTAAATTTAAAAAATAATTTAAAAATAAAAATTAGTAAAACAGGTTTTATTTAAATAGATTTATTAAATTCTTTAAATTCATTTATTGCTTCAAACGGATTAGATGGCGAGTATCCAGCATTTAATGCAAGATCAATATTTATAGAAAAACCAAGATCTTTTTCTTGCCAATAAATAATTGACTTCGAGTCATATAATTTTAATGCGTATTCAATTAATTCTTCTAATTGACATGGTGGCGATGATGCAAGGTTCAGGATTGAATTTTTAAAGGATCCTTTTTTTAAAAGTTTCCTTATGAATTGTGCAATATTCTTTGAAGTTAAAACATTATTAAAAGAAGCTGAAGGTTTATATAAATTAATATCTTGATTTTTCTTAATTCCATCAAGAGCCTTTAAGAGGAAATTATGAATTGGTTTTCCATTTGGAGAAAGGATGCCAGGAAGTCGCAAACTAATAAAATTTTCAATTTGGCATTTATTCTGAAAATCTTTAAGCATTAATTCACATTTATACTTAGATACGCCGTACAAATTAGTCGTAGTTTTTGGAGAATCTTCTCTTACTTCTTTGCCACATAACTCGTAATTATAAACAGCCATAGATGATGCAAAAATAACATCTATTGAATTATTGAAATGACTTAGTTGATTAACAATACTTTTTAAATGGGATTGATTTGTATCAAATTGTTTACTCGTACTATTTGTTGGAGTTTTAGAAGAAAAATGAATAAGACAAGATCTGTTCATTCTTTCTTTATTTTTAATAAGATATTTATTATTTTTGTTTCTTAGTAATTTAAATACCGGCAAATCATCAGATAATATTGAATATAAATGGCTTCCAACGCAACCATTAGTACCTGTTATAAAAATACGATCATAATGATGATTTAAATTTTTATTCACTTTCTTGGGCAAAGTAAATTTAAAAGTAATAATTTTTTATTACCTTAAATATTTTAAATATTAATCTGTTAATTTTCAATCGAATTCTCTTATATTATTTATTTTATTTTAGGACTCTGAAGTAATAATTTTGTTATTTTCAATCAATCAATCAATCAATTTGTAAAATATTTTTGAAATAATCTTTGCTAAAGAATTTAAATTTAGATTCAATATTAAGAATAAATTGAAATTAAAGTTTTAAGTATTTTATAATTATTTTACGAATCTTTATTAAGTAATAAGAGATTATTGATAGTATTATAATATACCTGAACTTCAGTATAACTATTTTTATAAATAATTAAATGTAGATTTTTATGATATCTATTCCTTTTTTAAATTTATTTTTTAAAAAAACAAGTAACTTTGAAAAAGTTTATATTGTAATTTTATTTTTTTTAATTTTTATCAGTTTTTTTGTAAGTTTTCCTACTGATACAACAAACATAGGTGTATCTTCATCAAACTTAGCTATTGGTGATCGTGGATTTTACATTAACTCTTCTTCAATTGGATTTGGATCGGAAGACTATACTGGTAATATTTTATATCCATTAATAATAAAAATAATCACTAATTTTTGTAGTTTTTTTGGGGCAGATCAATATTCAAAATTATGGAATTTTCTTCTTTTAACTATCACCTCATCTTTGTCGATAATTTCATTACATCTCTTGAGGAAATCTGCTTTGTTTATTTTTAGAGAAAGAGTTTCCGCATTAGTATGTGTGATTTATATGATCAACCCTTATACATATTATTATTCATTATCTGGAGGCATCACAAATTTTCTAATTATTGGAGTAACCTTCCTTTTATATATTTTTGCTAAATCGATTAAAAATGAATATAGACTATCAAAGTCTAATTTTTTTAAAGATATATTTTTAATAAATATTGGATGCTCATATTTGTCTTTTCTTAGACCAACTGGAGCAATTTTCAGCTTTATTATATTGCTATTCTTTCTTTACAGTAACTTGAAATTTTTGTTTTTTTGCCAATATTCAAAAAGGATTTTCGTAAATATTTTTATTTTACTAATTGGGATTTTCATAGTTACTTATAATTTAAATTATTCATGGGATTATTCTATGAATCACATAAGTATATTTTCAAATGAAGGAGGTTTATATTTTGGATTTCCAAGAGCTGAATTGAGAGATAAATTGAGAATAGATAGTCCATATTTTTTTTATAACATTAAATATATTTTTTACAATATTCTATGGAAGAGCACTGACTTTATCGCAGGTTTATCTGATATTAGGGATTCTCATAACGCTAAAAATATCGAGCAAATTTTTCCCTTTTTAGCTAGAACATTTTGTGGGATCTTTATCATATTTCCTATAAATCTATTGAATTTATTTGGAATTCTAAGCAATATAAAATTAATATTTAAAAATGATTTATGGATTTTGTTGTTATCCTGTTTGATTGCGATATCTCCTAGTCTTATAGGAGTTGCAATGAGTAGATATTTAATGATGTTCTATACTCCATTTATTTTGTTTGGAGCAAAAGCTCTTGATAATATTTTTAGAATAAACCATCAATCAAATATTTCATGAAAAAAATAGGAGTTGTTATCCCTTGCTTTATGGGAGGTGATATCACATTAAAACTAGTTGAAGATTTAAAGATTTTTGCTGATTTGATTGTATTAGTGGATGACAAATGTCCTTTAAGAACTGGTAAAAAGATTAAAAAGAAATTTAATGAACCCAAGATAGAAATTATCTTTAATCAAGAAAATTTAGGTGTTGGGGGCGCTACTAAAATAGGATTTGATTTTTTATTAAAAGAGGGATGCGAAATTATTATAAAAATGGATGCAGATTACCAAATGGATCCTAAGAATATTCCTAAATTAATTAACCCAATTATTAAAAAAGAATGTGATTCAACTAAAGGTAATAGATTTACAAACGCTGAAAGTCTATTAAAAATGCCACGGGTAAGACTTATTGGTAATACCTTTCTAAGCTACTTATCAAAACTATCTACTGGTTATTGGGAAATATTTGACCCAACTAATGGTTTTATAGCATTCAATTCTTATGCCTTAAAGAGAATAAACTACTCTAAAACAGATAATAGATATTTTTTTGAAACTGATATTTTATTTAGATGCTCACTGGAAAATATAAATATAAACAATGTATCTATTGATTCTGAATATAATAATCATTTCTCATCATTACAACCAGTCAAAGAAATAATTCCTTTTTTTATAAAGAATTTAAAATTATTATTCAAAAGGATAATTTATCAATATTTTTTATTCGATTTTAATGTTGGTTCTGTAAACCTAATATTATCTTTATTATTTGGATTAACATCATTGTTTTATTTAATTTTTTTATTGCTTAAAACTAATATTACTAATATTTATACATCTGCTGCAGAAGCAAGTTTCTTTTCCATAGTGAGCGTTATATCTATGCAATTCTTTCTCTCCTTTATATTTTATGATTGTAGTGTAAAAGTCTTTCTAAGAAAAAAGTAAACTATAGATATTATTTTTAAAAATAAAAAGTCTCTGAACTAAATAAGAGAAAATTGTAAGAAATAGCAATATTATTAAAGCTGCTAAATTTTTGGAATAATTATAAATTAAGGATAAATATTTTATCGAAAAAGAATCTAATTGATCTATGAAATATTTATTACGTAATTGTATTTCAAAAGTTTAAAGTTAACTGAATAAAAGATTAATCTACTTTAGTTCAGGAAATTGATATTCTTTCCCTGGAACAACATTATCTTGCCCCCCTGACTTAAGTTCTTCTGCAATTATCATAGATTGTCTAATGCAATCATCTATATCTATTCCATAAAGATAAGAGCCAGCTCTTCCTATTGAATAAACTCCTTCAGGCATTAAATCATAGTATTGTTTTGCTAATAACTGTTGCGCTTTAAATGGGACGGGATATTCATATCCACCATTAAGAGAGGGTATTTCCATTCCTATAAGCGAGGTATTTGATTTGTAATGTGTGAATTTTTTATATTCAACTAATCTAGTGAATGGTTCTTGGTTTGCGTAATATAGAAAATATACATTTTCAGGAAAGACATATTCACTTGGGAATACAATTAATTTTAATTCTCTTCCAATTTATTTTAAAGGTCCTAATACTTCATTGAGAAAAACGTCGGGACCTATTGTTGATACGATAATATCGAATGATTTCTTTTCGCCTTCAATTAAAACTTCTTTTTTCTGAATATTAATAACTTCACAAGTAGTATTTAATAACACTTGAGTATTTTCTTTAGCTATGGGGAAATATTTGTCATACCCATCTAATGAATATGGATACCCAGAAATTGCAGTATCCCATGCTCTTTTTGGACCATCTTTTAGAGTGATACCTTTAGGAGACCAATTAAAAGTATCTATTTTTCTATTATCATCTACAAACCACATTTTTTTATTATATTTATCAATCATTTTTGAATACAATGTTTCACCAACACTAGCTATCCAATACTCCTCAAGATTTTTTGCTGATTGGATTTTGCTGGGATCCTTACTTGATTGCAATTCATGGTCAATCTTTTTGTAATCTGGCATTTTCCTTACATCTTGCATGTTAATTGGATAAGCATAGAACGAGTCATCCTTTTCCACGTAAGTTAAAAATTCATATTCAGGGCATAATCTTATGGGAATAAATTATCTATATATTTAAATACTTCTTCGTAGGGAGTTAAAAAGTGTCTTGGTCCAAAAGTATAAGGATGTCCTCCATACCATCTTGTTTTATTCCCAGCGCCTAAAAAACTTGATTTTTCAATTAGCGTCACATCCCAACCACCTTGTAAAGCTAACTGGTGAGCTGTTGCGCATCCAGCGAACCCCCTCCAATTATTAAAGCTGTTTTATTTTGCATATTTAATAACAGTTTATGTTTGATAATTTTTAAGGATATCATCTTTAGCTATTTAAATAATTAAATTCAACTAATTAGTACAAGTTTTAATTTAAAGAATAAGTGCAGATTTATTTTTTAATAGTTAATTGTAGTATTATTGTTTAAGTAAAATTCTTTTTAAAAATTAGAATTATGAGTGTTGAGATAATTAAAAATGAGCAACTATCAAAAATTTCAAAATATCTAAGATATAAGACTATTAAAACTTCCCATGAAGCCTCTATACCGCATCTTGGCTCATGTTTATCATGCGTAGAAATTTTAGTTTATTTGTATTGGTCTGAATTAAATTTGGATCCTTTGAAATCGTCTTTTGAAGATAGAGATAGATTTATATTAAGCAAAGGCCATGGAGCTCCAATATTATTTCAGGTGCTGGCTGAGAGAAATTTTTTTGATAGTGATTTATTAAAAACAGCAGGCGAGAATGGAAGTTATTTTCATGAACATCCACCTAAGCCAGGATATATTCCTGGTATAGAAGCTGCTACAGGCTCATTAGGTCATGGGTTCCCAATTGCTTTAGGAATGGCTCTTGGTGCGAAAATAAATAACAAATCTTATAGAACTTATGCATTATTAAGTGATGGAGAGTGTAATGAAGGAACTATTTGGGAATCAGCAATGCTTGCGGCATCAAATTCTTTATTTAATTTAACTGTTTTAATTGATTTTAATAAATGGCAGGCGACAGGTAGAAGTAAAGAAATAATGGCATTAGAACCTTTACTAGATAAATGGAAATCTTTTGGATGGCATAGCCAAGAAATTGATGGACATAATTTTAATGAAATAAGAAATTCCCTTATAAATGCCAAAAAGAATGAACAACAACCAAGTGTAATTATTGCAAATACAGTAAAGGGTAAAGGTATTTCTTTTATGGAGGATAATAATAATTGGCACTATAGAATACCTAATAAAAATGAGTTTTCAGAGGCTTTAAAAGAGTTAGAAATTATATAATTATCCTTATGAAAGACACTGCAGAAATTAATAAATATCCAAATTTGGAGGGTTTTACTTTAGAAAATAAAATATCAGATGAGGAGTTAAATCAATTTAAAAAATTTATAAATGCCCAATGGTATGAAAGGATCGAACAAATAAACCCTGAGGTAGCATCTGAAATAAAAAAAAAAGATATTAAAATTGACAACTACCATAAGATATCAAGTAGTCTAAAACATGAAAAAATTTGGAGTAAATCAAATAGAATACTTCCTTTGAATTTTGTAAACTGGTTTAAAAATTCTAAATTCGCAAGATCACTGGAATCAAGATATGGTGAATATACAATCTCTGATGAAGATAATTTAGGTTGGCCAAATGTTTATTGGAGATTAGTAAGACCAGGTTTTTCAGAAGATGTTGGCCCATTGCATAGAGACTCATGGTTTTGGCAGTTAAATGATAAATTTCCGAAGCCAGTTTATAGTTTTTCTAGATTAAAAGTTTGGATTCCCATTTTTACAGAGAAAGGATCTAATGGCCTTTTAGTAGAGCCTTTTTCTCATAACAGAAAAGATATCGAATGGCATGGTGAGTCAAGGCATGGTATTAAAAAACCTACTTTAATAACAACTATTGATAAATTAAATCCTATTTTATTAAATACTGAAGTTGGTGATTCTGTAGTTTTTAATGATAACCTAATCCATGGAGGAGCTATTAATAAAGGATTGAAATGCAGAGTAAGTGTTGAATTTACAATGTTAATAAAAGAATTTAAATGAGAACTTTATTCCAAAAAAAAATTACTGCGCTAGCAAAAAAAAGAGATGATATTGTTCTTCTTTCTGGAGATATAGGTAATAAAATGTTTGATGATTTTAAACAAATTGCACCAGAGAGATTTATTAATTGCGGGATAGCAGAAGCTAGTATGATGAGTGTAGCAGGAGGATTAGCTCTATCAGGTTTGAGACCAGTTGTATACACAATAACCCCCTTTGTAACTGCAAGATGCTTTGAACAAGCAAAAATTAGCGTTGGATATCATGAGGCAAATGTTGTAATAATAGGAACTGGCTCTGGTTTATCATATGCTGAATTAGGTGCTACTCATCATTCTTTAGATGATATATCAATAATGGGTTCTATCCCAAATATGAGAGTTTTAGCCCCTTGTGATCCAAATCAGCTTGGTTTTTATTTAGATGAAGCATTAAATCTAAATGGTCCTACTTATATAAGAATAGGTAAAAAAGGAGAACCTATAATAACTTCTGAAATTTCCGAAATTAGGATAGGAAAATCAAATATTATTAAGGAAGGAAATGATATTTTAATATTAGGTATTGGTCCTATTATTAATGAAGCATTATTAGCAGTTGAAAAACTTAAATCTGTTTCGCAAAAAAGTATTGCAATAGCTGAGATGTCATCAATAAAGCCTATGGATGAAATATTTTTAAAAGAAATGGTTAAAAGAAATTTTAAAACTTGGATTACCTTAGAGGAGCATGGTTTTGTAGGTGGTATGGGTATAAGAATAAATAATTGGTTGTTCAAAAATGACGCATCTAAAACTATCAAAACTATAAATTTAAATACTCCAGATCAATTTATACACACTTTAGGGAAACAAAATTTCCTAAGAAAAGAATTAAATATTGATGAATCTTTTATATATAACAAGTTATTATCACTATGAAAACTATAGGCATTGATTTTGATAATACAATTGTTGTTTATAATAATTTATTCTACAAAATTGCTCTTGATAAGAAATTAATTCCTGCAAAATTTCCTAAAAATAAAATTAAAATAAGAGATTTTTTGAGAAATCAAAATAAAGATCATGAATTTACTAAATTGCAAAGTGAAGTTTATGGTAAAAGAATTCTTGATGCAGAACCTGCACCAAATATTTTTGAATCACTTTTAAAAATAAAGGATGAATTTAAATTAATAATTATTAGTCATAAGACAAAATATCCTTATTATGGGACCAAATATAATCTTCATGAGGCTGCTATTTCTTGGCTAGAAAAAAATAATTTTATGTCTTCACAAGGTCTTAATTTAAGTTACGAAGATATATTTTTTTGTACCACAAAAGATGTCAAATTAGAAACTATTAATAATTCTGGCTGCCAATTTTTTATTGATGACTTACCAGATATCTTGGAATTTGTAGATAAAAAAATTAAGAGAGTTTTATATTTGAATAAGCAATCAAAACCTCCTGGAAATTCCTGGGATAAAACTTTAGATGATTGGATTAATTTAGGTGAAATTATTTATAATTAATGTCTATGCAAGAAGTATTAAAAAATTCAGTAAATAATTCTTTAAATGAAATTGGAATTAGTATTAATAAAATTGAAGTTATTAATTCTGGGATTAATAGTCTTTCATGGAAAATTAAAAATGATAAGGAATCATTTTTTTTGAAAAAATATATTAATAAGCCTGGAGATATTAGAGATAGATTAAAAACAGAAAAAGGGATCTTGAATTTATTAAAATATCAAAATATTAAAAATATCCCTAAAATTGTTTGTTTTTCAAAAAAATATAATTGGATAATTCTCTCTTGGATAGAAGGTGATCCAATCAGAAGTCCTAATGATGAAGATTGGGAAGGTCTTCTATATTTTCTTGCAAGTATGCAACAAATTAAGAAAAAGGATATTTCATTTGAAATTAAAAATGCTTCTGAGTCTTTTTTTGACATATTATCGCATGCAAAATTTATTCAATTTAGAATTAATCAACTGCTTCAAAAATTAGAGGATAACAAACCTTCATCGATAAGAAATTGGATAGAAGAAAATCTTTTAAAGACTATAAATAATTATCTTTATAAGAGAATATATAATATTAAAGAAATTTGTTATAAAAAAAATTCAGCTATTTTATCTCAATCTGATATTGGCTTTCATAATACTTTAAGATTTCAAGGAAAATTATATTTTTTTGACTTTGAATATGCTGGTTGGGATGATCCTTATAAACAATATACTGACCTTGTTATTCAGCCAGAAAATTTGTTGAATTATGATCAGGCAACTAGTTTATTAAATAGGTTTGGGATAATTTTAAATAAAAAGATCGATTTAAATATTCTTTTAGAATATATTTTTTTATATAGATTAAAATGGACAATAATAATTTTAAAACAATTATTAAATAATAATATTTCTAAATATGATGAAAAACAAATTTTTTTAAAAGCTGAATCTTATTATAAATCAGTAGGATCTATATGGTTAATGGATGAGGAGTAGTTTGTTCAATGATTCTTATAATTGGCATTGATGGATTACTTGGGAATTACCTCTTTAAAGAATTAAAAAATTTCTATAGCGTCATAGGTACTTCAAGAAATTTAGTTGGTAAAAACATTTGCAATTATGATATTTTAAATCCCATATCAAGCCTGCAGATTGAATGGGAAAAGGTTGAATTTGTTATAATAGCAGCTGCCAGTTCAAATGTTGGTTTTTGTGAATTAGAGCCAAATTTGTCGCATGAAGTAAACTTTATTGCTCCAATAAATATTATTAAAGAGCTTAAAAAGAAAAATATACCTGTAATTATATTTTCATCAGAATATGTTTTTAACGGAAAAAATGGCAAATACTCTGAACAATCTCAAAAGTCACCCAATACAAATTATGGGCTTCAAAAGAGTAAATTAGAGGACTTTCTTATTCATTTTTATGAAAAAACAATAATTTTTAGAATTTCTAAAATTGCCTCTCTTAGACACAAAAAATCATTTTTTTATAAAATGATGGATGAGATGGTAACTAATGAAATTTATAGTGCTGCTACGGACCAATTTTTCACTCCAATAAATATTGAGGACTGCGGTGAAATTATTTTCAAAGCAATTAAAGCAGAAGAGTATGGGCTTTTTAACTTATGTGGTGTCCAAAATTACTCAAGGTATTCACTAGCACTTGCTTTAAAAACTAATCTTAAAATAAAAACTAAAATTAATAAATGCTCAATTTTAGATATAAATTTAACCTACGATGTACCCCCTGATCTTACAATGACCTGTGAAAAATTAAATAATATATTTAAATTCATACCAGGCAAATTAAACTTTGGTAAAAATAAATTTAAGTTTTAGATGCTTAATGATGATTTTAAAATCTAACTCTCTAAATCATGTTTTCATTTATCATAAATAGAAATAATCACCTTATCAAAAATTTTAATTTGAAAAAATCAATTTTTTAAAATGGATAAATATAATAAGTTTTTGAAAGAATTTAAAGATGCAAGAACCCCCACTTGGTTTTGGAATGGAGAATATCCTCTTAATCTCAGTAAGGAATTAATCAATGATTTAGAAAATTTCTCTGAAAATAATAAAACTAATTGCAGAATCTGTATACACACCAATCCTGAAGAATTATGTCAAGTAATGCTAATTGTAGAAAGAAAGGGTATGAATATTCCACCTCATTTTCACAAAAATAAATCTGATTTCGTTTTTGTTTTGAAAGGTGAAATGGAATTTTTTACTTTTGATAAATTAACTAGGAATAAAGATATTAAAAATTTATTGCCCTTCAATGGATTTAAGACTCCTGCAGGTATGATCCATGCAATAGGTATAAAAAGTGAAACTTGTACTTATCTAGAAACATCTACTGGACCTTTTGTTAAGGATGAAGATGCTATTTATCCCTCATGGGCTAAGGAATGGCATGACAAGTTTTATATGATATGATTTGTTTTTATATTTTACTCGAGTTAGATGTCAAAAAACTCAATTGAGGAAGTTATTTTTGGTGAACCAGTTAGCTCAGAGTCTTCAGATGAACTTATTAACAATATACACAGAAAAAAATTGGGAAAAGAATATTTAGTTAAAAGAATTAAACCTAATATCAGTGAATATAGTAATTTAATTGAATTTCCATCACATTTTGAGATTGAGACTATAAATGCTTGTAACGCTCGTTGTCCAATGTGCACTATAGATGATTGGGACAAAGAGGAAAAGATGATGAAAGATAGTCTTTTTAAGAAGATTGCATGTGAACTAAGCGAGAATAAAAAATATTTAAAGCGAGTTAATCTTTATAGAGATGGAGAACCTCTTTTGGATAGAAAATTACCCGAAAGAGTTGATTACCTTAAGAAGCTTGATATCCCAAATGTATCAATATCAACAAATGTTAGTTTGTTAACAGGGCAAAAGGCACGAGAAATTCTTGAAGCAGGAATGGATATGGTCACTTTATCAATAGATAGTCTTAATAAAGAAGTGTATGAATCTATTAGGAGAGGCTTAATATTCGAAAAATGTATTGAAAATGCCATTAATTTTATAAAAATAAGAAATGAAATGAACTCAAATTGCGAAATCTGGATAAGGATGATAAGACAAGAATCGAATAAAAATGAATTTCAGTCATATAAAGCTTATTGGGAAAAACTTAAAATACTAGATCCAACTAAAGACCGTATCTATTTTCACAATATCTTCGATTGGGGGGGACAATTAGATGGTTTTAAATCAATTTCAGAAAACACTGAGACTCATTTACCTTGTGTATCTTTATGGTCACTAATGCCTATTTTTGCTAATGGAGATGTGCCAATGTGCAATGTAGATTATGGAGCTCAAAATAAAATTGGAAATATTAATAATTCTTCGATTAAAGAATTATGGAATTCCATTACTTTAAATAAAATTAGAAATTATCATCTTGAAGGTAAAAAAAGTAATATAAAAATGTGTTCTAAATGCAACGTTTGGGAAGAAATGCCTCCTCGCGATGGAGGCGACACTGTAAGCGCTCAATATGCTAAATTGCTCATGCCCTAACATTTTAAAAATTGTCAAATAAATCTGCTGCAATAATTGGTGGAGGCTTCTCTGGTTGCAGTTACGCCTATTTTCTTGTTAAGAATGGATGGGATGTAACTATTATTGAAAAATCAAATCTTATAGGAGGAGGTGTAAAAACTTTTTTTCATGGAGGCCATCCTTTTACATACGGCCCAAGACATTTTATAGCGCCTGAAAGTTCTATGCCTGCATTTGAATTTTTAGAAAAAGTTATTCCGATGAGACATATTAAAAAGATAAACTATAGCTACCAAGAACCTGATGATGTTTTCACAACTTATCCCTTGCATCAAGACGATATAGATAAATTATCTTGTTCCTCTCAAATATTTGAAGAATTAAAATTACTTGAAGCGAGTGGTGAATCAGAGGCTCGTAATTTTGAGGAATTCTGGATGGGAAGAGTAGGTAAAACTCTATATGAAAGATACAATAAATTTTACAATATGAAGGCTTGGTTTCTTGATGACAATAGAAAAATGGATTATGGCTTTGAAGCAACTGTAAAAAGAAAACCGCTAGAAACCGGATCTCGTTATGAATTTCATACAGGTTGGATTAATGCTTACCCAATTGCACATGATGGATATAACAAATACTTTGGATGGTCTACAGAAGGAACAACAAAATTATTAAATACTGAAGTTAAAAGAATTGATTTTGATAAGAAACAAATCACCTTATCTAATGGCGAACTAATTAATACTGATATGATTATTTCTACAACATCTCCTGATCTACTATTTGATTATGATTTAGGAGAACTTCAGTATGTAGGTAGAGAAGTGCATAAAATTGTCTTACCTATCGAACAAGTTCTTCCTGATGATGTCTATTTTATTTATTATCCTGGTCCTAATGAAAGCCAAACTAGAGTGACAGAATTCAAAAAATTTACAAATCATAAATCACCTAATAGTTTAATAACATTAGAAGTCCCAAGCTTAAAAAATAAACTTTATCCTACTTTGCTTAAAAGCCAAGTGGAATTAGCAGAAACTTATATAAAGAGATTGCCTGAATATGTTCATTCAGTTGGGAGAATGGGCAAATATAGATATGTTGATATCGATGATATTTTGCTTGATGCTATTCAATTTGAAAAAGATTTTCTTAAATGATGCAAAATTTTGAAAGAAATGGTTATCTAATAAATAACCATGAAGATAATAATTCGTATAAACAATTAAAAGAAATAGTTGAGGAATCTATAAAAATTTCTGTAAAAAATATATGTGGAAATAAATTAAAATCATTATCAAAATTACATGAGACTGTAAATAATATAAATGTAAATGAAGTAAGAATGCATTCGTATAATTTAATTAATTCTTTCCCGAATTTACATGATCTTTGCTTTTCACTTATAAAGAATCAAATTAATAAACTTCTTGGTCCTGATTTGGCTGTCCAATTAAAAGTTAATCTTTCAATAGTCCCACCTAATGATAAATCATCTATCATCCCCTTACATTCTGACATTAATACTGGAGAATCTATTCATGAAATAGTTTCATGGATTCCATTTACTAAGTGTTATTCTTCTAATTCATTATTTATAACAGATCTTAAGGAATCTTTAAAACTTCATAAGAATTTAGCTTTTTTAAATAAACCTAACCAACCGACTATTAGTGAGTATGCTGAATTAAATTTGAAGCCTCAATACCTGAATATGGATATTAATCAGAATCTAATCTTTACCCCGATAATGTATCATGGATCTAATACAAATTTAACTAATGATACAAGAGTTTCAATAAACTACAGGCTTAAAAATCTTTTTTCTCCATATTTACACCATGATTGTGAAGGAAAATCACTCTCAACATTTTACAAGAGATACAAGATATCAAAATTAACTGAGGTAACTGACTCTTATAAAAAACCAATCTTTTAATGATAATTACTTATACATCTATGAGGCCAATACCTATTGGTCGATTTTCATCCAAAGATCAAAATATAATAATAAAAAAATATTGTCAAAATGAAAATATAAATTTTTCAATACCATTCCCAGAATTTGTATATCCAAATTGTTTTATTCAACTTTTCAATATTTTTGGCTTAGCATCATGTAATTCTAATATTATTTTTTTTTCTTCGACGCAATTCTTTGACTATCCCGGAAATATAGGAGAGCTTGTTAATTGTTTTCGAGGAAAATTTGATACTATCTCATTTGCTTCAGAGAATTACCAAATAAACCTAAATCAAAACTACAAAGAATTAGAAAAAATAATAGAAGAATTAAGAGATACTAAACATATAAAGATTAAAACTTAATAGGCTTAATATTTTAGTATTTAAAAAATTACTTTAAAAAATTTTGCTTGTAATTAAAGTAAAATCTTAAATCATTTAAATTTATAGTCAAATTTTAACTATGAAATTCTTAAAACATATAGGTATATTAAGTGCCATGCCTGAAGAGATAGGATCTACTTTAGATAATTTAATGGACGTAAAAAAATTCACATTTGGTGACCTTGATATATATCAAGGTTATTGGGTGGATCATATAAATAAAATAAATATTTTAGTAACAACTGCATGGAGTGGTTGGGGTAAAGTCAGTGCTGCTAGGGCAGCAACAAGATTATTAGGGTTGAAGGGTGATTATATTCCAATTGAAACTTTAATATTTACAGGCGTTGCTGGGGCATTAAATAATGATTTAAATCAGTGGGACATTATTGTTCCCAACAAAGTTTGTCAATACGATATGGATGCAAGACCAATATTCGATAAATTTATAATTCCTTCCCTGAATAAAAAATATTTAGACACAGATTCATTATTACAAAAGTGGGCTTTCGATTCTATTAAGAAATACTTAGAAGATAAAAACTCATTAAAATTTGGAAAAATATATGATGGAATTATTGGTACAGCCGATAAATTTATATCTAATGAAAAATGCCGTAATTCGATAATAAAAGAGTTCCCTAGAATGCAGGCAGTTGAAATGGAGGGCGCGGCAGTCGCACAAGTTGCGTATCAAGAAGAAATACCTTGGATATTAATAAGGGTAATTTCTGATTGTGCAGATAAAACAGCTGTACAGAATTTCAATGATTTCTTAGATGATTACTCAAAGTTCTCTTGGAACTTAATAGAAGTAATTTTAAAAAATATATCATCAGTTAAATTTTAAAAATTAGCTTTATTATTTTTTATGTATATAATCCCAGTTGAGTTTTTTAAGATCCTCTAAGTTTTGGTCAACCCAATTAAAAGTATCTTTTATTCCATTTTCTAAATTGATTGAATCCTCCCAATTATATTTTTTT
Organism: uncultured Prochlorococcus sp.; assembly: GCA_902600475.1. Taxonomy (GTDB): domain Bacteria; phylum Cyanobacteriota; class Cyanobacteriia; order PCC-6307; family Cyanobiaceae; genus Prochlorococcus_A. The sequence continues at coordinate 71,912 of CACKJM010000004.1, forward strand.
CTGATTTTAGAGCTGTCAAGAAAATAATTTTTATCTTTGCCTAATCTCTCTTCTACATCTTGTACAATTTCGTTAAAGGGACAATTGCCAATATTACAAACCTTTTGTACTAAATGCCTAATTGATAAAGCCTGTCTAGTGGAAATATGCCAACATGAGCCAGGTTCTGCATTAAAAGTCAATTTTAATGTTGCTTTGACGACATCACTTATATGAATAAATGATCTTTTGGAATGGCCACTACCATGAAGAAATAGTTTTTTGCCTGTTCTGATACTTAATATAGTTCTAGGAATTATTCTATAAAGTTGTTGTCCCGGCCCATAAACATTTGCTGCCCTTGTGAAAACAACTGGAAAATCATATGCCTTAAAAAAACTCAATAAATGACTATCACAGGCGGCTCTACTTACTGAATAAGGAGTAGTTGGGTTGAAATTATGATTTTCCTTTATCCAACCATTTGTATCTCCATATACCTCTGGAGTTGAAATGTGAACATATTTTTTTAAAAACTTTTTTCTCCTTAGGTAATCATGAAAAGCTACTTGAGATAATAAATTGGTTTGATACCAATGGGTTGGTTCTTTCCAGCTTTCGGCAACCATTCCTTGTGAAGCAAAATTTACTATGTACTCAGGCTCCTCATCATCAACTAATTTAATTAATTTATCAAGATCTTTATTAATATCTAAGGATTTAAATTTAAAATTTTTTAAATTCCTTGACTCTAACTTTTCATTAGGCCATCTATAAGGTAAAAATAATGTTTCAGGTTCTTCTGATCTACTTACTCCAAAAACTATATGGTTATTTTTTAAAGCTTCATTTACAAAATGAGAGCCGCTAAAACTATTACTACCAATTACTAATAATCTCATAACTTATAATTAAAATTTAAAAATTGATTTTTGTAATTTTAAATCAAATTTAATTATTTATTTTATCATTGATCATGTTATGAACCTTTATTATCTTCGTACATTTAATTAAGTAAATCTTACAATTTCATGAATATTCTTTAGAAAAAATTTATTAATAAATATACAGATTTCATTTTAAATCATTATCAAATAATAATAACTTTAGAAGAATTTATAAAAACATATCTTAATTATAATGGTTAAAGTCTTTTAAAATCTAATCATTATTCTTCCAGAAATCTCCCCATCTAAAATTTTAGAGATCCCAACATTTATTTCTTTTAAATCATAATAATCGCTTATTAATCTTTCTAAATTAATTGATTTACTATTTATTAATTTTAGGTACCTTATAATGTCTTCTTCTGGATTAATATTACCTCCATGGGATCCAACTATTGTTTTCCCAAAGTGCATTGGAAGAGAAAAAATATTTATATTCTCACCTTTTTTAGGAACCCCAACTAGTACAACTTTCCCTTTTAATTTTAGTACTCTATATCCAAGTTCAATAATGGATGGTATACCAGTATTATCTATAAAGACATCTAATTTGTTTCCCCCTAAAATTTTGGTAATTTCTTCTTCAGCATTTTTTAATTTGGAATTAATAATATGGGTAGCCCCCACTTCCTTAGCCATACTCAATTTCTCTTCGGTTAAATCCACTGCGATTATAGGATATGCATTTCTTAGGAGAGAAGCCTGAATCATATTTAAACCTATTCCTCCTGCACCAAAAATTACAACTGACTCTCCCATTTTTAATTTCGCTATATTTTCTATCGTTCCGAATCCAGTAGTAATTGCACAACCAAATAAAGATGCAATTTTTTTATTTGTTTCTTTAGGAATAGTTGTACATCTGTTTTCACTAATTACAGCATATTCATTGAAAGTTGTAATCCATCCTGCATTTAACTTTGAATCTTGATATTTGTATTGAGGTGGATTTGATTCGATTCCAGCTCCTTTTTTCCAGTGCAGAACTACTAAATCTCCAGGACTTACAGTTTTGACCCCTTCTCCTATTTCTAAAATAGTTGCACACCCTTCGTGTCCCATAAGATGCGGTAGATATGGATCAGGACCTTTAACCCCTTTGATCTCGCCAATTTGAGAACCACAAATTCCACTATAGTGTAATTTGACTAACACCTGTCCAGTCTCAAGTGATTCTGGAAGTTCAATTAATCCAATTTCTAAGGGTTTATTCTGTTCAAATAGAATTGCTGCTAGCGATCTTTTAATTTTCATTAAGCTTTATTCAAAATATATAAATGAGTAGTCACCAGTATATTTTGTATTATGGAACCACCATATCCACTCCTCTGGTGTACAAAAAGATTCGCAGGTAACTTGCCAATATAAAAGATTAGTTTTTTCTTCTTCATTGCGATAACTCTCAACACATATATATTTATTTTCTTTCCCAACTCTCTCCATTTCTTTTAGTGATTTTTCTAATTCGTAACAATATAAATTATGGAATGTATTTATTGAAATTACTAAGTCAAAGTAATTATTGCCCCATGGTAATTCTGTTGAATTACCTAGTTTTAGATATGGTTTGATTTCCTTTTTAGAATTTTCAATCGCATAGCTTGAGATGTCAATCCCATATACTTCGCATTCAGGTAATATTTTTTTAAAATCATAAAGTAGAAAACCTTTGCCGCAACCAATATCAAGTATTTTAGCTTTTGAATCTAATCTGTAAAAATTTATCATTTCTTTTATAACCCCATCCCATCTGCCTGGTATATATTTATATCCTCCATAATTAATTCTTCTATCTCCGTCCCAATAATCGAAATCAAATTTCTTTGCTAATTTAGAAGCTTTTGCTTTTGGGAATTCCGCATCATTTACTCTGTCTAAATAGTTTCTTTTTGTACTCTTATGCAGTGAACTCATGAAATCAATTTCATTCATTACAAAAATATATTAAGAGACTTAATTCATATGTTATTTTAGGCTTTTTTTTTATATAAATAAAGGAGCTAAGAAATTTCTTTTAAAAATTAACAATTTTACTTTAGTAATTTAGTACAAAAAAAACTTATTACTTAAACTTAAAATAAAATTTTTCTTAAACTAAAGGAACATATCTCATTATTTCTTCCTTTCTATATGGTAGGGCTCCTGGAATTAATTTGCCTTTTGAGTTTCTTTTGGACCATTGTTCATTGGCAAATTCCAATAGGGAAGTTGGTGTTCCTCTTCCAATATTTTTAATTATTCCTCCGGAAGGCAACTCTGAAAGACTAATAGCTAAATCAAACAATTTTTTTGAAACTTCTTCAACGGGTGTAAAGTCTCTTATTTGTTCTCCCTTACTCATTTCGAAATTAACATTATCCATAGATGCTTTTAAAAGGCTCGGCCAGAATCTTGTTTTTGCCTCTCCTTCACCATAGGTATGAAATAGTCTAGCTATAACAAGGTTGAGATCAAAAGTTCTAGCTAGTCCTAAAGCTGAAATACTGGCAACTGCTTTGGAAGTGCCATATGCTCCAATCGGTTTTAATTCTGCATTGGTAGGAATATATTCATATTCTTCACCACTCTTTCCATATTCGTAGCATGACCCACAAATTAAAAATTTATTTATTCCGTTATCTATAGCTGATTTCCATAAGGTTAATGATTGGTTGACATTGACATCAAAGCAATAATCCCAGTTATTCATATTAATATTTACCCCTGCAGAGGCTAAATGAACAAAGCCATCACAATTTTTAAGTTGATTTGACCAGTCATCAGTTAGCTTCCCAGTACACCATATAGGTTCTTTTATTAATTTTATTCTTGATTTATTAGATTTTCTTCTAAGAGCAACAGCAGTATGACCATTTTTGAATAGGGTATTTAGAAAATGACTGCCTATAAATCCTGTAGCTCCAGTTACAAAAAATTTCATTTACTTTAATTTTGGTCAATTTAAAAAAACTTTTTGAATTTTTTAAAAACTTTACATACAGAAAATAGCTTTTTTTTTTCTTAATATTTTATAAATATACTGAATTTTTTAGTAAATTTAATATTTAGAATTGTTTTCTGCTAATTGTGTATTTACATAAAGATTATTTTTAATAAATTAAAATTATTTATTAATAATTTAATTATGGAAGATTTATTTTAATCAAAGATTTACTTAAATTCTATTTTACGATCTTCATACACTATGCTTTTAACAATATCAATACCCACCCATAATTCTACTAATTATCTTGATGAGGCTCTACAGTCAATTATTAAAGAACCTGGCTTGGGTCTTCTTTATGAAATTACCTTATCTGATAACAGTCTAACTTCAGATACTGAGAATTTATATAGAGATAAATACATAAACCATAAAGGAATAAATTATCATAGAGCTATAGAATATGGCTGCTTAGACTCGAATATTAATAATGCTGTTGAGTTAGCCAAAGGTGAATATGTTTGGATTTTTGGGGATGATGACCTAATTGTTCCAGGATCATTGAAAGAAATACTATCATTTGTCAATAAATACCAACCAGGTATATTAGTTGTAAATAGTCAATCGTTTAATCAAGAAGGTTTAATAGAAAAGTCAAGAGTCCCTTTAAAAACAAATTTATTTTATTCTGAAAAACAAAATAATAAATTTATGGCTGAGTTGGGCTCATACCTAACATATATAGGAGCGATTGTTGTAAATAAAGAACTTTGGGTTAGAAATTTTGATAAGAAAAAAATTGGAAGTTATTTTGCACATTTAAATGCAATTTTCAAGATTAAAAGTAATAGAACTGCAATTTTTTTATCTAGAGAATGTATAAAAATGCGAGTAGGATATCAAACTTGGACAAATAAATCTTTTGAAATTTGGAATATAAATTTCGCGGAAATTATTTGGAGTCTTAAAAACTATAATGAATTTTCAAAGAATAAGGTAATCATAAGATATCCATTTCATTCGCCAAAAAGTCTTTTATCTAGTCGTGCATATGGGAGAATAACTTTTAATGTATGGAAAAGAACCATATTTAAATCAAAAAAAATATCTATCTTCTTCAAACTATTTATTTTAGTTATTTCTCTTATACCGAGAATATTATTTAAATTAGGTTATAAAATTTTTATTTTAAATAATAGGAAAAATCACACATTACATTTCAGTCCAAAATTAGCCTTGGCTCAATTAAATTAAAATATTAATAGTTAAGAATCTCCGAAACTTTAAAACTACTTTCAAATTTATTTCAGAAATAAAATAGCTTTATAATTCGCTATTTTAAATTTTATCTTAATTTCGATAGATTTTAATTATAAAAATAGACAATTACTTATTATGTTGTGGAAATGAATTGAGTTTTCATTACTTACACACAAAATTTATATGGAAGTTGCAATTATCTCATACGGAACTGGAAATATTGCTTCTTTAAGAGCAGCTGTTACATCACTGGGAGCATCTGCATATTTAGCTACAACAATATCAGATCTAAAAAAAGCAGATACAATAATATTTCCAGGAGTGGGCCATTTCAATAATGCTTCTAAGAACTTAGAAGATTCTGGAATGAAAAAATTTTTAATAGGTCTGATTAAAGAAGGTATACCAACTTTAGGGATATGTTTAGGGTTCCAATTGTTGACAATATCTAGTGAAGAATCAACAAATTATCCTGGTCTTGGTTTATTACCTTTTAAAACTGTAAAAATAAAAGTAGAGAATAATCTTCTTAACAAAGTTCCACATATTGGTTGGAATACTATTGATTCAATTAATAAGAAATCAAAATTATTGAAAAACATTGAATTAGATCGACAAATATTTTACTATTCAAATGCTTTTGGAATTTTAAAAAGAGATTCATTTAAACATCCTCACGCAACTTATTTTCATGAAAAAGAAATGATCGCACTTATAGAATATAAAAATATTTATGGAGTTCAATTTCATCCTGAAAAAAGTAGATCACAGGGATTAACATTATTGAAAAATTTCCTTTTTTAACTACTATATGCTAAAACCTAGATTAATTACTGCATTTCTGGTCGACTCTTCTCAACATCTTGTTAAAACAGTTAATTTTAGTGAAAGAAATTATTTAGGAGATCCTCTTAATGCAGCCTATATTTTTAGTGGTTTTGAAGTAGATGAATTACTTGTCCTTGATATTGATGCTAGTTTAGAGGATAGGACTATATCTTATGATTTTGTTAAAGCTCTGGCTTCATTTACCAAAGTACCATTGACAGTTGGTGGTGGAATATCAGACTTGTCCCAGATACAAAATTTACTTTCTTTGGGAGTTGAAAAAATTATACTTAGTTCTAAAATTGAAAATAATTTTAGCTTTTTAGAGAAGGCTGTAAATAAATTTGGTTCCTCCTCCATATCGGTAGTAATAAATATTAAGCATGATTTAAAAAAAAATGCTCAGGTTGCTTATCTTGGTAGATCAGAGGCGAGTTCTAGTTATTGTATAGAATCTTTATCAATGGCAATTCAAAATTCAGGAGCAGGAGAATTGATAATAAATAATATAGATCGTGAAGGAACAAAAAAAGGATTTGATATTTCTCTAATGAAAAGATTAAATGAAAAATTAAGTATACCCTTGGTGGCTTTAGGAGGTGCAGGCAATATTAAACATATTGAAGATTTACTTACTGCTACTCCAATTAATGGTATTGCTTGTGGGACATTGTTTGTATACGGTAATGAATCAAAGGATGTACTTATGAATTATGAATCAACATCTGTATGGTTGAAAAATAATTTTAAATCTTTGATTAAAAAGTTTATAAAATGAAGAGTTCCAAAAAAATAAAAAGCAATTTTCACGAAAAAAAGTATCAAATATGTAAAAGATGTGTCATGGATACTTCAGATAAATTTATACAATTTGATTCAAATGGTATTTGTAATCACTGTAGGGATTATCTAAACAAAAGATTAAATGTTACGGCCTATAAAAACCAAGATAAAAATGCTTTAGAAGATCTTTTTAAAAGAGTAAGAATGTTAAGGTCTCCAAATTCTAAATATGATGCAGCTATTGGAATAAGTGGAGGAACTGACAGCTCTATGGTTGCCTATCTCGCTTCCAAAGCAGGTTTAAAAGTACTTGCCATTCATATGGATAATTGCTGGGATTCACCTATTGCAGCAAAAAATATTAAAAATTTAATCGCCTTACCTGGCATTGATTATTATTGTAAACCTTTAATTTGGAATAAATTTAAGAAAATTCAAAGAGCATTTCTTGAATCAGGTCTGCCAGATATTGATTTGCCTACTGACACCGCGATTATCTCAACTGTTTACAGAGTTGCTAGTTTGTTTAAAATTAAGGTTCTTCTTAGTGGCGGTAATATTAGTAACGAGGGGATCTTACCCGCTTCTTGGATGTATAACCCAAAGGATAGTTTATTTGTAAATTCAGTATTAAAAAAAGGTGGTTTAAACCCTAAAATCATGTCGGATATTAAATATGGACTGAAATTAGATATCAAGTATAGATTTTTTGATAATATAAAAACTTTTTATCCATTGAATAAGTTCAAATATGACAAATACAATGCTAGAAAAATATTAGAAAAAGAAATTAATTGGGAAAGCCCTATTAGAAAGCATGCGGAATCCATATATACAGAATTTAATCAATTTATTTATATGCCAATAAAGCATAATGCTGACTATAGGAGAGCTCATTTATCGCAAGATATAATTTTAGAAAGAATTACTAGAAAAGAAGCTCTTAATATCTTGAAAAATTCTGCATATTCTCAAATTGATACTGATTATATTATTTCATTTGTTGCGCAAAAACTAGGTTATTCTGTTGAGGAATTAAAAACTCTTATTAACAATCCTCCTCTTTGGTATGTCGATTTTCCAAATAGAGAAAAATTGTTAAATAATATTTATAACGTTTTTCGTTTATTAACTAATAGAAAATTATCATCTACATGGTGGGGATAATTATATTTATAAAAAGAATTATTTAATTTATTTTTTAATTTATTTTTTAATTGCTCTTACCACGATTGAAGAACAGCCATCAAAACTAACCTTACCTGCAAACTTAATTTGGCATCTTTCTTCCTTAAACATTTTTATTACATTTTTTAATTTTTGAGGGTTATCATATTCTGGAGAAAAAACATCGAAAGTATCTAAAACATCCCTTCTTTTCCGTTCAAATTTACTTAAGCTTTTCTTAAAAGTATCCCATCATTAAGTTCAAAAATCTTATTGCAGTATTTAAGAGTATTTAGCCTATGTGCAATAACTAATATGGTAATTTGAGGATCAAAATCTTTTATACTTTCCATTATTAACTCTTCAGTAGAATTGTCTAGAGCGCTTGTGGCCTCATCAAGAAGTATAAATTTCGACTCTTTATATAAAGCTCTAGCTATCCCTATTCTTTGCTTTTGACCTCCACTCAATCGGATACCTCTTTCACCTACAAGAGTATTCAAAGAAAATTTACCTTTATTTATATCATTATTTAGTTGCGAAATCTTTGAAACTTCCTGAATTTTCTCATAATTTATATCGTCGATATTTTTACCTAAAGCAATATTTTCTGCAATTGTGCAATCAGATAAGAATATATTTTGGGGAACATAAATAATACTTTTTTGCCAAGATTGTATTAAATTTGACTCCATATTCTCTAGGCTATATAGATTTGAGTTATTAATTAATATCTCTCCGCAGGTCGGTTTTAACAAGCCATTTACTATATTTATAATTGTACTTTTACCACAACCTGTTTTTCCAATAATACCTATTTTATCACCTTTTAAAATTTCTAAATTTAAGTTTCCTAATACTAGAGGAGAGTTAACACTATATCTGAATTTAATATCTTTTAGTTCTAATTTATAAAATTTTAATTTTGAAGCATTGGATACTTGATTTCTATTTAAATCAAATTCCTCTGAATCCTGTAGGATTTTCAATAAATTTATTAATTTTGATTTTGCAAGTCTGGGCAGTGCAATTCCTTCAAAAATTCTTTGGGAGTAAGGAAGCAATTTAATTACGCAGTAAGCAATTAAACCTAATGTAGGAACTGCAGTTTGTAAATCAGATGTGTTTACTAAATAAAATCCAATAATTGCTATTGATATGATTCCTAAAGGTTCAATAATTAATTTTGGCATAAAACTAATTACTGTTCCTTTTGCAATATTTTTTCTGTGAGAAATATCTCTTTTCGAGTACTTTTTGAAGTAGTAATTTTGATTATTTGATAAAATAATTTCGCTTATAGAACCAAGAGTTTCTTGTACTAATTTTGTAATATACTGACTATTAGAAACATTTTTTTTGCTGAGAATAGAAAGTTTTTTAGATGTATATTTTGTTGCTAGAAAGTAAAATGAACCAATAAATATTAAACTAAAGCTTGTAAGAGATAAATTAATATATAACAATAAAGTTATTATAAATAAATTTAATGTTATCCCTGAAATTAGTTGTGAAATTGGGATAAAAACAAAATATATTATATCGTCAATATCTTTAACTATAGTTGTTAAAAGTGAATTGCTGTTATTCAATAAATGATATGCATAAGATCGATTAATTGTTTTTTTATAAGCTTTTGAACCAAGTTCTGAAACCGCCGCTGCAGCTATTCTGTAAGAGTAAAAAGAAAAAAATATTTTTATGATCGCTGCAATAATAACAGAACTCAAAAATAATATAGTTAAAAAAACTAATAGTTGATCATTAGTCCTAATATTTAATATTTCTATTATTTTTTTAAAGAATGGATATTTTTTTATCGAGGTTGGATCTACTAAAAATGATAAAAATGGAAAAATTGCAGACAGAGAAACTAACTCTGTAAAGGAATTGATTATTGTTAATATAAATAAATAGTTTAATTGTCTCTTTCTAATTGGACTTAAATATCCCCAAGTAATCTTTAATACACTAAAAATATTTTCTTTCTCAAAGATATTATTCATTTCCAAAGCCACACCAGTATTTCAATACATTATATCTTTCAATCGGAAGGTTTTTAATGCGATCTTATATTAGATTTTTATTTTTAGTAAAGATTAAATATTTATTTGTAAAAAATAAAATAAAGGAATAAATATTATTTGTTTATTAATAAAATGCTATTCTTACAATATTTGAATCATCTTTATAGAAAAACATCATTATGATAACTTATGATTTAAAGAGATTTTTAAAAATCATAATGAATATCTCTATTAATGTAAATTAATAAAAACTTTATGACTTTATTTAATAAATTCAAGAAGGGATTAATACTTGCAAGAAAAAAATTAACTTTAAAAAATATTATAGTAAAATTTATTCTTTTTATTATAGAAACTCTTTACAGATCAAGAATAAAAATAGTCTTTTCTCCTCTTTTAAAAAGAAAAAATATTTTTACTCCTAGAAAATATAAAAATCCAATTTTTTTATATGATTTAAGATGCAGCTCATTAACTTTTGATTTCGCAGATTATTTGTTTCTTACAAATTTGTGGCTGGAAAAATTTGGGTATCATAATTGCGATTGTATTATATTTGGGAGCATTGATGATCTTCCTCTAATGAGTTTTAGATCTTATGATTTAGTAATTAAAAAAAATGAACTTTGGGAAAGAGTAAAAAATGTTTTAATACCAATGGCAGAATGTGCAAATTTTATTAACTCTATAAAATTAATATCTGAAAGAGATTCTTTAAATAATATTTTGAAAGAGAGTTTTTTAGTTTTTCCTCCTCATTATATAAAATTAGAATCCCATAATATTTATTTGGAAGGAGTTCCTGAAGAAAGATTGAAAATATTAACAAATAATAAACAGGATTTATCTAATCTAATCAAATTTTTAAAACCAGATTCAAAAGATATTAAATTTGTTAAGGAAAAACTTAGAATAACTAAAGTAGATAAAATTGTAACTTTTACAGTAAGAGATTATAAATTCGAGGAGGTTCGCAATACAAATTATTTTTTTTTAAAAGATTTAAGTAAATTTTTTGAGTATAAAGGCTATAGATTTATTGTGATACCTGATCATAAGAATCAATTCCCGAATATAAATGAAGAAACATACATTGATGCAACAATTGATTTGAGAAAAAGAATTGCTCTATATGCTATCTCAAATATTAATATAGGAACTGCTGGCGGCCCATCTTGGATGGCAAGATATATACCAAATACAAATATGTTTATTACAAATATTTTGAAAGATGGTAATCATATTGGTTCATTAAAGGATTTAAGAAAAGTTTATGGAAGAGGATTAAAGTGGGGTAAACAACCCTTTTTAGATACTGATATGCATATAATATTTGGTCCGGAAGATGATATATCTAAATTAACTTCATATGAGAGAATTCAAGAGCATTTTTAACTAAGAAAGTTTATTGAAAATGAAGGAGAATTAAATTTGTTACGCATAAACAAAATAAAAAAATGGATATACAGATAGATAAGGAAATCGATCAAATCTTTAGCAATTCCGCTGGGTTTAAACCCCTGATTCTATATATTTAAATTCATCAGATTTATGAATATTTAAAAGATTAAAAATAATTTATAAACCTATCCTATTCTTTTTCATCCATTTTACAGTGTAAGACTCATCAGATCCTTTTACTTTCCCGGCATTATATGCCTCTATTACATCATTTATAGCATCTTCAACTGAATATCTTGGAGTGAAACCAGTATTCAATAATTTAGAAGAATCTTGTCTATAAGATCTAGGATCATTAGATTCTGTTATAACAATTTCTGAATTAATTTTTTTTGTAACCATATTTGCAATATCCAATATGCTTATATTTTCAAACCCAGCATTGAAACAACCACTTTTTATATCCTTCATATTTAAAAAATGTCTATAGACATCAACCATATCTTTTATATGTATATTTGGTCTTGTTTGGTTCCCCCCAAAAACAGTAATCTTTTTATTTTTTAAAGCTTGGAACGTAAGCATATTTACGCTTACGTCTAATCTCATCCTTGGGGAATAACCGCAAACTGTTGCTGGTCTTATACATATAACATCTATTTCATCCTTGTAAGATAAAAAAACTCTTTCAGCTACCATTTTTGTTTTGTTATAAGTTGAAATTGGCAATAATGATAAATCTTCAGTTACTTTTAATTCTTCTTTAATTCCATAAACACTTCCCGAACTTGCATAAATTATTTTTTGCACTCCATTCTTTATTGCTTTATCACATATTTGTTGGGAGGCTAGTACATTAACTTCCCAACTTAAGAATTGATTTAATTCAACGGCGGGATCATTTGCAATATTAGCTAAATGAATTATTGCATCAATTCCCTTCATAGGGATATTATCTATATCTCTAATATCACATTCGATTTTATTTAGGTTACTATGTTCCTCTAAATGATCTCCAAACCAGTTTGTGTCTAAGCTAGTAATATTATGACCATCTTTTAATAATTTTGGAATGAGAACTGATCCCTTGAATCCAGACCCACCAGTTACAAGAATATTCATTTAAATTTGTTTCCTAACAATAAATATTAATCCAAGAAGATTTAACTTTTTAAAGTTTTTTTTTTAACTTAATTTTTTGAAAATTTTTCAAAAATTAATTTCTTGATTTTTCGATAGTAAATTTGTTAGATAATTTCTTAGTGATAATTGATCAATATTCTTATTACCCATATTTTCTACTGCTAGGGCGGCCATACAACTTCCAATAGCTGAAGAAGACATAAAATCGTTACCTGAACATAATGATGTCGCTACTGCAGCAATAAGAGCATCACCTGCACCAGTTAAATCAACAGGATTTACAGATAAGGCTGGAAAGCTTTGTCTTTTAATTTTATCAGGAGATTTTTTTTCATAAGCTATTAATCCATCTGCCCCTAATTTCATTAATAACATTTTTACATTAGTTTCATTAAAAAGTTTCATGCTAACTGTCTCTATACCAGATTCTTTATCTTGTAGAGCTAGTCTTGCCTCCTTTTCATTTGGACTTATAAGTGAGAAATCTTTAAATTTTGTCACTAATCCAACTTGTGAGCTACATTGTATATCACCAAAAATTTTTATATTATGTTTTTTTGAAAGATTTATAATTTTTTTAATTACTTTATCTGTAATTAGACCATAAACAAAATCCGATATAATTATTCCATTAAAATTAGGAGCTATATCATCTAGTTTTGAAAGAAATTGATCTTCAATATTTTTATTAATAAAATGCTCATTTAATTTACTTACTCTAAAAATTTTTTGATTATCAACAAGATATCTTTTCTTAAATGTTGTTGATCTTGTATTGTCAGCTATTAAATGATAAGAGATATTCTCTTTATCCATTTTTTCTCTAAGAATATTCGCATTTTCATCTTGACCTACCACTGACAAGAATTGACAACTTGCACCTAATGAATTGACATGAGAAGCTACAATAGCTCCTCCTCCAATGAAATTTTTTGTTTGTAATTCTTTTACTACTATCACTGGAGCTTCTGCACTTATACCTAAAGGCTCACACCCCGCATATTGGTCTAATATTGAATCACCTATTACAAGTATTTTTGCCTTTTTAAAAGAGTCGATACATTTTAATAATTTTTTTGAGTCTAATTTTTGTTGATTGCAAGCTAATCTAAATTCTTTATTATTTTCTGTCATTAGAACTTCCTTAGGATTATTTAGAAGTTTTGTACTTGAATATTGAATATCTCCTGCATGGAAATTCAATTCTCTGCCTGATTCTTGAATAGCATTAATAGCTGATTTGATTTCTTGATCTTTACTTTCTTCAAATTCTTTACCTAAAAAAAGAGAAACAGGTTTTAGGAACTTAATTGCCTTCAGGAGTGAAAAATCTTCGTCTTTAAGAAAAATAATCGCATCTATAAAATTAAAACATGATAAAACATCGGCTCTTTCTTTTTGACTAAATTGAAAATTTCTATTAATGCCATTCTTGGTATCTGAAAGTAAAGCTATTACAAGCTTTTCTCCTTTAGATGCAGCCTTTTTTAGATATCTTAAATGCCCAGGATGTATAGAATCAAAGTGACCGTAAGTTAATACACATTTTCTGAGATGGTATGCTTCTTGAAGTTTAAGAAATTCAGGCATTTAAAAATAAGATTATTTAAAAATTGGTTTGTTCTCAGTTAACCATTGCATACAAATATGCCCAACAATAAGTTGTGTATCTTCAGATATCTGCATATCCTCTATAGGGAAGTGAATTGGGTAGTCAGCATAGTGGAGAGCTTTCCCACCTTTGAATCCTAATATTGCATATGAATAAACTCTTTTTGCTTTTGCAGTTTTTAATGCTTTGATAATATTCGTTGAATTTCCACTTCCAGATAATGCTATTAAGATATCTCCATTACTTCCTTTACTTTCTAACTGATGAGAAAAAATATCTTCATAACCCATATCATTACCAAGACATGTAATTATTCCAGGATTAGATGGGAGTGCTTCTACCTTTAATCCTCTAACTTTAGGTGGAATCCCACAAGCTCCAATCCCATAATGGAAATCGTTTGCCATATGCATAGCATTACACGCGCTTCCTCCATTGCCACAAATAAAAACATTATTTCCTTCTTCCCAGACTTTTTTAATATTTTTAGCTAGCTGCTCAATTTTTAAGTAAATGTCTTTATTGAATAAAGAGTACAACTTATCCATGTAATTTTGAGATTTTTGAAAAAAAATATTCCTTTCCTTAGAGTTAATTAATTTATCCATCTAGCTTAAAATGATTTAATGATTCCAGCCTTATATAAAATCTACCATTTTATTTGTAATAATAAAAAGTAATACTAACTAATTATATCTATTAAGATTTATATAGTAATTTTTTAATTCCAATAAGTAAATGTAAAAATTTCTTTAAAAAAATTTTTATAATCTCTCCATTAACAAAAAGGTTCAAAATTATTAAATTTAATTCACCAAAAATTTAATAATAGTGATTAAATTATAAGATTAATATTTATATCTAATAAATGTCTTAGGATAATCTGATTTTATGACTTTCTTGGTTACTGGTGCAGCTGGTTTTATAGGTTTTCATTTATGTAAGCGTTTGTTGATGGATAATGAAACTGTGGTAGGGATTGATTCTATGAATGATTACTATGATATTAATTTAAAAAAAAGTAGATTAGAAATTCTCTATAATCTTAAGTCCGGTAATTTCATTTTTGTTAAAGAAAAATTAGAAAATAAAAGTAAAATTTTCGACATTTTTCAAATTCATAGCCCCAAATATGTTATTAATTTAGCAGCTCAAGCTGGAGTAAGATATTCTCTTGAAAATCCTGAAGCATATTTAAATTCAAATTTATTTGGCTTTTTGAATGTTTTAGAAGCTTGTAGATATAATGATATTAAACATTTTATATATGCTAGTAGTAGTTCAGTATATGGCGGTAATGTTAATATGCCTTTTAGTGAGAAGCAAAATGTTGATCATCCAGTAAGTTTTTATGCAGCAACAAAAAAATCAAATGAATTAATTGCACATTCTTACAGCCATCTTTATGGTATCCCTTCAACCGGGTTAAGGTTTTTTACAGTATATGGACCTTGGGGAAGGCCCGATATGGCATTATTTATTTTTACTAAATCAATTATTTTATCAGAACCTATAAATGTTTTTAATAATGGAAAAATGATAAGAGATTTCACTTACATAGATGATATTATTGAAAGCCTTTACCGAGTAATAAAAAAACCACCTTTAGAAAACGATAATTATGATAAAAAAAATATAGATCCATCTACTAGTTGGGCTCCTCATAAAATCTTTAATATAGGAAATTCTGAACCAGTTCCTTTAATGAAATTTATTGAATCTATTGAAAATGCATTAGGTAAAAAGGCAAAAAAAAATTTCCTACCAATGCAACTAGGAGATGTTGCTTCTACTCATGCTGATACAGGATTGTTAGAAAAATGGATTAATTATAAACCTAATACTCCAATAGAAAAAGGAATTACAAATTTTGTGAAGTGGTATAAAGAGTTTTATAAATGAATTATTTCTAAAAATGTTTAAATTACCTAACCTTATTGACTGTAATTTAGCTGTTATTGGACTTGGATATGTTGGTCTTCCTTTGGCATTAGAATTCGCAAATCGTAAATATTCATGTATTAATAAGAAAATACTTAAAAGAAATATAATTGGCTTCGATATTAGTGAAAAGAGAATAAGAGAATTAAAAAAAGGTAATGATTTAACTAAAGAATCTGATTTAAAAAAAATCGGTAATTTAGATAACTTAGAATTTACAAATGATGAATCTAAACTAATTAATGTTGATGTATTTATTGTTACTGTACCTACTCCAATAGATGATTCTAAAAAACCAGATCTAAACTTTTTAAATTTGGCTTGCGTAACTATAGGTAAGGCTTTAAAAAAGAGTAAGTCAGAATATTCTCCAATTGTAATTTTTGAAAGTACAGTTTATCCAGGAGCTACCGAAGAGTTTTGTATCCCAATAATAAAAAAAATTTCTGGGATTGATGTTTTTACAAAGCCAAGTTCTAAAAAGTGTTTTGGATGTGGTTATAGTCCCGAAAGAATTAATCCTGGCGATAAAAATCATCGAATAAGTTCAATAGTTAAAGTAACAAGTGGAAATAATGAAGAAGTCTCTAACTGGATAGATCAATTATATAGATCTGTAATAGAGGCCGGAACTTATAATGCGCAGAATATAAAAGTTGCAGAAGCAGCAAAAGTTATAGAAAATACGCAAAGAGATTTAAACATTGCCTTAGTAAATGAGCTTTCAATTATCCTTAGGAAATTGGAAATTGATACTATAGATGTTTTAAATGCAGCAAAGACTAAATGGAATTTTATACCTTTCTATCCAGGATTGGTAGGAGGTCATTGTATTGGTGTAGATCCATATTATTTAACTTATAAATCTGAACAGGCTGGTTATTCTCCAGAGCTAATATTAGCTGGTAGAAAAATTAATGATGAAATCCCTAGTTGGTATATTGAACAGCTTATTCTAGAAATGGTAAGGCAAGGTAAAAAAATCGCAAAAAGCAATGCCTTGCTTTTAGGGTTTACATTTAAAGAAAATTGTACTGATATTCGAAATACAAAAGTTATAGATATGTTTAAAACACTAAAAAAATACGATATAAATACAGAAGTTGTTGATCCTTATGCTAATAAAGAAGAAACGTTAAGTCATTATGGAATTAAAATACAAAATACAATAGAAAAATCAAAAAAATATCAAATTATAATACTTTCTGTTGCTCACGAATATTTTCGTAGTTTTAATTATGACTTTTGGAAATCTTTATGTGATAAAGAGGTTATCATTTTAGATTTAAAGGGGATTGTTCCAAAAAACTTAAATCCAATAAGGCCATAGGAATTATTATAAAGTCAAAATTTTATGTATAAGTAATATGAATTTTGAAAATTTTAAAAGTTATTTTTGTAATTCTAAAATAATGGATCTTTATCAAATAAATCTAATAAATTCTAATCATAAAATGATATTTAAATCTTCATCTAAATTCAGTTTAAAAAAAAAGCCTGCTCTTTTTCTTGATAGAGATGGGGTTATTATAAATGATACAGGTTTTATATCTAATCCTAATGATGTAGTACTTTTGCCAGGGATAAAGAATTTACTTGTTGCTTCAGAAAAATTAGGATGGACTAATATAATTATTACTAATCAATCAGGAATATCTAGAGGATTTTTTAAATGGAAAGATTATGAGAAAGTTTCTTTTAAGATTTTAGAACTATTGGGTAAAAGCTGTAAAATTGATGGTATTTATGCTAATGGAAATGCCCCATGTAAAAAACTTTCTATTGATAGTTGGAGAAAGCCAAATCCTAATATGATTCTTGAGGCCTCTTCAACATTTAATATAGATCTTAAAAACTCAATAATAATTGGTGATAGGATCACTGATATATTATCTGGATATAAAGCTGGAATTAAAAATTATGTACATGTTCTTACCGGCCATGGAAAAAAAGAAAGAAAACTAATATTAAAAAAGTTCTCTAAAGAATATAATTCTCATAGTTTAATATGTATAAATAATTTATTGGAATTTCCATTCAATAAACTTTTAAAAAAAATATTTTGAAGAATCTAAGTTGTGATTTTGTGATTTGTGGGGGAGGGATTGTTGGATTAACAATTGCTCATCAATTACTTGAGAGAAGAATTTCTCAAAAAATTATTATCCTTGAAAAGGAATATGATTTAGGAATGCATACTTCAGGGCGAAATAGTGGAGTATTACATGCTGGGATTTACTATAAACCTAATTCACTTAAAGCAAAAGTTTGTATACCTGGATCAATCAGGCTTAAAGAATGGATTAAAGAAAAAGGTCTAACAATTAATAATTGTGGAAAATTAATAATACCTCAAAGAATTAACCTTGACCCGCAACTTGATACTTTGTTCGCTCGAGCAATTGAAAATGATGCAAAAGTTGAAATGATAGATGAAAAAGAAATAAAAAAATTAGTTCCTCAAGCGAATATCACCTCTGGAAGAGCAATTTGGAGTCCTAACACTTCAGTTGTTAATCCTTTGGAAATAATAAATGAGCTTGCTTGTTCTATTCAAGAAAGTGGCGCAAAAATCCTAAAGGGTATAGAAAGCTGGAAATTAGATAAAACAAAATCGAGTATTTGTTTAAAAGATGGGTCTATTATTAAATTTGGTCATTTTATAAATGCTTCTGGTTTACAGTCTGACAGAGTAGCTCATGAATTTGATATTGGAAGGGAATATAAAATAATTCCTTTTAAAGGATTATACTGGAAAGTTCGTGAAGAAAGTTTTTTAGACATCAAAGTAAATCTCTATCCCGTTCCAGACCTAAATGTACCTTTTCTTGGAGTTCATTTTACACCTAATAATCTAAAAAATTTAATATCTATAGGCCCAACAGCCCTGCCAGCATTAGGTAGAGAAAATTATAAATTTTTTGAAAAGATTGAATTAAGGAATGCTATTTCTGACTTATCTTTTTTAATTAACCAATATAAAAAAAATTCAGATGGATTTAGGAAATATGTTAATGATCAAGCCTTTTTGGGAATGCCCTTCTTATTCTTAAAAGCAGCACAAGAATTAATTCCAAATATAAAATATAATGATATTGAACTAAGTAAGAAAGTTGGTTTAAGAGCACAACTATTTAATTTAAATACAAAAAAAATTGTTAATGATTTTTTATGTATAAATGGTTCAAATAGTACTCATGTTTTGAATTCTATTTCTCCTGCTTTTACTGCAAGTTTTGCTCTGGCAGATTTTATTATTGATAATTATTTAATAAAAAGTTAGATGAAAGATAAACCATTAAGAGCTATATTGCTTGCAGCTGGATTTGGGACAAGATTAAGACCTTTAACTCTTGATATACCAAAATGTTTAGTAAAGATAGATGATAAACCAATTTTGCAAGAATGGATCGAAAAATTAGAGAAAATTGAAACACAGAAGGTTCTTATCAATACGCATTATTTGCACGAAAAGGTTAATAAATTTTTAGAGATACAAGATTTTAGTAAAATTGAAATAGATATATTTCATGAGGAAAAACTTTTAGGAACAGCAGGAACTTTAATTGCAAACTATAAATTTTTTGAAAACTCTATTGGCCTTTTGATACATACAGACAATTTCACAACTTTAGATTTAAATTATCTAATTGAAGCTCATATCAATAGACCTAGAAATTGTCTTCTAACCATGTTGACTTTTAATACTGAAAGTCCTAGTTCATGTGGCATAGTAAAATTAGATTCAGATAATATTGTTCAAGAATTTTTTGAAAAGAAAGAAAATCCACCTGGTAATATTGCAAATGGCGCAGTTTATGTTTTTGAAGAAGATTTTTTAGATTGGATAATTAGAAATCATGCAAATGCTTTTGACTTTAGTAATGAAATAATACCAAAACTTATTGGCAAAATATATACTTACCATACTTATAAAACTTTGATTGATATAGGCAATATAAAATCACTTAAAGAAGCAAGGGATATTGCAAAAAAAATTAAAAATAAAGAACAATTTTTTAAATTAGAATAATGTTTTTATAGACAGAATAAACAGAATTAAATTATTGGATAATTTACTTTAGGCACTTTATAATATTAAATATAAGTATATAAATATGTGCGGGATATTAGGTATTTGGTCTAATCAATTTAATCCAGATGAGATTAAATCTGAATTAAAAAGAATCTCTATGTATCAAACACATAGAGGCCCAGATAATAATGGTTTCTGGGAAGATAGAGATAATTTTCTTTTTTTATCGCATCAACGACTCTCAATTATTGATTTAAGTCAATATGGGAATCAGCCAATGATTAGTAAAAGTGGCAGATATATTATTTCTTTTAATGGAGAAATATATAATTTTCAAGAATTGAAGTTTATTTTGGAAAGAAAAAATAACTCATTGAAATGGAAAGGAAATTCAGATACAGAAGTTCTATTGGCATTGATTGAAGAATTCGGATTAAATCAAGCTTTAAAAAAATGCGTCGGAATGTTTGCTTTTGCTTTATGGGATAGAGAAAAAAAAATATTAAAACTTGTTAGGGATAGAATAGGAGAAAAGCCTGTTTATTATGGTTATCTTGGATCAGATTCCAAGAAAACTTTCATTTTTGGATCCGATATTGCCTCAATTAGAAATTTTAAATATTTTAATAATTCTATTAATCCTTCAGCACTGTTTCAACTTATAAATTTTCAAGCAATTTCAGCACCTAATTCAATATTTAAAAACATTTATCAATTAATGCCTGGAAATTATCTTACGGTTAATTATTCTAAAGAGGGTTTTATATTTAATACTGAAAAATGGTATTTTTTGGATGAACAGATTAAAAATGCATATAAAAGTCCAATAAAAAATGAAATTGAAGCGGAATTTGAAGTAGAAAAAGCACTTAAAGAAGCTATCAAAATTCAAAGTATTTCTGATGTCCCATTGGGTACCTTTCTATCAGGAGGAATAGATTCTTCATTAATAACAGCACTATTGCAAAATCAATCTAAAAATAAAATAAAAACTTTTACTATAGGTTTTGAGGAGGAAGATTACAATGAGTCAAATTTTTCAAAAGAAGTTGCTAAGTATCTTGGAACAGACCATAATGAAAAAATTCTGACGGCTAAAGATGCCCTAGATGTTATACCTTATTTAAGCTCTATTTATTCAGAGCCATTTGCAGATGCATCTCAAATACCTACTCATCTTGTATGTAAAGAAGCAAAATTTAATGGATTAACTGTCGCCTTAAGTGGTGATGGCGGTGATGAATCTTTTGGTGGATATAATAGATATTTCATTGGAGGTGGAATTTGGAATAAGCTTAATAAAATTCCATGGCCTTTAAGAACTTTAATTGGTGAATTGGGATCTAATATGCCTAAAGTAATGATTGAAAATATTCTGAAAAAATTTAGTTTAAGTCAATATTCTGATAAATTTTTTAAATTATCTGAGAGATTAAAATATATTCAAACTGATGATCAATTTTATTTTTCAATGATATCTCTTTGGAGGGATCCTAGTTTTGTATTTAGTAGAGACTTTTCAAAAAAAGAGATTGATTATATACCCTCAATATTAAAATCAAACATAGAGAAAGAATTTGATAATGATTTTATTGCAAGAATGATGATTTATGATACTTTAAATTATTTGCCTAATGATATCTTGACTAAAGTAGATAGGGCTGCAATGTATACAAGTCTTGAAACCAGAGCTCCGTTTCTAGACCATAGAGTAATAGAGACAGCGTGGAGATTAAATAGCAAATTTAAAATTAATTCTTCAAATTCTAATTATTCTGGTAAATGGATCTTAAAAAAAATCCTTAGTAAATATTTACCTATTTCTTTTATAGAAAGACCTAAAAGTGGTTTCGGTATTCCTTTAGCAAAATGGATGAGAGGCCCACTTAAAGGATGGATAAATGACCTGCTTTCAAAAGATATGATATCTAAAGATGAATATTTAAACAGTAATGAAGTTGCTAAATTATGGCAACAACATCTCTCTGGGAAATTTGATAATAGTAGTAAATTGTGGCCTATTATTATGTGGCAATCATGGCTATCTGATTTAAAAAATTACTGATTTTAAGAAATTATATTTTAGTTATTCAAAATCTTTTTTAAAAATTCTTATTAAGTTTTATCCAATATTTTTCTATAAATGCTTAAGTATTTCTTGTTAGCTTTTTTTAAAGAATAATATTTTTGTGCCAATTGCTGACATTCTTTCCTGAAGTTAATTCCATTTATATAAAGTAAAAATTTATTTACCTTATCAGTCATATGAAAATTATCGCTATCAATTTCAATTGTTTCAACGCAATTTGATTCTTTAGAAAGTCTATCTAAAACTGCAATACCCTTATTACCAATTATCCCCAACCCTGCTGCAAGATATTCGCCTATTTTTGTTGGTGAACTCATTCTTAGCCATTTCCCTTTCTCCAAAAAAACTAATCCAACATCATAATTAGGCAACGTCTCAAATATTTCTTCATGATCTAGGGAGCGTAAATTTATTTTAATTTTATCAATTTTTTCTTTGTTTAAAATATCTTTAATAATATTGTGTTCATTTTTATTAATGAAGTCTAAACTGCATTTATAGCCAAACTTAACTAAAGCATTTAATAAAATTATTGTATTTTTAATTTTATATGGAGGGTAACTTGCACCTCCTAAATAGACAAATCTTATGTAATCTTTTTTTGAGTTTTCTTTTATTTGATATTTCTCAATATTGGTAGAGGTTGAGATAACTTTAAGCGGCTTATTATAATTAAAATTTTTATTTATAAAGTATTTACCTGATTCATCCAAGACAATAATACCCTCTGCATTTTTTATGATTATTTTTTCTAATTTTATTAAAATTTTATATACAAAAGAGTTTTTTTGTGTTCTACCTCCCTCAGCCCATTGGCCCCAAAAAGCTCTTAAGTCGTATAAATATTTTTTCTTAGAAAAAGATAATAAATAAATTAAAGCCGAATATCCACCTCTTAAATGTATAAGATCAATTTCTCTTTTGTTTTGGATATAGTTAATATAAATTGCACCAATGATAAATCTATAAATAAAATTTATCTTACTTTTTCTAAAAATAAATGGCTTCCAATATATACTAAGATTTTTTAATTCCTTTTTAAAATTTTTAATTCTTTTTTGATTTTTAGTTTTTTCATAACTAATTATTATAAATTCATAACCTTTATTATTTAAGTTTTTTATGTAAGGAAGTATTTGAGATTGCCCTAATGGATCAAGCAATCCATCATAAGTAATATATAGACAGGTTTTCATTAAAAAAATAGTAGAATTGAGTTTAATTTAATTTGAATTTAGATTTAATATATATTTAATATTTTAATTTAAAAGATTTATTATTGAATTTATATCCTTCAAAAAAAGAAATTTTCATATCTCTAAATCGGATATTTTATTTAAAGATCTTAGTTCATTATTATTAGCAATTGGAAGCCCTTCAACTTTAAATCCATTTTTAGTTAAGTATTCAATAATGTAAAGGAATCCATGCTCTCCTGTTGATTTACCAAATTTATGATTTAGATCTTCTTTTAATATTTTAAAAATGGGTTCTTTTTTAAATAAAAATAAACCTATATCCCTCTCCCCAGGTAATGGAGATAAGCCTTCTTCTCTTGTTTCTATAATTTTAGTAATATTGTTATAAAGATCTCTTTTTAAGAGTGTATAGGCCTTATCTACAACTTTAGTAACTAAAGTAAAATCATTATTATTATCAAAATGATTTTTAATCATTTTAGATATTGTATCTTTTCTTATAAAAGGAACATCACCCCATATAAGTAAGAGATGATTATTATTTTTAAAATTTAAAGATTGTTCATATTGTAAGACAGCATTACCCATACCTTTAGCTTTTTTTTGTATGATGAGTTCTGCTTTTTTTTGGTGCGATAAAAGAAATTTATTAATATCTTTTTCTCCTTCAGGACTGATAATTATAGTTGGTTTAGAATTAATATTTTCAACTAATTCGAAAATATATAAAAGAATTTCTTTACCTTTTATTTTAAATAAGGTTTTTGGATAATCTAATCCTGATCTTGTTCCCTTCCCAGCTGCAGGTATTAAAACGTCTATTTTATACATCTTTATCAAAACCTATTTTACCCCTTATTCCTCTATAAATTGCTAAAGGAATTAATTTATAATTTTTTATGAGAATAATACTTAGAAAGTAATTAATTCCATTTCTTCTAATTACAATTAATATAATATTGAAAATTTGTAAAATCTGTCTTAAAAGTACATTTTTATAATATTTTTTTGTGATTATAAGTGTATTTTTTAAAAGATAGTAGATCTTTATTGGAGTATAAGACCTTTTTGTAACATCAGGATGATAGTGGATTGCATTGATATTAGAAAAAATTTTTCCTTGACGCATTAATCGAAAAGTATAATCTAATTCATCACCATAAATGAAATAGTTTTTGTTAATGTTACCAATTTTTTTTATTATTCTTATTGGGATTAATGCCCCATTAAATAGATGTATATAAGGATATTTACTGTCAAAACTTTTTTTTAATAATTCTTTTTTATTATTTATTTTTCTTGGCCATTTAAAAAGTGAAGGTTGATTATTTTTTTTTATTAGTGGGTAAGGGAAAACAAATTCTTGTGGATTATCCTCTTTTACAACAATAGAAGAAATACATGCCATTTTTTCATCGATTGAGCTTTTAAGAATTTCTAGAGAGTATTTATCTGGATATCCATCATCATCCATAAGCCAAATAGCATCATATTGATTTTTTATTGCAAATTCGATACCCTTTTCCCAGCCTCCTGCAGAACCAACATTATCTTGATTAATTGTTTTAATTTTTAACTTCTTCAGTACATTTTTTGTATCATCAGTACTTCCATTATTTATTACTAATATTTCTTCTGGGGGTATTGACTGTTCTATAATTTTTTTTAGGCATCTTTTTAAAAGTTGACACCTATTATACGTTACGACTACAGCAATAATCTTTTTATAAACAACCATTATTTTCTAAATATGAAAGAACTTCCTTAAAAGTATTTTTTCTGATATCAATGAAATCAATTTTAGCATTTATTGCAGATTGTATTCCTTTATCTGAATCTTCAAATATTAATGCATCTTCAATTTCAAGATTCATAATAAATAATAATTTTAAAAATATCTCTGGAGAAGGTTTGGCTAATTTGACATCCTCTGCACAAAAAATATATTTAAAGTAATTCAATAATCCTAGAATTTTTAATCCTTTTGAGACATTATTTTTAGATCCTGAACTAGCAACACATAAATTATATTTTTTTTGTGCAAAATTAAGAAAATCAACTACTCCTTCTATAGGTTTTAATTCTTCTTCAATTTTTTTACTAAAAATTTTTTGCTTTTTAATAACTAAAGAATTAATTTTATCTTCAGTAAGATGTATTTTATTTTCCTGAAGTAAAAACTTTATAGCTTCCACTGTCTTAATTCCTGCAATTTGTTCATAATTAAAAGTTAATTCTTTGAAGTTTAAAACTTCTCTAAATGCCATTTCATGCAAAAAATTTGTATCTGCAATAGTACCGTCATAATCAAAAATGAGTAATTTCTTATCTCTAAAATTTATCATTTTAAAAATTCAATCATAAAAAATTATTGGTATTCATTTTTATAAATATTAAGAATTTCTTCTACTATTTTATTACCATCATGTTTCCCAGGAGAATTATAATCTTCGAAGTTATTTCTTATTATTCTTGTTGGAATATTATTAAAATTTTCAGCATCAAATTTAACATAAGAATCATCCTGTTTTATTTGACTTTCATTAATAAGATTTATATTGAAAAGATCATCTATAGAGTAATTTCTTCCATCTGATAGGCACAAATATTTATATGCTCCTAAAATATAATCAGAAGCTTTGTAGCTTGGAGTTTCATAATCTGCTCCAATATTCGTTATGAAAACTTTAAGCGCATTTTTATTTTCAGATATCTTTTGTGCAAGTCCTGCCGATAGATAACTTGGATATAATGAAGAATGCTGTGTTCCTGGGGAATAAATAATAATATTAGATTGATTTATTGCATCAACTACCGATTTGGAAATACTTACGTTTGAGTGGTGAGAATTTAAAAAATATCTTTTTTGGTCAATATTCAATTTTTCAAAATTATTTTTGTCTAAAGGACTATCTAATAGAAAAATTCTTTCTATTTTTACATTTGACCTCAGCTCTACAATTTCGGCTTCTGAATATAACATTTCCCCATTTTCTCTAAGAGCCACTAATTGTTTATTTTCATTATTGGTAGCTAACACAAGACCTTTAAGATTAAATAGTTGTCCTATTGATATAGTTGTTCTTTGTAAGTCTCTTTTATTGTAAATATAGGCTCCAGCATATATACAATTCATAATTGAACAATTTGAAAAATTAAATTGCTTATTGTTTAAATTTTCAATTGAGGAGAGGCATTCTAAAAAATGTTTCAAAAAATTTCTAATCCTATTCTCTAATAACTTATTTGTAAAATAAATATCTAATAAATTTTTATCAAAATAAACAAATTGTTCAATCTGATCAATAACATTACCTCTCTTAGCACCAGATTCGAAGCGATATCTAAATAACTTAAGTTTACCCTCATAATCTAAAGTATTTATAGGTAACATTAATTCCTGTACTTTTCTAATATCAGATGGACCAAGCATCTTAAAAAATTTTCTTATTTCACCAGTTGATTTACCATCATCATATGCATTGACAACTGAAGTAATAAATAAATCTTCTTTTTCAAGAAACTTAGGTATTATTTGTGCTGCACCTCTTCCTCCATTTATAAGTAATACATTAAGCATTTTTATAAATTATCAATTTGGTTTATATTTTATAGTAAGCAATTATTTTACTAATGCAAAATTATTTAAAATATAGATATTTTGATATGTTAAATTTTTAATTTTATAAATAAAATAAAAAAATAATTACTTTAAATTATTTTATTTGGCATAATTATGTAAAGTTAAATTCCATAAATGAAGGCTGTTATACTTGCTGGAGGATTTGGTACAAGATTATCTGAAGAAACACATTTGAAGCCAAAGCCAATGGTAGAAATAGGGGGCAAACCTATTCTATGGCACATATTAAAGATTTATAGTTTTTACGGAATAAATGATTTTATAATTTGCTTAGGATATAAAGGTTATTTAATCAAAGAATACTTTGCTAATTATGCCTTACATATGAGTGATGTAACTTTTGACTTTAAAAATGGTGAAACAATTGTGCATAGGAAAAATAGTGAAGATTGGAAGGTAACACTTGTTGAGACTGGCGAAAAAACATTAACGGGAGGAAGACTCGCTAGGGTTAGAAATTATTTAGATGATTCAACTTTTTGTTTTACATATGGCGATGGTTTAGCTGATGTAAATATAAATAAGTTGATCGATCATCATAAGATATCAAAAGCTAAAGCAACCCTGACTGCCGTGCAACCTCCTGGAAGATATGGTTCTTTGAATTTAAATGGTGATAGTGTTGTTTCTTTTAAAGAAAAGCCTTTAGGGGATAACTCCTGGATTAATGGAGGGTTTTTTGTCTTAGAGACATCAGTTTTTGAATTAATAGATGGAGATAATTCATCATGGGAACAAAAGCCACTAAGAGACTTAGCTGAAAATGGTAAATTAAATGCTTATAAACATAATGGTTTTTGGCAGCCTATGGATACTTTACGAGACCACAAAATGCTTCAAAAATACTGGATTAGTGGAAATGCACCTTGGAAGGTTTGGAAGTGAATAAAAATTCCTTCTGGAAAAATAAGAAAGTTCTTATTACTGGACATACTGGTTTTAAGGGTAGTTGGCTATCAGTTTGGTTAATTAAAAAAGGTGCTAAAGTAAGTGGCATATCATTGAAGCCAAATACAACACCTTCTTTGTTTAACGAATTAGCATTAGCGGGAAAACTTCAAAATAATTATTTTCAAGATATTAGAGAAAAAACAAAATTAAGGGAGATAATAGAAAATATTAAACCAGATATTGTATTTCACTTGGCAGCTCAACCTTTGGTTAGAGAAAGTTATAAAGATCCCTTAGGAACATGGGATGTTAATGTTATGGGCTCTCTAAATGTTTTGTATTCCCTTTCAAAATTGAGTAATATTTGTGCAGTCCTTATGATAACAACTGATAAAGTTTATAAAAATAAAGAATGGAATTATGGATATAGAGAAAATGATGAACTTGGCGGCTATGATCCCTATAGTGCCAGTAAAGCAGCTTGTGAGATAGCAATAGAAAGTTGGAGATCTAGTTTTTGCGATCCAAAAGATAATAGTGAATCTAATCTAGCAATAGCCACTGCTAGAGCTGGTAATGTTATTGGTGGTGGAGATTGGGCAAAAGATAGGATTTTGCCTGATACTATAAATTCTTTATATAAAAATGAAGAAATATTAGTTCGAAATCCCGAATCTAAGAGACCATGGCAACACGTTCTTGAACCCCTTTCAGGTTATTTATCTCTTGCAGAAAAATTATATTTAACTCAACAAAATATAAAATATGAAAAAAAGAATTCTTTTTCTACTTCTTTTAATTTTGGTTCAAATTTAGAATCAAATAAAAAAGTGTCTGAACTAGTAAATCAAATATTGATTTATTGGAAAGGATCATGGAAACTTGATATAAATAAAACTTATTTGCATGAAGCTAAACAATTACATTTAAATACTGATAAAGCTTTTCGAATTTTAGATTGGCATCAATTATGGGATTTTGAAACAACAATTAAAAAAACAGTTTTCTGGTATAAAAATTTTTATAAAAATGGAATCAAAGCTTTTGATTTATGTATTGATGATATTACTTGCTTTGAAAATAACAAATTGATTTAATTAACTTTCAATAAAATATTTCATGATAACTTACTATCTTTTATATTTATATTTAAGTTTGAATGCTTTAATCCGAAGGAAATTTTCTATTCTTACTGGTCTTTTCACTTTCTTTATATTCGTAATATTTATTGGCTTAAGACATGAAATTGGAGTTGATTGGATTAATTATTCAAATATTATGTATAAAGTTGATGATTCTTTATTTAAAGATATTTTTTTGAGTGGTCACGAAGTTGGATATTTCATTATTAATTGGATAGGAGCAAAGTTTGACAGCATATATTTATTAAATACCATGGCTTCATTGGTATTTTTATCCGGTTTGTTTTCATATTGTAAGAGACAATCTTATCCATGGCTTTCTTTAATTTTTTCACTTCCTGTTTTAATCATCCCAGTAGGCTTAGGTCTTACAAGACAATCATGTGCTGTAGGAATTGTATTCTTTGCATTAAATGCTATCGATAACCAGAAAATCATAAAATCCTTTTTTTTAATTATATTTGCTGCAACTTTTCACTTTAGTTCAATATTTTTAGTTGTTTTATACATCCCATATCTTTTTGAAAAAAATAATTCTAAATTACAATTAAACCTTGTTTTAATTTTGTGTGGTGCTTTGTTTTTTATTTTATATGGTTATATTTCAAGTGTCATAACTAACTATAGTGAACATTACATTACTAATAAATATGATGCCTCTTGGTCCTCAGTTGGTTCTATTCCAAAATTAATTCCCTCACTTTTGGCTTCATTACTTTTAATTTTTAATAAATCAAAATTCATATCAATAACAAACAAAATAACTTTTAGCCTATATTACAAAATGGCCTACATGGTGTTAATAATATTTTTTTTAATGATCCTATTCCCAGAAATATCAACAGTATTTGATAGGTTTGCAATATTTTTGGTGCCGATAACAATTTATGTTTTTAATAGAATTATAGACTTTAGATTATTTAGGATCTCTAGGGAATATTACCAATTTATTTTCATAACTTTTTACTTTCTTCAGACTTTCTTTTGGCTTGAATTCGCAAATTTTAAAGACTATTTTGTACCTTATAAAAATATTTTATTTTTATAAATAGAAATTTTATTAAAAGGCATAATGAAAAAAAGAATTTTAATAATATCAAATAGCGATTGGTTTTTTTTATCACACAGATTAGATATTGGCTTAGAAGCTATATCAAAAGGTTATGAAGTACATATTGCTACAAAGTTCACAGATAAAAAAGAAATTTTATCAAATTATGGTTTTACTACTCATATTCTTGATATGCATAGATCAAGGATAACTCTAATAGAATTAATTAAAAATTTTTTTGATATTTTAAATATAATTAAGGAAGTTAAGCCAAATCTAATTCATGCTATAACCATCAAACCAGTAATCATTGGAGGTATAGCATCTAGATATTTTAATAATATTCCATTCATTGCAGCAATATCTGGGCTTGGATATCTTTTTACATCAAACAATTTTATTTCGATAGTTTTAAGAAATTTTGTAAAATTATTTTATAAAGCTTCTCTTTCAGGAAAACTTAAAAAAGTAATCTTTCAAAATTCTTCGGATCAAGAAATTGTAAAGAAATTTTGTTCTTTGAAAAAAGATGACTTTTTATTAATACCTGGATCTGGAGTTGATCTTGATACTTATAAACCTATTAAAAATAAAAAAAGTAAAAAACAAATTCTTTTTGCATCACGATTACTTAGATCAAAAGGTTTATTACAATTTGTAGAAAGTGCAGAGAATTTAAAAAATATAAAATATAAATTTTTAATTGCAGGCAAATTTGATCTTGAAAATCCAGATGGTATTTCAAAAAAAGAAATTTATAATTGGGAAAAAAAGCAAATAATTAAATATTTGGGTGATATTAAAGATATTAGAAATTTAATTCAGCAATCCGATATTGTTGTTTTACCTTCATATTATGGTGAGGGTTTACCAAAGATTTTAATTGAGGCTGCAGCATGTGGTGTTCCTGTAATAACTACAGATCATCCAGGTTGTAAAGATGCAATAATTAAAAATAAAACAGGCTTATTAGTACCAATTAAAGATAGTAGAGCGATATCTATGGCAATATTAAAATTAATAAATAATAAAAAGTTAATGGAGAGTATGGGTAATTCTGGAAGAAAATTTGCAGAAAGAACTTTTGGAATAAAAAAAGTCGTTAATATCCATATGGAAATATATAAAGAATTAATAGATAAAGCAATGAAACAAAAAAAAATAGCTAAAAATAGAAAAAATAGGAGGAGATAGCATAAAAAAAAGATAAATAACTTGAATTAATCTTTAAAAATTATCAACTAAAAATTTTTTTAATAATTATGTAAATTAGATCAAACTTTTATTTAAATTATTTCTAAGAAATTAAATATAGAAAATTTAAAAATGTCTCTAAAAATTTAAAATAGTTTAACGTTTTGAGTTAAGCATTAAATTAAAAATAACTTTATGTCTTTCTAACCAATTTTTTATATCAAATTTCTCTGATGCTCTTGTTCTTGCTGCTTCTGACATAGATTTATTATTATTCATTATTTTAATCATTCCTTCAACTATATCTTTGGTTCTTGGGGTTTCGATTGTATCCCAGTTTGAATTTACTTCTAGACTAACCCCAGATTTATTGTCAACTAATTCAGGAATACCTCCGCTATCAGAATAAAGAACTGGAAGTCCGCATGACATGGCTTCAAGTACTGCAGTTGGACAATTGTCTTGATAAGTCAAGGTAATGTATGCATCAGCTAATGAATAAATTTTGGGCGCTTCAAATTGATTAAATTTTCCAATAAATTTTATTTTGTCTTGTAATTTCATTTCATATGTTTTATGTTCTAAGAAATCTTTATCATCAATATTTCCAGCAATAATCAGGTTGATTTTTTTATAAAAATTATTTAATTCTTTAAATGCTTTTATTACTGATATTATTCTATAGTTGTTTTCTTTATTAATATTTCCACTAATTAAAAACGTGAATAATTTTTTGTTTTTAAATTCTGGTACAAACAAATTTGTATCAACTGAATTATAAAGGATCTCACCCTTGCCAGTCCTTCTTCCAAGAAATTTATCTGAAGCTTTTTTACAAAAGTTTGATTGCCAAATTACATAATCAGCAAGATGATAACCATAAGCCATAGATTGATTCCTTGAGAAATAATCCCCTTTAAACCAAGACTTATAATAAACCCCATTTTGATTAAGGATAATTGGAATATTTCTTTTTTTTAATAACTTAAAAGATCTTTTCGAAAGATATGAATTATTTGATAGAAGATATATAAGATTGAAATTATTACGATATTCAGGAAATTCAAGTCTTAATTTCTGAACTTTTACAAGAGGACCTCCTATATCACCACTTCTAGAACCTCCGTAAAATACTCTTAACTTAAAATTTTTACTATCTTTTTGATTCAAA
>CACKJM010000005.1 GCA_902600475.1 uncultured Prochlorococcus sp.
GACATCTTCTCGAAAAGAACTTCGAGTTTAGAATTGTCAATTGGATCTTTTGGATTTGATAGGTCAGTAATATCTGAAGGAGAAACATATTTACCAGTTTTTTTGTTTTTATAGGCTGCTGCCTGAACCATTCCTTGGGTTAATAGTTTTTTGAAAGGTTCATCAATTTCAAATAGTTTATTATCCCGCAAAGCTTTAGTGAAAAATCTTGCATATAACAAATGCAATATTGCATGCTCTACTCCTCCAACATATTGATCTACAGGTAACCAATTATTAATTTCAATCTTTTCAAATGGCTTATTTGAACATTTGGAAGATGGATATCTCAAAAAATACCATGATGAACACATAAAAGTGTCCATAGTATCAGTTTCTTTTTTTGCCGCTATTCCACATTTTGGACATGTTGTATTTATCCAATTATTATTATCACCTAAAGCATTAATCTTGTTAGCCGAGATATCTATATCTTTTGGCAATGCAACAGGTAATTGCGATTGGTTTAAGGGAACAGATCCACATTTTTTGCAATTAACGATAGGAATCGGACATCCCCAATATCTTTGTCTAGATATTAACCAATCTCTTAAACGATATTGAATCTTATTTTTGGCCCATCCATTATTTACGCCCTCTTCTGAAATATTTAATTTAGCAATAGTATTTGCTATACCATTGTATTGATTTGAATTAATAAGATATCCATTTTCCACATAAGCTTCATCAAGCTCTTTAGTTTGTTCATTTTTATCCTTTATTATTACCTGTTTAATATCAATATTATTTTTCTTAGCAAATTCAAAGTCTCTTATATCATGAGCAGGCACGCCCATAACAGCGCCTGTACCGTATTCATCGAGAACATAACTTGCCACCCAAATGGGAATAGGTTCAGAATTAACTGGATTTATTGCTACTAAGCTAGTTTTTATTCCAATTTTTTCAAGTTCATTATTTTTATTATTTTTCAAATATTGTTTAAGATTTTCTATATTTTGTATGGTTTCTTGATCAGAAATATTTTTAATTAATGAATGATTAACAGAAATTGCTAAATAAGTAACTCCAAATAAAGTATCTGGCCTTGTTGTAAAAACAGTTATTTTCTTTTCTGGATTGGTTTTGATATTGAAATTAATATTTGTACCAATTGACTTTCCAATCCAATTATCTTGCATTATTTTTACTCTTTCTGGCCAGTTATCTAATTTTTCTAAATCCTTCAATAACTCATCCGCATAATTAGTAATCCTTAAAAACCATTGCTTTAATAATTTTTTTTCAACTAGTGCCCCAGATCTCCAAGATTTACCCTCTGAGTCAACTTGTTCATTAGCTAAGACTGTATTATCTATTGGATCCCAATTAACTTCAGATTCCTTTTGATATACAAGACCTGCCTTGTATAACTCTAAAAATAGATATTGTGTCCAAACATAGTAATTTTCATCACAAGTTGCAAATTCTCTATCCCAATCAACTGATAGTCCCAAAAGCTTTAATTGTGACTTCATATGAGAAATATTTTTTTTAGTCCAGACACTTGGACTAATTCCCCTTTCAATCGCTGCATTCTCAGCAGGCAAACCAAAAGCGTCCCAACCCATTGGATGTAAAACAGATTTGCCTTTAAACCTTTGGAACCGAGCTATTAAGTCTGTAATAACATAATTCCTAACATGTCCCATATGAAGATTACCTGAAGGATAGGGAAACATTGATAAGGCATAAAATTTATCGCTATTCTCAGTTAATTCTTCGGTTTTGTATAAATTGTTTTCTGTCCATATTGACTGCCATTTTTTTTCTATTTCAGATGGATTATATAAATTGGTATCAGTCTCATATTGTTTATCGGGAGAAATCACTTATTTATTAATTGTTAAATTAGTATTTTAATATCCATTGTATAAAATAGAAATAGATTGTTAAAAGGAATAATTTATAATTAAAATTTAAAATATATTATCTACAAATGAAAAATATTACTTTTGAAAAATATCAAGGTAACGGAAATGATTTCGTAGTAATTGATTCTAGAGGAAATGATTTATATAAAAATTACAAGACAAATAAAATATTTGATATAAAACAAATTTGCAACAGGCAATTTGGTATTGGAGCAGATGGTGTGATTTTTATAGAAGAACCTAATGAAGATAATTATGCAAAAATGATAATCTTTAATTCTGATGGTTCTGAAGCACAAATGTGTGGAAACGGAATAAGGTGTTTAGTTGAGTATCTCCACGTAAATGATTCAATTAATAATAAAAATATAGAATATAAAATTGAGACTAAAGCAGGTTTAAAAATTGCAAAATACATAAATGATGAAATTACAGTAAAAATGGGAGTTCCAATTTTAGAAAGTCAAAATATTCCAACAACAATTGGAAAAAAAATCAATTCAATTCCTTCACACGAATTTATTGAGAAAAATTTTAATAATAAAGGTTATGCAGTAGGGATGGGAAATCCTCATTTAATATTCTTTGTACAAGATTTAGATTCTATTGCTCTTTCTACACTTGGGCCAAAATTTGAAAATAATGAATTATTTCCAGAAAAAACTAATGTTCATTTTTGTCAAATCCTAAATAGAGATAATATCAAGGTAAAAGTATGGGAAAGAGGAGCAGGTCCAACCTTAGCCTGTGGGACAGGAGCTTGTGCTATTCATGTAGCAGCCTATAAACTAGGCCTTTGTAACTCGTTGACAATTGTTTCTTTGCCAGGAGGTAATCTTAAAATAGATTGGTCAAAAGACGAATCTGAAGTCATGATGACCGGTAATGCTAAAAAGGTTTTCTCGGGATCAATTTTAATAAATTAATGGAAAATAATTTTATATATTTAGATAATGCATCTACGACTCCATTATCTGAGAATGTTTTAAATATAATAAATTCAACTTATAAGAATTATTGGCATAACCCTTCATCAACATACGAGCTAGGGATAAAATGCTCTACATATCTTGAAAAAATTAGATCTAAAATTGCTTATATATTTGAAGCAGAACCAGAGGATATAATTTTCACATCTGGTTCTTCGGAATCAACTAATATTGTATTTAATAATATTTATGAGAACTTTAAAAATGGTAGAGTTGTCATTTCAAATGTTGAACATCAAGCAACAACTATTTGTGCTAATAAACTAAAAAAACAAAATTGGGATATTTACGAATGGAAGGTAAATAATGATGGAATTTTAAATATTGCTAATATCGATAAAATTTTAACCAATGATACAAAGCTTGTATCAATTATTTGGGGACAAAGTGAAATTGGGACAATTCAACCTGTTCAATTTATAGGTTCCAAATGTGAAGAATTAAATATAATGTTTCATTTAGATGGAACTCAAATATTAAGTAATGGAATATTCAGTTGGAAAGATCTTAGATGTGATTTTTTAAGTTTATCTGCTCATAAATTTGGAGGCCCAAAAGGTATTGGCATTCTGTTAACGAAAGAAAAGTCTCGAATGATTTTAAAAAATAAAGACATATCACTTACCCAAGAATATTCAATTAGACAAGGTACACAAGCTTTGCCATTAATTGCTGGAATGTATGAATCATTAAAGAATATTAAAGGAAAAATAAAATCATATGATCACAAAACAGAATTTCCTTCTAATAACATTAATAAACTTAAAAATTATTTTTTTCAAAAAATTAAGGATAATAATCATATAAAGATTACGGGCAGTATTATCCATAGGCTTCCAAATCATATTTCGTTTCTACTTTTAAATAAGCTATTTGATCCTATAAGAGCCTATAAGATTGTTAATTTCATGTCAGAAAATAAAATAGCCATAAGTAGTGGAAGTGCTTGTTCAAGTTCATCTGGGAAACCGAGCTCAACACTTAAAAATATTGGTTTAAAAGATGATGAACTATATTCCAATATTCGTGTTACTTTAGGTTCAATAAACAATAAGTCAGAAATAGATAAATTTTTAGAACTTATTCAAATATGTATCGACAAATTTTAATGGAAACAAATTACAGACTACCTAAAGATTTAAATGAATCTCTTAAGAATATGGAAGATGCGATTATTCCAAGTTTATTAGATTCAAATAAAAGATTTACTATAGAATTTAATTTTGAAGGATTGAAGTTTAACAGAATTGGAATAACTATTTACAAGATATTAGCTAAAAATAATAATGTATTCATAACATTTGCTGATCAAGGTGCTGTTGCTTTGGCTCAAAGAGACTATCCAGATATCAAAGATAAAATCTTTACTTTTAAATCATTTAATGAATCAAATAATATAAATAATATTGATAGTGTGATGATATCGATACTTCCCCAGCCATATGATTTTGATTCATTTGAACCTATGTCCGATAATTATCAAGGAATGCATTATTCATTAAACCCTAAATTTGAAGATGCCAATATTGGTATAGGAAGCGTTATTAGAGAGAGACGTAAAAACTTTGTCAAAACTTGGAAAAATATTTATTTTCTTCAGCCTTTAAATAAAGCTGCTCTTATGCATATTTATCCAAATAACTGGTTGCTTTTCAAAGAAGAAAACAAAAAATATTTTTTTAAAAAAGAATTTGAAATTAAGCCCGACAATGAATCTATTTTTGTAAATTTATAGATTGAATGTGATAAAAAAAATTTATTCATTTTTCTTAATTGTTCTTGTATTAGTAACATCTCCATTCTTAATAAGATATTTACTAATAAATCAGAAAATAAATATCTTAAATAGTATTTATTTTAATTTCCCTGGAATAATTACTAAAAATAAAAAATGTCCTACTTATGATGCTTTATTGAATCAAACGCTAGATGATTCTTTTAGTGTATCAATTATCAATAATAACGGGACAATAATTAGTTCCTATAATGATGAAGTTCCAAGGTTACCAGCATCAAATCAAAAATTATTCTCATCAGCTTATGTTTTAAGTAAATATAAATTAAATAATAATTTAAAGACCTTTTTATTAAAAAAAAATAAAAACAATTATTATTTGCTCGGTCAAGGGGATCCAGATCTGAATTATGAAGATATAATCGAACTAATTTCAAATATTAAAGAAAATAAAACTATTAACTTTAATATTATAGAAATTGATTCAAAATTAAATTGGCCTAGTGGTTGGACAAATACTGATAAACTTTACGAATATGGATCTCCAATTACATCTCTAGCTATTGAAAGTAATCACAATAAATATGAAGATATTTATGCTTTAAGAAATTTTATTAAAAACTATTTAAAAAGTAAATTTCCTAATTCAAAAGTAAATATAGATTTTTTTGATTCAGAAAAAACATTTTACTTAAAAGATATTACAGAGATAAGTAAAATATATTCAACTCCAATTCTTTCATTATTAACTCTTACAAATTCTGAAAGCCATAATTTTACAGCTGAATCACTCTTTAAAAATGCATCAAATACATGGAACGATAATGACTATATAAAATTGAAAAGATGGCTTGAAAATAAAGGCCTCCCAGCAACTAATGCTTACTTTGCAGATGCTAGTGGATTGTCTCGAAAAAATAGAATTACAACAAAGTTAGTTGTATTGTTTTTAGATAAAATGAGATATTCTAATAATTTTCAAGCTTATCAATCTACACTTTCAATTACGGGAGTAAGAGGAACATTAGCTAAAAGATTTGTAAATAGTGAATTATCTGGAAAGTTTTTTGGGAAAACTGGGACTCTTTCAAATGTCTTTGCTTTATCTGGCTTTTTATATAAAAATGAAAAGCCAATAATTATAAGCATTATCCAAAATTCTAATAAAATTGATAAAGATAAAGCATTTAAATTATTACGTGATCTTTATTATTTGAAATCTTGTTAATAAAAATATTATTTAAAATATTCTTTTAAATCCCTCTCTACAGAGGGAGGTACCATATGATTAATTTCACCACCAAATTTTGCAACTTCTTTTACTAAAGAACTACTAAGAAAACTATAATTTGTATTAGTGGATAAAAATATAGTTTCAACATCATTATTAAGAGATTTATTTGTATGAGCAATCTGAAGTTCATACTCAAAATCACTCATTGCTCTTAAGCCTCTAAGAATAAGATTAGCCTTTAGATCATTTGCACAATCCACAGTAAGTCCTGAATAAGAAATAACTTCAATATTAGGTAAATGAGAAAGAGATTTTTTAATTTGTATTATTCTTCTTTCAAGATTAAATGTTGGCGTTTTAGAAGTATTTTCTAAAACAGCAACTACTAGATTGCCAAATATTTTTTCAGCCCTTTCTATTAAATCAAGATGCCCGTTTGTTAAAGGATCAAAAGTACCTGGATAAAGAATTTTCATGAATTTATTATGATCGAATAAGAAATTTAGTTAAAATAAGATTATTAGACAAATCAATTATGACATTAAATCTAGAAGCAAAAAAAATCTTATTAAGAAAAATACCTCACGGATTATTTATTTGTGGTGTTAGAGACGAAGATAAAAATGAAGTGAATGGATTTACTGCAAGTTGGGTGACTCAAGGTTCCTTCACCCCACCATTAGTTGTAATGGCTGTTAGAGCAGAGGGTTCTAGTCATGAAATAATAAAGTCCACAAATAAGTTCTCATTAAATGTGCTCAAAAGTGATCAAAAGGATCTAGCCGCTGTTTTCTTTAAACCTCAAAAAGCATTAGGAGGTAGATTTGAATCTGTTGAATTTAATTTAGGTGAGCTTGGATTGCCTATTTTAGTTGATAGTGTTGGTGGAGTTGAATGTAATGTTGTTGGAAGTGTTATACATGGAGACCATACCGTTTTTGTGGGAGAAGTTGCATCTGCTTATTTGAATAATGATGTTGACTCATTAAATTTATCTTCAACTGGCTGGAATTATGGAGGGTAATTATTATAAATGAGTAATTACTCTATCGAAAAAATAGATAACAAATATAATTTTAAAATTGAATATAAATTAATTAATAATAAGGAGTTATTAAAATCAAGATTATCCGAAATTCCAAAGTCATCTGGTTGTTATCTTTTTAAAGATATTGATAGTAACTTACTTTATATCGGTAAATCTAAAAAACTACGTAGTAGAGTAAGTAGTTATTTCAATAATTATTCAGATTTAACGCCCAGATTAAGTTTGATGGTTCGTCAAATAACTGAAATAGAAATAATAGTTACAGATAGCGAATATGAAGCATTGAATTTAGAGTCAAATTTAATTAAAACAAACAAACCATACTTTAATATTCTTTTAAAGGATGATAAGAAATATCCATATCTTTGTATAACTTGGAGTGAAAAATATCCTCGAATATTTATTACAAGAAGAAGAAGAAATAGAAATAATTTAGATAGATATTATGGACCTTATGTTGATGTCGGATTATTAAGGAGAACATTATTTACGATAAAAAAAATATTTCCACTTAGACAAAGACCAAGGCCAGTCTATAAAGATAGAACTTGTTTGAATTATTCAATAGGAAGATGTCCAGGTGTTTGCCAAGAAGTTATATCATCTGACGATTATAAAAATATAATGAAACAAGTATCTATGATATTTCAGGGTAGAAATGATGACTTAGAAATATTTTTACAAAAAAAAATGCTGCAATTTTCAAATGATTTAGATTATGAGAATGCAGCAAAAATAAGAGACCAAATTTCAGGTTTAAAATTATTAACTGAATCACAAAAAATATCAATACCAGATTCTTCAATTAATAGAGATATCTTTGGAATAGTTTCAGAAAAAAATGTAGCTAGTATACAAATTTTCCAAATGAGATCTGGTAAGCTCATTGGGAGAATTGGCTATAGTCAAAAATTAAATAATGAAGATGAAAATCTCATTCTACAAAAGATATTAGAAGAGCATTATATGAATGTTGAAGCGGTAGAAATACCATCAGAAATTCTTATTCAATATAACCTTCCAAAACAAACAACCATAGAGGATTGGTTAACGGATCTAAGAAAAAAGAAAGTAAAAATCTTAATCCCAAAAAGAAGTAAAAAACATGAAACTGTAGAAATGGTTTTAAAAAATGCGAAATTGGAATTAGATAGAATAATAAATGGGATACAAGATAATGAATCATCAATTGAGGATCTTGCCCAAATACTTGAATTAAGCGAACGACCTAAAAGAATTGAAGGTTATGATATAAGCCATATTCAAGGTAGTGACCCTGTAGCATCACAAGTTGTTTTTATTGATGGGATTCCTTCTAAACAGCATTATAGGAAATATAAAATTAAAGATCCAAACGTGGTTGTAGGACATAGTGATGATTTTGCTTCGATATATGAAGTAATACATAGAAGGTTTAAAAAATGGTCAAGATTTAAAGAAAACGGAGGGGATTTTTCAATATTAAATGATAAAACAAATAGTAAATTAGACAATGAACTTCTATCAGACTGGCCTGATTTAATAATGATTGATGGAGGAAAAGGACAGTTAAATGCAGCTATTAAAGCATTAAAAGAATTAAATCTTGAGGAAGAAGTAACTATATGTTCATTAGCAAAAAAACATGAAGAAATATTTATTCCAGGTTTTACTAAGCCTCTTGATACTGACGAAAATCAAAAAGGAGTTCTTCTTTTAAGAAGGGTAAGAGATGAGGCACATAGATTTGCATTATCTTTTCATAGAGACAAAAGATCTAAGAGAATGAATAGATCTCAATTGTCCCAAATCAGTGGTTTAGGACCATCAAGAATAAGAGAATTGCTTGAGCATTTTAAATCAATAGACGCGATAAGAATAGCTAGTAAGGAGGATTTATCAAAAGTTAAAGGACTTGGAAAAAATTCAATAAATGATATATATGAATATTTTAACGAGTTATAAATATTAATTAATTTTTGAAAAATAGATTTCTTGATATTGTTAAATATAACTATATTAAAAATATATATTTTTAAATTAATCTAGTAATTTGGCAGCTGAAGCATATCTCTGGTTTAAATCACTTCACATTATTGGTGTAGTCGTTTGGTTTGCGGGACTTTTTTATTTAGTAAGACTTTTTATATATCATGAAGAATCTAAAAATATGGATAATGAATTAAAAATTGCCTTTAATAAACAATACACCTTGATGGAAAAAAGGCTGGCGAATATAATCACAACACCCGGGATGATATTAGCTTTAAGTATGGCTATTTGCATGGTTATTATGCAACCAAGTTGGTTAAGTGAGAAGTGGTTGCAAATTAAAATTTCTTTTGTTTTGGGATTAGTAATTTATCATTCTTATTGTTATAAAATAATGTATTCATTACAAAATGGCACTTCAACCATTTCAGCAAAAAACCTTAGATTATTAAATGAATTGCCTACTTTATTATTATTTATAATTGTACTTTTAGTTATTTTTAAAAATAATTTTCCAACTAGTATTGCTACATGGAGCGTAGTTGGACTAATTATTTTCATGTTGGCTTCAATTCAATTATATGCAAAGATTAGAAAGAAAAATGAGAATTCATTAAGTAATGAATAGGGAAGACTTAGTAAAATTAACTTCCAATATTAATAAAAATAGTTGTCCTAATAATATTAATTTTCACTGTCATACAAAATTTAGTGATGGAAGTTTAGAACCATATGAACTTTTAGATCAAGCTTATAAAAATAACTTGAAATTTTTATCAATAACCGATCATCATACAATTAAAGCTCATGAATATATAAAAAAAAATAATATACTCAAAAATTATCCTAAAGATTCCTTTACATTAATTTCGGGAATAGAAATTAATTGTTTGATTTTAGGATGTTTAGTACATGTAATTGGATTGGGAATAGATATAAAAAGTAAATACCTAAATCCCTACATCCTTGGAGAGTCTCCAATAGGTAATGATTTAAATATTAAATCAGTTATAAAAGCAATAAATTTAGCTGGTGGTTTATCATTTCTTGCACATCCAGCGAGATACAGGATTCCCTTTTATAAATTAATTCCAGAGGCCAAAATACAAGGTATTGATGGAATAGAGGTTTGGTACGATTATGAACTTAATGAAGTATGGAATCCTAGTTTATTTGTATGTTCAGAAATAGATAGATTAGCAGATAAATATTCAATGCTAAAAACATGCGGAACAGATAGTCATGGACTTTCGCTATTAGGTAGATAATTTAGAATTCATTTTTTTCAATTATTGAATCAGTATTAATAATTATGTTCTTTAAATTTTCAATGACATCTGATGAACAATTATTCCACATTTTTCTATTTACAATTTCAAGAAATCTTTGTGCAATATCTCTTAAAGCCCATGGATTATTCTCTAGAAAGAAATTCCTAAGATCCAGATCACATAACCATGATTTATAAACTTCCTCATAACACCAATCTGAGACTACTTCAGTAGAAGCATCAAAAGCATATAAGTAATCTA
Organism: uncultured Prochlorococcus sp.; assembly: GCA_902600475.1. Lineage (GTDB taxonomy): Bacteria > Cyanobacteriota > Cyanobacteriia > PCC-6307 > Cyanobiaceae > Prochlorococcus_A. The sequence continues at coordinate 10,423 of CACKJM010000005.1, forward strand.
GTGTAGCTGAAAATTCAAACGCTCCTTTATAACCATTATCCTTCATTCCATTTATCCATTTAGGGTTAAGTATTCTTGATATAACAACTTTATTAATTTCATCTTGTAATTTTGAAATTTTGGATAATCCAAATTTTGATAAATCACCATGATACATTTCAGGAAATTTACCGCTCAATTTTTTTACTGCTGAAGATAAGCCACCCTGAAACTGATAATAATCATCAGAATCTAAAATATCATGTTCCTTATTATCTTGGTTATGAACAACTAACTGAACATTTTTAAGAGCTTTTTCTAATGATTTTTTATCCTCTATAGGTTCAAGATTATCACTGTAAATCCACTTACTCCAATTAAGAAAAGATTCTCCAAAATCATCAATATTTTCCCAATTAGAATTAGAAATTAGTTCTTGTAGTCCAGCTCCATATGAACCTGGCGCTGACCCAAATATACGATTAATTGAATCACCATCCCTTGATGCCCCAGCAAGAGGGTTAAATTTATCATCCTCATTAAGATTAGAAACAAGATTTATTGCTTTAGAAGTTAATTTAACTAACTGTGGAAATGCATCTCTAAACATTCCTGAAATCCTTAAAGTAACATCAACCCTTGGTCTTTCGAGAACAGATAAAGGAATGATTTCTAGATCTACTACTCTTCTTGAGGGCCCATCCCAAATAGGCTGTACTCCTAATAAATATAGTATTTGACAAATGTCTTCACCACCATTTCTCATTGTGGATGTTGCCCATACAGATATTGCTAAATTTTTTAAATCTTCTCCATTATCTTGTTTGTATAAATCAAGTATTTGTGAGGCGGATTGACAACCAACACTCCATGCTGATTCAGTTGGCAGTCCTCTCGAATCAACTGAAAAGAAATTTTTACCAGTGGGTAAAGCTTCAGTTTTACCTCTCGTAGGGGCTCCAGATGGACCACTTTTTACATATTGTCCATTTAACGAATTAATAAATGATAATTTCTCATTATATGAAGAATTAATGATTGGATATAGAATCTCTTTTTTTAATAATAAAAAATACTTATTATGTTTTTTTTCATTAAAGAAATAGTCTATTATTTTCTGATTTTTATATTTCTCAAGATTTTTTATATTGGTATTCTTTTTGTAAAAAAACAAATATATTAAATACTTTGCTTGTTGTTCCAAAAAATCAATAGCCATTCTAAAGTTTAAAATGTTTTTGTTGGAAAAAGTCAATAATATTTTTTTATCCTTTTCACTTATCTTTTGATCATATATATTTGTCCAAGGATCCAAATCTAGTTTTAAATGTTTTGCTATATATTGAACAATCCCAATTCTATTGGCATTTGGCACTCTAGCGACACACAAGAATAAATTTATTTCATTAATATCATTCTGCCTATTACCAAAAATATGCAAACCTGTCCTAATTTGAGATTCTTTAATTTTGCAAAGAAAAGAATCAATCTCTTCAATTTGATTATTTTTATTATTTAAAGTGATTTCGTTAAAATCTTTTTTAATTAATTCAAAAATGGATTTTTCTATAATTTCAATCCGATTAGAATTTAATAATTTTGCTTCAAAATATTCGTCTAAATAATTTTCTAATATTGAATATTTTCCATATAATTCTGACCTATCCAAAGGAGGGGTTAAATGATCAATAATAGTTGCAGCAGTTCTTCTTTTAGCTTGGGATCCTTCCCCAGGATCATTTACGATAAAAGGATATATGTTTGGTATTGCTGGACAAATAATATTTGGAAAACATTTATTACTGAGACCTATAGATTTGCCAGGTAACCATTCAACAGTCCCATGTTTACCAATATGGCAAATAGCATTTGCGTTAAAAACTTTTTCAATCCAAAAATATTGTGCTAAATATCTATGAGGAGGTGGAAGATCGGGAGAATGAATATCTCTATCAGTGAAAGCGTCATAACCTCGTTGAGGTTGAATCAATAATGTTATTTTTCCAAATCTAATACCATTTATTGAGAAGCCTTCATTATCAAGATCGATCGCTTCTGATGGTTTGCCCCAACGGTTAACAATAATATTTTTTGGTTCAAGTTCTAAATAATTCCAATATTTTAAATATTCACTAAGTGGTAAGTAATCTAATGGTTTATTATTTTGAGATTCAATATCATTAGTTCTAGTTTTTATAAGTATTGACATTAATTCCGAAGAATCTTGAGGATAATTACAAGATCCAAGATCATAACCTTCTTCTTTTAACCAGTTAAGAATATTTATAATCGAAGATGGTGTATTAAGACCAACACCATTACCGATTCTTCCATTCTTTACTGGATAATTACTTATTATTAAACAAATTTTTTTATCAAAATTATTAAGTTGTTGAAGTTTCACATAATTTGTTGCAAATTTTGAAATCCATTTAATACCTACTTGATCAGCTTTGTAACTAGTTATTTCACTGTAGAGTGTATTTTTTTTAGAAATTATTTCTTTAAATGCTGAAGGACAGGTAGTAATCCTTCCATCAAATTCAGGAATAATTATTTGCATCAATAAATCAGATGAATTCATTCCAATGGATGAATTTAACCAACTTTTTCTTGATCTATTTGAAGAGAGAAGCTGTAAAATTGGAATTTTAAGAGAAGTAAAAATATTTGTAGAATTTTCAATTAATTCGTTATTTTTGATTTGCGATGAAGAAAATGAAGTTGTGGTAATTATTAATTTAATATCTTCCTTTTTAAAAATTTCTATTAATTTCTTTTGAATAATATGATCTTTTAGTGTTGAAATAAATAACGTTTTAGGCGATAGTCCGAATCTTCGTAACTGCAAGTTAAGTTTTTCGTTTACTTCAATTTCATTAGCCAAAAAAAGTGATTTATAGGATATTATTCCAATCTTTTCTCCTTTTTCAATTTTCCAATCATATAAATAAGGATCTGGATAAAAACTAATATTCAAAAACTCATCAGGAATTAATGTTTCATTTACCTTTAGATAATTTAAACAATTAAGAAATTTTCTATAATTCTCCATTCCTCCCGATCTTAGTAATCTAGAAATATTTAATGCAATATTTTTATCTATACTACTTATTTCACTTAAGGAAACTTCCTGATCAACGGTACCTGATAGGATTACTAACTTCCTTTTTTTATTGACTGCTTGCCAATTTAAAAGTTGTTCAATTCCATAGTTCCATGTACCTTTATCGCCAAAAATTCTTAGTATAACAACTTTTGCATAATTAATTGTTTTTAATAAATAATTATCTATTTGAGCTGAGGAATTTAAATTAGAAATTTCTAAAGCTCTTATATTATTTTTTAATGAAGCAAATTCTTTTTCTAACAATAAGTTTGATATGAGATTTAAATCAGCTTTTACACTTGTTATAAAAATAAAATCTGCCGCTGGTTGCTCAATTAAATCATCATTATTCTTTTCATTTCCTGCTACATTTAATATCCTGTGCATTTTTATATATAAATAAGGTTTAGAATACGTAAGTAGGATAAAACAAGTTTACCTTAATTAAATAAATTGAATATGCATGAATTTCTTCCATACGCCTGGTTCGAAGGTAAATGTATTCCATTTAAAGAAGCAAAAATATCAATAGCTACTCATGCACTACATTATGGTACTGCTGCATTTGGAGGAATGCGAGCGATACCTAACCCTACAAATAAAGAAGAATTCCTTTTATTTAGAACTGATAAACACATAAAAAGATTATCTCAAAGTGCAAAATTACTCTTAACTGATATATCTGAAGAATATATTTTTAAAGCCTTAGAGGAAGTTATAAAAAGAAATAAGCCACAAAAACCTATTTATATTAGACCATTCGTATATACAAGCGATTTAGGTATAGCTCCAAGGTTACACAATATTGAAACAGATTTCTTTATGTATTGTATTGAACTAGGAGATTATCTATCCCCAGATGGGGTTTCATGTAGAATGAGTAGTTGGACTAGACAAGAAGATAGATCTCTCCCATTGAGAGGAAAAATAAGTGGAGCTTATATTACTAGTTCATTAGCTAAAACAGAAGCTAGTTTATCGGGTTTTGATGAAGCCCTGCTATTAAATTCAAGTGGTAAGGTAAGCGAAGCTAGTGGTATGAATTTATTTATTGTAAGGAATGGAGACTTAATCACTCCTGGTGTTGATCAAGATATCCTTGAGGGTATTACTAGAGCTAGTGTAATTGAATTAGCAAAATCATTTGGAATAAATGTAATTGAAAGGCCTGTTGATAAAACAGAATTATTAATAGCAGATGAAGTTTTTCTAACTGGTACAGCAGCAAAAATTACGCCAGTTAAAAAAATTGAATCAAGTGAATTAAATGGTGACAGACCAATAATGAATAAATTAAAAAGTAAGCTTATAGAAATAACAGAAGGTCGTTCTCAAGACTATGATAATTGGGTAACAAGAATTTCTCTAGAATAATTTTCACCTAAAAATGGAATCTTTCAGAACCTATCTAAATAGAGATGAAAAGCCATTAATAATATTTGACGGAGGTACTGGAACATCATTTCAGAACTTAAATCTTACAGCAGACGACTTTGGAGGAAAAGAATTAGAGGGTTGTAATGAAAACCTTGTTTTATCCTCACCAAAGATAGTGGAAAAGGTCCATAATTCATTCTTAGAAGCAGGTTGTCATGTTATAGAAACTAATACTTTTGGTGCCTCATCAATAGTTCTTGATGAATATGATATTAAGAATAAGGCATATGAGATAAATAAAAATGCTGCACTAATAGCAAAAAAAGCTGCTGCAAAATATGCATCAGTTGATAAGCCAAGGTTTGTTGCTGGTTCAATTGGACCAACCACTAAATTACCAACATTAGGACATATAAATTTTGATGAATTAAAGGAATCATATAAAGAACAGATATATGGTCTTACGGATGGAGGAGTTGATCTACTTTTAATTGAAACTTGTCAAGATGTATTGCAAATAAAATCTGCCTTATTAGCTTCTAAAGAAGTACTTGATAGTAAAAATATAGATATACCTATAATGGTATCTATAACAATGGAAACAACAGGTACTATGCTTGTTGGATCTGACATTGCCTCTGCATTAACAATATTAGAGCCGTTTAATATAGATATCCTTGGACTAAATTGTGCTACTGGTCCAGAACAAATGAAAGAACATATTAAATATTTGTCTGAAAATTCTCCCTTCGCTATAAGCTGTATTCCCAACGCAGGACTTCCTGAAAATATTGGCGGTGTTGCTCACTACAGATTAAAGCCAATAGAATTAAAGATGCAGTTAATGAATTTTATATATGACTTTAATGTTCAATTAATAGGTGGATGTTGTGGGACAACACCCGAACATATTAAATATCTTTCTTCAATAATCGATGAAATTATTGATAACGAAATGCCAAATAAAAATGGCAAGAACAATTTAATTGGCTATATTCCTTCTGCATCATCAATATATAATTCTGTACCGTATAAACAAGACAATTCTATTTTGATTGTAGGCGAAAGATTAAATGCAAGTGGATCTAAAAAGGTAAGGGAGTTGTTAAATAACGATGATTGGGATGGACTAGTATCAATTGCCAAGCAACAACAAAAAGAAAATGCACACGTTCTTGATGTGAATGTTGATTATGTAGGGAGAGACGGAGTGAAAGATATGAAAGAAATAACATCAAGACTTGTTACCAATATAAATTTGCCATTAATGATTGACTCTACAGATGCTGACAAAATGGAAAGTGGATTAAAGTCAGCTGGTGGTAAATGTATTATAAATTCAACCAATTACGAAGACGGTAATGAAAGGTTTGATCAAGTTCTAAATTTAGCCTTGGGGTATGGTTCAGGTCTTGTTGTAGGAACTATTGATGAAGATGGAATGGCAAGGAATGCAGATAAAAAATATGACATTGCTAAACGAGCAATTAATAGAACCAGGGAATTCGGTTTGTCTGATTATGAGCTCTTTTTTGATCCATTAGCTCTTCCAATATCTACTGGGATAGAAGAAGATAGATTAAATGCTAAAGAAACAATTACTGCTATATCAAAAATTCGTGAAAATTTTCCTGAGGTTCACATCATACTTGGGATATCAAACATTAGTTTTGGTCTTTCACCATTATCCAGAATTAATCTAAATTCAATATTTTTAGATGAATGCATTAAAGCAGGATTGGATTCTGCTATCATCGCACCAAATAAAATTTTGCCATTATCAAAAATTTCTGAAGAAACCAAAAAGCTTTGCTTAGATTTGATATATGACAAAAGAAAATTTAAAGATGATATTTGTATTTATGATCCATTAGTAGAATTAACAAAAGCTTTTCAAGATTTATCTATTCAAGATTTCAAAAAAGCATCTTCAGAAAATAAAAACCTAACTCTGGAAGAAAGCCTAAAAAATCATATTATTGATGGAGAAAAAATAGGTTTAGAGGATCAACTAAATAAAGCTTTAAAAAAATATAAACCTCTAGAAATAATTAATACCTTTCTACTAGATGGGATGAAAGTTGTAGGTGATTTATTTGGCTCAGGTCAAATGCAATTGCCATTTGTACTCCAATCCGCCGAAACAATGAAATTTGCCGTTTCAATTTTAGAACCACATATGGAAACTGTGGAAGAAAACATATCAAATGGAAAACTCTTAATTGCAACAGTCAAAGGCGATGTTCATGATATAGGAAAAAATTTGGTTGACATAATACTTACAAATAATGGTTATGACGTAATAAATCTTGGAATAAAGCAAGATGTTTCAGCAATTATAGATGCACAAAAAAAGCACAATGCAGATTGCATCGCTATGAGCGGATTACTTGTTAAATCAACTGCTTTTATGAAAGATAATTTAGAAGCTTTTAACAATGAAGATATTAGTGTACCAGTAATATTAGGAGGTGCAGCCTTAACCCCAAAATTTGTAAATGAGGACTGCAGCAAAATATATAAAGGGAAAATTTTATACGGAAAAGATGCGTTCACTGATCTTAAATTCATGAATGAATATATGGACAATAAAAAAAAGGGTAATTGGTCAAATACAGAGGGATTCATCAACAATGAGGGAATAGATATTAATTTAGCCTCATCAAAGTCCAACTCTCAAGCTGTTAAAAAATCAATATCTATAGATATAGAGACTTCTAAATTAAATTTAAAAGAAAATTTTATAAGATCTAAATTTATAAATGAAGAAGAACCAATTCAAGCTCCTTTCTTGGGAACGAAAGTCTTGAACGAGATTGATATAGATTTAAATAAGTTAATTTTTTATTTAGATACAAAAGCTCTATTTAGCGGACAATGGCAAATAAAAAAAGGAAAAAACCAAAGCGTAGATGAATACAATAACTATTTGGATTCATATGCTAAACCATTGCTAGATAAATGGTTAGAGACAATTGTTGAAAAAAAACTTATTTCACCCAAAGCAGTTTATGGATATTTCAGATGCGGTAGAAAAGATAATAGTATTTTCTTATTTGATGATAAATCATTAAATAAAATTTCCGAATTTAATTTCCCAAGACAAAAATCTGGGAATAATTTATGCATAGCTGATTTTTATTGTGATTTGAAAAAGGATAAACCGATAGATATATTTCCTATGCAGGCAGTAACGATGGGCGATATTGCCAGTGAATATTCTCAAAAATTATTTAAAGAAGATAAATATAGCGATTATTTATTATTCCATGGACTTACAGTGCAATTAGCAGAAGCTCTAGCTGAGTATGTCCATGCATTAATTCGTATTGAATGTGGTTTTAGGACTGAAGAACCAGAGAAAAATAGAGAAATACTAGCTCAAAAATATAGAGGAGCTAGATATTCTTTTGGTTATCCTGCCTGTCCAAAGGTATCTGATTCAAACATACAATTATCACTGTTGGATGCAAAAAGAATAAACTTGACTATGGATGAATCTGAACAACTTCATCCAGAACAAAGTACTACAGCAATCATTTCACTACACTCAAAAGCTAAATATTTCAGCGCTTAAGCTAAATTTTTAGTTGTTTTCTAAATATTCAATAATTTCTTGCTGTAGTTCTTCCATAGTTTCATTATCACCCAGATCAAGTCCCTCACCCGCGGCATCCTGCGTTAACTCGAGATAATATGAAGCACCATCACTAGATAAAAATTCTAATGCGGAAGTTTCATCACTATCCTTAAAAGCTTCATAAAGAGCTTTAAATGCTATGTTTTCTGTAAAGTCCCAATCCATAATGAAAAAAACCTTATTAGAATTATTACCTCCTTACCCCCCATACTCGTCAACCTTTTTTAAAGAAATGTTTGTGTTTTATTATTATTAATAAAATCTATGACCATAAATAATCAAAAACAGTTAAATGTCCTAGGAGAAATAATAGAGATTTGTAGTTGCTCACCTATGACAGGTTGGTTCAGAGATGGATTTTGCAACTATAACAAAAATGATGGAGGGAATCATTCCATATGTTGTGTAATGGATGATAATTTCCTGAAATATAGTAAATCACAAGGTAATGATTTAATAACTCCCATGCCTATTTATTCCTTCCCAGGACTAAAAGATGGTGATCATTGGTGTATTTGTCTTGACAGGTGGAAACAAGCATTATTAGACGGTCTTGCACCAAAAGTCATATTAGAATCAACGAATATTGTAGTCCTAGAATCAGTACCTCTGGAAAAATTGAAAGAATATCAATTTAATAAAAAGTAATTACAAGTTCATTTTTTTTTTTAAAATGATTATGATAATATTTTTTAAATGAGTTTAGAAATATATTGGAAAAAAGCACTAGAACAAACTCGATTATCAATTGATGATGAGTCATTATATCCTCTCAAAACTATTATTATTACAAGAGATTTATATGAAAAAAACGACTTTATAATTAGGAAACTCGATACTTCAAAATTTAATAAAAAAAAAATTTATGGTCCTAAGCAAAATCCATTTTGTCCTTGGGAAAAGATACTAGAAATTGATAAAATTGGTGATAATCATCAACTAATATTAAATAAGTATCCTGTACAAAAAGGTCATATTTTACTTATAACAAATGAATGGAAACCTCAAAATGGATGGTTAGATATTAATGATTGGAAAGCGATCCAACAAGTTAATAAAGATACTAGTGGATTATGGTTTTTCAATAGTTCTCCAATTGCGGGTGCAAGTCAACCTCATAGGCATTTTCAACTTCTGCGTAGATCTAAAGATGAGATATCATGCCCTAGAGAAAAGTGGTTTTTAGAGATGAACTCATATCAAGATCTACATAGTAAGCTTAAAAAAAATATTATTGTATCAAAATTTAATTTTATAGAAAAACCATCATGTCTTTTTGAATTTTACTTAAAATTATGCAAGAAATTAGGACTTGGTGACCCTGTTAGAGATAAGAAACCGATATATCCTTACAATATTTTAATAACTAATAAATGGATCGCTATTATAAAGAGAAAAAATGATCATATCCATGGTTTCAGTATTAACGGTTTAGGATTTGCAGGATATCTATTAGTAACTGAAAATTCAAATATAAATTATTTAAAGAAATTTGGCCCTGAAAAACTTCTAGAAAGTTTTGTTTAAATACTAGTTAGTTACTTCAACTTCCTTATCCCTACTTATTTGGCCTTCTAGAACTTCTATTGATGCTGTTACGGAGGCAATTTTGCGTTCAAGTGAATCCTTAATATAATTCAGCATTTCTAATTTCTTATGTTGATAAAAACTCTTTTTTTCTTTAGATGACTTAAAATAACAATCTAGCATTTTTTATTTTTATTATAAAAAGATAGTATATTGACTTGTGACATAAAAATAAATTGGTTTTAATTTAAAAACAATATTCCTTATGGACTTTCAATTTTTTTTTGAATAAAATTAAATAAATTCCATACCATTCAAGAAAATATTATTGAATATTCCTGAAAATTCAAATAAAAAAAGAATTTCAATTGATTTACCTGAGGAACTAATTTCCAAGTTTGATCAATTAAGAAAAGAGTGGGGATTTAGAGCAAGAGGACCTGTAATAGAAAAGATACTTAGAGAACTTCTTCAAGAAGATGATTTACTACCTAAGAACCAACAGCAAGAAATAAACTTTAACGAGAAGAAGAATAATGAAAATTTAAATATTGATGAAGATACTGCATTGGTATTAATTAAATCAGACGTAAAAAAAGAAGTTAATAAGATATCTTTGAATAAAAGATTTACAAATAACAATCAATATAAAGAAAAAGCCAACTCAAACATAAGCCTTCCCAATTTTGTTGAAAAAAAAGTAAAGAATCTAAGAAGAAGTATTAATAGTGAAAAATTAAATGAGAATATTAATGATATTCAAATTAATACAATTAAAGAAACTGAATTAATAAAATGTCGAATTGAGTTAATTAGTCATTGGAAAACCTTATATGGATCAGTTCCTAATGATCATGTAATAGAAGCTTCGATGGATTGGTTTGAAAGAGATATATGGCCAAATCTTGATGGAACAGAAAATCTACCCTTTACGTGGAGTGCAGCCAATAAATTAATGTCAGAATTATGCCCATTTTGGATAAAGAAAAATCCATCCCTTGAAATTGTTTTATTAATGATTGGTGTTTTAGAAGACCCTTTTGCTACATCAGATCTGATAAATAGAATACCAACACTTATGAGAAGGTTTGTAAGTAGATTTAAGCGAAATAATAGATCAAATTCATTTGAAACGTTGGACTCCACGATGACAGTACATGGAGCACTTAAATTATTGAATTTATCAACATCCGCAGGATCTGCTCATACTTTCCGTAAAATTAGGGAGGCCTATAAATATATAGCCTTAGAGACTCATCCAGATGCTGGAGGCTCAACAGATCAAATGAGAAAATTAAATGAAGCGTATCAATTGCTAAAAAATCTATATAGAAAATAGTATTCAAATTCTCATATAAGACTTATTATAGGTCTTATTAAGAGTCTCATATAAGATAAATGCTAAGTACTAAATTTATGATTTTAATTAATTAATTTTATTCAAATTTATGAAAACAAAAATAATATTAAAATGAAATTAAAATAAAATTTACTTTAAAAAAATTAACTGTATACAAATTCTTATATGAGACTTATTATAAGTCTATTATATAGTCTCATATTAGATAAGTAAGATAATTAACCAATTCAAATGAATTATACCCTAGCTGCTTAATTTCTTGGAATAATCATAAATTAAGTAAAAAAAATAATAAATTATGTCCTTTAAGTGTCCAAGAAATTAAGTAGGGCTAAAAAGTATTGCTACTACTGGTATTATTGTCCTCTAGTACTGCCTTAAAGACAGTACTACTTAGATTGAAGTTTTTCAATTGCAGTTTGTTTATCAATACTAGGGATATCACTTAATCCGTTAACATCAAACCAAGGGGCGCTAGCCCAATCAAATCCTTCGCCAAAAGTATTATCAGGTGCAGTTATATACCAATGACATGATGCATCTGGTATGTCAACAGCACATTTTGACCAATCATCTGACCACTGAGGGACTTGTACCCAAAGTACTGAAGATAGAAGTAGAGATAGAATATTGATCATGCGTATTATCTTACAACATTAATTACTTTTATAGGATTATTATCTGTCTTAGATAAGAATTATATATAGACTAGTTTATAGTCTCATATGAGATTAACAATATAATTAATTCCTCAATTTAGTGTTAAAACATTTTTCAACATTAGAAATAATATTTGAATGTATTGATGTAATGTCCGAGTCCAGTAATGTTTTATCTTCATCTCTATAAGATAATCTAAATGTATAACTTATATGATCACCTCCAAATTTAGTATCTTCAAAAACATCGAGTAAATGTACATCCTCCAAGAGATTTTTTCCTGTTTTTCTTATTTGTGATGTTATCTCGCTAATTAAAAATTTCTTACTGAAAACAAAATTTATATCCCTTTCCATTTTCGGAACAATTGGGTATTGCTTATATATTGGAATCCATTTATTTTTTCTTGTACTAGCTACCAAGAGGTTAGAAACATTTACGTTAAATAAATAAACTTTTTTTAATGACTTCTTTTCTAATATTAGTTTGGGATGTATTTCACCAAAATAACCTGCATCTTTCCCTTCAATAACTAATTTCGCTGTTCTTCCTGGATGAAGAAAATTAATTGAATCAGTAGGTTTATCATCAATTTTTATGTTCAATGATGATAAAGCCTCCTTTAACTTTCCTCTGGCCTGGTAATAATTAAGATCGTTATCCTTACCCGAATTTATCCATTTTCCAAATTTTTTATTTCCATAAATTGCACCATTCAGAACTTCTTCTTGAATGAGCTCAGTTTTCTTTTGAAAAACATTTCCAATTTCAAATATATAACAACTTGCTTGTCCAGCTTTTATATTCCGGTTCACTATTTCCAAATGTTCTTTCCAGATATTATCTCTAAGACAGCTTGTTTCTATTAACAAGGGATTAGAAATCTTTATTAGTTTTTCATTATCTTCAGGAACAAGAGAATAGCTTAGTACTTCGTTAAAACCATTTTCTATAAAACCATTTTTTACTTTTCTCAATGCCAACTGTTCTGATGACAATTTTCCAGGCTTAATTGGATTAGGAAGTTTTAAGTCGAATCTGTCATACCCTATTAATCTAGCTATTTCTTCAATTAAATCTATTTCTCTTGTTAAATCATGTGATCTATTAGGAATTACTGCTACATCCCAGCCATATTCTTTATTTTTTAAAGTGCAACCTATAAGTTTTAATTTACCAACTATTTCACTATCTGATAAATTTCTTTTTTCAAATTGATCGTTAATTATTAATGGTCCAAGAATTTTATGTATTCGATTTCTCCGTAGTTTTATAAATATTTCTTCATTACTTAATAAATTGGAAGTATTGATGATTGGTGAATTAATAGAAAAATATTCTTCTAAAAGATTAATTGCCCTTGTTACTGCACTTATTGTATTTTTTGATGAAATCCCTTTTTCATACCTGCTGCTAGATTCTGTTCTTATGCCAGCCGCCTTGGAAGATTTTCTTATAGTAACTGGATTAAAAACAGCGCCTTCAAGGTAAATAGATGAGGTAGTATTACTTACAGAAGTCTCTAAACCGCCGATAACACCTGCAATAGCAACCGGTTTATCGCAACAAGTAATAACTGTTATATTGTCATTTAAGTCATATTCTTTACCATCTAAACAAATAAGGCTTTCGTTATCCTTGCCTTTTCTTACAGAAAAATCTTCTGGAGAAACATCCTTACCAATTAAATTTGATAGTTTATCTTTATCAAACGCATGCAAAGGTTGACCTTGTTCTAAAAGAATATAATTTGTCAAATCAACTAGAAGATTAATAGATTTTATACCTGATTTTTCAATACGGTCTATTAGCCAATTTGGCGATAATTTCTCTCCATTTACTCCATCAATACAGCTTATTGTATAAATGCAATTAGATTCTATAGCCTCTGGACAAAGTTTAATTCCCTTAAGTAAATGAATATTGTATTTATGATTTAATTCTGGAAAATTTAATGTGGATTCTAAAAGGGCAGAAATTTCACGGGCTATACCTATAACAGACATTCCGTCAGGTCTATTAGCTGTAATGGCTAAATCATAAATATAATCATTTAATTGAAGCAAGTCAGACCCTGGAGTGCCCAATTCATGTTTTAGGGCCAAAACTTCATCAACGATCTCTATCCCTTCGCTATAGTCCTCTAAACCAAGTTCCTGCAGTGAACATATCATTCCTTCACTCATGACACCTCTAATTTCGCTTTTTTTAATAGTTAAATCAACTGCATTTAATTTCGCGCCGACAGTAGCAACATAAACATAAATATTTGGTTTAATATTGCGCGCGCCACAGATAATTTGTAAATTCTTTGAATTACCAATATCGACTTGGCAAATTGAAAGTTTGTCAGATCCTTCGTGTTTTAAAACAGATAATACCTTACCTAAAACAACACCATTTACATTTTCTGAACAATCTTCTAATGATTCAACCTCAAATCCACCAATAGACAATTTCTCAGAGAGATCTTCAGGAGTAGAAGTAATTTCTACTAAATTTTTCAACCAATTTTGAGAAACTTTCATATATATTTTTTAATCAATGTTGATAAAAGAAAAGAGTAAATCTTCAAAAAAGTTTGTTGAAGATGTACAATAGAAAATTATACAATAAAGTATTAATTAAAATGGCAAAAAAAGGGACAAGAGTTGTAGTGACCCTGGAATGTACTGAAGCTAGGACAAGCACAGATCCTAAGAGATCAAATGGTGTATCAAGATATACTACTGAAAAGAATCGTAGAAATACAACTGAAAGGTTAGAACTAAAAAAGTTTAATCCTCATTTAAATAGAATGACAATTCACAAAGAAATTAAGTAATCAAATCAAATTAAATCATGCCTAATTCAATTTTTAAAAAACAATTATCACCTATCAAACCTGGAGATCCTATTGACTATAAGGATGTAGAACTACTAAAAAAATTCATAACTGAGAGGGGCAAAATTTTACCAAGAAGGATGACAGGTTTAACCTCTAAGCAACAAAGAGATCTCACATTAGCTGTTAAAAGAGCCAGAATTGTAGCTCTTTTACCCTTCGTAAATCCTGAAGGATAATTTCATATTGAATATAGTTTGCAATATAATTAATATCTCAAATATTTGAAAGATTTAACTAATTTAAAAACATATATTATTGACTCTGATGATCCACATGAGGTTGATGACGCAATTTCATTAGAAATAAAAGAAGGAAATAAAAAAAATTTGTGGATACATATTAGTAATCCATGCAAACTCTTTTTGCATGACTCTAGTGTTGATTTAAATGCAAGAAAGAGAAATAGCAGTTTATATTTAATTGATCAATATGTTCCAATGCTTCCTAAGGATATTCTTGAAAAGGCAAATCTAGCTCAAAATAAAGTTTCAGAAACTATAAGTGCAGCAATTGAATTCAATGACGATGGATCAATAAATAAATATGAAATAACTGAAGCAATAATAAAACCAAAATATCAATTAACATATGAAGATGCAAATGAAATATTAGAAATAGAACCTAAAGAAGAAATAGAATTAATTGAGATTAAAAATTTATTAGAAAAAAGTATTACATTCAGAAAGAAACAAGGAGCAATTATTTTTGAAAGTCCTAATAATAAAATTAAATTATATGAGGATAAGATTATACTAACTAAATTAGAGAAAACAATATCACAAAGTATAGTTTCAGAATCAATGATATTAATGGGTTATGTAACAAGTTTATTTATAGATAAATATGATTTAGCGGCAGCATTTAGGATTCAAAAAATAAACTGCAATCCTTCTGAAATACTTAATAAATACAATGATAGTGATATTAAATATATAATATTAAAACAATATATGGGAAGAAGTTACATAACTACTAAGCCAGGAATCCATGAATCACTAGGCCTTAAAATGTATGTACAATGTACTTCACCATTACGAAGATATCTTGATTTAATTATTCAAAGACAAGTCTATAATAAAATTAATAACTACGAAGTTCTTAGTAAAGATTCAGTCTCTAAGATTATTGATTATTCAAAAAATAGACAATTAGAAAATAATAATATATTTAAAAATGATAAATTTAAATATTTATCATTATTTTTTAAGAATGAAAAAAAACCTTTTTATAAGGTAATATTCGTTAAGTGGATTAATCATAAAAAAAATATTGCATTGGTTTATTTCCCAGATTATTCACTAGAATTACTTATTACTCTTTTTGTATCAATAGAAATATATAGTAATAAAATATATAAAGTTAAATATATTATAAATGATAGTAATCTTTTAGAATTTATTTATTAAAAATATAATAAATAGAATAGGTTGTTATTAGTTTAAAAAATATCTGTTAGTATTAATAAAAAAACTTTATGACTTTTGTCATTACTACTCCTTTATACTATGTTAATGATAAACCTCATTTAGGAAGTGTATATACAACAATAATTTGTGACTCAATAGCTAGGTATAAAAGGCTTGCAGGTGAAGATGTTATTTTCATCACTGGTGTTGATGAACATGGTTTAAAAATACAAAGAACAGCTAATGAAAAGGGTATTGAACCAAAATCACATTGTGATGAAATCTCAGAAGTCTTTAATAATAATTGGAAAAATTGGAATATATCATTTGACAAATTTATAAGAACAAGCTCAAAAAATCATGAATTTGTTGTTAAGGAATTTTATGAAAGAGTAAAAGCTTCAGATGATATCTATATGGGAGTTCAAAAAGGTTGGTATTGTGTCGGTTGTGAAGAATTTAAAGATAATCCAGAAAACTCATCAACATACAAGTGTCCAATACATCAAAAAAATCTAGAATGGAAAAATGAAGAGAATCTCTTTTTTAGGCTTTCAAAATATCAAAATGAAATCGAGAAAATAATCAACGAACCTTCTTTTATAGAGCCAATAGAAAGAAAGAATGAAATTATAAATTTTGTTTCTAGAGGTTTAAAGGATTTTTCAATTTCAAGAACAAATGTTACATGGGGAATTCCAGTTCCTGGTTACGATAAACATACCTTTTATGTATGGTTTGATGCTTTACTTGGATATGTAAGTTCCATAAGTTCTGATGCGACAGAATATTCATTGGAAAAATCAATTAATGGAGGATGGCCAGCTGATGTTCATTTAATTGGTAAGGATATTCTGAGATTTCATGCTGTATACTGGCCTGCAATGCTCATTTCTGCCAAAATGAAAGTTCCTAAAAAGGTTTTTGGGCACGGGTTTCTTACAAGAGAGGGGCAAAAAATGGGAAAAAGCTTAGGAAATGTACTCGACCCTGATTTGTTGCTTACAAAATATGGAAATGATCCAGTAAGGTGGTACCTCATTAAGGACATATCACTAGGAAATGATGGAGATTTTCAAGATAAAAGATTTGTTGACATCATCAATAATGACTTAGCAAATACAATTGGTAATTTATTAAATAGAACATCATCAATGTCTAGAAAATGGTTTGATAATAAAGTGCCAAATAATGAAAAAATTTTAAGTGAAAATAAATTAGAGAATTTTGCAAAAATCTCAGTTGAAAACTTTATTAATAACTTTGATAACTACAAATTAGATCTAGCAGCTAATGAAGTACTGAGCCTAGCAATTAATACAAATTTGTATTTGAATAATAATCAGCCATGGCTGCTTATAAAAGAGAAAGATAATCTACCTCTAGTTAAAGAAATTATTTATAACGTTCTAGAAAGTACCCGAATAATAGGATTATTATTACTACCGTTATTGCCCGAATTATCAACAAAAATTAATGAACAACTTGGTTCTATATACAGAGAGGAAATCCCTTGGAAAAAACAATTAATCTGGGGATTATTAGTTAGCGACTCAAATCTACCTAAACCCACTCCAATCATTAATAAACTTGAGTATGAGCAACAACTATAGATTAATAATTTTCCTTCCATTATTTTTCCTTGGTTGCGCCCCAAATGTAATTGATGAAAATAAAGTTATACAAAAAATAGACAGTTTAGATATGACTATTTTCTCTAAAAGTGGAGATAAAAAATATTCTATTACCAGTCCAAATTCAAGTTATAACAAAACTGAATTAAAATTCGAATTAAAAAAACCTATCATTAATATTCTTAATGGTGAAGAAACTAAATATATTATTAGTTCAGAAGAATCTACATTATCAGAAAACAATAAACTCTTGAAATTGAAAGGAAATGTTAAATTAAAAACTTTAAAAAAGAATGAGGATATTTTAAATGCTGACAATTTTATTTGGAATATAGAAAATACTTACTATCTATTAGAGGGAAATATAAGATTTGAAAATCAAAATATCATCTTAAATTCAGGAAAAGCCATCTTGGATTCAGATAACATAATTGAATTTTTCAATCCAGTAAAATATATAATAAAAGATGAAAATAACGAAAATAAATATGAAATAAACTCTGAAAATGCTTTCTATAATTTAAAGACTGAATCAGTAAGTTTTGAAGCAAAAGATAAAAGAGTTAAATCAATAATATATTTTTAAATTTTATTTTTTGAGAAAATATTATTAATTTTTTTAGACCAGTTATTAATCCATTTTTCATCAGACTTAGTAAAACACTTAGCACTCCAGCCTCCAATCAATATAAAAGCCTTATTATTTATTGGTACAACTAAAATAGAAGGAATTTCAGCACAAAAATTATAAAATTCATCTCTTCCTGGATAAAATTTAGTGTTTGCCAATGATATTAATTTCATATCTTTAATAGATCTCAGACAAGTTTCCCCAGGTTTAAAATCATTACTTGAAGTGATGATGCCCCTCCTCAATATATTAACGCCATCATTGTGAATTAATATTGCTGCTGCTGCTGTAGAAGTTAATATCGCTTCAGATCCCCATGCAAGTTCATCAATAACTTCATCCGGCATTTTTCTATCGAAGAGAAACTTATTTTCTCCTTTTAAAACAGATTTCTCACCAGCTATGGGTTGGAATTGTTTAAATAAAAAACCTATCAAAATAATAATTAACGAAGCTATAGCAGCTAACACTTGTGCTCTTTCAAGCTCAGGAGTGATTGTTTCTATTGAAATGAAATTTACTATCTGAAAAATAAAGAGTATTACACCGACTGATATTAATGATTTCCCATTGAATCCCATATTTAAAATATGTTATTTCTAATTAAATTATGCAAATATTATATTGTTTAGTACATTTAAAATTACTAAACATATAGTTTTTAATATATAATTAACCAAAACATCTCAAAATGAACCTAAAAATCAATAAATATATACTTTCCCTTATCTTTACTGGCTTTATTTTTATTCTTATACCTTCGACTACATACGCAAATGATATTAGTAGTATAAATAAATATTTTGGTATTACTCAACAAAAGACTGTTATCAATTACGAAAAAAGTCAGCCCTCATCTATAGACAATCCTGTAGTGGATCCAAATTTTAACACTATGAGATCAAAAGATACTGAGAGTTCAACTGCTACTTATATAGTTATAGGTTTGTTAATTGCTGCCACAATTATTCCTTTAGCAACATGGTGGTATTTCTCTAAATAATAGAGAATTTATGATTGCCAAGGATTTAAGTATTAATGCATATTCATCTAATATAGTTTTTATTACAGGGGGGACAAAAAGTGGCAAAAGTGAATTCGCGGAGCATCTTGCAAAGGAGGTAAAAAATTTATCATATGTTGCCTTATCTGAAAACAATTTGGACGATAAAGAATGGCAAGATAAGATTAATTTACATCGAAAAAGAAGGCCAAAAGATTGGAAATTAATAGAAACGACAGATCTATTAAATACATTAAGGAAAGAAGAAGGTTCATTATTAATAGATTCTATTGGTGGATTTGTTATGAAAAGTATTGGCAAGGAACAAAATGAATGGTCAACAAAAATGAATTCACTTATAAGTCTCTTAATGAATAGAAAAAGCATAACAATTATTGTTGGAGAACAAGTAGGTTGGAGTTTGGTCTCTGAATATAAAATTGGTAATACATATATTGAAAGAATAGGCGAACTTCAAAAGAGAATAACAAAAATATCAAAAGATAATTGGCTGGCTATAAACGGCAGAGCAATCAAAATAGATGAAATAAGTATTGAAATACCTTCTTAAAATTGGAAGTCGCTCTTTTTGAACCTAGAATCCCACAAAATACTGGTAATATTGCCAGATCATGTGCTGCATTTAATATACCTTTAAATCTTATAGAGCCCTTGGGTTTTAAGCTAGAAGATAAATATTTAAAAAGAGCAGGATTAGACTATTGGCCTCTAGTTACTGTTAATCAGTATGAGAATTTTGAAAAATTTTTTGCGTCAAAATCAACAAAAAGAATAATTTCTTTTAGTAAAAAAAATGGATTATATTTGAAGGATTTTAAATTTAAGCAAGATGATATCTTGCTATTTGGGAGAGAAGATTCAGGATTACCCGGTTCAATTATTGATAAAAGCGATTTTTTAATATCAATATTTATGCCGAATATACAGACTGGAAACAATGATCAAAAAGGTGTTAGAAGTCTAAACCTTGCTGTCGCATGCGGAATTGCTATATATGAGGCCCACAAACAAATAAATTTTCAAAATGGTAATTAAGTACAACCAATGCCTTACAATATTCCCATGTCTCGGTAGCTCAGCTGGTTAGAGCGGCGGATTCATAGCCCGCAGGTCGCGTGTTCAAGTCACGCTCGAGACATTTTCAATACTTATCAATTGAAGAACATAGGTAAAATTTTAATTTAATTAAACTATTAAAGGCAATAATGTCTAATTCACTCGGCACAGTCTTAGATCCAAAAAAATCTAAAGCAAAATATCCAGAAGCAAGAGTTATAGTTCTTGATGACAATATTAATACTTTTCAGCACGTCGCAAATTGTCTTCTAACAATACTCCCAATCATGAGTGAACAAAGGGCATGGGATCTAACTATCAAAGTTGACAAGACAGGATCTGCAGAGGTATGGAGAGGTAATCTTGAACAGGCAGAGCTATATCATGAGCAACTATTAAGCAAAGGATTAACATTGGCTCCAATTGAGAAAACATAAAATAAGTAAGATTGACAGAAAATTTTTGGCTTATAAATTCTAATCGTTCAAGGGTTAAAAGGTTTTCAAAGAATAATCAAATTAAAGATAAATTTTTTGAATATATGTTTATTGACTCTGGAAGAATTCTTGGTGTTTTAGGAAAAGAACCACCACTTATGACAACCAGAGAAGAACTTAAAGTTGATATAGCTAGAGATGAATGGAGAAAGTTAATCGCTCAAGGTTGGAGGAGAACTAAACCAGTTTGGGAAGACTATTAGTATCCAATATTGTTACTAGGATTAGTTATATAAATAATGAGATTTAGGACGTAGTTAGCGGGTAAATTTAAAGGCTTCAAAAGTAACAAAGCCATTCCTTGAGTCACATTAAATTCTTTATTTTCCATAAAAAAATAAAAGTCCTATTTTAATTATAAAAAGACTGTCAAATACAAACTAAAATACTGAAAAAAAGATATAAAAGCATTTATTGATTAAGGATTTTCAAGATATCTAATATTTAAAACATATTTTAAAAAATTATAGATTTAGGGCTACTTATTATTTTTTCACAAAAAATCAACGTTATAATTTAATAATCCCTACTATTTAATACTTATAAATACCCAATGAAGCATCTCATCTCAAGCAAAAGATCAAGAGCTTTATTTGTTATTGGAATAGTTGCTATAAGTATTGGATTAATATCAAAAAAAGTAATTAACTATCCAGGCGGAGGATGTATGAAAGGTACTCAAGAAATAACCTTTAATATCTAGCCATTAATCAGCTTACATTTTCCTTAATTCTTAAATCCAGTCAACTTTGATAACTCTTTTAGTGAAAGTACACCTAAAATTAGTTTTCCATTTATTTCCCATGTTGGAAACCCTTTGATTTTTTTATCAATGCATAATTGTGTTTGACTGTTTATGCCATCTCTTGCACATTCAACTACATTAAGTTCTCTATAAGCTTGCTTACCAAATAATTCACTTTGATTAAGGCAATTAGGACACCAATATGCTGAATATTTAACTACATCATTATCTTTAAGGTACTTTGCCAACTCGATGGATTCCCTAGTGCTTTCTGAGGTGACTATAAGTTCTTTCTTATTATTTAAGTGGGAGCTATATACAACACTTGGTAAAGTAAGCAAAACTAATATTGGGATTAATAGGTTTTTCATTTATTTACTACTTTTCCTCCATATTTTCTAACTATCTTATCAAGCAAAATTCGTATATCTTTATTTTTGAGTTTCTCTATTTGCTGAAGATTTTCAAGAAGATCACATATTTGATCCTGTGTATCTTCATTTAATTCACTTACTGCCATTTATATTTAAAGTTTTTATATTCCAATTTTAAATCAAAAGTAAATTTACATACTTATTGTATTTATATTTTTTT
The DNA here is from genome assembly GCA_902600475.1 of uncultured Prochlorococcus sp. GTDB lineage: Bacteria > Cyanobacteriota > Cyanobacteriia > PCC-6307 > Cyanobiaceae > Prochlorococcus_A. Next base: position 32,549 of record CACKJM010000005.1, read on the forward strand.
ATTGCTATTTTTTTAAAGCGGGCTAAGGTTCATATCTCCACGAGGATTTAGTCCGCTAAATTTTTTAAAATTCAATTTATTTTGGATCCCTATTTAAGAAGTTGATTAGAAATATTCAAAAATATTTATCTTTGCTTAATTTCTAAATTCCATTGAAGAGCATTCTCATATAAACATTAATAGTGTGACACTATTTATTCAATAATGTTGTTATTTTGCTTCATAACTTTCTTAAAATACTTAAACTCAATAAATTCATGCATCATTTTGATATCATCAGATAATACTTTTTTATTAACTGCATATTCGTTCACATTACGTGGAGATTTATTATTTTCAGAAAATGTTTCGTGGTCAAAAGAAAAATTTATAAAATCATCTTTACCATTTTGATTTTGACCATAAGATTCATTTAACACACCGCGAGACCTCAACGCTTCCTCAACCAATATACCAGTGACTTTTGACTGACTAAACTCATTAGCTGTACACAATTTTTCAATAATTTCATGCACTTCTTCACTTGGCAAAAAACCAATTCTTTTCCTCGGAGAGGGCATAATTAAAAAAAAATTAGTGTCACACTTGCACATTATAAGTGTTGCACTATATTTGATTTAAGTCAACTAATATTGCTATGCATATTTTATTATTTCCTGTCGGATTTATTCTTTGGTATCTAGCTTATGAAGCAAAACCTATCATTAATGATGAAGTAACACTTAATTGGGAAGAAAAAAATACAATTAAAAGAAATAAACTTTTAAATATAATCAACGAAAGCTTTTAAAACTTACTCTTAATCGATTTTGACCATTCCTTGTGCTTATTATCTAGATCTGAGATTAACTGTTTTTGATAAGTAAATTTGAGTTGATTTTCGTTAAGTGATTTTTTTGTAATAATCATCTCTTTAGAAAAAAAATAAGGAGTGTTAGAACTACTAAATTTTTTTTTGACATCCATATAGTTAATTTATCTATTTTTTTTATATGACTTAAAAAGTTATAGTCTCAATATTTTTATATTTTTTTTATATTTCCTTCATATGTGTTTTTAGCACGTTTGTAAAAAATATTAGTTTATTAAATAATAAAGGCTATATTTAAACAAAATATATGTTTTATCATGAATCTAAAGGAGAGAGGGATTACTGTTGGAGATTTACTAATAATACTAATAATAATAATCACTTCTACAATATTAATTAAATCACTTAGCAAGGATAAGAAAACAACACCTAATTATAGTAAGCAAGAGCAAGTTTCTTATAAGAAAAATTACTATCAAATGTTTATTTGAAAAACATATATAAATTATTTATAAAACTCTTAATTAATTCAATTAACTATTAAGTATCACTTATGTAAATTTCAAGAATTAATAATTATCAAACAATAGGTTTATGTATTTTAAATATTTTGATGAAATGATTTAGAACTTTCCCATTTCAAGTTATCATTTAAATCATTGATATCATTTGATATTGAAACTAAATTCACCATTTGAAGAATTTGACTTTTATTTAGCCTATTAATAAGAATAAGTTTATTAAGCATTTCTAAAACAGATTTATCGTTTATATTCATTGTTTTTATAAAAAACTATGATCCTTTAATTCAAATACTTTATCTTATAATTTTAAAAATTTCTCTTAAAATATCATTATAAACTCTACATTAAATAAAAAAAATTATTTATTTAATCATAAAAATAAAAACTCTTACTTATAAATAAATATCTTAAGCTCAGTTTCTTATAAATTCGTTTATTGTAAAAAGAAAAAAAATGAAAAAAAACTCCAAGAAAGAATACCTTAATAGAGATGAAGTTAATGAAATGATTGAATCAGCTTTAAGGAGACATAATAGAAGATCTACAATAATATCAAGCGTACTTGGCTGGATTCTAATAGGAGGTTATTCGTTTGGACTTTTTCAAGCAGTTCAAAATGTCTAATTAATCTTTTCTTTAAAGTAGAACTTGCCAGATGATAAATTAATATAAGACTAAGTATTTATTATGAGGGAATATATTGAGGAGAATCTTACAGTTATAAGAAAATATTTAAAAAAACGAAAGAAGTATACATCAAAATCAAATAATGCTTCGATAATGGAAGAATTCAAAGAATGGAGCATTGATCCATTACCTGAGACAGAATCAATTTGGACTTTACCTGACTTAACGAGAAATGAAAGACTAAAAAATTTTTGTCGCTCAATTAAAAAGGAAATAAGATAAGTTTCTAACTACCTAGTTGTATATGATTTACCTTTAAGTAAAAATAACCCGCAAATCCAATTATATTCAAAATTACAACGAAAATCCAAGCTCCAATTGGCTGATTAGAATCAAATTTTTTTATTTTAACTTTTTCCTTTAATCTTTCAATATATTTAGCCATAATTAAAAATATTAAAAAGAATATTTTTAATTATAGAGAGTTTAATTTTAAGGAATCTTAAATAAAATGAAATTTCTTTTAATTCGAATTTTTATTGTCAAGCCTGTTAATAGGATATTTAATTAACTCCTTTTTGAGATTTTTTAAAAGTTTATTGTGATTCAAAATTGTAAATTTCCTAGTAAAGGAATAGTGCCATTTCATTGAATTTTAAAAAAACTTGCTAATTCATTATTAATAAAATTATAATACTTATTAGGGTCACTTAGACCATACATAATTTAAATTAGGACAAATTTTTTCATGAGCTTAAGAGTTGGCCAAGAAGCACCAGACTTTAGTGCTACAGCAGTATATGATCAAGAGTTTAAGGAGATTACACTTTCAGGTCTAAGAGGTAAATGGGTTGTTCTATTCTTTTACCCACTAGACTTTACATTTGTATGTCCAACTGAAATCACTTCATTTAGTGATAGATACCAAGACTTCTCAGATCTTAATACGGAAATACTTGGGGTATCAGTTGATAGCAAACATTGTCATTTGGCTTGGATACAAACCCCAAGAAATGAAGGTGGTATAGGTGATATTAACTATCCTTTAGTTTCTGACTTAAAAAGAGAACTTTGCCAGGCGTACAATGTTCTAAATGATGATGGAGAGGCTGATAGAGGTTTATTTCTTATCAATCCCGAAGGAATAGTTATGCATACGACTGTTAACAAGGCTCCTGTAGGTAGAAATGTTGATGAAACGCTAAGAATTCTTCAAGGTTATCAATACGTTGCGGCAAACCCCGATGAAGTATGTCCAGCAAACTGGACCCCGGGGGAGAAAACAATGTTAGAGGACCCCAAAGGTAGTAAAGAATATTTTTCTGCACTATAGAAGAATTAGTAACATTTAAGAAAGTATTGAGTAATAAATAATTATAAAAAAATAAAAAATAAAAATATTCAAAAAGGGAATAAAATCCCCTTTTTGAGGTTTGGGAACAATCCAATCGGTCAAATTAGTTTTATATGATAAAAAAGACCACGTATAAAAAGTAATTTCTATGGCGATTAGGATAAAAAGATTAATTAAACTTAAGTCATTTAAACCAAAATATCTATAAATATGAAACTGATCATCAACACTAATATTATTAATTTGAAAATACCAAAGATAGAGAGAAATTAAAATAAAATTTACCAATATTATTTTTTTTAAAAGAAACCTAGATTTCTTAAAAATTAATAGGATAGAAATTAAAAATATGAAAAAACTTAACTGTGGTATATCAGGTTTTGGTACATTAATTCCTTCAAGAATTAAATTAAATATAAGATCAAAATTTAAATATATATAATCAGCTATTAAGTAAGAGAGAAATATTAAATTTATTGCTACTAAGAATAATAATCTTTTTCCTTTAATTATTTTTATACTATGGGTTTTATCCTTAGTAAAATTATAATATGTATAGTTTTTTAAAGAGTTTACATACACCAAAGATGGACATATTGCACCGCTCAAATAGTAAAGGATTGAATAAAAGGAAATATCATTAATATTGAGTGAATACAAATTTAACCATTGTTTTTGTACAAATGGAAGAATAAGTAAAAATGAAAGTGTAACTAATAATTTCGTTGTATTGTTTTTAATTATCAAGAAAATATTTTTTTTAATTTAAAGCAATTAAATCAAACTTTCAACAATTTAGAAGTTGTTAATTTAAAAACTTTTTTATTTATAGTTTCTTGATTTAAAAGCATATCAACTAATTTATCTAGTAAGACTCTATTTTTTTTCAATATTTTTATTGAATTATTTAATGAAATTTTAGAAATATTTATGATTTCATTATCTATTCTAGAACTGGTATTTTCTGCTATGAGAGGCTTTCTTCTAAATAATCCATCTCCTAAATACATTTCATTATTATCAGAATCCATTGAAATTGGACCAATAATTGAAAATCCATATTTTGTAACCATTTCTCTTACGATATTTGTCGCATAAGAGATATCATTTATGGAGCATTGTGTAATTTCACCTTCACCAAAAACTATAGTTTCTGCTGCTCTTCCAGCAAGAGCAATTTCTATTTTTGAAAATAATAATTTTTTTGAAATCAATCCACTAGAAATTACATCTTCGTCAGGGCATATTTTTGTATAACCTCCTATAGATCCAGATCTTGGTAAAATCGTAATTTTATCAACTGATTCAATTCCATTTCTAACAGCAGATACAATTGCTCTACCTACTTCGTTATAAGCAATAATTTTTTTCATATTAGGAGAAGTTATTAATGAGCTTCTCAGGCCAATAGTAATTTTATCAAGAGCATTTTCTATATGAAGATCACTGATTAATTTAGATTCGTCTCTTGCACAGTGAATAGCACTCTCGTTCATCAAGTTTGCAAGATCTGCTCCCGAAAATCCAACTGTTCTAGAAGCCCAATATCCTAAGTCAACTTCGCTTGAAAGTGGTTTGGAAAGTGAGTGAACTGAAAGAATTTTTTTTCTTCCATCTAAATCTGGAAGCATTACTTCAATTTTCCTATCAAATCTACCTGGTCTTAATAATGCTGCATCCAAAATATCTGGTCTATTTGTTGCTGCTAAAACAATAATCCCAGAATTATCAGCAAAACCATCTAATTCAGTTAAAAGCTGATTAAGGGTTTGTTCTCTTTCATCATTTCCACCTCCGATTCCAGACCCTCTTTGCCTACCAATGGAATCAATTTCATCAATGAAAATTATACAAGGAGATTTTTCCTTAGCCTTAGAGAACAGATCACGAACTCTGCTTGCTCCAACACCAACAAAAAGTTCTACAAACTCTGATGCCGATATTGAGAGAAAAGGCACTCCTGATTCACCAGCAATTGCTTTAGCTAATAATGTTTTCCCTGTTCCTGGTGGGCCTATTAGAAGAACTCCCTTAGGAACTTTTGCTCCAAGATTTTCAAATTTCTTTGGTTCTTTCAAAAATGTTATTACCTCTTTTAATTCCTCTGCGGCTTCAGGGACGCCAGCTACATCATCGAATCTTGTTTCTACATCATCAATAGTTACAAATTTAGCTTGATTTTTGGTAAAACCAAAAGCTCTGGAAGCCAATTTTGATGTACTCCTCAAGATTAAGACTATAGCTAATATGAAAATCAGGAAAAGACTTATTGAAGCAAATGAATTAGCAGCTGAGGCTTCTTTTCTACTATTGTTAATAGTTAGATCTACCTTATTTTCAGTAGCCTTTTCAAGGATTAATTGATCGTTGTAAAGGATAGGTATTTTGAATTTATCGCCATTTTTATACAGAACATCAATTTCTCTCTGCCTTGGATAGAAAAATATTGATTCTATTTTTCCCGTCTCTATATCTTTTAGAAGATCCGAATAACTTGATTTAGAATCTGAATATGAGAATTTTGATCTAAACACTAATCTTTATAAGTGATTAATAAAGCATATATGCTTATTTGAAAATTTGACGTATATAAACAAAATATACTCAAAAGTTTTGGAGATAGCCAGTTAAAGGTTATATTATTATATGGAAATAAAGAAACAGAATGGCTGTACCAAAGAAGAAAAAATCAAAAAGCAAAAGGAACCAAAGGCACGCTGTTTGGAAAGGTAAAGCAGCAATAGCAGCTCAAAAAGCTATATCTTTAGGTAAATCAGTCTTAACTGGGAAAGCTCAAGGATTTGTTTATCCTATTGATGAAGAAGAAGAGTAGCTTTTAAGATCCTAATTTAAATGCTTCAAGTATAACGGCATAAATTGCACCAATTCTTAATTTATCAACTACGGTCCATAGATAATAAAATTTTGAACTTGCGGCAGGTTTAATTCTTATAATGATTTCAATAAAAATAATAATTATTGGGACCATTATCAACTCATTTTTACCTTCAGATATAAATTTTGTAATAAAATTTGCGAACAAAAAATAACCTGTCAAAACAGAAATTAGACCAATAGATTTGGTTCTCCAAGTATCACTTAGAAAACCAAAAAATAAATTATTTAACTGGTACGTAATTCTTGAAAAGTTAGTTTTTTGCATTACTAAAAGACACTAAATAATCACATAGAAAGTTATGATCAACATATGATTTTTTTAGTTTAGGGCCTTTAATTACATTTGCCACATTATTCTGATCACCAAGACTGTCTAAAATACAATCTAATTTAATACTTTCCTCAAGAACAATTGGGATATTTGAAGGAACAAAAATTGTTGGTAAGTTAGCTGCCAAGGAAGATTTCAATCCTGGATTGGAGTCCTCAAAAACAATTGAGTTATTTTTGTTTATACCACTTAATTGGATTGCCTTTAAATATGGTAATGGATTTGGTTTCTTTAATTCAACGTCTTCGCTTGAAATAATGAACTCAAAAGGGTTGAAGTCATTAAAAAGATAATCAACAAGAAGATTTACTTGAATTCTTGAACTTGAAGTAACAATAAATTGTCTTACTTTTTTTCTATGTAATTCATCTATTAATCTAAAAACACCAGTTTTTAAACTAACGCAATTTTTTTTTATAATTTCTAAATAATGATACTGTTTTGTTTCATGAATTTTGAGAATTAAATCTTCTGAGAAATTATAATTATTAGATTTAGCGTAATAAGCAATCCTATTTTTGCCTCCATTTATCTTCAGAAGTTTTATATATGTATTAGCATCCCAACTCCAATCAATACCAAGGTCATTAAAAGCATTATTAAAAGCTGGTAAATGGGCCTCTAATTCAGTATTTGCGATGGTACCATCTAAATCCCAATAAACACCCTCTAGATAAGTCACCAAAAAGAATTTCTTTTATTTACGGTAAAATACAAGTGCAATTATTGCTGGTCCTGCTAACGCAACTACAGCCAAAGGAATAAGTGTTGCCATGATTAATGAATATGTTTTGTGATACTATTTTTACAAATAAATGACGAAACTGTACTGATACGTTACAAGATTGAATTAAATTATGAAATCATGGACATGTATAGAAAATTGTGGGGCTTGTTGTAAATTCGACTTGAACGAAAGAAGCGATTTGGATAACAAACTTAGCAAAGAGGATATATCTTTGATAAATTCGATGACGGCTAAAGACGGTTGGTGTAAAAACCTAGACAGAGAAAATAAAAAATGCTTAATTTATAAAACCAGACCACATTTTTGCAGGGTAAGTGAATTTTCAACTTCATTTAAAGGATATTTGAAATCAGGTGATAATTTTTTAATAGATTGCTGCAAACAACATATTTCATCAAATTATGGATACCAAAGTAAAGAGATGAAAACTTTTAGAATTGCTGTATCAGGAAAATGAATAGTAAATTAGAAAAAAAAGAAAACAATCTAGAAAAAAGTTTTTTTTCAATATTTATAACGACTTTTACAACAATTTTTATTGCTGAACTTGGCGATAAAACTCAGATAGCCACATTAATGCTTTCTGCTGAATCGGGCAGGCCAATAGTTGTTTTTCTTGGAAGTTCTCTAGCATTAATAAGCTCTAGCATAGTAGGAGTTCTTATTGGTAAATGGGTATCAAAAAAAATATCTCCTAGCAAATTTGCTTTATCTACTGGTACTTTAATGATATTGATAAGTATATTTTTAGCTTATGAAACATTCAAAAATTATTTATAAATGGTATTAAGTTTATTACTATCAACATTTCTAACCGTTTTCATAGCTGAATTAGGTGACAAAACTCAACTAGCTACTTTAACTATAAGTGGCACTACAAATAAACCATTAGCAGTTTTTCTAGGATCTTCTTCAGCACTTGTTTTTGCAAGTTTATTAGGAGCTTTAACAGGTGGGTCTATTTCAAGTTTTTTACCCGAAGTAGTTCTTAAATCAATAGCATCCATTACATTTTTCATCATTGGAATAAGGCTTTTTATCAACTCTTTCAATATCGAAAAAGAAGAAAAAGAAGAGAAAGAAAATAATTAGCTTTAAGCTTGGATAATAAGGTGTAATAATGAAGTGTATACCCCTAAATTAATTTATAATTTCATTTATATCATGTTCACATCATCTTCAATAATTGATAATCTTAATCAGTCAGAAGGCTTAGAATATAAAAAATTATGCAGATTACTAAAAATAACAAAGAAATCAGATAGGGATAAATTAGATATTGCCCTAACAGCTCTAGAAAAACTTGAAATAATTAATAAAAATGAAAATGATGAATATACATGCATAAAGGATAATGATCATCTTGTCGCAAAAATAAGATGTAGTAGCAAAGGCTATTGCTTTGCTGTAAGAGGAAAAGACAAAGAAGATATCTACATTAAAGAAAATCTACTTAACTATGCATGGAATGGAGATAAAGTTTTAGTAAGGATAATAAAAGAGGCATATAGAAGAAGATCACCTGAAGGAATAGTTGATTGTATTCTTGAAAGATCTAATCAAATACTTCTTTCTAAAGTAGAAATAATAAACAATGATGTATATGCAATCCCAATAGACGATAGGATCCTTTCTAAAATTAAACTTCCAAAAGAGAACAAAAAATACACTTTCAATCCAGAAAATAAGAATATAGTAAAAGTTGAGATTGATAGATTCCCCATAGGTCAAGAAGAAGGACTAGGTCATGTGATACAAGAACTAAAACTAAACAATAATGAAGACTATGATACAGACTTTGTTCTATCTAAAAGCAATCTAGTTAAATCATACGATTTAAATCATATTGAATCAAAAAGAATAGAACAAAGGGAGAGGATAGACCTTACAGATAAAAACTCTTATTTATTCAAAAGTTGGAATTCTAATAATTCTCCAATGCTCCCAATGATTCAAATAGAGCAGGAAAAAAATAAAAATACTAAATTATGGATACATACAAATAATCTTGCAGAAAGAGTAGATCTCAATAGTAAAAAATCTCTAGAAATATTATTCAAAGGCTTTGAATCATTACCCTTATTAAATGATTGGCAAAACTACCTTGGTGAAGCCATAAGAAATGATTCTGAATTTAAATTTGGTGAAAAGAATGAAGCAATAAGTCTCTGTATCAATTTAAATAGTGATAATGAAATAATTGATTGGTCATTTCATCTTACTTTAGTAAAATGTACTCTTATTGTTGGAAGTGATCATACTGACGCTCTTTTATCTAGAAAAAGCAAATCAAGAATAACCTCTCGGGTATTAAAACCTATAAAGGAATATGTCGACGATTTAGATAAAATATTAGAAATTTCATGTTCATTCAGAGAAAACCATCTTTTGGAGGGTAAGGTGGAAATTCCTGCACCACTGAATAAGATTGAAACACTAGAAGAATTTTATATTCACAATCCAGCTGAATATTCAAAAGGATATTTTGAATCATTAAATAAAGAAGATTGCCAAACTTACCTTTCACCAATACTATATGAAGCTAATTTAATATGGTTTAAACATTCAAATCAATATGGCTTAAAAAGTGCAGGATACATCTCAAATGGAATAGATTACGTTAATGCTAATGAAATCATCAAATATTCAGAATTTATTGATAATGATGTAGAGCTTAATGAAGATGGCAATTTGACATTTAGTCAAGTAATTAAATTATGTGACGACGATAATAAAAAAAGAATCTTTCATAAACTTCTAATTAATGAATTTAAGGACAATGAAATAAGGTTGATATCTAAAGATCCTGATAATGATGAATCAAAAAAATTATTTATTTCTCCATGGACAATTCCTGGATTTGACTTCACAAATCTTATAAATCAGTACTGTATTTTTAATATGATAATAAATGGTAAGAAAACAAAAAAAAATATTATAAATGAAATTAATATATCTGAAAGTAATTCATTAGAATTAGTAAATTGGGATATATTTAATTCATCAATTACAAAAAATCTAGAAATATTATTTAACAAGTTTGTGATAGATAAACTTAATGAATTCAAATACAAAGTTAACCAATATAAATCTAATATGATAAATATAAAAAAAGTAAGAAAAGCAGAAAAATTACTAGGTAATATTTATGATGGGTTTATTTTATCAGTGCAAACATATGGTTTCTTTGTTGAGATATCAGAACTAAATGTAGAGGGTTTAGTACACGTAAGCACTCTTAATAATGATTGGTATGAATATAGGTCAAGGCAAAATCTATTGATTGGAAGAAAATCTAAAAAATCATATAAAGTTGGAGATGCAATAGAAGTAAAAATAATAAAAGTTGATATTCTTAAATATCAAATTGATTTAGAATTAACATAAATAATTTTTTACAAAATATATTATGAAAATATTAACCATAAAAATTTAAAATAACTTTTTATAATTATGTTTAAAAAAAAATATTTACTTTTAACTCTTTTTTTAATAACTATTATTCAAATTTTATTATATACAAATAATAATCAGAAGACTTCATTTAAATACCTTAAATGGACTCTCCAAGAAGTAAGTATTGGTAAGTTAATCAGTATTTCGTTTTTTTCTGGTTTATTTGTAAGCACTTTATTGAATACAACAATTACTAGTACTAGTTTAAGAAAAAAAACTTTCGAAAATGTGGAAGATGATTTTGTATCTAATAACAATGAGGAAGAAATGGAGCCTAACATTGAGATGCCGCCACAAAGGGATATTAGAGAAACTCAACCAACAATTTCTGTTAATTACAGAGTAGTCAAAAATATGAATGATAATAATTTAAACAAAGATCAAAGTTATTCAAATCAAAATATTAAAGATGACTGGGATAATGCTGATAATGATTGGTAGAAAAATAAATTAATTAAAAAATGTTTTTTTAATTTATAATGGAAAAAATAGTACTTTTTATGGAAGAAAATTTAGACAAAAATAATGAAGTAAATAAAAAAATATCTGACAACACTACTAAATCAAACTCTGAAGAAATAAAAGGACCTAAATCAGAAAAAGTTATCAATATGGATATAAATAATGTTGATTCTGCTACTAAAGTAGTTATAAAAAATGAAATTAATACTCCCGAAAAACCTATAACAAAACCCAAAAAAGAAATTCCATTAGAGAAAAAGCCTTTCCAAGAATTTATTAACATACACCTAATTCCTTCACTTGCTGAGGAAATTAATCAAAGAGGATTAAAAATAAACAATATTAACCTCACTAACACAAATAGACCTATAGCTGGAGATAAATGTTGGGTAATAAATTGTGAAATTAAGGATACATGTAACTTTTGGTTATCCTTTGAGAAGGATGACATTAGTTCATTAAAAAGTATTTCTATATCAAAACCTAATCAAAAACCAAGTATTATTGAATCTTTTCTTATTGACGAAAAAAGAATTACCCTAAAACTAATTATTTCAAGAATACTTCAAAGATTAAATGGGCAAAAGTTAATAGGCATTAATTAGAAAAACAATAACACCAAGTTAACTTTTCCCTCGAAAATACAAATCATAGTAAATAATAGTATTAATAAATCAATTAAAAGATGGCTCAATCAACTGTCGAATCAAAAAATAAAAAAGATGTAAACAATGGGAAGTTACCAGCAAAAGAAACAATTTTGTCCCCAAGATTCTATACAACAGACTTTGAGGCAATGGAAAATATGGATTTATCAATAAATGAGGAGGAATTGGAAGCTATATGTGAGGAATTTAGGAAAGATTACAATAGGCATCATTTTGTAAGAAATAGTGAATTTGAAGGAGCTGCAGAAAAATTAGATCCTGAGACGAGAGAGCTTTTTGTTGATTTTCTCGAGGGAAGTTGTACTTCAGAATTCTCAGGTTTTTTACTTTACAAGGAACTTAGCAAGAGGATTAAAAACAAAAACCCTCTTCTTGCTGAATGTTTTGCTCATATGGCCAGAGATGAAGCTAGACATGCAGGTTTTTTGAATAAATCAATGAGTGATTTTGGACTGCAGTTAGATCTAGGTTTTTTAACAGCCAATAAAGATTACACTTATTTCCCACCAAGAAGTATTTTTTACGCCACATATTTATCCGAAAAAATAGGTTATTGGAGATATATCGCAATTTATAGGCATCTCGAAAAGAACCCAGATAGCAAAATCTTTCCACTATTTAATTACTTTGAGAATTGGTGTCAAGATGAAAATAGGCATGGTGATTTCTTTGATGCATTAATGAAAGCACAACCACGTACCGTCAAAACTTTAAGCCAAAAAATTACCATTGGGGGCTCTACCTTTACACATCCCCTATTTGACTATTTCCATAGATTTAGGTACTTTTTGAACAATCTTCCATTAACATCCAAATTATGGTCTAGGTTTTTCTTACTTGCTGTATTTGCAACTATGTATGCAAGGGATCTAGGAGTAAAAAAAGATTTTTACGCTTCTTTAGGACTAAATGCTAAAGATTACGACCAGTATGTTATTAATAAAACAAATGAGACTTCTGCTAGAGTTTTTCCTGTAGTACTAGACGTTTATGATAAATCTTTTTATGGAAGATTAGATAAAATAGTAGAGAATAATAAGATTCTTTCCGATATTGCAAGCAGTGATGAAAATAAAGTATCAAAAACTTTTAGAAAATTACCTAAATATTTATCAAACGGTTACCAGTTATTAAGACTATACTTATTAAAACCTCTTGATAGTAAAGATTTCCAACCTTCGATTAGGTAATTTTTTATACAGAGAAGATTAATAGACTCAAATGCTTTCTTCAAAAATCAAATCAAATGAAATCGATTTTGGTAGCTGCAATAAAGATTTATTAGAAGAAATTATTTACTATGGGATTAGCCTAGGCGCCGATTTTGTAGAAATATTTATAGAGAATACCGACAACTCAAGTTTGTTAGCTGAAGAGGATTTTATTACAAGTGTAAGCCCATCATTTGGAACGGGTGCTGGTATAAGAATCTTCAAAGACAAAAAGGATGGATTTGTAAGTACAAATGATTTAACAAAGCATGGCTTGATGAGATCGGTATCTCAGGCTATTGAGATGTTAGACATAAAAGACAACAAAAAAAGAGAAGTATTTAACGGTTTAAATAAACTTAGGGACTATAGTTTATCGAAGAAAAAATGGATTAATGAAGTCCCATCTATTCATGAGATAAGTGAAAAACTATTAGTCAGCACAAAGTCTCTAAAGAAAAATAATAAAATAATAACTAGAAAAGGTAGTTATTCAAGAAATCTGCAAGAAATAATTATTGCCTCCAGCGACGGAACCTATGTCTCAGATATTAGGTTGCATCAAACAGTAGGACTCAACGTGATTGCTAGTGATGCCCAATATAGGTCTAGTGGGAGTAGAAGATTTGGATCGTCAGGAATGCCAAATGAATTCAGATTATGGGATCACGACAAAGCAGCTAATGATGTGTTTGAAAGCTCAATGAATATGTTATATGCAGATTATGTTGATGCCGGACAAATGCCTGTTGTCTTAGCTAATAAATTTGGTGGCGTTATATTCCACGAAGCCTGCGGTCATTTACTTGAAACTACTCAAATAGAGAGAGGAACGACACCATTTGAGAATAAATTGAATGAAAAAATTGCTCATGAATCATTAACAGCAATTGATGAAGGGATATCAAAAGGATCCTTTGGTTCATTATCGGTAGATGATGAAGGTATGGAACCCGAAAAATCAGTTCTTATAAAAGATGGAATTTTAAAAAAATTTATATCTGACAGGGCAGGTGAATTAAGAACAGGCCATAAAAGAACAGGAAGTGGAAGAAGACAAAATTATTCTTTTGCTGCAGCTTCAAGAATGAGAAATACTTATATAGCTAAAGGTGATTACTCCAAAGAAGATCTAATAAATAGTATTAGCGACGGTCTTTATTGCAAATCAATGGGTGGTGGCAGTGTAGGTGCTACGGGACAATTTAATTTTGCTGTAGAAGAAGGTTATCTAATTAAAAATGGTAAATTAACTAATCCAGTAAAGGGAGCAACTTTGATTGGTGAGGCTAAAGAAGTAATGCCAAAAATATCAATGTGCGGAAATGACCTTGAATTAGCACCTGGATTTTGTGGATCCATCAGTGGAAGTGTCAATGTAACTGTTGGCCAACCGCATATTAAGGTTGATTCAATAACTGTTGGTGGAAGATAGGATATGAATCCAAGAGAAATAACAAATCAAATCGTAGAAGCGGCAGATTCTCTAAATCTAAGAAAATGGGATTATGGTGCAAGCTTTTCTAATGATTACTCTGTTCAAGTAGATAAAGGAGAAGCTAAACAACTTAAGGCATCACAAAAGCAAATTTTAACTATAAGAGTTTGGAATCAATCTAATCTTGTTGGTATTACAACAACAAGTGATATCAGTGAATCTGGTATTAAAAAGGCTCTTAAGCAAGCGAATATAGCTTCTGATTTTGGTAATAAGAATGAAAGCACAGAATTTTCACCACTAGCGAAGGATCCTATTGAAGTTAAGGAAGTTAAAAAAAGAAGTCCTGTTGGAATAAAAAAATTACTTACTCTTTTAAGACAAGCGGAAGTAAAACTAATAGAAAGTCATGAATCCATAAAATCTGTTCCATATAATGGTTTATCTGAGAGTTTCTTTGAGAGAGTTTATGCAAATAGTGATGGTGCCTTTCGAAGTTATTCCAAAAGTCAAGCCGCACTATATTTGTATGCAAGAGCAGAAGAAAATAATAATAAACCTCGTAGTTCAGGTTCCGTAAAACTTGGATATGGAGTTGATGATATAGATATAGAGTCGTGTATTAGAGAGGCTTCAAATAAAACAATTTCTCATTTAAATTATTCATCCATTAAAACTGATAAATATTTAATATGTTTTTCCCCAGAGTCTTTTTTAACTATCATTAACGCCTTTAGCTCAATGTTCAATGCAAGAAGCATTATAGATGGAGTGAGCTTATCCAATAAAAATTCAATTGGAGAGAAACTATCTACAGAAGCACTTAATATTTATGATGATGGTCTGCATGAAAAGAATATTTCTTCATCACCATTTGATGGAGAAGGAACTCCAACCAAAAGACTATGTTTAATTAACAAAGGGAGAATTGAAAATTTTATACATTCTGAATCAACTGCAAGAATATTTAAAACAATTCCCACTGGCCACGCTGGACTAGGATCAAAAGTCTCAGTATCTCCTGATTGGATAGTAGTTGAAAAATCAGAGGAAAAATTTGACCTTAAAACATCACTAGATCACACAACTTATGAGGGTGAATTTGTTTATATTGAAGAATTAAATGCAATCCATGCAGGTGTCAGAGCAAGTCAAGGTTCATTCTCTCTCCCTTTTGAAGGATGGCTTTATAAAAACGGTAAAAAAATCTCAATAGAATCTGCCACTGTCGCAGGTGATATCAAATATCTTTTGAAAAATATAGTAAATATTGAATCCAGCCAAGAGGTAACAACAAGTGGAATTTCTCCACATATATGGGTAGATGAATTATCAATAACTGGTGACGCGTGAGAATTATATTCTGGGGAACACCTGAATATTCAATTGAGAGTCTTGATATGTTTATTAAATCTAAGCACGAGGTAATTGCAGTAGTTAGCCAACCGGATAAGAAAAGATCTAGAGGAAATAAATTAATACCCTCACCTGTTAAAAGAATTGCTGAGCAAGAATCTATAAAAGTTTATACTCCTGAAAAAATTAGGGGTAATATAGATTTTATAAATGAACTTAAATCCCTTTATTGTGATTTATTTATTGTTATAGCTTACGGGAAAATTTTACCCAAAGAAATATTGGAAATCCCAAAATTGGGTTGTTGGAACGCACATGCTTCATTACTTCCAAGATGGCGTGGTGCTGCCCCAATACAATGGTCTCTAATAAAAGGAGATGAATTTACTGGTGTAGGAATTATGAAAATGAATGAGGGACTAGATACTGGCGACATATTGTTGGAAGAAAAAATTAAAATCGATAATAACGATAATTTAAATACACTATCGGAAAAACTTAGTATTTTATCGGCAAAATTATTTTTAAATTCTACATCTTTAATCGAAGATAATATTAATAAAAATACTAATTCTCAATTAACAAAACAAAATACCCTTGGAAGAGAAATTACTTACGCAAGAATGATTGAAAAATCAGATTATAAAGTTGTTTGGAGTAATGAGGCATTTAAAATTTCTCAAAAAATAAAAGCACTATACCCACGAGCAAATACAATTTTTAGAGGTAAGAACCTAAAAATAATAAAAATCAAAGTTTTGAGTAGTGATGAAATTAAAAGTAAAAAATACCTTTCCATTAGCAATAATTCAAAACCAGGTATTATTCTTGCTGTCATAGAAAATGTAGGAATAGTAATTTCAACTAAAACTGATCCTATTATTTTGTTAGAAGCAAAACTGGAAGGCAAAAACATATCTAGCAAAAATCAATTAATACAACAGTTAAAGCCAACAGTAGGTGATTATTTCTCAGATTAAATTTTAGATTCTTTTTTAGAGAATCCCCAAATGAACGCAAAAAGAATCAAAATATAAAAATAATAGTCCGGAAGAAATGACTCTTTAATTAACGTATTTAGTAAAAGCTTAATCCCAACAATCAAAATTGCTACGTAACCGGCTGTTTCTAATCTAGAAAATATATCCAGAAGTTTTAGAAAAATCCCCGATGTAAATCTTAAGGCTAATACTCCAATCAATGCTCCAAATATAATTAATATGTATTGATCGCTGATAGCTACTGCAGTAGTAATACTGTCTATAGAAAATGCAAAATCAGTAATTGAAAGAAGTGCTACAACTCTTAAGAATCTAAAATTATTATTTTTATTATTTGTACCATTTTCAGCGTTTTCTGTATCTGAATTTGAAAAAACATTAGAGAAGAATAAATAAATTAAATAAAAACCAGCAAAAACTCTAATGAGAATAAACTTTAGAAGAACATTAGATAAAATGATTAGAATAATTCGAAATAATAAAGATATTGTTATACCAATATTTAAGGCTCTTGATCTTAATTCTGAACTATCGAGGGATTTAGTAAGAGAAGCTAGTGCTACAGCATTATCTGCCGATAATAATAATTCTAGAGCAATTAATATTGGTAAAAGTGTAAAGATTTCGTACCAACTGTCTACTCGATCAAGTGTGGGTATAAAAGAATTTATTGCGGCTGAATCCATCAAATATTATTCACAATCAGTATAAAATCTAATATAATGTATCGGATATTTGTAATCAAGATTATTAACTATAAATGAGTTTAAATACTTTAGTTGATTATATTTCGAACTCACAAATTACTTCTGAATTAATTAAAAGAATTTCAAAAAATAATGAATTAAATATTGTTGGTTCAAGTAGATATGCAAAATCAATAATATTAGATAGCATCGCAAAAAAAGAGGAAAAAAATATATTATTAATTTGTCCTAATGTAGAAATTGCCTACAAATGGATTGGTTATTTTGAAAGTATAAATGATAAAGCAGTTTTATATTATCCTCCTACAGAACATCTACCATACTCATCAATTAATAAATCCAAAGAGATTGAATTTAGTCAGCTTACTGTTTTATCCAAATTAATAAAAAAAGAGAAAAATGAACTTAATATCGTTATATCAACTGAGAGATCACTACAACCTCATCTAATAAATAAAAACCTATTAATTGAAAACAAGTTAGATTTGCAAAAAGGGGTTCAAATCGAGATTCAAGAATTAGCAAATAAACTTACATTGCTGGGTTATACGAAGGATAATGTAACTTCAACAGAAGGATTCTGGAGTAGGAGAGGGGAAATAATAGATATTTATCCTATCAATAATGAGTTTCCTATAAGATTAGAATTTTTTGATAATGTAATTGAGAAAATAAGAGAATATGATCCCCATACACAGAAAACATTAGAAAGTATAAATAATATTGAAATAATACAGGCTGGATTTGATATGCGAATAAAAGATAAGTTAAATAATTTATCTGAGAACAAACTTTTTAATTCGGAAGATATAAATAAAAATAATCTTGATCGTTATTTAGGAATAATTGAAGAAGAACCCTCAAACATAATAGATTTTATAAATAGGGAAACAATTCTTGTAATTGATGAATTAGAAGATTGTAAAAAGTTTGCAAATAATTGGTATCTAGATTCAGAAAGTAATTTTGATAATTGTAAGTATGAATTAAATGAGAACCTTAAAAATAATGACATTAATTTAGAGGCCAAACCTAATTTGCATTTAAAGTTTGACGAAATAGTAAATTCACTAAGAAATTTTAATTTAATAAAATTTTATGAATTTGAATCTAAAATCAATATTGATAATAGATTTTTATTAAACGATAAAAGATTAAATTCATACTCTAAAAATGTAGGGAAATTATCCAATGATATAAATAAAAATATAAAAAATAATGAAAAAGTATGGATATTATCTGCACAACCATTAAGAACAAGGACTTTACTTTTTGAGCACGAATGTAATGCGAACTACTTAAAAAATCCTAATGATATTGATGAAGCATATAAGTCAATTAAACATTCAACTCCTCTAATTTTAAAAAATAAGAACAATTACGAAATCGAGGGATTTTATCTTCCGATATGGAAAGTTGTCCTCATAACAGATAAAGAATTATTTTCACAACAATCTCTTTTTAATAATGTATTTATAAGAAGAAAAAAAAGAAGTGTAAATTCAAATATAAATGTAAATAAGATTAGTCCCGGTGATTTTATAGTTCATAAAAATCATGGAATAGGAAAATTTTTAAAAATAGAAAAAATAAATTTAACTGGAGATTCAAGAGATTATTTAGTCATTCAGTATCAAGATGGGAAGATAAGTGTTGCCGCTGATCAACTCGGTAGTGTTAACAGATATAGATCAAGCGGAAAAATAAAGCCGAAAATAAATAAATTAGGAGGGACAGAATGGGAAAAAATTAAAGAAAAAAATAAGAAACAAATCAAAAAAGTTGCTGTAGATATTTTAAAACTCTATGCAAAGAGAGAAAAATTAAAGGGTTACATTTACCCAAAAGATGGACCTTGGCAAGATGAATTAGAGGAATCATTCCCTTATAAACCAACACCTGACCAAATTACTGCTGTAAAAGAAATAAAATCGGATATGGAAAGCGATAAGCCAATGGACAGGCTAATTTGTGGAGATGTAGGATTTGGGAAAACAGAAGTAGCTGTTCGGGCTATTTTTAAGGCTATTACATCAGGCAAACAGGTAATATTACTAGCACCCACAACAATTCTTGCTCAGCAACATTGGAGAACAATAAGTAATAGATTTTCACCTTACCCAATAAAAGTATCATTACTCAATAGATTCAAAACCGTTAATGAAAGAAAGGAAATTTATGCAGGTTTGAAAAATAACAAAATTGATTTTGTTGTAGCAACGCATCAAATTTTAGGAAAAGAAATAGAAATTAAAAACTTAGGGCTACTAGTTATTGATGAAGAACAAAGATTTGGAGTAAGGCAAAAAGAGAAAATTAAAAAAATCAAAAATAATATAGACGTTTTAACTCTCTCGGCAACTCCAATTCCAAGAACTCTTTATATGAGCTTATCTGGACTAAGACAAATGAGCTTACTAAATACTCCTCCACCATCAAGAAGATCAATAAAAACATATTTATCTAAAATAGATATGGATGTTATAAGAACTGCAATTAATCAAGAACTTGATAGGGGAGGTCAAATTTTTTATGTTCTTCCAAGAATTTCTGATATAGATCAAGCTGTAAACAAATTAAAAAATATGTTTCCCAGCTTAAAATTTATTATTGCTCATGGGCAAATGAACGAAACAGAGCTTGAAAATGCAATGATTGCTTTTAATAATGGAGAAGTAGATCTAATGATATGCACAACTATAATTGAAAGTGGATTAGACATTCCTAAAGTAAATACAATAATTATTGAAGATTCTCACAAATTTGGCCTTTCACAACTTTATCAACTTAGAGGAAGAGTTGGTAGAAGCGGAGTACAAGCACATGCTTGGTTATTTTATCCAGACATAAATAAAATTAATGACGATGCAAAACAAAGATTGAAAGCGATAAAAGACTTTTCAGAACTAGGTAGTGGATACCAACTTGCAATGAAAGATATGGAAATAAGAGGTGTTGGTAGTTTACTAGGAGAAGAACAAAGTGGAAAGGTTAATGCTATTGGATATGATTTATATATAGAAATGCTCCATGAGGCTATTTCAGAAATCAGCGGGCAAGAAATACCTGAAGTTAACGACACTCAAATTGATCTACCAATAAATGCATTTATACCTGCAACATGGATATTAAACAGAGAAGAGAAGCTTGAAGCTTACAAATCTGCTACTGAATGTTCTAATAATGATGAATTAACTGAATTAGCTACAGACTGGGTTAATAGATATGGAAACTTACCCAAACCTGTTGAGTCTTTAATTATGATAATGAGACTAAAATTACTAGCGAAAAAATGTGGTTTTAATAAGATCAAGCTCAAAAAGCCAAATATCTTGATTGAGACAAAATTAAAAAATTCTACTTTTAAAATTCTTAAAAATTCTTTAGCAAGTAGTGTTCAAAATAAATTTAATTTTAATGAAGGAGAACAATTTTCAATCATCACTATAAGGGGCTTAGGTGCAACTGAAATTCAAAATCAAATTGATCAACTAATGTTGTGGTTCGGTTCCTTTGAAAGAGAAATAAAGAATTTCGATAAAGAACTTTTTAAAAGAGAATAAATTATTAAATAATTATTTAAAATCCGCGAATCAGTTTGATTTCGGTTAGGTTTATAAAAATTTATTTATTTTATGGGTGAATATATAGACGTCGGAATCCAAACTTCAATTTTACCCTTATCAATTATTTTTTCATCAATTGTATTAGGCATATTTGCATTATTTGGAGAGGAAACAGAAAATGATGATGATGATTCTGATTCGGGGAGTGGTGGCCTAATGCAACCTATTTGAAATTATTTATAAACAATTTGTTTTGACTTTCTCTTAAAGACTTTAAATAACCTATTAAATGAACCTGTCATTAAAATTAGAGCAGTAAAAGAAGATATAAAAATAAAAATCACCAAAAATATCTCATAGAGATATGAAAAGAGATCAATCAATAGTAAAAAAGACTTATTAAATGTTGAAGGTAGATTTTGTAACAGCAAATTTTTATTAGGAATTAAATAATTTATATAAACTAATAAAACACTCAAAATAAACAAAAAGAAAGATTCAGCAAATAGTCTTTTTTTAGTTTTTCTTCTTAAATTTAATTTTCTTTTAAAAATATATTTATCAGGTTTAATATTCAAATTTGGGATGTTTAAATCTGCCATAAATCAAAGCTCAAAGAAAAAAAATTTGAATAACTCTGAAAAGAAATTAACCTATAGTATCGTGTTTGTATTTAAGATGCTAATTGCTCTTTATTCAGGATTTGTTAGTTCTTTTCTTTCTATATTTTCAAAGGGACTATAAAAATAAATAAAAGAAGAAGAGAATAGAATTAAAGAGCAAATGGCAAAAAACGGTGGAATAATGAAATTGAAAAATTTAACTTTTTTATTTAACCCAAATTTTAATTTTTTTTGAATCTTATTAGGTATATCAGTTTTTTTTATTCTTACTTTTGGCGATTCATTTAACTGATCAAAACAATTTATGGTATCTGAAAGCAATGAATTGCCAATCTTTAGAACTAAAGGCTTTACATTTTCTTTAGAGCTCTTGAGAACAATATTATGTATGTGGAGATTGTCGGCTTTTATATCGATTAATTTAGACTCATATATTGGAATTTCGTTTTTGATTAAAAGATTTGAATAAATATAAAAAGCTTCCATAATTGGCCCTAAATGTTCAATTTTGCCTTCAATAAGTGGTTTATCAACTATGGTTAATTTCCATTGAGAAATTATAGATATTTGATCTTTATTTTCATTATTTGAATAATCTGGCAATCCGATTATTTCTAGACTTACTGAAGATTGATGAAATGACAATTTATTTTGCATCATATTAAAAATCGTATAAAAAATTCTTCAACTTTCGATAACCTTGATTTGAAATACAAAAAGATAAAATAAGCAAAGATTTTATTATAATCTCACCATTTTCAGCTTGATTTAAAAGCTTTTTCACTCTCATACTATCTACATTAAATCTCTCTTTAATCAACTCAATAAATCTCTTATTAAAATCATTCCAAATAATTGAATTCTCTTTAATATCTTCTTTAGATTTCAGTATCTCTCTGATATAAGGATATAAATATTTAGACATTTCAACGGTGATTTTAATTAAGGCATCGAATTCGTTTACTTTAATATTGTTGTTAACATAAGATTTTCTCAATGGATTATTATTCCTTAATTTCCAAATAGTAATTTTATTTGGCAGAATATCATTTAAATTAAGTCTATTTGATAAAGCGTAAAGAGATTGAATACCATTTAAATCAATAGTTTCTAAGATTAATAATAATAAATCAAGCTTCTCTATAGAATGTCTTGATACGTGATTTCCCCTAGTTAAATCTGTAATTGTTCTCTATTAAGATATAAGGTAATTATAACAGAATCATTAATCCATTTTTTGAAATAAAAATGAATATAACTTATCTAGTTCTTCAATAGTTAGCATTCCATAACTCCATAATAATATTGGTAATGGAGTGTTATTTTTTATAGATAATTTTATACCAAGTTCAATAGTAGATTCATCTAAACCTAATACATTAAATAGATAAATTATCATTTCTCTAGATAAATAATTATTCATGAATTCTATTTAATACTTGAGTAAATAAGAGATTTAGTCATTTGATTAAGGACTAATTTTCTTGTAAAAAGAAATTTATTTAAAAGTAAAAATGAAAATTTTCTTATTGGAAATAAAAAAACGTTTCGATTAGCAAAAATTGATATCAGCGAGTCAGTTATAAAAATAGTGACAATAATATCTAAAATTCTGCTTGAAAAATACTTAAATTTAAACAATATCAATTGCAATTTAGTAATAGCAGTATTTTTATTAAAAAGATCATAAATAGTATTAACATCTCTCCAGCAAGTATTTAGACCCTGACCACCAACAGGATGAAATGTATGAAATGCATCTCCTACAAAAACTAATTTTTTAAAATTTAAAACTGGTAAATTCAAGGATAATGAAACAGGAAAAATATTAAATTCGCCAATTATTTGGTCCAACTTAAATTCATTAGGCAAGATTGTTGATAAATTATCCATTAAAAAATTCTTGTCAGAATTCAACCTTTCAATTGCCTTTAATGTACTGGAAGTCCAAATTACTTGATATAAGTTTTTTTCTAAAGGTAATAATGCAAGTGGGCCTTCTTTTCTAAAAATTTCATAAGCTCGTTTTTCACAATGACCTCTAAGGGAAACTTTAAAAGTTAAACAAGACTGACTGTAAGATTTTTTTATATCAACAAAATCTATGAATTTTTTATCAAGTGAGTTTGCTCCTGTTGAAAAGAATTGATAATCAAATAATATTTTTTTACGTAACAATATCTGTGGTGTTATAAAAAAAATATTTTCATAATTGTCAATCTCTTGAAAAAATACGTTCATTAGATCCGAATGTTTAACTACCCAGCCAATATTTCCGGCAGAACTTATATCATCATCTAATTCAGAAGTTGATAAATTGGTGGAAGCTGAAGTTACGCTATCTGAAATTGAAAGGGTATCAAAGCCAAATAAAAATGGTTCTAATTTTTTCCAAAGTCTGAATTTAGATAAGATTTTTCTTGTTGAGTGAGTAATTGCATAAGTTTTATCTTTATCAATTAATCTATCTTTTGGTAACAAGTCAGTTAAAAAAATATTGCAATCAAATTTTGAAAGTGCAATTGAAAGTAATAAACCTGTGGGACCTGATCCAACAATTTTAAAATTGAATTTATTTTTCATCTTATTTTATAAACATCAACTATCTATTCAGATAAATATAGCAAATTTCCTCAAATGCCGGCCTTAATAAATAGGGATACTCACCAACCCATAAGTTAATTTCAGGAAGCCAAGCATCGGTCAAATAAAAATCTCTGTCAAAATTACGGTTGTCAGATGTTATTAAACATCTAATACTCGAACCAACCCTAATTTGACTGTGCTTATTTTCCATAGGAAAACTTAATTTTTCCAAATAACCATCTTCATCTTCTAATTCAAGTACTAACCAAGTCCTCTTGTTTTCGACAATTTCTAATCGACCTTGCCTATTAGATTGTTCTCTTGAACTTTCAATCTTTTCTGTTTTATAGATATCTGATACATAGCCATCAAATATAGAAAAAAATTTATATTTTCTTAATTGCAAGTTTTTTCTACTTGATTCAAGAATAGGGCCCCAAATGATATACAAAAAGAAACCTACACATAGGAATAACCAGAAATTATTAGTTTGATCTCCAGTCGAACTAATAATTAATGAGATAAATCCACCAATTGAAGAAACTATTACTCTTTGAAGAATTTTTCTAGGATTCCCCAAAGTGTACTTAAATTGACTTCCTGTACCAACTGCAGGAATAAGTTTTGAAATTTGACTTGAATTAATTGGAATTATCATTTTAAAAAATCATTTTTTCAAGTCCGTAAACTAAAGTTTCATAATTACCTATTTTTTTAATAGCCTGTAAAACTCCTGGCATATATGCCTTTCTATCAATAGTGTCATGTTTAATTGTGTATGTTTCACCTGGAGATCCCATAATTACTAACTGATGAGCGAGTAATCCTGGTAATCGTACAGAATGTATATTAATTCCTGAATCTCTGAGTCCACCGCGTACACCTTTCAATGACTCAGACTCTTTTACTAAATTCTCATTAAATTTCTTTGGATATTCTTCAATCATTTCCGCAGTTTTTATACAAGTCCCACTAGGAGAATCAGCTTTTTGATTATGATGCATCTCAATTAATTCAATATTGTCGTAAAACCTTGCAGCTACAGATGCCGCCTGCTGAAGAAGAACCATACCTACTGAAAAATTAGGAATTATTGCACAACCAACCGATGCTTTCTGAGCAAAAACAGACAAATCTTTTATTTGCGAAGGAGAGAGTCCTGTGGTTCCGACCACTGGTGAAATACCATATGCGATAGCTGATCTGGTATTTTCATAGACAGAATCAGGATGAGTAAAATCAACCAGAACAGGTCTAATATTTTCATTTCTATAATTTTGACTAACGGAACATAAAGTCCCTTCAAAATCATTTGAAACAAAAACATCACAATTTTTTACCTTCAATAATTCAGAAATATTTGCGCCATTGTTCTTTTCGTTTATGTCTATTGCTGCGACAAGTTCACAATCTGTAGAATTTAATACAGTATTAACAACTTCGCTACCCATTCTGCCTAAAGCTCCTGAAACTAGTACTGGTATAGGTTTTTTAGAATTTTCAATCATTTTTTTAAAAAATTTTTTTTTAAAGGTTGTTACACGCTATTTATATTGCACACAATAACGTCTTTTCATTCGTAGGCTGGTAGAAATACTTAAAGAAAATCAATGTTTACGCAGGTCCGCTCAGCAAATCGCAGAGTATCTCCTGTTGAGGATAACAAACACAAAGTTGTAATAAAAGCAGTTTATGTTGTCCTTGAGCCACAATACCAAAATTCCTTAACGGAAGCTGCAAAGTCAATAAATAAAATGAATGGGCCAATAGGTATAGACCTTAGCGGCTACCTTATTGAAGAACTTAGGAATGATAGTAATTTTGAAGACTTTAAAGAAGATATAGCTAATGCTGATATATTCGTAGCTTCTCTAATTTTCATTGAAGACCTTGCTCAAAAAGTTGTTGATGCAGTATCTCCATTTAAAGACAAACTAAAAGCATCAATAGTATTCCCCTCCATGCCAGAGGTAATGAGATTAAATAAGTTAGGTTCATTTAGCATGGCCCAACTTGGTCAATCTAAAAGTATTATTGGAGATTTAATAAAAAAGAAAAAAGAATCTGATGGAGCAAGTTTCCAAGATTCAATGCTGAAGTTATTAAATACACTACCTTCAATACTTAAATATCTACCAGTAGAAAAAGCTCAAGATGCTAGAACATTTATTCTGAGTTTTCAGTACTGGTTAGGTGGTACCACTGAGAACTTAAAAAACTTCTTGTTAATGATTTCTGAAAAGTATGCTGTTTCAGAGAACATAAAAGATCAAATAGAAGAATTCAAAATTCAAGACCCAGAAACATTCCCTGATTTAGGAATTTGGCATCCTCTTGCTCCTTGCATGTTTGAAAGTCTTAAAGAATATCAAAATTGGGAAAATAATAGGAAAGATATAAATCCTAAAGATGACAAAACTCCAACAATAGGTTTAGTGCTTCAAAGGAGTCATATTGTTACGGGAGATGATGCTCATTACGTTGCTGTTATACAAGAATTGGAATACAGAGGGGCGAGAGTACTACCTATTTTTTGTGGAGGTCTAGATTTTTCTAAACCAGTTAATGAATTTTATTATGATTCCATAAATAAGGATCAACCTATAGTAGACGGAGTTGTATCTCTAACAGGATTTGCACTAGTTGGTGGGCCAGCAAGACAAGATCATCCTAAAGCTATTGAAGCCCTAAAAAGGTTAAACAGACCTTATATGGTTGCACTTCCATTAGTATTCCAAACCACACAAGAATGGGAAGATAGTGATCTAGGGTTACACCCAGTTCAGGTAGCACTTCAAATTGCAATACCAGAGCTTGATGGTGCTATTGAACCTATTATTCTCTCAGGTCGTGATGATGCTACAGGTAAGGCGCATACGCTCCAAGATCGAGTTGATGTAATAGCTGAAAGAGCCATAAAATGGTCAACTTTAAGAGTCAAAAAAAGAAAGGACAAAAAATTAGCAATTACAGTATTTAGTTTTCCACCAGACAAAGGAAATGTTGGAACGGCAGCATACTTGAATGTTTTCGGTTCAATTTATAGAGTTCTCCTTGAAATGAAATCGAAAGGATATCAAATAGATGATCTTCCAAGTAATTCAAAAGAATTAATGGAAAAAGTAATTAATAACCCTGAAGCAATGGACGGCTCTCCCGAGTTAAATATTGCTCATAAAATGTCAGTAAAAGAATACGAAGAGTTCACACCATATTCACAAAGACTTGAAGAGAATTGGGGTAAACCTCCTGGAAACCTAAATAGTGACGGACAAAATTTACTTATTTATGGAAAACATTTTGGAAATGTTTTTATAGGTGTACAACCTACATTCGGTTACGAAGGTGATCCGATGAGGTTACTTTATTCAAGAAGTGCCAGTCCTCATCACGGTTTTGCCGCTTATTACACCTATGTAGAAAAAATCTGGGGAGCTGATGCTGTTCTTCATTTTGGAACTCACGGATCACTCGAATTTATGCCTGGTAAACAGATGGGCATGAGTGAAACATGCTATCCGGATTCTCTCATTGGATCATTACCTAATTTGTATTACTATGCTGCTAATAATCCTTCTGAAGCAACAATCGCGAAAAGAAGAGGTTACGCCTCAACCATTAGCTATCTAACTCCTCCAGCAGAAAATGCAGGACTCTACAAAGGACTTAAAGAACTAAGTGAACTTGTTGGTTCTTATCAACAACTAAGAGAAAATAGTAGGGGTATTCAAATTGTTAATGCAATAGTTGAGACTTCTAAACAATGTAACCTTGACAAAGATGTTGATCTACCTTCAAAGGACGTAGAAGAACTTTCAATAGATGAAAGAGATTTATTTGTTGGTAATGTCTATAAACAGTTGATGGAAATTGAAAGTAGATTATTACCTTGCGGACTTCATACTATTGGAGAAGCACCAACTGCAGAAGAAGCTGTAGCAACCCTTGTAAATATTGCATCTTTAGAAAGAGAACAAGAGGGATTAAGATCTCTTCCTGGACTACTTGCAGAATCCATAGGTCTAACTATTGACCAAATTTATGATGGTAATAATAAAGGTGAACTTAAATTTGTAGAGTTAAATGAAAAAATCATAAAGGCAGCCAGAGAGTCGATTTTTGCGATGGTTAACTCTTTAAAAATAGTCGACGGCAGAGTTTATTTAGAAAAATCACTCCTTTCCAAACTTTTTGACTTACTTAAAGTATTTGGTATGAATTTACCTACCCCTTGGCTAAGAGTCTGTAGGTTAAATGGATTTAATGAAGTTAATCAGAAGGAATTAAATAAATTATTTGATTATTTACTTTTCTGTTTGGAACAGGTCTGCGCAGACAAAGAAATGGATAGCCTCATTAAAGCATTAGATGGAAATTATGTTTTACCTGGACCAGGTGGAGATCCTATAAGAAATCCAGGTGTTTTGCCCAGTGGTAAAAATATCCATGCACTTGATCCTCAATCAATTCCGACTACAGCAGCAGTTGCTGCTGCCAAGTCAGTTGTTGACAAATTAATTGAAAGACAAAAAGAAGAGCAAGGGACATGGCCTGAAACAATTGCTTGCGTTTTATGGGGTACTGATAACATCAAAACTTATGGAGAATCATTAGCACAAATTTTATGGTTTGTTGGGGTCAAACCAAAACCAGACTCTGTTGGGAGAATTAACAAATTAGAATTAATTTCTTTAAAAGAATTAGGTAGACCAAGAATAGATGTGGTTGTTAACTGTTCAGGTGTATTTAGAGATCTATTTATCAATCAAATGGCATTAATTGATCAGGCAGTCAAATTAGCAGCTGAGGCTGATGAACCTTTGGAATCTAATTTTGTAAGAAAACATTCATTAAAACAAGCAGAAAAAGAAGGCACCTCTATCAGAGAAGCTTCAGCTAGAGTTTTCTCTAATGCAAGTGGAAGCTACAGTTCAAATGTTAATTTAGCCGTAGAAAATTCAACTTGGGAGGAAGAAAATGAGTTACAAGAAATGTATTTATCACGCAAAACATATGCCTTTAATGCCGATAATCCTGGAGAAATGAATCAAAAAAGAGAGGTATTTGAGTCAGTAATGAAAACAGCGGATGTTACATTTCAAAACCTTGATTCCTCAGAGATTTCATTAACAGATGTAAGTCATTATTTTGATTCAGATCCTACAAAATTAATTAAAACACTAAGAGATGACGGCAAGGAGCCAAGTAGCTATATCGCAGATACTACTACTTCTAATGCCCAGGTTAGAACACTTGGAGAGACTATCAGATTAGACTCAAGGACAAAACTTTTAAATCCTAAGTGGTATGAAGGAATGCTCAAATCTGGTTATGAGGGTGTTAGAGAGCTCTCTAATAGACTTAATTACACACTCGGTTGGAGTGCGACAAGTGGACAAGTTGATAATTTTGTTTATGAAGAAACGAATGAAACATTTATAAATGACGAAGAGATGAGAAAAAGACTTATGGATTTAAATCCAAATAGTTTTAGAAGGATAGTAGGGACTTTACTAGAAGTTAATGGTAGAGGATATTGGGAAACATCAGATGAAAATATAGAGCAGTTGAAAGAACTTTATCAAGAGGTAGAGGATAAAATTGAAGGTGTTAAAGAATAATATTTTTATTTTCTGTAAATCCTATCTGATACTTTTAAAATTTTATAATTCATTGCCACATTGTGAACTCTCACAATATCAATTTTAAATTGTGAACAAAGACAGCTTATTGCAAGTGTTCCTATATCTCTCTCTTTGGGATTTATTTCGTCTAAAATTTCTCCTATAAACCTTTTCCTTGATGCACCAATAAGAATTGGTAAATTTAATTCTTTAAATACATCCAAGTTTCTTAAAATTTCGAGATTTTGATTAATATCTTTTGAAAAACCAATTCCAGGATCCACAATTATATTTCTTTTTGATATGTTCTTCTTTAAAGCATCATTTATCAAAATCTCAAGAGAATACTTAACCTCACTCAATACATTTTTGTATTTAGAAAGTTGATTCATATTTTTACTATTCCCACGACTGTGAGTTATGACAAATGGGCAATTAAATTTTGAAACAACATCCAAAATTTCCTTATCTCTTCTTCCGCCCGTAACATCATTAATCCAATTTGCACCATTCATAAGAGCTTCGTAAGCCACCTCAGAATTAAAGGTATCAATAGAAATTAAAACATCTGGATATTTAGATTTTATTAATTTCAGATATGGGATCAATCTTTTTATTTCTTTTTTAGATCCAACTTCCTCAGCACCAGGCCTTGTACTCTGAGCACCAAGATCAACAATATCTACACCATTACTCAAAAAATGATTAACTTGATCTAAAACTTTCTTTGAGGAATTTAAATCTCCTCCATCACTAAATGAATCAGGAGTTAAATTAATAATCCCCATGATAGAAGTTTTTTGTCGCCAGCCTATTGGCCAAGGGTTTTTATTATTGATAATTTGCAATTCTTGCAAAACTATTAGGATCTAATGAAGCCCCTCCAACCAAGACTCCATCGATATCACTCATTGACATAATTTCGTCAATATTATTAGGTTTAACTGATCCTCCATATTGAATAATCACATCTTCGTAACCTATTAATTTTCGAATCAAAGAACATATTTTATTAGCGTCTTTAGCCTCACATGTTTTACCTGTACCAATAGCCCAAATTGGTTCATAGGCAACGATTAAGTTTGAAGGATCTGTATTTTCCAGTCCTTGCTCAACCTGTCTAGTGATAACTCTATCTGCTTCTCCTCTCTCTCTTTGTTCCAATGTTTCCCCAACACAAACAATTGGAGTAAGTCCACTAGATTGAGCAAAAACTGCTCTTTTATTAATCTGTTCATCACTTTCACTAAAATATTTCCTTGGTTCACTGTGACCAACTATTGCATAAGAAACCCGATGCTCAAGGAGCATTTTTGGAGATATTTCAGCAGTAAATGCTCCTTCATCTTCCCAATGGATATTCTGACTAGAAATATCTAGATAATCAAAATCAGAATGATTAGAAAAGGTTGAAATAGCGGTAAAAGGAGGGGCAATAATAACTTTACGATCATCCTTTATGTTTTTTATTAAAGGTAAAAACTCTTCTAAATAAGACTTGGTTTGAGCACAAGTCATATGCATTTTCCAATTACCAGCAATAATAGATTTTCTCAAAATATAATCTCCAAGAAAATCATAATAATATAAACTGAGGTTAATAAGTTAACTAATCAAAAATTAATTCATTTTTTAGAAACATAACTTTATCTCCCTTATTTAGTTTTCTTCCTCTTCTAGTTTCAACCGCACCATTTACTTTGACAGACCCAGATGTAATAAAAAATTTTGCTTCTCCACCTGATGCTACCAAATTCTTCCATTTTAAGAATTGATCTAATTTCATTGTTTTACATACCCAAAGAAATTGATAATGTAGGATAAATATAAAATATATAATATCTTGCGACTAATACCTCCAATCAGGCCATATACAAATAGGTTTATAAAAGGTTTTATATGCATGCTTATTTACGTATCTTGTTGGCCGTTGTTGGCATATTTAGCCGGAAAATTAATCCCAGCAATTGGATCTGGTGATCTTTCAAAAGTTTCTAACATAATAGTTTGGTCATTATCAGTATTTTTAATTCAAAAAATTGCTCAATTTGGACAAGATGTTTTCATTGCAAAACCATCACTAGAAATTAGTGAAGTAATGACAGGAAATTTATTTAGAAAAATTCATAAAATTGAGATGAATTCCCTTGAAAATATTTCAGCAGGAGATATAACTTACAGACTAACGGAAGATGCAGACAGAGTAAGCGAAGTTATTTATAAAACAGCCCAAGATACAATTCCGTGTACTTTACAATTATTAGCTGTAATAATATATATGTTTTATCTAGATTGGTCACTCACTCTATCAACCTTTGTACTAGCACCATTGGTTATTCTTGTAGTTAATAATTTTGGTCGAAGAGTTTTATCAGCATCTGAAAAAAGTCAAGAATCAACAAGTGAATTAGCAGGTTTAATAGGTGAATCTATAAATGGAATGTCTACCATAAGAGCTTTTGCTGCTGAAAGTTGGATTGAAAATAGATTTTACACTAAATTAAATTCAAATAAAAAAGCTAAATATAAAACATTAAAATTGCTTGCATTTCAGCATCCAGTTGTAGGTTTTGTAGAAGCCTTTGGAATATTAGCAATATTAGGTTTAGGAGCCTCAAGAATTAACCTTGGTCTTCTAACTAGCGAAGAATTTAGTAGTTTTTTTGCTGCAATATTAATGCTTATTGATCCAATAAGCCATATAAGTACAAATTTCAATGACTATAAACAAGCAGAAGCATCGATAAAAAGGTTAAAAAAAATAAATCTAGAATCTTTTGAAAATGACAATGAAAATTCAACAAGGATATCCAATATTGAAGGCAAAATCAGTTTCAAGAAAGTTGATTTTGAATATAAAAAAAATAATCAAGTCCTCAAAAATATAAATTTAGAAATTAAAAAAGGGGAAGTTACAGCTTTCGTCGGAGCTTCAGGGGCTGGCAAAAGTACAATGATGAGTCTTATTTTAAAATTTATAACTCCAAAAAATGGAGACATCTTTATTGATGATAAAAATCTAAAATTATTAAATACGAAAGATATAAGAAATAATATTGCTCTAGTACAGCAACAACCTTTTTTATTTTCTGGAAAGATAATCGACATAATAAGAATGGGTAGGAATTTTACTAAAGAAGAAATTATAGAATCCGCAAAAAAATCAAATGCTCACCAATTCATTGAAAAACTTCCTGATAAATATGAAACTAAGATAAATGAAAGAGGATTAAATTTCTCCGGCGGACAGATTCAAAGGATTGCGATTGCAAGAGCAATATTGGGGAACCCTGCAATTCTACTTCTAGATGAAGCTACCAGCGCACTAGATGCAGAATCAGAAGCAGAAGTTCAAGAAGGGCTTAATAGAGCCATGAATAACAGGACTGTTATTGTTATTGCTCATAGATTAGCTACTACTCAAGAAGCAGATAAAATAGTTGTTTTTGATAAGGGCGAAATTATTGAAATTGGAAAACATTCTGATTTAATTAATAAAAAAGGAATATATAAAGAATTATGTGAAAAACAATTAATTAAGAAAATATAACACTAGCTTATTTATTAAAATATCAAATCTATGAGTGAAAATCAAAATGATTCTAGCAATCCAGTTTTAACCTTTGAAGGGAAAAAGTATTTTATAAATCAACTTTCCAAGGAAATAAAAGAATCTATAAATGCATTACAAATAGCAGAAACTCAACTTAAAATGCATCAAGACACTTTGAAATTACTTACAATTAGTAGAAACTCCATAGCAAATCAATTAAAAGAAAAATTAAAAAACTTTGAATAAAGTTTAATAATTATGGATTTCCTGTAGAGAGTAAGTATCTATTTTATTAAGTTGCAATGCTTTAATTGCTTTGATAGCTGCATTGGCTCCAGGAATGGTAGTAAAGGTTGGAATATTATACTCTAAAGCAGCACGTCTTAAATATGCGTCGTCATGAAGAGCCTGAGATCCTATTGGAGTATTAATTATTAATTGAACAAGCCCTGAACGAATTAGATCTTCTATATTAGGTCTACCCTCGTGTACTTTTAGTACTTCATCAACTTGAATCCCTAAATCAACTAAATATGAAGCTGTACCACGCGTTGCAATTAATTTAAATCCTAAAATTAACAATTCCCTAGCAATTACTTCAAGATATTTTTTATCTAAATCGTTCGTAGACAAAAAAGCAACTCCCTCAGAAGGGACTCCATTTCCTGCTGCCAATTCTGACTTGGCATAAGCAATTCCAAAATCTTTAGCTAAACCCATTACCTCTCCAGTTGATCTCATTTCAGGGCCGAGAAGTGTATCTGATCCAGGAAATCTTTTAAAAGGTAAAACAGCTTCTTTTACAGCCTGATATTTTGGTGAGAATTCTTTTGTAAATTCGATATCTTCTAATGTAAAACCTTGCATTAACTGTGTAGCTAATTTTGCGACTGGTTTTCCTATAGCCTTTGAAACAAATGGGACAGTTCTGGAAGCTCTCGGATTTGCTTCTATAATAAATAATTTATTTTCTTTATTATTTAAATTTGTTACTGCAAATTGCAAATTAATTAAACCAACAACATTTAATCTTTTTGAAATTAATTTAGTCCAATTTTTTACTACATCTAGAGTGGATTTTGAAAGAGAAATAGATGGCAAACAACAAGCTGAATCTCCAGAGTGAATACCTGCTGGTTCAACATGTTCCATTAAACCAGCAATTACAACTGAACCTTCTGAATCACATAAAGCATCAACATCTATCTCAATAGCATTATTTAAGTATTGATCAAGCAGTATTGGATGATCAGGCGAAACCTTAACTGCTTCGGAAATATATCTCGATAATTCATTCTCATCCTTAACAATTTCCATTGCCCTGCCACCTAAAACATAAGATGGTCTAACAACTAAGGGGAATCCTATATTTTTTGCGACAGTTTGTGCTTCAATTTGATTGCGAGCTATTCCGTTTAATGGTTGCCTAATATTTAATTCCTTAAGTATTTTTGTAAATTCCTCTCTATCTTCTGCTAGATCGATTGAAATTGGTGAAGTCCCTAGAATTCTTGATCCAGTTCTAGCTCCATCTTTAGATTTAAGCCATTCATATAAAGGTAAAGATAATTTCAAAGGAGTTTGACCTCCAAATTGAACGATCAAACCATATGGATTTTCAGCTTCTATTATATTGAGCACATCCTCTAAAGTTACAGGCTCAAAATATAAAATATCGCTAGTGTCGTAATCTGTTGATACAGTTTCAGGATTACTATTAACCATTATTGTTTCATAACCATTTTTAGAGGCTTGATATGAAGCATGGCAACAACAGTAATCAAATTCTATTCCCTGTCCAATTCTGTTTGGACCTCCTCCTAAAATCATAATTTTTTTTGAATCATTATTTTTTTTGATTTCACTATCAAAAACTTGAGAATTTAAAATAATAAAAGGCTCTTCATAAGTTGAATAATGATAGGGAGTAGAGGATGAGAACTCTGCTGAACAAGTATCAACAGTCTTGTAAATTGGAATAATATTTAAATTTTTTCTGTATCTTCGCACTTCAAAAAAATCAGAATTTGTTAATTTTGATATCTGTTGATCTGAAAAGCCTAATTGTTTAGCATAAAGCATCAAATCTCTATCTAGATGAGAAAGTTTTTTTCCTCTCAAAAAATCGTTTTCAAAATTAAAGATATTACGTAATTTTTCGATAAACCATAAATCAATATTTGTAACTTCTTGGATAAAAGAATTAGTTTTTCCAAGCTGCATTGCTTTTTTAATTATAAGAATTCTCTCAGATGTTGGGTTTCTTAAACTAGTCTGTAATTCATTCTCGTTTTTAGTTTCTATTGAATCGCATTCCCATCCATGAATGCCCACTTCTAATGACCTTAATGCTTTCTGAAATGATTCTTCAAAAGAGCGTCCGATTGCCATTGACTCCCCAACAGATTTCATAGCAGTGCTTAATTTATTTGAAGACCCTTTAAACTTTTCGAAGGCAAACCGAGGAATTTTTGTAACAACATAATCAATTGATGGTTCAAAACATGCAGGTGTTTTTTTTGTGATATCGTTAATAATCTCATCAAGTGTATAGCCAACTGATAATAAAGCTGCAATCTTGGCAATGGGAAATCCAGTTGCTTTACTTGCCAAGGCAGAAGATCTACTCACACGAGGATTCATCTCTATAACAATTACTTCACCATTTGTTGGATTAATTGCAAATTGAATATTACTCCCTCCAGTTTCAACTCCTACCTCTCTAATGATTCTCAAAGACAAGTCCCTCAATCTCTGATACTCCTTATCTGTTAAAGTCTGCGCTGGAGCTACAGTGATCGAATCTCCAGTATGAACACCCATTGGATCTAAATTCTCAATACTACAAACAATTACTACGTTATCTGCCGTATCTCTCATTACCTCTAATTCAAATTCTTTCCATCCAATAAGAGATTTTTCAATTAATATTTGATTACTAGGACTTTCCTCTAAACCTGTACTACACAATGCGATAAATTCTTCAAGGTTGTATGCAATTCCACCTCCTACACCACCTAAAGTAAATGCTGGCCTTATTATAAGAGGATAAGAATTAATTTTTTTTGATACATCTTTAGCTTCAGTCAAGTTAGAGGCTATTCCAGAGGGGCATACATTTACATTTATTTTTTCCATCGATTCTTTAAATAATCTTCTATCTTCAGCTTTATTAATAGCTTTTAAATTAGCACCAATTAATTCAACATTATTTTTATTCAAGAAATCTGACTCTGATAATTTAACTGCAAGATTCAAAGCAGTTTGCCCTCCCATTGTGGGAAGAATGGCATCAGGTTTTTCTTTTAAAATGATCTGAGAAACGATTTCAGGAGTTAATGGTTCAATATATGTTTTATTTGCAATATCAGGGTCGGTCATTATTGATGCCGGATTTGAATTTATCAAGATAATTTCATAACCAACTTTTCTTAAAACTTTGCAAGCTTGAGTTCCAGAGTAATCAAATTCGCAAGCTTGTCCTATAACAATCGGGCCTGATCCAAGAATAAGAATTTTCTTTAGATCACCTCTTTGAGGCATAATTTAAAAACTACATTTACTTAATAGTACTTATAAATCATCAGATGTTAATCAAGTTACTTGAAAAGCAACATTTGTTTCTATAGTATTGAAAGAAAATAATTTTTTATGAGCGAACTTCAACGACTTAAAAGTTTGTTGCCTCCGGAGAATGAAAGTTGGGTATTTATTGAAGCTGCAGCTGCAATAGATCCACCTTTAATAACACTCGAGGAAATTGGTCGTGACGAAGTAGAAATACAAATAGATTTAGATGCTTGGGATGATTTTGCTATTGACCACAGAAATTTATTATTTTGGCACGAGGTTGGGAAAATTCAAAACGATGCAATACCAAGAGATGGATGGGAAATGGCAGCTCTTGCAATAGGGTTAGGAGGAGCGATAGGGGAGTTGTGGGTTCAAGATGGATTACTTTTGTTATTGGCTCTTGGCTTATCAAGTTTTGCAGGATATCGATTATACATAAAAAATAATTCTGAAAAGAAACTACAAGATGCTATTTTTGCAGATGAAAGAGCTATAGATCTTGCTTGTAGATTTGGATACAGTATTCCAAATGCTTATAAAAGTCTTGGAGGAGCCTTAAAGGAGTTAATTGATAAAACCAGAAAAAAGAAAAAGAGAAGTTTCTTTGAAGATAGATTAGATGCCTTAAGAAAAAGTGCTGAAAAAGCTAGAGCAGAATTATCTCAGCAAGAAGGTTCAGAAAAATCAGTCTCCAGCGAAAATGTATATGGACAATAAACGCTTAGTTTTAATGGCAGCTAAAGCTTGTGACGAAAAAAAGGCTAAAGATATCAAACTTATAAAAATTGACAAAGTTTCTTTCATAAGTGAATGGATATTAATCGCAGAGGGATTATCTGATGTACAGGTTAGATCCATAACTAACTCTGTAGAGGGAGAAATAAGAGAGAAGGCTAAACTAGAACCAATAAGAAAAGAGGGAGTTAATGAGGCTAAATGGGCTCTACTTGACTATGGCGATTTGATCGTAAATATTTTCCAGCCAGATATAAGAAAATTCTACGATCTTGAATCATTTTGGAGTAATGGAGATAATCTTTCATTCCCATAATTTTCATTTATGAACGAATCTAAATGTCCTGTCCCAAAGGAGCAACAACCTACAAATGAATTCATCGAATTATCAAAATCTAAAATTTTTTCTTGGCCAAAAACTAAAAAATTATTAATCCTAGTCTTGATTAAATTTTGGATAATTGCATTTGTTATATTCCTCGTTATTTCTTCTGGAAGTATATATTTCAAAAAATACCTTCTAAAATATATCTTTTTAAGCCTCTTTAGTAGTTTAATAATACCTCTCCTAGTATCTATAAGATTATATCTTGGTTGGAATCATGTTTTTAAAAGATTGACCTCTGAAAGAGTTGAATACGAAGAATCTGGATGGTACGACGGTCAAGTATGGATAAAGCCATTAGTTTTAAAAGAACAGGAATCGCTTATTGCATCAATTGAAGTTAAGCCTATTTTAAAAAATTTAATACAAATTTTTTCTATTATCTCAGTCTTAGCTTTATCAGGAATTTTACTTTTTCAATATAACAATTTCTAAATGAATTCAAACTTCAAAAACCTTTATACATCAAATAATCCTCCTTTACAAGCAACCTTGATAAGAGGTTCGAATGTTGAATCAATTCATAAAATTCATGCTGTTATAACTGACAAAAAAGGGAGGGTTTTAATGTGTGCAGGGAATCCTGAATATAAAAGTTTCATAAGGTCATCGTTAAAACCATTTCAAGCAATACCCTTTGTTAGTAGTGGAGCTGCATCAAAAATTAATGATGCTTCAAAATCAATAGCATTAGCATGTGGTTCGCACAGTGGATCAAGAATTCATGCAAGGGAAGCTTTTAAAATTTTGTGGGAATATGACATAGACATTAATAATTTGAAATGTCCTAAATCCAAATCAAGTCCTTTAGAACATAATTGTTCAGGCAAACATGCTGCATTTTTAGCTACATGTAAAAAGTTGAATTGGCCATTAGAAAGTTATTTAAAAGGGAATCATCCACTTCAAGTAGAAATATTCAGAATTGTTTCCGAATTATTAGAAATTCCTGTATCTGAAATAAATGCTGAACGTGATGATTGCGGTGCCCCAACTCTTTACTTAAAACTAATAGAAATGTCAAAGTTATATTCACTTCTAAGCAGTTCCGAAAATGCTGAATTAGAGCAAATAAGTAGAGCTATGACCACTAACCCAATGATGATAAGTGGCAATAATAAATTTGATACTGAAATAATTAAAGCTTCTCATGGACAGGTTATAGGTAAAGGTGGAGCAGAAGGAATACAGTGTCTATGCAAGGTAAATGAAGGGATAGGACTTGCTTTAAAAGTAGAAGATGGTTCAAAGAGAGCCAAACATGCTGTGAGTCTTCACTTGCTAAAACAATTAGAATGGATATCTGACTTAAGGATTCAAGATATTGAAGAAAAGGTACTTAATTTTTCAGAGGGTGTACGAATTGAAGTACAAGGTCAATTAAAATTCCAAGAATCCTAAAGAAATAGAAAAAAGAACCCTTTCAGATGTATGCTATATATATGACGCGGGGTAGAGCAGTCTGGTAGCTCGTCGGGCTCATAACCCGAAGGTCGGAAGTTCAAATCTCCCCCCCGCCACCATTTAAAAGCAGCTTGTTAGCTGCTTTTTTTTGCAATTAATTCCTAAATAAAAAGATTTAATAAACGACGTTATACTTTTCACATTAATAATTGCTTATATAAAAATATTAGAGTTCCTTTTGAATAGAAAATTTTAAATCAACTCTTACTATTAGACCAACAATGATAAAAAATACTCCAATGTAAGAGTTTAAAGAAAGCTCCAAAATATTTAATTGAATTTCTAATAATAACTTTAGCTCATAAATCTTTTTTTAAAATAGTTTCATAAAAAAGAACTTTAAATAAACAGAAATTTAACATTTTGCTTTATTGAAAAAGTAAGTTTTTGAAAATATAGTGAAAATAATTATTTGGAAATTGATGCAAGATTTACTACAGCGCGATTTAGGTTCAAGTTTGCTTTCAATAGCAGTTATTCTTGGCTGGTTAGGATTATTTTTTGTCTTTTTAAGAATACTAACAATTGCAATAAAAAGAGTTCTTGAATCAATATTCAAGAAACCTTAATTATTGAAGCAAATTAATAGTTAAGGTTTTACACATAAAACTAGTATATATAGGTATAATGACCTAAAAAATGTCAATTTTAGATAATGCCAAAATAGGTGATTATGTTCAAGTAAGTTTGGCACAATCGAAAGATAGACTTACTAAAGAAATTATTACTGCTATTAATGATTCTTCGGTAGCTACAATTAATGATTTTAGAATAACTGATGGCAAAGGAATTGGCGTAGTGGTGCAATTATCTAATGGTAAAGAGCAATGGTTTTTTGAAGATGAAATTAATCTCCTTGACGAAAAAGGCAATGTTATAAAAAAAGTTAAAGATATAAAACAGAATAATATTTTGATTTTTAATACTTTAAGAGAATTAAATTATGAAAATAAGAATAGGGTAAAAGAGTTAGTTAATCCAGCTAACTTTTTTCTTTGGCTAGTAGTTTCCTTAAAAGATATTTTTTAAATTATTAAAAACTTTTATAAGATAGAAGTAATTTAGCTAATAACTTAATTACAAATTTAAAGATACTAAATTCTGAGATGTATAAAAATATTATTGAGGTTAGAGACTTGTCAAAGTCATTTGAGATCTCTTCTAAAGAACCTGGTTTAAAAGGAACTATTAAACATTTTTTTAGAAGACAAACAAAAAGTTTAAAGGTTATAAAAAATGTAAGTTTCGAAATAAAAGAAGGCGAAATAGTTGGTTTTCTTGGTGCTAATGGAGCTGGGAAAACAACAATTTTAAAAATGCTCTGTGGCTTAATTTATCCAAGCGAAGGTTCAGTTTTAGTTTCAGGCCATCTACCATACAGAAGAAAAGAAAATTTTTTAAAAAAAATAACCCTAATAATGGGCCAAAAACAACAACTCATTTGGGATCTTCCACCAATTGAATCTTTTTATTTGAATGCATCAATATATGACTTAGATAAGAAAGAAGCAAAAAAAAGAATAAAAAAACTATCAGAGATGCTTGAGATTGATTCTGAACTATTTATACCTGTTAGAAAACTATCTCTCGGTCAGCGTATGAAGTCAGAATTACTAGCAGCCTTGATACATGAACCAAATATTCTATTTTTAGATGAGCCGACACTTGGTTTAGATATTAATGCACAGAGAAATTTGAGGAAATTTCTTCAAAAATATAATAAGGAAACTAACGCAACTATATGTTTAACGAGTCATTATATGAAAGACATTACATCGCTTTGCAAGAGGGTTATATGTGTTCATGAGGGATCAATCTCATACGATGGAAAACTTGATCTTTTATTAAAAAAACTATCTCCTGTAAAAGAAATAATAATTGTTTGTCGTTCAGAAGAAGATGCAAATAAATTAGAAAATACAAGTTTTAATGTTAAAAATAAAACAAAGAATGAAATCACAATATTAGTAGAAAATAACTCAATTACTTCTTCACTGAAAAGTATCCTAAATAATTTTGATATTGAAGACCTATATATAAACGAACCTCCTATAGATGAAATTATTGGGAAAATATTAGTAAAAAAAGATTATGATATCTAACTTGATTAAACGTAAAATTTTCACCTTATTAAAGGTTCAATATTCAAACATGTTGGAATATCGAGTAGAGATTGCATTGTGGGCGATATCAGGGATTATTCCTTTTTTCATGTTAAATATTTGGACCAACAATAACCTTAATGAATACATAAATATAAGTAATGTTATGCTTTCTAGGTATTTTTTATGTGCTTTTTTTGTAAGACAGTTTTCAGTAGTTTGGGTTGTATTTAGCTTCGAAGAAGATTCTCTAATGGGAAAAGTATCTCCTTACTTAATCCAACCTTTAAATCCATTTTTCAGGTATTTTGCACAGCATCTTGCTGAACAATTAACAAGATTTCCTTTCGCTCTATTAATAGCAACTTTCTTTTTTATTTTTAATCCAGAAAGTATATGGATTCCAAATTTTGGTGTTTTATTATTATCGGTAATATCGACTTTCTTATCTTTCTTAATTCAATTTTTAATTCAATCAATAGTTGCATGTCTATGCTTCTGGACCGAAAAAGCATCTTCAATTGAAAGATTATTATTTATACCAACTTTATTCCTCTCAGGTCTTTTGGCTCCTGTAGTTTCATTTCCCGAATATGTTAAATCCTGGATTTATTTAACTCCTTTTCCGTATCTAATAGATTTTCCTGCAAATTTACTTTCTGGAAATGCAACAAATATTAGTAGAGGTTTTAGTATGCAAATTTTATGGATCCTTTTACTTTTCCCATTATTTAAAAAAATATGGTCTAACGGAACGAAAAAATATACAGCTATGGGATCATGAATTTAAGGAAATATATTAATATTTATACAAAATTTTTACATACCTCTTTAGCTTGTGAATTGGAGTATAAAACAAATATATTAATAGATTTAATTACTGCAATTTTAAGTTTAATAGGAAGTATTTTTTTATTATCAATTTTTTTTCAAAACAATAACACTATTGGTGGCTGGGAATTCGAACAGGCATTAATAATACAGGGTATTTACACAATTTTAAATGGAATAACTAATACATGGTTCAATCCAAATCTTACAGAAATAGTTAAGCATATAAGAGAAGGAACTTTAGATTTCGTGCTTTTAAAACCAATTGATAGTCAATTTTTTATTTCATTAAAAAAAATAACTCCATCTGGCTTTTTAGAAATAATACTTGGCATATTCTTATTGTTATACTGCATAAAAATCAATCAAATAAATATAAATTTAATTTTTCTTACTTTATGCTTGATCACCATAATCTGCTCAATTTGCATCTTATATAGCTTATGGTTTTTTATTTCTACAACTACTATTTGGTTTGTAAAGACATGGAATGCGACCGAAGTATTAAGATCATTCCTTTACATTGGAAGATTTCCATTGAATTCATTTTCATTTTCTCTGAGAATATTTTTTAGTGTAGTAATTCCTATTGCATTTATAACTACAATTCCTTCTGAAGTTTTCCTAGGCCTATCTCAATTTTGGAAAATATTGCTAGAAGTTATTGTTGCTATGGTCTTTTTAATTAGTTCTCGAAAGTTCTGGTTATTTGCATTGAAATTCTATTCATCCGCTTCTAGTTAAAAATATATTATTCAATAAA
Source organism: uncultured Prochlorococcus sp. (assembly GCA_902600475.1). Classification (GTDB taxonomy): domain Bacteria; phylum Cyanobacteriota; class Cyanobacteriia; order PCC-6307; family Cyanobiaceae; genus Prochlorococcus_A. The sequence goes on from CACKJM010000005.1 coordinate 75,946, forward strand.
CCTTCTACAAAACTCCCTAATTTTTTGCTTACTTTTTAGCTTAGAAAGTTTAGATAATTTCTTAAAATTAGATTTAGATGTTTTAACTGTTAAAAGGCTACAATTGTACTCAATTTGATAATGTCTTGAAATAACTCCTAATTTGACCGCCACATCACAAAAAATTAATATTAGGGCGATAATAAAAAAAATTCTAAAAAAATTTGATAAAGACTTAGAATAATTATCATTATCGGTTTTCAATTCAAGCTTCATTATCTAACTATATGTTGAGGGCACTTAATTGCAGCAATAGCAACAGCTGTAACTTTAAAATTTTCTGACTTCTCAATAACCTTTTTAACTTCCAATGGTCCAAATTTATTACTCGCATCACTATAAGAAAGAAGCAAAGATTTATAATTATCATGACCTATATTCCTATATTCACAAAAATTGTCTGCAACAAAGTTCAAAAGAGTTATTAATGTTAATTCAATCATTAAAGCTTTTTAATTAACTAATTTCTTACGAATAATACAATGCATCAAAACTTTAACAAGTTTAATTACAAAAACAAGTGGAATCCTTAAATAGTAAATTTAATCAAATTTGTAAAATCATAAACTATAAAGTAATTTAAAAGAATAGAATAGATTAAATTCAAAAGCACTATAAGTAGTGGTTTGTGTACGCAGAGTAAACACTATAGATAGGGGGTTGCAATTTTCAAGAAATTGGTTTAAAAATAAGGTTCCCCATCACCCGGTCTCACCAATGTGAGGCCTTTTTTTATTGTTAAACTAAAAGTATTGTTTTACAGTGAGGTGTCCATTAAAACCTAGAGTAAACAATTAAAATATAGATAATTTTTCCTTAAAAACTTTAATGTCTGTTTTTGGGTCTTTTTTTTGTTAACAAGCGTATTAATATTAATAATTAATTAATCTACATAAAACTCATTATTGATTTTGTAAACAAACTAATCCCAACAAAAAGGGAAACTATTGTAAAAGTTTTTTTAATAAGTTTATTTCCTTTTAGTTGCGATAAATGCGCCCCGCAATATCCTCCTGTAAAAGAACCAACTATTAACAATAACAATATATTTAAAGGAACTGAACCTACTTTACTCAAAAAAATTGCTCCAGTAAAATTCCAAAAAATTCCAACTGTAAAGAATGTCAGACTAATAGCACGAAGAAAATCCATTCCGTAGCTTTTTATTAAAAGTATCGTTACAAACAAACCAGTTCCTGATGATATAGAACCATTCAAAATACCAATTATGAAAATTAAGATTAAGAATTTAATTTTATGAATTGAATTAAGTTTATTATTCCAAGATGTCTGACCTAAATCTGATTTAAGAAATGAGTAAAATGCTAAAAAAATCGAAATTATTGCTAAAATTAGATATAAATATTGTTCTGATATAAATTCAACAATAGAAGCCCCAAAAATCACTCCAGGCAAACCAAAAATTAAAATTTGGCAGGCAATATAAAAATCATTTCTCAGAGATTTGTAATTTCTTAATGAACCACCTAATCCTAACGCTACTGTCGCTAATTTATGACTAGCTAAAGCTTGATAATAAGGAGTACCAAATAAAATCAAAGCAGGCAATTGAATTAGGCCTGCTCCACCTCCAGAAATTGCAGAAAAAGTATTAGAAAAAAAGGATATCAAAAAAATAGAAATGTTCTTATAAAAAGATAAATCAAAGTTATTTTCTAATGATGATAATAAATAAAGCATTAAATCTAAATTTAATTTTTAATAATTGAATATTATTATTCTCAAAGGAAACTATGGTTTAAAAAGCTTAATCCTTTTTCAATCATAGTTCAATAAAAACTGTTATTATCTAAAATATCATCAAGAACATTATGCATAGACAAGATGCAATTTACCTTGATCAGCTATGCCCCAAGATAAGTAATAAAAGTTGGAGAGAGTCTCTTCATAAACTTACTAAAAATAAATGTATTTATTGTGGTCAGCCATCAGAATCACTTGATCACCTTCATCCAATGTCAAAAGGGGGTAAGAGTAGTACGAGTAATTGTGTGCCATGCTGTTTATCATGTAATGGTAAGAAATCAGATTCGGAAGTTCTTAGTTGGTATAGAAAACAAAATTTTTATGATCCTAGAAGGGCTATGGCAATAAGAGCATGGTTTAATGATGATTTAAAATTAGCATCAGTTCTTTTGAACTACTTAAATTAAAAAATTAATTCATTAATTAATAAAGTTTCCTAAAGATTTATCTAATTAATAAATTAAGACTCTTGATTAATGGCAGATAATATTTAAATTAATATTTTTCTTTGAGAATTTATATTAATGCTCCTGAAAATAGAAATATTGGAATAATCATCTTTCCACATTATTGGCGAATCTATAACCTTTCTCTCGGGGGATTTTACTGAAAAAATCAAGCCAAATACAAAAAGTATAGTAACCAAGATTATAATTATTACATATTTGTCTGAAATGTTATTCATTAGCTTAATCTATCCAGAAAAATTTTTTTCAGGAGTAATTTTTTCGTAAATTTCTAGAAAATAAGATTTAAAATAATTAACTCCCTCCTTTCCAATCAATCCGAATGACCATCCACAATCATTTACTACTTGCAATGAAATTTGATTTGCCAAGTCATCTTTTTCAATCCATTTTTTTTGTGGATTATATGAAAAAGATATAATATTTTCTGTTTTTACAATTGCGGATTTCATTGCTTCATCCTTAGAAAAACCATTTTGAATAGCCTTGCAATATTTTCTCGAGAAATTATTTGAAATTCTATTCTGAAGTAAACTAACATTAGGATCTGTCGTATCAAATGCTAGTCCTAATGGCGGATTTAATAGATTAATTACAGAAATAAAAAAAACCAGAAAGAATTTTAACAACAGCCTTAAATTAATTCTCATCAATAATATAGTAATCAATTTTTGTTGTCTTTTCTATTGAATCTTATAATTCTTAAAAGGAAAATTAAATTTCAATTTATTAAAAATTTATACTATTGCAGTAAGTTCAGTAATAATAGTCAGATGTTTATTTGACTTCAAAAATGTACGAAACATTGATGACATTGCTATTTTTCCCAGATTGGACAAATGGACTACCTTCAGACTTTTTAATATTACATTTTTTCGTTGGAGCGGTCATTTTTCCATTCAATATGATTCACGCTAAAGCAAGAAAAATTGACAGTCAGAATCCACAAGAAGCAGCTAATGGCTATAAAGATTCAGACACCTCAATATTCGTTGGTTACGAAGAAGTCAATTAGATTTGAATGAAAAGTTAACTATAGTAATACTTAATTGATGATAATTTACCTAAATACAGCTTTAGACCTCAAAATTTTTAGTCCAAGTGAACCCCTAGGTATACTGATACTTTTTTTGGGTTTAGTATTTACTGGTATGATATTTTATATTATTTATGCTGTTAGCACTAATAAAGAATCACTAGAAGATAAAAAAATAAGAACAAAAAAAGAGATCCTCCAGGAAGAGAAAATAGGTAAATTATTCCCTAAGAAAAAATAAGTTTAATTGTTTTATTACTATTAAGTAATTTATTTATATTGTGGATTATTAAATCAGTTGGGTCAAAAAACATTAGTTTTAACTCTTTTAAATCAAACATTATTTGCTAAATTTCAATTTTAACAACTATTTTAAGTTCTTGAGAAATTAAAGAATTGATTTATAAAGCAAAAAATATTTTCATAGCCAGGAAAAAATGTTAAAAATGAAGAAATAATTTGAAGTGTTGGACAATTCGCCTCAATATCTATTTCTTGCTAGTGGTGCAAAAAATGGAGAAGGATTTTGGATTTTGGGAGTCAAAAATTGTGATGAGAACATTTTTGAGGATGAAAACCTTTTAGATTGCCATAGAAAAGAATTAGTAGGTAACGAATCAGTAAAAGATATTCTCTTAGCTATTAATTTAAACGTAAATAATTTACTAAATGAGCTAAGAAACAAAAATTATTTAATTGAAAAACCTTCAATGGGGATTTCATTTGATATCCCTTTAGAAATCTTGGAAAATATTTTTGATTTTTGGTTAGAGATTTATAAAAATGAAGAAGCATGGGAAACTTGTCTAGGTCTTCTTAAGGTTAGAAAAAGGATTCCACTAACAAACCTAATTGAAAGCGAAAGTTTAAAGGGTAACTCAAAAAAATGGGCTATAAAAATTGAAACTTTACATACCTATGTTCCTTCTTCACTTAGAATTGAAAAACTAAATGATCCCATGTGGGAATAACTTTATCTTTAAATACTAAAAATATTTACTTCTTTGAATATGTAAGTAAAAATAAAATAATTAATAATTTAACAATGGATAAACCTTATTCTTTTAGTATCGACCAAATGAACGGGATTGTAGAGGATACATACGCCAAGATAATAAATGAATGTGAAAATTTAAAAAAAAATACTAATTGTCCAAATGAGCAAGTCTTAGCACTTTTAAGCGTAATTGCTTCAAATTACACTTCTAAAACAGAAAAAAAAGAAAATTAAGATGATAAGTTATTTTACTTGGAGCGAATTTGATAAAAGCGTAGAACATATAGCTAATAAATGTAGGTTTAAGAAGTTTTCTGGAATATATGGTGTTCCTCGTGGTGGATTATGTCTTGCTGTTGCGCTAAGCCATAAATTAAAAATTAAATTAGTATCAGTACCAACAAAAAATTCATTAATAGTAGATGATGTTTATGAAACTGGTCTTACATTAACGACCTTCAAGGATATAGAAGGAGCAATGTTTTTTGTATTATTTAGTAAGATCAAACCTACATGGTGGAATACAGTATTTATGTCAAAAAAAAGCGAATGGATAGTTTTCCCCTGGGAAAATACTTTAAATTCAAATAGTGATCGCGAAGAGTACATCAAAAAAAGAGGTTTAAGTTGAGAAAGAAATTATATTTAGCAAATCCATATGGATTTTCAAAACAAACTAAAACACTCTTACATGAATTTATTGAAATCTTCAATGTTTTAAATGTAGAAGTATTTGAACCTTTTGAGAGATCAAAACCATTAATAGAAAATAAAAGTAAATGGGCATATGACGTTGCAAGAAGTAATTTCCATGACTTAAAAGAATGTGATTGTATTTTTGCGATTGTTAATGGAAATCCACCAGATGAAGGAGTAATGATTGAATTAGGTATCGCAATTGCTCTAAAAAAGTCAATCTTTTTATTCAGAGATGATTTTAGAAATTGTTCCGATAGCGATCAATACCCATTAAATCTAATGTTATTTCTTGGACTTCCTAAAGATGATTGGGAAAAATATTATTTTGAATCATTACAAGATATAAATAGTAATAAAAAAAGATTTGTTGAGTGGGCAAAAAGTTAGCCAAATAAACCATCAATTCTTGAGTAAAAGTTTTAAGTTTAAATTTGTCTATTGAGGTGCTAGAATTATATTTATTTAGAAAATTTTGACACAGGTAACAGTTGGAGAGAATGAGGGAATTGAGTCTGCCCTTAGAAGATTTAAAAGACAAGTATCTAAATCTGGAATCTTTGCAGATTTAAAAAGACTTAGACATCACGAAACTCCTATTGAAAAATACAAAAGAAAGTTGCAGCAGAGAAGAAAAGCAAGAAGGAGATAATTTGCTAAAGCTTATAAACTCCTTAAAAATCATCAATATTAATACTTATTATCTGTAGGGTCAAAAAAATAATGCTATTTAAGCTTTTTAAGCTTCTTAACAAGATTTATTCCAACTCCTGATACAGCAAGAAGATCTTTTTCATCTGCGGCAATAACTGCTTTTGTTGTTTTAAATCCTGCCTCATACAAAGCTTTTGCACTTTTTGCGCCAACACCAGGAAGTGTGGTTAAAGTTTCAATATTTTTTTTAGAATTAACAGGTTTGGTTTTTGTTTTTGATTTTGGAGTTTTTGCAGACTTGTTTGCTTTTTTTTCTTTCTTTAAAGGCTTATCAGCGGGTACTGTGCTTTTAAATAGAATTGATTTTAGTTTGCTAAGAAATTTTGTAATCATTGGAATTTATAAGTAATAAAATTATTTCTTTAATTTAATATTATCAATTTTCAAGAGAAATTAGTAATAAAAAATAGCTGATTTTATAGAAATAATTTACTTACAATTATATAAAGACACAAATTATATATTAATGCAAGCTTACAATCCATTGGATCACATTTAAAATTAGTTTAAAAATTCATAAAAAAAGAAAAATGTACTATCAAAAATCAAAAGTATTGTTTGATAGTAAAGTTAAAGTCTTAATAAAAAGCAGATCGTAAAAATGAAGCTTATATTTATTAGTGGTCCCTCTGGAAGCGGTAAAACAACTTTATCAAATAAATTAGTAAAAATAAAAAAAAATGGTTTTGTTTTAAGTACCGACAATTACTATAAAACAGGGCTGATGAGTAAAATACTATCAAAATTTGTAGAAGGTTTTTTTGATAAAAGTATAAGTTTTAATTACAAACTATTCAAAAATGATTTTGATTTTATCTATAAACATGGAATTTCAATAATTGATCGTTATTATAATTTCGAAAAGAAAACAATTCAAAATATATCAAACGAAACAAATAATATTAGTTTTCTAATTGTTGAAGGTATTTTTGCCAAAGAATTCGCAAACACTTTAAATAATCAAAATTATTATTTTTTAGAAATAAAAACTAAAAAAAATGAGTGTATGAAAAGAGTTGTCCAAAGAGATTTAACAGAAAGGGGGAAGGATAAAAGACAAGCTGAAAATGATTTCTTAAAATCTTGGGACATATATTACGAAAAATTCAAACCCAATAGCATAAACAAAAATACAAATAGATTCATTATTAGAAAAAACACTGATATAGATCACATTATGAAAAAATTATTTAATTAAATCATTAATTTTTTTCTCTAATATTAAAGCACTTAAAATTGAGCCTTCAATCCTCCCAAATCCCTCTCCTTCAAACCAGTCTCCACAAAATCCAATTCTATATTTTCTACTAAATTGTAAAGATAATGGGACGGCAATTCCAGAAGGCTGTGAAGCTCTCCATTTCATAATAGAGACTTCAGCATCAAAAGTTAATTTATTTACTACAGAATTATTTTCAAACAGTTTATTGAAATTTGTAATTATTTTTTGTTTAAAAACTTTTTCGTTTTTTGAATTTTTATAAGAATTAATGAATTCAATACTTTTTGTATGTACTACAATTCCTAATTTATTATCATCTTGCAGCTGAAAAATAATCCTTTCAAATTTATATTTTTTTTCTAAATTTTTACTTAAATAAAAATACCTTTGTTTTTTAGAATAGAAATCTTTATAACTATAATTTTCATTTGTATAAATTAAGAAAGTTAACCTAGGAATAAATGATTGTCCTTCTAACAAATATAATATTAAATCTATTTTTTTATCAAAATTTATAGGAATAGCTTCTCTTAATGGAATTCGATTAATGTTTAATATTTTTAATGACCTTTTATGTAACAACAAATTAGTTGAACAAATAAGATATTTAGATTTAAATTTATCGCCATTTTTTGATGTTAGTAACCATTCCTTATTATTAAACTTCAAATCAACTATTAAAGTTTCAAAGTAAAAATTAATTTTCCCTTTAAAATTATTAGAATCAACTATATTTTGTGATAATTGACTCATAGAATCAATAGATAGATAATTACTCCCGCTAGTAAATTCAGATTTGTTTTTTGTTTCTGAATTTAAATCTTGATTTAGAAAAAATATATCTGAGTCGTCAATTTTAATAAATTTATTTTCCAATAATTCGTCAATATAACTTTTTAATAGAAGATTATTTTTACTGTTAGATATATTAAAATTAGGAGCCCCATGGTTAAGTTTCCATCCATTAAATCTTTTACTTATTCTTGTACTTGATCTCCCTCCAAGTCCACGACCAATTTCAATTAATGCAATTTTTTTTGAAGTATTATTTTTCAGATACTTCGAAGCAAAAACACATGCAGATATACCTCCACCTATTATTACTAAGTCATATTTAAAATCCCTATTCATAATTATCTATTGACCGAAATTATCTTTCATTTTCTAAAAAACTATAAACAGAATCAAGTTTCTCTGATGATGAGAAATCAGATTCAATTAAGGGAGTAATATTATTTTTTTTATAAAAACTAACTAAATCGTTTGTGAAATCAAAAAAATTATCCAAGGCATATAAACACTTTTCAGCTATATATACCTCTTTCCAAGGACGAAATTTAAATCGCGCTATAAATTGTTTAGATGGAATAAATAAACTTCCAAATAGATTTAATTTTTTATCTTTTTTTATGTTCTCAAGATAAGTCACCTCATTTTGAAGAACATTAATATCTGTGCCATATTGAAACCAAATCGAATTTATTAATCCTGTTGCAATTTTTCTTTCGAACCTTTCTCTTTCTGAAGAAATCTTATAATATTTTTTTAAGTATGGATTGTAAGCTATACCTAATTTAACTTTTAAATTTTTCTCTTTTTGTAAAGAAGCTAATGCATCAATTGAATCAAAGTTTTTTTTCTTATTTGATCCTGACACAAGAAGGATTTCATAATTT
>CACKJM010000006.1 GCA_902600475.1 uncultured Prochlorococcus sp.
GTAAATAACACATAATTTATCCTATTAAATTGGGAAGTTACCCAAAATCTATAAATGCTTCTAGTCTCAATGATTGGTTTAATTCTGATAAAGAAGATCCAGTCTTGATTGATGTAAGAGAGCAGTCAGAGCTTGAACTGGCTCGTTTCACAAAAGAATTTTTACATTTACCAATTAGTAAAGTCACCTGTGAATATGTTGAAGAAATATTTGCTGGTTTATTAGATAGAGAAATTGTAGTTACCTGTCATGCAGGAATAAGAAGTTATAACTTTTCTCAATGGTGCTTGGATAATAATATTGTGAGCGAAATATGGAATTTGGAGGAGGGTATTGATGGATGGAGTAGATATATTGACCCATCAATACCAAGATATTGATTAAATATCTAATGAAGATGCAACAGTATTAACATCTTTGTCGCCTCTACCAGAGCAATTGATAACTATATGAGTATCTTTTTCAAGAGTAGGGCATAATTTATCTAACCAAGCAAAGGCATGGGAAGTTTCAAGTGCAGGTATAATACCTTCTAGCTCACTAACAAGTTTCAAAGCATCTAAAGCTTCTTGATCTGTGACTGATCCATATTCTGCTCTACCTATATCTTTTAAATGGCTATGTTCAGGTCCTACTCCAGGGTAATCTAAACCTGCACTTATTGAGTGAGCTTCTTGTACTTGACCATTATCATCTTGCAAGAGAAGACTCATTGATCCATGCAAAATTCCAACTGATCCTTTAGTGATAGTGGCAGCATGTTTGTTAGTATCAACTCCGCTTCCTGCGGCTTCAACTCCAATAAGACGCACAGAAGTTTCTTTAACAAAAGGATGGAAAAGCCCCATTGCATTTGATCCCCCACCTACACAAGCAAGCAAAATATCAGGAAAAGATCCAAATGATTCCAAACATTGTTTTTTAGTTTCTTCACCTATAACTGCATGAAAATCCCGCACAATCTTTGGGAAAGGGTGTGGACCTGCAACAGATCCTAAAATGTAGTGTGTGGTTTCAACATTAGAAACCCAATCTCTAATGGCTTCACTAGTAGCATCCTTAAGTGTTGCAGTTCCAGAATTTACAACTTTAACTTCAGCTCCAAGAAGTTTCATTCTGAAAACGTTAAGGGATTGCCTTTTTATGTCTTCAGCACCCATGTAGATAATACATTTCAAGCCAAATCTCGCACAAACAGTAGCAGTAGCAACTCCATGCTGACCTGCTCCAGTTTCTGCAATTATTCTTTTTTTGCCCATTCTTATTGCCAGTAAAGCTTGTCCAAGGGCGTTATTAATTTTGTGAGCCCCAGTATGATTTAAATCTTCTCTTTTAAGCCATATTCTAGGAGTTGCTTGTTTAGTTTTGTAATGTTCAGTAAGTCTTTTTGCTTCATAAAGTGGTGTTTCTCTTCCTACATAAGTCTTGAGTAGATGATTTAATTCTTCTACAAAAACTTTATCTTTCCATGCATTAGATGCAGCTGTTTCAAGCTCAAAAAGGGCAGGCATTAGCGTTTCAGGAACATATTGACCACCATATTTTCCAAATCTTCCCTCTTTGGAGGGTTGATTTAAATCGTCATTTTTATAGTTTTGATCTTTGCGAGAAAATGTACTTACCACTTTTTCTATAGAATAAGAATTAACTAACTATAGATTATATTGAAAATAATGGGAAAAAAAAATTGGATCGAATTTGATAATAAAGAAAAAAAGTCTGAAGAAGCAGCAAAGGTAGATACTGTTAATAAAAGATCAAAAATAAATATTTCTAAACAAAAAAAAGGTAAAAAGGGAAAGACCGTAACTTTAATTAAAGGTTTAGGCACTGAGGATGAAATTTTATTAAAAGAATTACTAAAAAAAATTAAAGTTTTTTGTGGGACTGGAGGAACATTGATTGATAGAAATATCCAGTTACAGGGTGATATGGTATCGAAATCAGTTGAGTTTCTTCGTAAAGAGGGATTTCATAATTTATGAAGCAAGGGTTAGGATAGGTTTTTAATTTTGATGATGTAAAAAATGAAAAAACAAGATCAAACAAAGTCAACCAATATAAAGTGGCACAACTTAACTATTGACAGAGAAAAGTTAGAGAAAATGAGAGGTCATAAAGGTATGGTTATCTGGTTTACAGGTTTATCTGGTTCGGGTAAAAGTACTTTGGCCAACGCTTTAAATGAAGTTTTACACTTAGATGGTTTTTCGACTTATGTGTTGGATGGAGATAATATTAGACACGGTTTATGTAAAGATCTTGGTTTTTCGGATGAAGATAGAGAAGAAAATATAAGAAGAATTGGCGAAGTTGCGAATTTATTTATGAATGCGGGGATAATAACTATCACAGCATTCGTTTCGCCATTTATAAGTGATAGAGATAAGGTGAGAAAAATTATTGGATCTAAGGATTTTATTGAAGTTTATTGTTCTGCTGATATCAAAGTTTGCGAAAATCGTGATACAAAAGGTCTTTATAAGAAAGCTCGTTTAGGTGAAATTAAGGAATTTACTGGGATTTCTAGTCCATATGAAGCTCCTCATAATCCCGAAATTGTTGTTGATACAGGTTCGTTAGATTTAAATGATTCCGTTGAAAAAGTTATTAACTACCTTAAAAAAGAAAACTTTCTTAAAAAGGCCTAATAGAAAAATATTAGTTTATTTATTTTGAAGATAATTGTCAGGTCCAATAGTTGATAACTTATTATTTTTATTTCTTACCTGTGTATGTAAATTTTCTCTGAATTCTTTTAAATTTTTCTTTATGGATTCATCAAATAAACTGATCATCTCTATTGCCAATAATCCAGCATTCTGTCCTCCATTAATTGCAACTGTTGCAACTGGAATTCCAGCGGGCATTTGAACTATTGATAAAAGAGAGTCAATCCCCTTCAGTGTCTTACTCTCTACTGGTACTCCAATTACAGGGATGCAAGTTATGGACGCCAGCATTCCTGGAAGATGAGCAGCACCACCAGCACCGGCAATTATTACTTTTATGTTTTCTGATTCTGCATTTTTTGCATATTCCATCATTTCAATAGGTGTTCGATGAGCAGACAGTATACAAACTTCAGTTTTTATTCCAAATTCTCTTAAAATATCAATGGCTGGTTTTAATGTATTTAGATCTGAATCACTACCCATCACGACAGCAATTTTATAAATATCTTTAGAATTCAATTCTGACAAAATAACAAATCAATTCTTTCCTATAATGGCGCGCAATTAATTTGGCGCCAGTTAGTTAGTATGAAATAATAAATTTTCATAGAATATTATGACGTCAAATAAGATTATAGAAAAAAGTGAAGTCAGGGAGTATTTTAATGGTACTGGCTTTGAAAGATGGAATAAAATTTATAGCAAATCTGATGAAGTTAATACAGTTCAGAAGAATATTAGGAAAGGACATCAAAAAACTGTAGATGATGTAGTCACATACATCAAAAATTATCCTGAACTAACAAAAAAAAGTTATTGTGATGCAGGCTGTGGTGTAGGAAGTCTTTCCATACCTTTACTGAGACTCGGTATAAAAGAACTGCAGATGAGCGATATTTCTTCTGAAATGATTAAAGAAACAAGAAAACGCATTCATGAATTAGGTTTGAACCAAGGTAAAATAAAATATGAAGTTTGTGATCTGGAAAAATTAAAAGGACTATTTGATGTTGTAGTTTGTTTGGATGTATTTATTCATTATCCTCAACCGGTCGCAGAAGAAATGGTTCAACATCTGTGCGATTTAAGCAAAGAAAAACTAATCGTTAGCTTTGCTCCTTATACTCCAGTTCTTGCTATTCTAAAAAATATTGGAAAATTATTTCCTGGGCCAAGTAAAACTACAAGAGCATATACATTAAAAGAAAAGGGTATTATTAATGCTGCTAAAGAAAAAGGATTTAAAGTTGTTAAAAAGAAATTAAATCAAGCTCCTTTTTATTTTTCAAAACTTATTGAATTCGAAAAAATGAAATGATTTATTTTACTAAATGATTTTCAAGTGCATAACGAACTAATTCTGTTCGGCTAGATGTACCTGTCTTAATAAAAAGTCTACTTACATATTTCTCAACATTTCTAATAGATGTTTCAAGCTGTCTTGCAATTTCTTTATTCATCAGTCCCTCTGCTACTAATTGAAGCACACTTGCTTCTCTAGGAGTAAAACTAGGAAGATTTATTTTATTTTCTGGATTAGTCTGGTTTTGGTCTGTGAGCATAGATTTTATTTCAGTAATTTGTTTTGCCATTTTGCTTACGTCAATATCTGCGAATCGTGCTGCTTCTTTTAATAATCGTTCTTGTCTGTTGATTACATTTTTAACTCTTGCAGCTAATTCATCGGGATCGAAAGGTTTGGAAATATAATCATCAACTCCTGCAAGATAACCTTCTGTTCTGTCTAGGGTCATTCCTTTTGCAGTTAGAAAAATAACTGGAGTTCCTCCTAATTTTTCATCCTCTCTAATTTTTTCTAATAAAGCATAACCGTTTGCTCGTGGCATCATAATATCGCTAATTATCAAATCAGGGAAAATTGTTTGAGCTTTTTCCCAACCATCCTCTCCATCAACTGCAATAAATATTTCAAAGCCTTCATCTTCTAGAAATGTTTTAACAGCTGTTCTTAAACCAGGCTCATCATCAACTAATAAAATTCTTGATTTTCTTACCGGTTCATTATTTATTTGATTAATTTCATTCATTTTTTTAATTCTTTAGTTTGATTTTCTAGTAATAAACAGAATTTTATATACTAAACATAATGCTATCAACTCCCATACTACTAGACTATCAATCTTCGACTCCTTGCTCTAAAGATGTCGTTGATTCTATGAAACCTTTTTGGAGTGAGATATTTTCTAACCCTTCAAGCAAATCTAATTTGGCGGGGATTAACGCAAGCGCTATATTGGAAGCCTCAAGAGAAAAAATAGAACAAAGTTTATTTCTTAAGAATAAAAAAGTTATTTTTACAAGTGGAGCAACGGAATCTAACAACTTAGCCTTATTAGGTTTTGCTAGAAATTTCTATAAAAAAACAGGAAATTATGGACATATTGTTACTTTAAAAACGGAGCATAAAGCTGTTTTGGAGCCCTTAAACCAACTAAAAAAAGAGGGATTTATGGTTACAGAAATTAATCCTGAGAAAGATGGCCTAATTTCAGAAGAACAATTCAAAAAAAATATAAGAGAAGATACATTTCTGGTTAGTGTCATGTTGGCAAATAACGAAATAGGAGTTATTCAGCCCATAGAAAATATTTCAAAAATATGTAAATCGAGAGGAATAATATTTCACTCTGATTTTGCACAATGTTTAGGTTATATGGCGTTAGACAATCTTTTATCAGATGTAAACATGATAACTATGAGTTCTCACAAAATATATGGCCCTAAAGGGATAGGACTTCTTTTGATTGATGAACAAATTAATCTTGAGCCTTTAATCGTTGGAGGAGGTCAGGAATATGGTCTCAGGCCTGGCACATTACCTCTTCCTTTAGTGGTTGGCTTTGCTAAAGCAATAGAGATAGCAGTTTTTAATCAACAAAATAATGCTGAGAAATTACTTTTTTATAGAAATACCCTTTTAGAAGGGTTGTTAAAAAATAATTCTGGTTTATTAATTAATGGCTCCATAGAAAAAAGATTACCTCACAATTTAAATTTGACTGTATTGGATTTAAACGGAGCAAAGTTTCATAAACTTTTAAAATCTAAAATAATTTGTTCTACTGGATCTGCATGTAGTAATGGTGAACCATCTCATGTTTTACTAGCCTTAGGTAGATCTTTTAGAGAGGCGGAATCTTCAATAAGGTTAAGTATTGGATTAAGCACTAACTCAGACGATATAAAACAAGCAATTCATATTCTTACAAATACGATCAAATCATTACGTTAGAAATTATTAGCTCTTTAATTTAATTGAGCAATTCTTAATTTTCCACTTCTAGCTCTTTTATTTAGTTCGACTTCTTCTGCGGAGGGAGTTATTGGTTTTTTTGTAAGGTTTTTTAGTCTTTGATCATTTTTAAAAGAACTTTTAACTAACCTATCCTCCAGGGAATGAAAACTAATAATAGAAATAATTCCTCCAGGCAAAAGCCATTCAGGAACAACTTGCAAAAATTTTTCTAATACGTCAATTTCTTTATTAACGGCAATTCTTAGTGCTTGAAATGTTCTTGTTGCTGGGTGTATTTTTTTATATCTTTGTTTTGGTGGGAAACAGCCCGCAATAGAATAAGCTAACTCTTTTGTTCCAGAATATTTCCCATTTTCCCTTAAATCCATTTTTATTTTCCTAGCAATTTTTCTTGATAATCTCTCATCTCCATATTTATAAATTAGGTTGGCTAGATCTTTTTCATCTAAAGCCTCAATTAATTTCTCTGCATTAACCTCAAGAAAAGGATTCATTCTCATATCAAGTGGACCATCTTTTTGGAAGCTAAATCCTCTTTTAGGGTCATCAATTTGATTACTATTTACTCCAAGATCTGCAATTACAAAAGAAACTTTTTCTTTTGGTACAAAATCCGCAAAATTTGAAGCCCTTATATCAATCCTATTTTGAAATTCATCAAGTTTTTTTGATGCTGATTTTCTCGCGAATGGATCTTGATCAAGTCCAATTATATTTAAATCCGAATATTTTCTCAATAAATGATAAGAGTGCCCGCCGCCTCCTAGCGTTGCGTCTATTCCTTTAAGTTTGTTGTCATGTATTAAAGGGTAATGCTCTAATGAGGCCATAATCTCATCTGTCATAACTGATTTATGATTGAAAAAAGATGAATCAGATAGGTCAGTTTGCATAACTTTCGACTAAGATTTGTTTAGAAGTTAAATTTCGAATGGCTCAGTTAGAGACTAGAACAGAACCAATGGTGGTCAATTTTGGCCCTCACCATCCCTCAATGCATGGTGTTTTAAGGTTAGTTGTAACTCTTGATGGTGAGAATGTCATTGATTGTGAGCCGGTAATTGGATATTTACATAGAGGAATGGAAAAGATAGCGGAAAATAGGACAAATGTAATGTATGTCCCTTATGTAAGCAGAATGGATTATGCGGCAGGAATGTTTTATGAAGCTATTGTAGTAAATGCTCCTGAAAGATTAGCTAATATTCCAGTCCCTAAAAGAGCTAGTTACATAAGAGTTCTTATGCTGGAACTTAATCGTATTGCTAATCATCTTTTATGGCTTGGCCCTTTTTTAGCAGATGTAGGAGCTCAAACTCCATTTTTCTATATTTTTAGAGAACGAGAAATGATTTATGATCTTTGGGAAGCTGCTACTGGACAAAGGTTAATAAATAATAATTTCTTTAGGATAGGTGGTGTCGCATGTGATCTTCCATATGGTTGGTTAGAAAAATGTATAGACTTTTGCGATTGGTTCGGTCCTAAGATAGATGAATACGAAAAATTAATCACAAACAATCCAATTTTTAGAAAAAGAATTGAAGGTCTTGGAACAATACAAAGAGACCAGGCAATTAATTGGTCTTTGTCCGGCCCAATGCTTAGAGCTTCTGGAGTTTCCTGGGATTTAAGGAAAGTCGATAATTATGAATGTTATGACGATTTTGATTGGCAGATTGCTTCGGAAAAAGAAGGAGATTGTTATGCGAGATATCGAGTGAGAGTTGAAGAGATGAGACAATCACTAAGCATCATTCGCCAAGCCTGCAAAATGATTCCAGGAGGTCCAACAGAAAATTTAGAAGCTCAAAGAATGGCAACTGAAGATAAGAAAAGTGAAATATTTGGTATCGACTATCAATATGTAGCTAAGAAGGTTGCTCCAACTTTTAAAATTCCTAACGGAGAATTATATACAAGATTAGAGTCCGGCAAAGGAGAAATAGGTGTATTTATTCAAGGAAATAATGAAGTTACCCCATGGAGATTTAAAATCAGAGCAGCTGATTTAAATAATCTGCAAATATTGCCTCATATTCTTAAAGGTGCCAAAATCGCTGATATTATGGCAATCCTTGGTTCAATAGATGTCATTATGGGATCTGTTGATAGATAATTTCTTTAAATGAAACCCTCTGACTGGTTAATATTGCAGAAGAAGGTAAGGTTTGGTGATTGTGATTCTGCAGGTGTAATTCATTTTCATAACTTATTAAAATGGTCGCATGAAGCTTGGGAAGAAAGTATTGAAATCTATGGGATCCCTTGTCATGATATTTTTCCAGATTTTTCTATACGTAAAAGTCAAATTATTTTTCCAATAGTAAATTGTGAAGCAAACTTTCATGCGCCTATAAAAATGGGAGATTTATTAAAAGTAAAAATTGCCCCTCATAAAATTAATACTCATTTGTTCCAAGTAAATAGCTTTTTTATAAAAAATGGAAATAAAGTAGCCGAAGGAAAAATTATACACTGTTCTTTAGATGTTGATTCAAGAAATAAAATAGAAATTCCCGATCAGCTAGAAAGATGGATAGAGGCTTCTAATGTGAGTACAAATTTAAAAGAATGCTGATTATTATTTTTTAAATTTATAGTTTATTTTTTCTGTAATGCTATTTTTGTTTTTAACAATCCACTTTTCAGGCTTTTCATGTTTAGGCCAACTTTGAGAAAAATTTTTTAATAAATTTAAAGAAATTTCAATATTTTTATCATTTGTAAGTTCTCTAAATTCAACTATTACTTTAATTTTATTTCCCCATAATTTGTTAGATACTGTCGAAATATTGAATTGATTAATTGGGATATTTTCTTTCATAATGAAATCATTTAACCTAGATTCAATTACTTCAGGGAAAACAACTTCTCCACCTGAATTAAAGGCATTATCACTTCTTCCAACAAATTTTAAATAGTAAGAATTATTGATTTGCTTAATTTCACCTAAATCACCGGTTTGCCACCACCCATTTTTATTTTTGAAATTTTCAGTTTTTAAAGAATCTATTATTTCGATTCCAATTCTGGCTGATTTTATTTCGATTAATCCTTGTGCGTTAATTCTTATTTTTGTATCTGGTAGTATTTCTCCAACATTTTTAAAACCCATTAAGAATTCTTTTGGTTTTAAACTCGTAACCATTGCTGCTGTTTCAGTTGAGCCGTAACAAGGTGCTAATTTTATTTTTTCTTTTATACATTGTTCTGCAGTTTCGTCTGAAATTGAAGCTCCACCTACCCAAATTAGATCAAAAATTTTTAGCCAACTAATTCCATCTTTTTGAGCTAAAAGTCTTTGTAATTGGGTAGGTACTAATGATGTAATCAAGTGTTTTTTATTTTTTTTAAATTTAATTGTGAAAAGTAAAAGTTCTCGAGTTTTTTTCATCAAATTCGGAGAAATATTAATACAATCACATCCCCAAGTTTGACTTCTAAAAATTGGCATTAATCCACTTATATGGTTCAGGGGTAAAGTATTTAAAATTAAGCTGTTTTGCAATTCAAATCCTTGCTCTATTAGCCATTGACCTGATGTAGTTGCAGACAATTTAAGATTATTCAAATGGTGAAAACATTGTCTCGGTTTTCCAGAACTACCACTACTGTTTAAGATAATTGCTGGCCCATTTTCAGTAATTGAATCTAATACATCTTTGTCTTCATAAAATTTGTTTTTTACATAAATAATTTTATTCTCTCTAATTTTTTCAATAATTTTTTCTACAGATTTAGTTTCGTTATTTTCAACTTCAATAGTATGTATTTTATTTTTCATAGTTGATCCCATATCTTTTCTGCTTCATTTAAAAATAGAAACGAATTAGGGAATTTATTCATTGCTAAACCAGGAACTTTTGGCGTTGGTCCTTGTAATTGTAGAGAAGATAAATGATGGAGCCATCTCTTTCCTATTCCAGTTTCAAATGAGGTACTTATAGATATTAAACCTTTTTTATTTTCTAATTCTCTTAAAAGCTTAACTGGATTATTTTCTTGAGAAGGCCTTCTAATTTGCCAACCCTTCCACTCATCAATCAAAGTTGGAAATTTTAAAAGTGATTCGTCTAAAGCTATTGGAATTTTTTTGTTTAGTTCTGTCAGTCCATCAATATCATCAACACAGAGAGGTTGTTCTAACCAATCTATATTTTTATTATCTTTCAAAATATCAGCCCATCTATTAGCTATCTCTCTTCCCCAAGAACCATTAGCATCTATTCTTAACTTAATATTATTACTTATTTTGCTTAAAATTTCTTCTAATTTTGCTTCTTCCTCTTGGTTATTTTTTAGTGCTACTTTCCATTTTAAGGTTAATGATTTTCCAATATCACAATGTCTTTTTTTAATATCATTTAGATCTGAAACTACATTTTCATGATTTAACAATATGGCTGTTTTACCAATTTCATCAAAGTAGTAGTTTTCTTTAAAAATTATTTTTCCATTGATCTCAGCTAATGCAGAATTTATTGCAGATTGAATGCATGGGTGAAAAATATTTATTTGCTCAGATAAATTAAATTCCTCTATATACTCAGGGATCATACCTAGTTGTTTCGCACACTTTTTTAAGTCTTTTTTATGTAGCGGTGAAACTTCTCCAAACCCTATTTTTTTATCATTACTTATTAATTTAATTATCCAACCCGATTTTGTATGGTAATTGGTTTTAGAATTTTCTACTTTGGCCGATAACTTAAAGCTATAAGATTTTTTTTGAAATATTAAGTTCATTTATTTAGATAGTAATTGAATATTAATCCTGTGATTAAACCAATTCCATTAAGAGTTTGAAATTTTATTGCGACGAATTTGCAATTTTTTATTGCAGAAGGTTTTGCATACGAAGACTTTAATAAATTTATAAGTCTTATTGCTTGAGGGAAACTAAGCAAATAAAGGATGCAAAACACTGGAATAAATCCATAAACTATTGTGAAAAGTTGAAAAATATATATTGTAAAAATTATCCAAGGCACAAATTGAGAACCTTTTTTTGCCCCTAAGCGAACTAAAGGTGAATTTTTCCCATGCTTTTTATCTTCAGAAATTTGATGAAAATGAGAACAAAATAATACAAGAGTTGTTGCCAAGGAAGGTCCTGAACCAAGTAATAAAGAAACTTTCCATGGAATATCTTCGAAGTAAATATTAGACGGATTTAACGCAATTAAGACTGCAGAGTACGCAAAAGGTCCAAATGCAAGCCAGCATAATGGTTCTCCTAAACCTTGATAGCCCAATCTAAAAGGAGGACCTTGATATAAATATCCTAAGAAGCAGCAAGCTGCCACCAAAATAAAAATGTTTATACTTGTTGATACTGAAATAATTAAAATTATTAATAAACCAATAACTAAAGATGTATATGCAATAAATGAAATTATTTTTTTATTTTTTACAAGATTTACTATTGAATGGAATTTAAATTCATCGATTCCTGTTTCTGCGTCGTATAAATCATTAGTTAGATTTTCCCAAAGTAATATCAAAATTGCAGCTAAAGTAAATGAAATCAAATTATAAATTTTTACCTCTTCATATTGATTGAGTAAGTAAGCCCCTGTTATTAAAACTGGAAGTATGGCAACAGAATAAAGAGGCCATTTTATTGCTTTTGTCCATAATTTTTTTTTATCTTCATCCATTTTTAATTAACACGCAAAATTAGATAATTATTGAATTTAGTTTATAAATTGAGTTACATTTTTTACTTTATTGCATCATTTTTAGTTATTTTCAATAAGTAATGAAAAATGATTTAAACTTAACAGATTTTTTAAAAGATGTATTTTCCTCTTTCGATAAGAAAGTTGAAAATTCTGGATTAGTAAGTATTTGTGTTGAGATTCCTTGTATTGATTTATTTCAAGTTTATGAATTGTTAATAAATCAATATCCGTTTTCTTCATTTTGGGAGGAATCTGATGGCATTTCATATATAGCTTTCGAGAAGTGTAAATATATTACCTTGGATGGCCCAAAAAGATTTGAGGTAGCAAAAGAGTTTAATTCTGAGAATTTTAAAAATTTAATTAACTTAACTAATGAATCGCATAATTCTGCACTTTCAAAAATTATTTATTTATTTTCTTTCTCTGAAAATTTGAATAATAAGAATTTACCTTCAGATATCCCTAGTTTGGAAGCCATTTTGCCAAAAATATTAATTACTAAAAGTGGCAAGAATTGCTGGTTAAGAATCAATGGTCATGTTGAAGGTAAATCATCATTAAGAACATTAATTGAAGAAATATGGACAATTAGAAATCAAGTTATTAATTCTGGCTCGGAATTAATAAAATCATCTGGCTTAAAAACTAGTTTTGATTCCCCTTTTATTGATGATTTCTCACGCTCCTTAGAAACTTCTAAAACAAACATGAAAAAAGTAGTAAATAGAGGAATTCAATTAGTAAAGAAAGATATCCTCGAAAAGATAGTTTTAGCGAATAGGATTAAAATAAGACTAAAAAATAAATTAGATTTAATAGAAATTTTAAAAAGATTTAAAAAGAAGCAACCCAATACATGTAGATACGTTTGGAAAAGGAATAGTAAGGATATTCTGTTTGGAGCATCTCCAGAAAAATTATTTTCTTTCTCTAAACCTAATTTAACTTTAGAGGCTCTTGCTGGAACTATCTCTACTAATTCAAATTTTAAGAAACTCCTAAAAAGTACTAAAGACTTAAAGGAACATAATTATGTAATACAACATTTGATTAAATCTTTAGAAGTTTCAAAAATAACAAACTTTAAAAAAAGTGATATCAAGGTAAATTCATTTGGAGATATTTCTCATTTGCAAACACTCATTTTCTCTAAAGTTGAAAATATTTGTCCTTTTGAATTGCTTAAAAACTTACATCCATCTCCAGCTGTTTGTGGATACCCAAAAAATGCAGCATTGGATTGGATAAACACTCTTGAGTCTTTCCCTAGAGGAAATTATGCTTCTCCAATGGGTTGGGTGGATTCATCAGGCAATGCTTCATTTCTTTTGGCAATAAGAGGCGCAAGATGTATTGAAGAAAATATTGAATTTACTGCAGGTTCAGGTATAGTTTCTGGCTCCGTTTTAGAGAAAGAAATAGATGAGATTAAATTAAAATTTGAATCTATAGTAAAACAGATATTTTGCGCTAAAAATCCTAGATAATATCTACTAATTTTTCAATAACTTCCTCTGAAACATTTTTATTGGATAAATTTTCTATTTCTCTTAAACCTGTTGGACTGGTTACATTAATCTCGCTAAGCATTCCATTTATTACATCAATACCTACAAAAAATAAACCCTCATCTTTGAAGTGTTGAGATAATTCTGAGCAGATACTTTTTTCTTTTTCTGTTAATAATGTGGGTTCAGCCTTGCCTCCCATCGCTAAATTACTCCTAAAATCGCCTCCTTGAGGAATCCTATTTATTGATCCAATTGCTTCTCCGTTTACGATAATTATTCTTTTATCACCCTCTATGACTTCAGGAATAAATTTTTGCATCATAACGGGTAATTCTTCTTGAGAAGTGATTAATTCAATGATTGATTTAATTCCTGGAGAATTTTTATTTATCCTTATAACACCTTGACCACCTTTTCCTCCAAGAGGTTTTATGACTACTTCATTATTTATATTTGCAAAATTAATAAGATCTTTAACCTTACTCGCAACTATTGTAGGTGCCATTAAGTGGCTGTATCTTAAAGCACCTAGCTTTTCATTCCACGCTCTTAACGATGAGGGTTTATTAATTACTTTTACTCCTTTTCTTTCGGCAACTTCTAAAAGATGGGTTGCATATAAATAAGGCTCATTTACAGGAGGATCTTTTCTCATCCAAATGCAATTAAATTCGGCGAGAGGTATGCAATTATTCTCTTTGAAAGAAATCCATGGAATTACTTCAACTTTTACGGAAGATGCCCATACTTCATCACCTCTAGCTTCCAGGTCTTGAGGAGTACAACTCCAGATTTCAATATTTTTTTTTGATGATGCTTGCATTAAAGCAGCAGTTGAATCTTTTAAGGGATTTATATTTTTAATTGGATCTATTACGAATAGAAATTTCATAAGATCTAGTTTAATAATGCTTCTAATTTATTTTCATTTTCTAATGCGTAGAGATCATCGCAGCCTCCGATACCCTCATTATCTATAAATATTTGTGGTAATGTTCTTCTGCCATCAGCTCTTTCAATCATCAATGCTCTGGCATCTTCGTCGCCATCTATTTTATATTCTGTAAAATTTACATGTTTTTTCTTGAGTAGTGATTTTGCTCGAATACAGAATGGGCAATATTGCCAAGTATAAATTTCAACTTTGGACATTTTTTTAAAATAATACTTAGTTTATACTATTAAACGAAAGTGCTTGTTAGATTATAAATAACGATTAAATTCTATTTTGATAGATATTACAGATTTCAAAAAGGATCTTTCGGAACTAACAGAGCGCCTGGGTAATGCTCAGGATTGTCTTTGACGTTCCAAGATTAAAAGCGAAAAGGAAAGAGTTAGAGCAAATTTCTGCTCAGCCTGAATTTTGGGAAAATCAAGAAGAAGCTAAAAAGCAAATGTTAATCCTTGATGATGTCAAAGCACAACTCGAATTGTTAGATAAATGGAAAACTTTTATTTCTGATGCTAATGCCTCTCTTGAGCTTTATTCTCTAGAACCCGAAGAGGAAATGATTTTAGAATCGCAGCTGGGATTAAAAAAATTAAGAGATAATTTGGATAAATGGGAATTTGAAAGATTGTTATGTGGTGAATACGATAAGGAAGGAGCAGTAGTTTCTATTAACGCAGGTGCAGGTGGAACAGATGCGCAGGATTGGGTAGAGATTTTATTAAGAATGTACTCAAGATGGGCCGATAATAATCAAATGAGCCTTGTTATTAATGAATTATCTCAAGGAGAAGAAGCAGGTATTAAAAGTGTAACGTTCGAAATTGATGGAAAATATGCATATGGCTATCTGCAACATGAAAAAGGAACTCATAGATTAGTAAGAATTTCTCCTTTCAATGCCAATGGAAAAAGACAAACCAGCTTTGCTGGGGTAGAGGTTATGCCAAAATTAGATGATAATATTTCACTTGATATACCTGAAAAAGATTTAGAAATCACAACAAGCAGATCCGGTGGAGCTGGAGGACAAAATGTTAATAAAGTAGAAACAGCAGTGAGAATTGTTCATTTGCCTTCAGGGATTTCAGTAAGATGTACCCAAGAAAGATCTCAATTACAAAATAAAGAAAAAGCTATGTTACTTTTAAAGTCTAAACTATTAGTGATTGCTAAAGAACAACGAGCTGCTGAAGTCGCTGATATTAAAGGTGATATTGTGGAAGCTGCATGGGGCAATCAAATAAGAAATTATGTTTTCCATCCCTATCAAATGGTAAAAGATCTTAGGACTATGCAGGAGACTAACGAGTTAAATAGTGTTTTAGATGGTGGACTTGAACCATTTATTCATGAATTATTACGTATAAATATTTCTTCTAATGAATCTCTTGAATAACTAATGGAAAATAAAAACGAAATTTTAGAAAAAAAAGTTTCTCCTCCAAGCTTTATAAAGCTTGCTATGAGAAATATGGTAAGGAAAGGCTCAAAAAGTATTTCTCATTTTTCAATAACCTTTCTAGTTTTAATTGGGATATTAATACTTGTGGCCACAATAGGTAAGCCCAATATTCCAGTTTAAGAATGTATGAAAGAAAAAATTATTTCTGAAATAAATTTAGATTTGGTTTTTCAATGTAATGATTTCTCTCAATTTTTAAATAAGTTAAAAGATACTAAAACTCATCTTATTTTTGAATCTATTTTTTGGGAGAAAGTTTTTTTATCTTGGATAAATACTATATTAAAAAAAGAGTATTATGAATTACCAAATTATATTTTTGAAAAAAAATCTTTTTCATTAGGCTTACAGATAATATCTAATCAAGAAATTGCTTCTTTGAATAAGAAATGGATGCAAAAAAATGGCCCAACTGATGTTCTATCTTTTCCAATTATTTCTGATGAATCTCTAAATAATTTAGATCATATAGAGTTGGGAGATATTTTTATATCATTAGAGATGGCACTTGAGCAATCTTATGAATATAAACATTCAATCTATAGAGAGATGATCTGGTTGGCTAGTCATGGATTTTTACATCTTTTGGGATGGGAACATAATAATGAGCATGATTTAGAAAATATGTTAAATTTCCAAGAATATTTAATTACTCGATTAGATTAAAAATCAATGGAAAAAAAAATAAACTATTTAGAAAACAGAAAAGAATCATACAAAACTTCTAGTAATGTATTTATAAGTTTTAAGTATGCTTTCAGTGGTATTAGTTATGTATTAAAAACTTCAAGAAATTTTAAAATTCAATTACTTTTTGCAGTTACAAGTTTAATAATTGGTTTTTTACTCAAAATTAGTCTAAGTAATTATGTTATTTTGATTGCAACAATATTTTCTGTTTTAATATTAGAAATATTGAACACATCTATTGAATCAATCGTTGATTTAGTAGTGAAAAAAGAATTTAGTATTTTGGCTAAAATTTCAAAAGATACTTCTGCAGGAGCAGTATTATTAGCTTCCATTAATTCTGTTATTATTGCTGTATATATCTTTGTTCCTAAAATAAAGTTGTTATTTTAAATCCATATAAATATGTTTCTTGTTATTGATAATTACGATAGTTTTACTTATAACCTTGTTCAATATTTAGGAGAACTTTCAGTTGAGCATGAAATAACTAAAGAATTAATAGTTAAAAGAAATGATGAAATTACTCTAGAAGAAATTATCAAACTAAATCCTGGTGGAATTCTCTTATCTCCAGGTCCAGGCAATCCAGATCAATCTGGAATTTGTCTGCCAATTCTAGAAAAATTATCTAAAAATATTCCGACCTTGGGAGTTTGTTTAGGTCATCAAGCTTTGGCCCAAGTTTTTGGAGGTAAGGTTATAGTTGGGAAAGAACTTATGCATGGTAAGACATCCAAAATATTTCATAATCAAAAAGGATTGTTTAAAGATATCGAGACTCCATTTGTGGCTACTAGATATCATAGTCTTATAGTTGATTCAAGTTCTTTACCATCTTGTTTCGACATAACTGCAACTTTAGAAGACTCAACAATTATGGCTATCTCTCATAAAGAATATAAACATTTACATGGGGTACAGTTCCATCCTGAAAGTGTATTGACGCAATTTGGTCATAAATTAATTAGTAATTTTCTAAAAATGGCTGAACAAAAGTAAAATAAAAAAAAAATTAATATTATGATTTCTCAAATTAAAAACTTTTTATTTTTGATATTAGTTAGCTCTTTTTTACCTACCTCATTATTGGCAAGGAACTTAGCAATAAAAAGTTTGGGACATAGTAGTTTTTTAATTACTAGTGCAGATAAATCTATTCTTATAAATCCCTTTAAAGCAATAGGTTGTGCAAGTAATTTAAAGGAGCCAAAAGAAGTCAACGTAGATTTTATTTTGGCTAGTTCTAGGCTTCCAGATGAAGGATATAATCCTAATGATCAATTAATGTTCGTTGAACCAGGAATCTATCAATTTGAGGATATTTTATTAAATGGAATTTCTGTACCACATGACAGAGTAGATGGAAGAAGATTTGGGATGGCAACTGTTTGGAGTTGGGAGCAGAATGATCTTAAAATTGTTCATATGGGAGGAGCCGCTGGTGATATTGATATAAACAGTCAAATTATTTTATCTAATCCAGATATATTGTTTATTTCAATTGGAGGAGGAATAAAATCTTACAATGGTAAAGAAGCCTCAAAAATAGTTAAGCTTCTAAAACCTAATGTAGTTATTCCTGTTCACTTTGAACGTGGTAAAAAAATTAATAAAGAATGTGATTTCTCAAATGCTGATTTATTTATCGAAAATATGAAAGATTTTAAAGTAAAATATGTTGGAAAAGATTTTCAAATAAAACCTAAAAGAATCGATCAAAATACAATTTATATTTTCAGAAATTAATTTTTTAAATCTAATATCTTGTAATTGTCCCAGAAAACAATCATTTGTTCTTTAGTTCCAATACTAACCCTTATAGAATTACCGATATCTTTTTTGTTTTCCATACTTCTAATAAGAATACCTTTTTCTCTCATCTGTTGTATTAATATTTTAGGATCTTTTTTTGGCCAAATTAAGAAATAATTACCTCCACTAAAGTGAGTTCTGATTTTTGTTGATTTAAATTTATTTAAAATCCATTCCCTCGCCTTTTTTACTTCTAAAACATAATTATCAATATATGATTTGTCTTTAAGTGCTGCTAATGCAGCTGTTATAGCAAAGCTATTTACATCATATGGTCCTGTAACTTTATTAATGTACTGAATTAAACTTTTATTGCCAAAAGTAAAACCTATTCTTAAACCAGCTAGACCTGCAGTTTTTGAAAGAGATTGGATTATTAGTATATTTTTATTCTTTTCAAAATCTATCGATTCAAGAAGACTATCTCCATTAAATTTTTCATATAGTTCATCAACAACTATTAATGAATCGTTATTGATATTGGCTAAATTAATTATTTCATGAGAACTTAGAACAGTTCCTGTTGGATTATTTGGATTGCAAATAAATATTAACTTTGGATTATGCTTTATTATTTTTTTCCTAAATTCTTCGATGGGGAATAGAAAATTTTCTCCAATGTAAGAACAACTTATTTTTTTCATTCCTCGGATTTCTGCACAAGGAGAATAGTAACCAAAAGTTGGATTTGTGGTTAGAAATATCTGATCTTTTTCTCCAAAGCAATTGAAAATTGCATTTATTGCTGCATCTGCTCCATTGAAAATTCCGATTTCATCATTACCAAATTTTCTTGAATCAAGATATTTATCACATAAAAATTTTTTTAAAAAATTATATTCTGGATAAATTGATATCTCATCTAATTTTATCGCTTGTAATGCCTCTAAAACCTTAGGACTTGGACCTAAAGTATTTTCATTAAAGTCTAGGCGGAGTAAATTTCTTCTATTTTCTAAAGGTGCAGAGTAAGACTGCATATTTATTATTTCTTCTCTTGGTTTTGGGAAAAGATTATTTAATGGATCAAAATCATTCATTACATTCTTTCTAAAGTTTCAATTCCTAAAAGCTCTAAGCTTAATTTTAGTGTTTTTGCAGTTAGGTCACATAAATTAAGCCTAGAGATTTTTATATTTTTTTCTTCTTTGAGGATTGGAACTTGATCATAGAATCTATTAAAAGTCTGACATAGCTCGAACAGATAATTGCATAATCTATTTGGCATTAAGTCTTTTTCAATAGAAATTATGACTTCATCGAACCTAAGTAATTTTCTGATAAGTTTCCACTCAGATTTATGTTCATAATTTACGTACTGAAAATCTTTAGATTCATAAACAAAATCATTTTTTCTTTTAATTCCTAAAATTCTTACAAGTGTATATAACAAATAAGGAGCAGTATTACCATTAAGGGAAAGCATTTTATCAAAACTAAATTGATAATTAGTAATCCTATTTTGACTTAAATCTGCATACTTAACAGCTCCTAATCCAATAATTCTTGAAGTATTTGCTATGAACTCTTCGGTCTCATAACGATCTTCATCTTCTAATCTTTTCAATAAATCTTCTTTTGCTTTTCTAACTGCTTCATTTAATAAATCTTTTAGGCGTATTGTTTCACCTTCTCTTGTCTTTAGTTTTTTGCCATCAATTCCTTGAACTAACCCAAAAGGGACATGGTCTACTTGACAATTTTCTGGGATCCATTTTGCTTTTTTTGCAACTTGAAAAACTCCAGCAAAATGATTTGCTTGCCCATGATCAGTTACATAAATAATTCTTGAAGCATCATCGCCATTAGGAGGTTTATTGAATCTGTATCTTATAGCAGCAAGATCTGTGGTGGCATAATTAAAACCTCCATCTTTTTTTTGAATAATTAGCGGTAAAGGTTTGCCTTCTTTATTAGTCATCCCATCTAAAAATACACATTTTGCTCCTTGATCTTCTACTAATATTTTTTCTAAATTCAAATCATCAATAACTGATTTTAAGAAGGGATTATAAAAAGATTCACCTCTTTCTTCTATTTTTATTTTTAAATTTTTATAGATTTCATCAAATTCTTTCCTTGATTGATCACATAATAATTTCCAAGCTTTAATCGATTTAATATCTCCACTTTGTAACTTAACTACTTCCTCTCTAGATCTTTTTTGGAATTCAGATTCGTTATCAAATCTTTTTTTTGATTCTTTATAAAATTCAACTAAATCACTTATCTTGATCTTTCCTATTTCTTCTAGATCATTTGAATATAAATCTTTTAGCTGAGTAATAAGCATGCCAAATTGTGTTCCCCAATCACCAACATGATTGAGTCTTAATACTTCATAACCTCTTAACTCGAAAATTCTAGATATTGAGTCACCTATTATTGTTGATCTTAAATGCCCTACATGCATTTCTTTAGCAATATTAGGGCTAGAAAAATCTACAATAACTTTATTGGACAAACCACTATCTAAATCTTTTCTAATGAGAGGTATGCCAGCCCTATTGCATTGAATATTTGACTTAATTTCATTTATTAGAACCTCATCTTTTAATTTTATATTTATAAATCCAGGTCCAGCTATTTCTAGACTCTTACATAATTTTGCTATGCTTTTATTTTTATTTAAAAGGTTAATAAAATCATTAGAAATATCTCTTGGGTTTTTTTTATATATTTTAGATAAACTTAAACAAACATTACATTGATAATCACCAAATTCCTCTTTTGATGATTGTGTAATTAAATTCTTGCAAAGAATTGCGAATTCTCCTTTTTTATCATTTTTTTCAAGACTATCTAAAAGAGATTGTTCAAATTGTTTTGTTAATTCTTTAAAAATGATTAGCATTAATTATTCAATTATTTATCTATATGATTAATTAATATAACGCATACTCAAATCAATCCAATTACTTTTGGTGATTGAAGAACTTGTTGAAATCAAATCAATACCTTTTATTAGATATTGACTAATTTCTTGAGGGTTTATTCCAGAAACTTCTATTATCAAATTTTTATTGACTTCTTTTTGTAGACTATTCATTGATAACTCTCTTAATTCTTGAACGTTTTTTTTGATTATTTCAGGACTAAGTTCATCTAATAAGACACTATCCGCTCCTGCTAATACTGCTTCTTTTGCCTGGTCGATATTCTCAGCTTCAATTATGATATGAGTTGTAAAAGGCGAATTTAGGCGAATATTTTGTACTGCATTCTTAAGATTATCTGTCCATGCAATATGATTTTCTTTGATCATAGCAGCATCGTATAATCCCATTCTATGATTCACCCCACCTCCGCATTTGAATGCATATTTTTCAAATATTCTTAAGCCAGGAGTCGTTTTCCTAGTATCTGCTAATTTTATATTTGTGCCTTTTAATTTATCTGTAAGATTCTTTGTATATGTTGATATTCCAGATAAATGCATTGCTATATTTAAGCTGATCCTTTCACTAGCGAGTAAACTTTTTGAAGGCCCATATATTTCTAAAAGTTTTTGATCTTTAACAAATTTATCTCCATCAGAGATATTAAATTTTGGACTGATTTTTAAATCAATTTTTCTAAAAATTTCTTTTATAATTTCAACTCCGCAGAATATACCCTCTTCTTTTGCAATCCAATATGCATTACCATTCTCTTCTGTAATAGAGGAACTTGTAAGATCTCCCCTACCTATATCTTCATCGATCCAATTATCAATGATTTTACCTATTATTGAAGTATTTAAATCCACTAAACTAAGAAATAATTAATTAATAAAAATTAAACTGAAGTTAGAGAATCAACTATATATCACTATGTAATTTAACTCAAATTTATTTACCAATACAAAACTTAGAAAAAATATTATCTAGAAGTTCCTCTGTTAATTCTTGACCAGTTATTTTAGATAAGTTTTGAATTCCATCTCTCAGCTCAATTGATAACAAATCAAATGGCAATTTATTTTCAATTATTTCATCAGTATCATTTAAATTAGATAAGCAAGCAGACAAATTTGTTAGATGTCTTTCGTTTAAAAATATATTGATATTTTCTACTTGTTTTAATCCGCATTTTTTTACAATTGTATCTATTAATAATCTTTCACCATCATTATTCTTAATACTCATAAGAATTGTGTTTTTTAACTCATTTGAATTAATATTTTTGCAATCAATTAAATCTTTTTTATTGCCCAAAATAGTAATTAATTTTTCTTTGGGAATTTCTTGTATTATTTTTTTGTCTTCTTCATTAAATCCTTCTTCAAGACTATAAATATAAATTATAAAATCTGACTCTTTTATTTTCCCAAAACTTTTTTTAATTCCAATACTTTCAATTTGTTCATGAGTTTCTCTTATTCCAGCAGTATCAATTATTTTCATTGGAATATCATTAATAGTTAAATTTACTTCAATAACATCTCTAGTTGTTCCAGGAATATTAGTTACGATTGCTTTCTCTTTTTTTGCAAGCAAATTTAATAAAGAGCTTTTACCAACATTTGTTTTACCTATAAGCGCAATGGATATTCCATTGTGAATATATGAATTTCTTTTTGCATTTTCTATTAGTAATTCTATTTTTTCTTTGACTTTTTTAATGTTTTTTAGATATTTGGTGTAATCAAAATCTGTGAAGTCTTCTTCAAAATCAACTCTCGCTTCTATTTCGCAAAGTTGATTTATAAGGTCATTTTTAATATCATCAATTTTTTTCTTTATTTCTCCTTGTACCCCGCTAAAGGCTAACTCTGCAGATCTGGTATTGCTTGCATTAATTAATTGATTAATCGACTCGGCTTGAGTAAGGTCTATTTTCCCATTAAGAAAAGCTCTTTGACTAAATTCTCCTGGGTTCGCAAGTCTAACTCTAGAATTACTAGATAATAATATCTTTAAAACTTTATTGACTATGATAATTCCGCCATGGCAATGAAGTTCAACTACATCCTCTCCTGTGAAGCTATTTGGGGATTTCATCACTAAAATTAAAACCTCATCTACAAATTTATTTTGTTTATTTTCCTGAACAAAACCACGAAAAACCCTATGTGATTCCCATGCATATTTAGATTTAGTTTGAACAATCTTTTTGCAAGAATTTATTGCGTCTTCCCCTGATAATCTTATTATCGCAACTCCTCCCTTCCCAATACTTATAGCTGAAGCAATTGCGGCTATCGTATCTTCTGTAGTAACTATCGAATCCATCTCTCGCTTTGTTATGGATAATTAAGTAAGATTATCAAGAATTTAATTTTGAAATTTTCTTTCTGAATGAGATTTAAAAGAGATATTACCTACAAGAAAATTCTATCATTATTTAGGAGTCAGAATGGAAGTCCTTTCTTTAATGCTAAAGGTTTAGCTATAGGGGTATTTAGTGGTTGCTTTCCATTTTTTGGTTTTCAGACTTTAATGGGAGTATTTTTTGCGAAAATAGCTAAGGGAAATATTGTTCTAGCTGCAATTGGTACTTGGATCAGCAACCCTTTTACTTATATTCCACTTTATTATTTTAACTATAAAGTTGGTTCGATTTTTTTAAATAATCCTTCTAATAAAATTCTTGAAGAAAGTTTAGTTATTGATGACTTATGGAAACAAGGTAGAATTTTTTCCTTAAAATTACTCTTAGGTTCATCTTGTGTAGGTATTTTATTAGCTTTGATTTGCGGCAGTATTGTTTTCTTTATCTACAAGATAAAAAGTAAAAGATAGATTGATCTGATTTTAAAATTAACTTTGTCCAACTCTGGCAATATTTAAAACATCTGCCATTGATTTAATTTGTTCAATTGTTTTGTGAAGTTGATTATAACTTTCAAGACCTACACAAAGATTTATAATAGCTGGTTTACCATAAGCAGTTTTAACATTGGCATCACTAACGTTTATACCTTTATCAGATAACCGCATAAGAATATCTTTAAGAACTCCAACTCGATCAATTACTTCTATTCGTAGCTGAATTGGAAACTTATTATCGCCAGTTTTATTATCTTGATTCCAACCGACAGGTAATCTTCTCTCTATTGGAATTGGTATTACATTTTCACAATCTTCCCTATGTATAGTTATCCCATGGTTGCCGAGCGACACAGTTCCGATAATATCCTCTCCTGGGAGTGGGGAACAGCATTTACCTATTCTGTAATCAAGACCTTCTATCCCGGAAATTGGTGATTTAGCTGTTGTATTAGATTGATTAGTGGATAAATTATTATTACTTTTAAGAGATTTTGCTATTTCAGAGTCAGAATCATTTTTTACATCTTCCGTCTGTAATTTTATTTCTTCTCTTAGTCTGTTTAATACTTGATGCAAAGTTAAACCACCAAAACCAAGAGATGCAAGAAGGTCTTCAGTAGTTTTTAAATTGCATCGATTTGCAACTTTTTTCATGGCTTCACTAGAAAGTAATGCTTCAAAACCATTTCTACCTACTTCTTTTTCGAGTAAATCTCTACCTCTTTTAATCGTTTCATCACGATGGCTTTTCTTATACCATTGGCGAATTCTATTTTTAGCAGTTGGCGTAACTACAAAGTTCAGCCAATCCAAGCTTGGAGTAGCATTATTACTTGTCAAAATTTCTATGAAGTCACCATTTTGAAGTGCTGTAGATAATGGAGAAAGCTTTTCATTAATTCTTATTCCATTACAGTGATTTCCAACTTCAGAATGGATTCTGTAGGCGAAATCTATCGCGGTAGATCCTTTCCTTAAACCAACAACATCTCCTTTTGGAGTGATTACAAATACTTCTTCATCAAATAAATCTTCTTTAATTGAAGCTAAATAATCATTATGATCCCTTTCATTACCTTCTTGTTGCCATTCTACTAATTGTCTTAGCCAATTAAATCTCTCGGCATTACTTTTAGCAGGAGAACCACCCTCTTTATATTGCCAATGAGCGGCAATACCATATTCAGCAATTTGATGCATTGAAGTAGTTCTAATTTGAACTTCAATAGGTCGATGTCTTCCAATCACAGAAGTGTGTAAGGACTGATATCCATTGGGTTTTGGTAATCCTATATAGTCTTTAAATCTACCTGGAATTGGTTTGAAAGTATCATGAACAACTGCTAAAGCTCTATAACAACTATCTGAATTGTCCACGATAATTCTTAGGGCAGCAACATCATAAATCTCGTGAAAATGCTTTTGTTGTCTTTCCATTTTGCTCCAGATGCCATAAAGATGTTTTGGCCTTCCTGTTATTTCAAAATTTTTCAAACCCGCTGAAATCAAGTTTTCCTTCATAAGATTTAAAGTTACTTTTAATCTTTTTTCTCTATCACTTCTTTTAACGGCGATTTGATCTTTAAGATCTAGATATTCTTTAGGCTCTAGGAATTTAAAAGCTAAATCTTCTAATTCCCATTTAAATCTGTTTATTCCTAATCGATTAGCTAATGGTGCATAAATCTCTCTTGTTTCTCTCGCTATTCTTAGTTTTTTCTCATCATTTAGCCATTCAATTGTTCTCATGTTATGAAGTCGATCTGCAAGCTTAACTAAGACAACTCTGATATCGCTGGCCATAGCCAAAAACATTTTCCTAAGATTTTCAGCTTGTGCTTCAGTCCTGTTGTTAAAGTGAATGCCGCCTAATTTTGTTACACCCTCTACAAGTATTTTTACTTCTAATCCAAAATTTGTTTCTATTTCGGATAAATCAATGCCCGTATCTTCAACTACATCATGTAAAAGGCCTGCAGCAATAACAGATGAACTAGCACCTATTTCTTTAAGGAGATTCGCAACAGCAACTGGGTGGATAATGTATGGCTCGCCGCTCGCACGGAATTGTCCATCATGAGCTTTATAAGCAAGTTTAAAAGCCTTTACTATAAGGTTTTGATTCTCATCATTTTCTTTATTTGATTTTTCAAAATTATGAATATCTTTAAGAAGCCAATCGGGAATGTTTATTTGATAATTCAAAGATTCACTTTCATATTTTTTATTTTCAGGCAAAATAGTTTTGGAAACTTCAATTTCGTTTTTTTCTTTTGAATTTGCAGCTGCCTCGGACATTTTATATTGCTTTAGATGTATTTTATTTATGTCTAGAAAAATTTGCTATAAATCATGGAAAAAAATAAAGAAAAAATTATTGTAGTTAAAAATCTTACTGTTAAATATGGTCTAAAACAGCAACCTATTATCAAAAATTTCAATTTGGAAATAGATAGTGGAGATCATTTGGCCATAATAGGACCTTCTGGATGTGGAAAGACCACATTTGCAAAAACATTAGTAAATATATTGCCTGCAAAGGCTACTTCTAAGGGGTATCTATCGATTTCTA
Source organism: uncultured Prochlorococcus sp. (assembly GCA_902600475.1). GTDB lineage: Bacteria > Cyanobacteriota > Cyanobacteriia > PCC-6307 > Cyanobiaceae > Prochlorococcus_A. The sequence goes on from CACKJM010000006.1 coordinate 26,401, forward strand.
ATGTAGATCCTAGGAAAATAAACAACAAAGATGCACAATTATTTAGAAGAAAGAATTTTGGATTTATTTATCAAGACTCTATAAAAAAACTTAATCCGCTAATGAGAGTTGGGGATCATTTATATGAATTATTTAAAACACATGATCAAACTAAATCATCTTTAGCTATTAAAAAATTAGTAAGAGAAGTTTTTCAAAAAGTCGGAATTGAAGAAAGTAGACTTGATTCTTTCCCACATCAATTTAGCGGCGGAATGAGACAGAGAGTTGCTATAGCAATGGCACTTGCTTTGAAACCTAAATTATTAATAGCTGATGAACCTACAACAAGCTTAGATACCAAAATAAGTTTTGAAATTATGCAAGAAATAATTCATCTATGTAATGAATTTGATACAACTTTAATTTTAATTAGTCATGATATTAATCTTGCAGCAAAGTGGTGTAAAAAAGTTGCAATAATTGAAAAGGGATCGATTGTCGAAAAAGGGAATATATTAGATATTTTTCAATCACCAAAATCAGATATCGGGAAAAAGTTAGTAAATGCTTCAAAAATAGTATTAGAACCAAATACTAAAAATAATGCTCGAGATCAGGTCGTTCTAGAGGTAAATAACCTAAGACATTGGTATAAATTAAATTCTTCAATTTTCATTAATAAATGGAATAAGGCTTTAAATGAAGTTAGTTTCAAGTTATATGAGAATGAGACTCTTGGAATAGTTGGTTCTTCAGGGAGCGGTAAAAGTACATTATGTAGGGCTTTAATTGGACTTCTTAAAGTAAGAGGTGGTGAAATCAAGATTTATGATAAAAATCATGCATCGAAAAAAAATAAAGCTTTTACAAAGAACAATAAAGTTCAAATTATTTTTCAAGATCCTTTTTCAAGTTTGAACCCGAAAATGACAATTAAAAGTATTTTGGAAGATATATTTTTTATTCAAAAAATTTCAGATAAAAGAAAAATCGAAAAAGAAATAAAATTGATGTTTAGAAATTTGAATCTTCCCTTAAATAATGATTTTTTTAATTCTTATCCTAGCCAATTATCTGGTGGTCAATTGCAAAGAATTTCATTAGCCAGAGCGCTATTGTTGAAACCAAAAATTTTGATTTGTGATGAGAGCGTTAATATGTTGGATGCTTCAGTAAAAATAGAGATTCTTGAATTACTTAGAGTCTTGCAAGAAAAAATGAATTTAACGATTATCTTTATTACTCATGATTTGGGCATTGCTAAAAGATTTTGTGATAGGTTGTTAGTTATGAATCACGGAAAGATAGTTGATGAAGGAGAAAGTTCTACAATATTCACTAAAACTCAAAACACGTATACAAAATCGCTTCTAAATTCCTCTTTGAATCTTATTTAACTTTAAGAACACCTAGTAATTTTTGAAAATCTAATGGTAATTCTGATTCAAATATCATTTCTTTACCATTTATTGGATGTATAAGTCCAAGCTTAATGGCGTGTAAAGCTTGGCCATCTAATTTACATGGTAGTTTTTTACATCTTCCATATAACGGATCACCCACAATTGGATGATTAATGTGAGCGCAATGTACTCTTATTTGATGCGTTCGCCCCGTATCTAGTTTGAAACTCATTAATGAGTAATTGCCAAATCTTTCTTCTAATTTCCAATAGGTACAGGCATACCTTCCTGAAGTTTCTTCAACTACTTTATATTTCAATCTATTTAATTTATCTCTGCCAATGTTTCCCACTATTTGGCCTTCTTCAGAATTCGGTGCTCCATGAATTACTGCAATATATTCGCGTGATGCTATTTTTTCTTTAATTTGTTTCTGGAGATTTACTAATGCCTCTTGGCTTTTTGCAACAACCATACATCCGGAGGTATCTTTATCTAATCTGTGAACAATACCAGGTCTTAGTTTCCCATTAATTCCAGGTAGATCTTTACAGTGAAAAAGTAATCCATTCACTAAAGTTCCAGATTTGTGTCCAGGGGCTGGATGAACAATTAGTCCTGATTGTTTATTAATTACTATGATGTGCTCGTCTTCAAAAAGGATATTTAAATCCATTTTTTCAGGTTTCAAATAAATAAGAGGTTCTGGAGGAGGCATCCATATTTGAACATTGTCGCCATTTTTTAATGGGGTCTTTGCTTTCGCGGTCCTATAGTTTACCAGTACTAAACCTGAATTTATAAAATGTTGAATTCTTGCTCTACTTTGCTCTGGCCTTTTACTTACCAACCATCTGTCTAGCCTCATAGGAAGAGGTAGCTCATAAATAATTTCTATAAGCTCACCTTCTCCAATGCCGAAAGAATTTTGATTATTTAATTCCATAATGGGACTTCTAAAGCAATTTTACCCAGCATTTGATTTCTATAATCTTCCAATAACTTATGAGACATTCTCCTTTTATCGCCTGAAGTATGTTTTGAAGCTGCTTCGTCGATCCAAGCAGAAGGATTCTTAAAGCCTTTTGCAATATCAACTCCATATCTATTAGATATTTGTTTAACAGAGATATTCGCATTCTTATCTTTGTTGAGAATGGATATAGTTTTGATAAATCCAATTGCGACACTTTCTATTTCATAAGCAGCTTCACCAATATCGTCACAGAGTGCAAGATTAAGTGCTGATTTTTGATCTTCTAAATTTGGAGGTATAACACCAGGAGCATCTAGCAGATCTATACCACTTTCTAATTTTATCCATCTTAAATTGCGTGTCACACCTGCTTTCCTAGCGCTATCTACAACTCTTTTTTTTGCAATTCTATTAATTAATGCTGACTTCCCTACGTTTGGGAAACCAAGTGTAAGCGCTCTAATTGGCCTAATTCGCATTCCTCTAGAGAGTCTTCTGTCGTCGATCGACGACCTAGAATCTTTGGCTGACTTACAAATTTCTTTAATACCTATTCCTCTTTTAGCATCACACCAAAGAGGATATTGATCTTTAGCATTAAACCATTTATTCCAACTATTGATTGTATTAGAGGAGATCATGTCTGATCTGTTAATAACAAGAATATGTTTTTTATTATTTATCCATTTATTTAAGTGTGGATGTCCTGTTGATAAAGGAATTCGTGCATCTCTAACTTCTATAACTAAATCTACTTTATTGATAACTTCAGATAATTTCTTTTCTGCTTTTGCGATATGGCCGGGGTACCATTGAATTTTGGGTATGTCCACTTCAATAAATTAAATAAAATTTTGTATTCCTTTTAGTTTTTATAAGTTTCAAAAGTATTTACTTCTAAAGTTTAGTATAAATTTAATAACTAAAAAATTTTTATAATCGTTAATTCTTAAAATTTATTAAGTCATAGGTAACAGTAACTACTTTTTAACCCAATAAGCCCAAATAAACGTTAGGGTCTTAAGATTAAAAATTAAGTTTGTTTAATGTCAAAGTTATCTCTTTCCAGTCTTGATAAGACACATTTAGAAGGAAAAAAAGTTCTTGTAAGGGTAGATTTTAATGTTCCATTAAATGAAGATGGTCAAATAACTGACGATACGCGTATTCGTGCAGCGATCCCAACGATTGAATATCTTATTAATCATTCTGCAAAAGTTATTTTAGCTGCTCATTTTGGTAGACCAAAGGGTCAAGTAAATGAAAAAATGAGATTAACTCCAGTAGCAGCAAGATTAAGTGAATTGTTGGGGCAAAATGTTGCTCTTACCAACAGTTGTATTGGTGATGAAGCAATTACACAATCAAATAGCTTATCTAATGGAGATGTTCTTTTACTTGAAAATGTTCGTTTTTTTGGTGAAGAGGAAAAGAACGACCTGGAGTTTGCTAAAAAACTAGCATCTCATGCAGATATGTATGTAAATGATGCTTTCGGTGCCGCTCATAGAGCTCATGCTTCCACTCAGGGTGTTACTAATTATTTAAGTCCTTCAGTAGCTGGATTCCTTCTAGAAAAAGAATTGAAATACTTACAAGGAGCAATAGATTCCCCAAAGCGTCCATTGGCAGCAATAGTTGGAGGATCAAAGGTTAGTAGCAAAATTGGAGTACTTGATTCTTTGCTAGATAAGTGTGACAAAATCATGATTGGTGGAGGTATGATTTTCACTTTCTATAAAGCTAGAGGTTTAGATGTCGGAAAGAGCCTTGTAGAAGAAGATAAACTCGAGCTTGCTAAAGATTTAGAAGCAAAAGCGAAAGCAAAAGGGGTAGAATTATTATTACCTACTGATGTTGTTTTAGCTGATGAATTTTCTCCGGAAGCCAATAGTAAGATATCTCAAATTGATTCAATTAGTGGGAATTGGATGGGTCTCGATATTGGTCCAGATTCCATTAAAGTTTTTCAGAATGCTCTTGCAGAATGTAAGACAATTATTTGGAATGGTCCAATGGGAGTTTTTGAATTTGATAAATTTGCAGACGGTACAAATGCAATAGCTACGACTCTTGCTGACTTAAGTGCCTTTTCTGAAGTTTGCACAATAATTGGTGGTGGAGATTCAGTCGCAGCAGTAGAGAAAGCAGGATTAGCTGAGAAAATGTCACACATATCTACTGGAGGTGGAGCAAGTTTGGAACTTTTAGAAGGTAAAACTTTACCTGGTGTAGCTGCTTTAAACGACGCTTAGGCTATATCTTTTCAACAATATCAATACTCTTTGTGAAAGTAATTATCCCCTCAGGATGAGCAATAATTCCTGACCATATCTGTATTCCTGGTTTTGAAGGTGCCCTTGTCATTTTAAAAATTCCCCCAGATGGCAATGGCTCCAATAATATTTCTTGTTCAAAAAATGAATTTACTTGATGAGGTTTTATTGCTCCAGCAATAATCACTTCTTCAAGTGGCTTGTTTATAATGATATCAATGTCATATTTTGATCCAGTAAGAACTTTATCAGGGATTTTAAAACTAATATCTATCTTCTTATCATCATTTCTTATTGTGGTGAATAAATTTTTAATGGTACCTTCATCAATTGTTCCATTTAGAACTGAAAAAACATAATCGAAATTGGATTCGAGTATATGGATTTCTCCATTAACTATTTTTTTTCCTAAAACTTTTATTCTCAAAATTTCTTTATTTGGAATATTTGATTTTAATCTTTTGATTTTCCATTTGCTATCAGGAAAATCATTGATAATTTTTGAAAACTGTTTTGGTATATTCTTGTTTTCATCATTTCTAAAATTTTTTCTAATAAACTCTAAGTTTCTCTTATTTAATGAGGTTTCTAGATTTCTTATAAAATCAACTTTTAAAGTTTGCGTTATTGCTGAATAGGGAATAATGAGATAAATAAATAAGTAGAGAGGGAAACCTATATTTCTGAAAAAGTTTAAATTAAACATACATATTTATCATTTATTGTTTTTATTCTACTAATTTAAGTTTTTATGTCTAAAAAAAATAATTTATTAGTCGCAGCCAGTGGGACAGGGGGGCATATTTTCCCAGCGTTAGCAGTCTCTAAAGACGTAGAAGATAAGTGGAATATACATTGGTTGGGTGTTAACCAAAGACTTGATGCCAATTTAATTCCCAAAAAATATAATTTGAGGACTTTGAGTATAAAGACACCAAGAAAAAATATTTTTTTGTTTTATCAATATATAGAAATTTTAATGTCAACTTTCCAAATAATTAGGATCTTAAAAGAAAAAAAAATTAACTTGGTTTTTACGACTGGAGGTTATATCTCTGCCCCCACTATTGTTGCTTCAAAATTTCTGAAGATACCTGTCATTATTCATGAATCAAATTTAATTCCAGGAATGGTCACGAAATATTTTGGTTTTTTGTGTAACTATGTTCTTCTAGGATTTAATAATACAAATTCTTATTTAAGAAATTGTAAAACTATTTTCACTGGTACCCCTTTAAGAGAACAATTCTATAAATCTAATCCCTTGCCAGAATGGGTTCCAAAAGGAAAAGGACCTCTTTTGATTGTTATGGGAGGTAGTCAAGGAGCAAAAGCTATAAATCAAATTCTTAACGAATCTCTGGAATTTTTATTAAAAAAACAGTTTCGTATAGTCCATATTATTGGGGAATCTAATCAACAAACTTTTTATGTAAAAAACTCCAAAAATTATATTCAAAAGAAATTTACTAATGAAATAGCAGCTTTAATACAAAACTGTGATCTTGTAATATCGAGATCCGGTGCAGGAACAATCAATGAACTAATAGAGGCTGAAAAACCTTCTATTTTAATTCCATATCCAGATTCTAAAAATAATCATCAGGAGAAAAATGCAATGATTCTCGCTGAAAATGGAGGCTCAGTTTTAATCAATCAGAATAAAATTTCTAAAGAAGTTTTTGAAGAAACTCTAGAAAGAATTTTTAAAATAAAATCAAAAAAGGGTAAAAATCATTATGAAATATTAGATCTCATGAAGAGGAACATGGAAAATAATAATAAAATTAAATCTAAAAATGAGATTATAAAATTTATTAATTATTTTCTAAAGGAATTCTGAATTTCTTTACATAAAAGAGTGTTATTTTCCCTATTCTGTAAGCTTATTCTTGCCCACTTATCATCGAGAAATTTAAATGAAGTACATTCTCTAAGCAATATCCCCTTATTTTCTAAGTATTTTATATTTGGCGACAAGGATGTTTTACTTTCTATTAAAAAAAAGTTGGTTGAAGAGTTATGAACTTTAAGGTTCTCTATTTTTGATAATTTTCCAAATACTCTCTTTTTTTCAATATTTATCCAGCTATGAATCTGTTTTGTCCACTGTTCATAGAATTTCTTATTACTGAGTAGATCAATTCCGGCTTTAATAGCAAAGGAATTTAAAGGCCAAGGATCTCTATTTATTTCCCATTGTTTAAGTTTTTTCGATGAGCCAATAACGTAACCTAATCTAAGGCCAGGAATATTGAAGATTTTGGTCAAGCTTCTTAAGACTAATAAATTATCAAATCTTTGGGTTAATGGTATTAAAGATTCTTTGTCTCCATTAGGTGTTATTGACAAGAAAGCTTCATCACAGATAACTAATTTATATTTTTTCACAACTTCCTCCAATGAATTCTTTTCCCATAATTGGCCGGTAGGGTTATGTGGATTTGTTATCCAAATAACATCACCTTTTGGATGAAGCGGAAATGATTGAGGAAAAATATCATTCCAGTTTTTTGGTAATTCGCAATGTATTAAATTGCTATTCCAACAATTTAAAGATCTTTCATAATCAACAAAGGATGGAGAAGGAATACAACTTATTCCAAATTTGGATGCTTCGTAACCTGCCCAGGTTATTAGCTCAGAAGCTCCATTCCCAGGCAATATATTGTCTGGATTTATCCTATGAAATTTACCAATTATTTCTCTCAAATCACTTAAGTTTCTCTCAGGGTAATATCTAAATCCAATATTCTTAATTTCCTCATTTAATGAATCTATTAGTATCTGAGGAGGATCAAATGGTACTAATGAGGCACTTGCGTCAATAATTTCAGAGGGTAATAAATTTAATTTCTTTGCTATTGCATATACGTTTCCCCCATGTCTTAGGTTTGATGATTGCATGGTTAGTATTTCGTAATCATTAGGTTCCTGTTTATTCATTATTCATTTTCTTTTTTTATTCAATCCATTTTAGATCTGATCCAATGGCCTCTTTTATATTTGATAATTTATGGATATTTAGTTGCTTTATAATTCCTTGAAGTATATCGGGTACTAATTGTGGACCCTTATATATCCATCCTGTATAAAGTTGAATTAATGATGCTCCAGAACAAATTCTTTCCCATGCTGACTCAGGACTATCTATTCCACCAACCCCAATTAAAATAATCTTTTTATCAATATTATGAATATGTTTTATTATTTGATTTGCTTTTTTTTGTAAAGGCCTTCCACTTAATCCTCCATTCTCTTCACAAAGTAATAATCCGGTTTGCATGATCTTTCTATTTTCAAGACCTAATCTATCTATGCTAGTGTTGGTAGCAATTATTCCATCGATGTTTTCCTCGATAATTAATTGGCAAATATCTTCAATATCTTTAAAGCTTAGATCTGGTGCAATTTTGACAAATAATGGTGGACAACTGGGTAAGTTTTTAATTTCTTTAATAAGTTCTTTTAGAAGAATTGGATCTTGTAATTTTCTTAGTCCTTCAGTATTTGGAGAACTTACGTTTATTGCTGCATAATCACAATATGGAATTAATAATCTTAGAGAAGTTAAATAGTCATCTTTTGCTTGAGATAAATCTGTAATTTTAGACTTACCAAAATTTATCCCTAAACAAATATTCTGTCTATTTTTTTTAAACTCAATTCCTTGTTTGACAAAGTTTTTAACTAGATTTTCAGCACCATTGTTATTGAAACCCATTCTATTTAATGCTGCCTCTTCTTCTGCTAATCTAAATAACCTTGGTTTGGGATTTCCATTCTGAGCAAATTTAGTTACCGTTCCAAGTTCAGCAAATCCAAAACCAAAATCTTTCCATATATTTGCGGCATTTCCATTTTTGTCAAAACCCGCAGCTAAACCAATTGGATTACAAAAATTTATTCCACATATGTTCTGAGTTAACCTTTTATCAACTACAGAAAACTCTTTATTTAGATTTTTTAAGATAGAAGAAACTACAGGCCAATTATATTTTCTTGAACTGAATGATAGGAGGCTAAGAGATAAATTTGTTAAGTATTCTGCATCAATTCCAGAGTCTTTTTTTAATACAGGGGTAATCAAGTTTTTATAAAGATTTTTAAATATCCCCTTCTGTACATTCATAAAAAATTAGGCTTCTTTTTTTTCTATTATCCAATATTTTTTATCTTTAGGAATCAATCTCCAATTACGCCATTCAAAAAGTGAATATTGTTTTATCTTTAAGTGGTTTTCTTCACCTAATAAGGTGTTTAGTTCAGGTGAACTTAAAAGGTACTTTTTTTCTGCAAATTTTTCAATTAATTCATTGCGGGAAAATAATAGCTGAATTTCTGCAGGTGCATTTTTTTCAAAAAAATCAACAGAGGATTCTGCTTTTTTTAAGTTATTTTCTATAGATATACCTTTGCTGTAATTAGTTGCAATTTTATCAACCCTTTCATTTTGTTTGTCACCGCTGTGTCCCTTAACATATTCCATTACAAGACCATTAATTCTTAATTGATCAATTTTTTGCCATAAATCAAGATTTTGAACTGATTTTCCTGCGCTTGTTTTCCATCCATTTTTCTTCCAATTGTTAATCCAGTTTGTATACCCTTCAATAACATATTTACTATCAGTTCTTAATTTAAAGTTCTCTTTTAATTTATAGGTTTTTAATTTCTCAAGTGTTTTTATAGCCGCAGTTAGTTCCATTCTGTTATTAGTGGTATTTTGCTCGGAACCACCAATTTCTAATTCACTGTTGTCATCAAAAATTATTAGACCACCCCAACCACCAGGACCAGGGTTACCACTGCAGGCTCCATCAGTTGCGGCTTCAATTGCAAAACTATCACTATTCATAATTTTTGAAGCCGATATTAAATGTATCGGCTTGAAAAAATCTTCTTACTTAAGTGTAACCTTACCGCCAGCTTCTTCAATCTCTTTCTTTAAAGATTCAGCATCAGCTTTAGCAATTCCTTCTTTTACTGTTTTTGGTGCAGCTTCAACAAGTGCTTTTGCATCGCCAAGACCTAGACCTGTGGCATTTCTCACAACCTTAAGGACTTTGATTTTTGCAGCTGCATCAAAACTTTCGAGAACTACATCAAATTCAGTTTTTTCTTCAGCAGCGGCCCCATCTCCGTCACCTCCAGCTGCTCCTGGAGCTGCCATTACTACACCTGCAGAAGCTGCAGCAGATACACCAAAAGCTTCTTCAATTTGCTTTACAAGCTCAGATGCTTCTAAAAGTGATAGGGATTTTAATGATTCAAGAATTTCTTCGGTTTTTGCGGACATTTTCTTAAAAGTTAATTAGGGTTTGAGTTTAAGATTCTGATTTTTCAGAATGTTGTTTAAGTGATCTAGCAAGTCCAGAAGGTACTTCATTGATAGAGATCGCAATTTTTGTTGCTAAGCCATTTAGAGCGCCAGCAATTTTCGCCATCAATACTTCTTTAGATGGAAGACTTGCAATTTCTTTTATTTCAGAATCGCTAAGAAGTCTGCCTTCAAATAAAGCTCCTTTGGTTTCGGATTTTTTGGTGTCTTTTTGAAAAGATTGGATCGCTTTTACAGCACCACCAACATCTTCTTTAATTAAGACAAAAGCATTTGTTCCGGTCAGTAAAGATTCAAGATCAATCCAATTACTATCTCCATCAATAGCTTTACGCATTAATGAATTTTTAGTAACTTTGCAGATGCCGTTAGTAGTTTGCAATCTAGATCGCAAATCTGACATCTCTTTGATAGTTAAACCTTTGTAGTCAAGAACTACAGCCATTTCCGAGTCGTTTAATAGAGATTTAATCTCAGTAACGATTTGTTGCTTATTCTCTAGTGTTCGGCCCATTGATGTTTTTTGGATCGTAATTTAGGGAGAGCAGGAAATGCGGCAAAGTCCTTTTTAAAAGAGGCCGCTTTTATTAGATCCAAAAAGAAATAATTAAGACGAGTCCTCGGTAGGAATTAAAAATTTAGAATGACTAAATAAACCTACTTTCTTTGGCCGTATTATTGCAATATATATTATACAACAAAGAGTTAACCTTCAGGTTGATAATCTTGTACAGCATTTATGTCTACTTGAACTGACGGCCCCATTGTTGAAGTTACATAAAAAGTTTTCCAATACTTTCCTTTAGCTCCACTTGGTTTATTTTTATCAATTGATTCTTGTAAAGTTTTTAAATTGTCAAATAGAGCCTCTTTAGTGAAACTTGCTTTTCCAAAGCGGACATGAACGATACCTGCCTTATCTGCCCTGAATTCGAGCTTACCAGCTTTGAATTCTTTTATTGCATTAGCAATATCATTAGTTACTGACCCAGCTTTAGGGTTAGGCATTAAACCTCTAGGTCCTAAAACTCTTCCTAATTTTGCAACCTTTGGCATCATATCTGGAGTTGCGATTAGAAGATCGAAATCCATATTTCCTTTGTTTATGCTTTCGACAAGATCTTCTTCGCCAAATAAATCTGCACCAGCAGCCTTAGCTTTTGATACATTCTCACCGCTTGTAATTACTGCAATTTTGATGCTTTGGCCAGTACCATGTGGTAATGCAACAGTGGTCCTTAATTGTTGATCAGTATATTTTGGATCAATACCTAAACGTATATGTGCTTCAATAGTTTCATCAAATTTTGCGTTAGCATTTTCCTTAATAATACTAAGAGCTTCAAGTGGTGCGTAAATGCGATCTTCTATCTTTGTTGATAGAGCCGCCATTCTTTTGGATAGTTTTTTCATAATAATATTGGGTACAAACGGTTATTAACTAACCTCCCCTAAATAGTGAGCAATTTTGTCTTGAACTCAATCAGTTATGGAGACGCCCATATTACGAGCAGTACCCTCAATTACTTTCATTGCTGATTCAACACTAGAACAGTTTAGATCAGGAAGCTTAGTTTTGGCTATTTCTTCTAATTGAGCTTTACTTATATTCCCAACAGAGCCTTTTGCAGATTCACCTGATCCTTTTTCTATACCCGCTGCTTTTGTTATTAAAACAGAAGCAGGGGGTGTTTTTGTAATAAAAGTAAAGCTTCTATCTTCAAAAACAGAAATCTCCACTGGAATTACAAAACCTGCTTTATCTTGTGTCTTTGCATTGTATTCTTTACAAAATGCCATGATATTGACACCATGTTGTCCTAAAGCTGGACCTACAGGGGGAGCGGGATTTGCTTTGCCGGCTTGCAGAGCAAGCTTAATAACTGCAACAATTTTTTTTGCCATTAGATTAAAGAATTTAAGCTGAGGTAGAAAATCATAATTTTACTTGATAAACAAGACTAATTAGAAATTAGTTTTGCTTATTGATTTGGGAGAACTCTAATTCTACAGGAGTCTCGCGCCCAAATATTGAAAGTAATGCTTTTAATTTATTTCTTTCTCCAGATACTTCTATAACTTCTCCCTGGAAGTCTTTGAATGGACCACTAGTAACTATGATTCTATCTTTTTCTTCAATATCTAATTTGATAACAGCTTTTTTCTCTGATGCACGCTTAAAGATTCTATTAACCTCTTGTCTGGAAAGTGGTCTAGGTTTGATATGACCTCTTGATCTTCCGCTACCTCTACCGTCATCAGCACCAACAAAGTTAATTACATTTGGAGTACTTTTTACAGCCATCATTGTATCTTCATCCAGTATCATTCTTACGAGAACATAACCTGGGAAAACTTTTTCTTCAGTAGTTTGCCTACTACCATCTTTTTTTAATTTTATTCCGGGAGTTTGGGGGATTTCAATCTCAATGATTCGATTATTAACGCCCAAAGTTACTGATCTTTGCTCAAGAGTCGCTTTTACTTTTTTTTCGCAGCTTGATGCTACTTGTATTGCATACCATCTCGCGATATTAGTATTTGCTTTTGAAGAAGCAAGGTTTGTAGTTAATTCATCACTCATTTTTTCTGGATACTTAGTTAGGGTCTTTTTAAAGTGTATATTTGAGGGTAATTCAACCAAAAATTTGCGAAGCTGCCCATCCATAGAATCTGCTCACAGATGCTATTGCTGCGGCAGAAAAGGATACCATAATTATAACCGCAACCGATTCGCTAAAAAGTTGTTGTTTGTTTGGCCATACGACGAGTTTAAGCTCATCATAGGTAGACTTAAAAAAATTACTCTTTTCTTTAGGCTCTTCTATTTGAGGTGAATCTTTTTTAAGAGGTTCTTGGTTAGTAGTAGGACTTGTCACAAGATTTTTTTGAATTAAGCTTTACGCTTTAAATTTATTTTAGCTTATTGATTTACTCCTCAGCTAGGTTTAAAAACAATCTCATCCTTTTTAGCGGGGTTAAGTTTAATTGTGATATTTTTTTTGTTTTTAAAGTTATCCTCTAACAGTTTTGCAGCCAAGGGATTTTCTATTTGTCTTCTAAGTTCCCTGCTAAGTGGCCTAGCACCATATTCCGGTTCGTAAGAATCATTTGCAATTTTATTGATAACTTTTTTATCCATAGTAATATTTATTTTCTGTTCAAGTAGCAGGTTTTTTAAATCTTCTGTTTGTAAAATTATTATTTTTTGAAGTTGATCAATAGATAATGGATTAAACTTTATTACTTCGTCAATTCTATTTAAAAACTCAGGTCTAAAAATTGAAGACAATGCCTTACTAATGGAATCATCTAGTGTTTGTCGACTTTTTTCTGGATTTTCCTCACTTTTAGAAATCTTTTGCGAATACTCCAGTATAGATTTACCAGCTAGGTTACTTGTCATAATGATTACGGTATTTTTGAAATCTACGGTCCTTCCTTGAGAGTCCGTTAATCTTCCCTCATCTAAGACTTGTAAAAGGATATTAAATACTTCTGTATGTGCTTTTTCTATCTCATCAAGGAGTATTACTGAATAGGGTTTACGTCTTACAGCTTCAGTTAATTGACCTCCCTCTTCATAACCAACATAACCTGGAGGTGCTCCCAAAAGTCTTGCTACGGCATTTTTCTCCATATATTCGCTCATATCTAATCTTAAAAGTGCATCTTCTTCATCAAATAAAGCTGTTGCAAGAGATTTTGCTAATTCTGTTTTACCAACACCTGTAGGTCCCATAAATAAAAAGGATCCGACAGGTCTTTTAGGACTTTTCATACCCACTCGAGCTCTTCTAATTGCAGCAGAAACAGCTTCTATAGCTGTTTCTTGTCCAATAACTTTTTCACTTAGTTCTGATTCGAGATTGACTAATTTTTTACGTTCATTTGAAATTACTTTGGAAATTGGAATACCTGTGGTTTTTGAGATGACATCAGCTATATCATCAGGTTCAACTTGATATTTAAAAGGGAAATTTCTATTTTTCTTTATTTTATTAAAGTTCTCTTCAACTTTTTGTATTTCATTCTCTATTTCACTTAACTCCTCTTCAAGCTTTTCTAAATAATCTAGATCATTTTCAATTTCGCGATTTGATTCATCTTTAATTTGTTTGGTTAGCTTATCTTCTTCTTTCATCAAAATAGATAATTGCTCCATTTCTTCCCGCAAATTGTTCCAATTTTCCATAAGAACGTTCAATTTTGCCTCTGATTGTTGTCTCATATTGAATAGCTTTTCTTGAGCTTCGACATTTTCTCCTTGCAAATTATTCAGTTTTTCATTGATAGTATGAAGTTTGTTTTCTTGTTGCAAAATTATTTGAGGCTTATTATTAGACTCGATTTTTAACTGTGCAGCTGCTTCATCAATTAAATCTATTGCTTTGTCAGGAAGACATTTATCGCTGATGTATCTGTCTGCCAATTTTGCGGAAAAATTTACAGCCTCTTCAGAAATTTTTATGCCATGATGTGATTCATATTTCCTTTTGATACCTTGCAGTATTTTTGCGCTTAATTCTACTGAAGGTTCATTAACAGCTATCTTTTGAAAGCAATTATTCAGTGCCTGATCTTTTTCAATAGTTTCTCGAAATTTCTCAGGTGTTGTTGTACCGATACATCTAAGTTCTCCTTCAGCTAGTAAAGGTTTTAAGATATTACTAATGTCGGTAGAAGATCTATTAGAACTTAATATTGAGTGAATTTCATCAATAAATAGAATCATTCCTTGTCTTGGATTGTTTAGTTCCTGCATTATTAAGCTTAGTCTTTCCTCTAGTTGGCCTCTAAATTTTGTACCAGAAACTAAAGCACCTAAGTCAAGTGAAATAATTTTTAAGTCTTTTAAAGAATCAGGAACTTTTTTATCTACAATTAATTGCGCAAGTAATTTTGCAATTGAGGTTTTGCCAACTCCAGGGTTACCGATAAGTATAGGATTATTTTTGTTTCTTCTGCAGAGTACCCTCATTAAATTATTGATCTCATTTTCTCTTCCCAAAATTGGATCCAGTAAGCCTTTTTTAGCAGATTCTGTTAAATCTTTTCCATAAATTGAAAGAGCATTTTCATCTTTTTTAACTTGTTTTTTGGTTTCAATTTGAAGTTCACTTTTAGGTAATGGAACAATATTTTTTTTAGATTTTTCGTCTTTAAATAAAGTCTCTTTATTTGATTCAAAATTAGATTGATTATTTATCTCAATTACGTTCTCATAATTAAAAGAATCTTTTGATTGGTTGATATTTGGGAAAAATTTTAATTCTTCCTCTAATTTTTCCACTGAAAGATTGCCTTCTTCAAAAACATAATTTCCAATTCTTAAATCTCTTCCGAGAGCAATTAGTAAATGAGGGATTTCTATTAATCTCGATCCCCATTGAATTTTAATCTGATTCGCATTATCTAATAAAATTTCTAAATCTTCTCCGATAGTAAAAATATCTGACTCATTTGTTGGTGTCTCTTCTAAAAAATCTTCTGTTATATCTAAAACTGTATCTTGGTCGATTGATAATTTTTCAATGAAAGCAAAGAATTCACTTGATGAGAACAATGTATGAATTATATGTTCAATATTAAATTCGCTATGATCCCATTTTTTTGCTGTTTCTTCACCTAATAAAAGAAGATTCCAAGTGATATCGCTAAAAAGTTCAGGACTTGATGTAAGTGTTTCTCTCATAAACTATAAAAATTATAGTTGATTATTAATTAATATTCTAAATAAGATCTGCATAAATAATCATCCAATAATTTTCAAATTGTAAGATGAATTCTAAAAATATCATTATGAGAGGGGTTTTGGGAACTTTGGAATTAAAAAAGGCGCTAACTAATATAAATTTCCTTTTGAAATTAAAAATTATATTTGGTTAAAATATATATTTCAGATATTAGCCAAATAGTTCAGCTATTAATAGGATTTAGATAGTAATGATTTAATTGTGAAAGAAACTATTGATTTTCTTATTGATACTATTGAAGCAAGGCAAGTCCTTGATTCAAGAGGCAATCCAACTGTAGAGGCAGAAGTATTTTTAGAATGTGGTACAAGTGGTAAAGCAATTGTTCCCAGCGGAGCTAGCACTGGCGCGCATGAGGCACATGAATTAAGAGATGGTGGTTCAAAATATATGGGAAAAGGCGTTTTGAATGCTGTTAATAAAATTCATGAAACAATATCCCCGGCTTTATGTGGTTTGTCAGCTTTAGATCAAACTGCAGTAGATAAATTAATGATTGAAATTGATGGAACTTCTAATAAGTCTAACCTTGGAGCAAATTCAATCCTCGCAGTAAGTCTTGCAACTGCCAGAGCATCAGCAAATGCTCTAGACATTCCTCTATATAGGTATCTTGGAGATCCATTATCTAATCTTCTGCCAGTACCATTAATGAATGTAATAAATGGTGGTGCTCATGCACCAAATAGACTTGATTTTCAGGAATTTATGCTTGTCCCACATGGAGTTAATAATTTCAGTGAATCATTAAGAATGGGGACTGAAATTTTTCACTCATTAAAATCATTACTTGATCAAAAAGGTTTATCTACTGCCGTAGGTGATGAGGGTGGATTCGCACCTAATTTGTCATCAAGCGAAGAAGCAGGGGACTTATTATTAGAAGCAATTCAAAAAGCCGGATTTAAGCCTGGTGAGCAGGTATCTTTAGCTTTAGATGCTGCTAGTACAGAATTTTATAGTGATGGTATCTATAAATATGAAGGACAAAGTTTAAATAGTTCTGAAATGATCTCATATCTTTCAAGATTAGTTTCTAATTATCCAATAGTTTCAATAGAAGACGGTTTAGCAGAGGATGATTGGGAGGGTTGGTCAGAATTAAACAAAGAATTAGGAAATAAAGTTCAGCTTGTAGGTGATGATTTATTTGTTACTAATACAGAAAGGTTAAGGAAAGGGATTTTGGAAAAATCTGCCAATTCAATCCTAATAAAGGTTAATCAAATTGGAACATTAACTGAAACTTTGGAAGCCATTGACTTAGCTAAAATGTCTGGTTTCACAAGTGTTATTAGTCATAGAAGTGGTGAGACTGAAGATACAACAATTGCTGATTTATCTGTCGCCACAAGATCGGGTCAGATCAAGACAGGCTCTTTGAGTAGAAGTGAAAGGATTGCAAAATATAATAGGCTTTTAAAAATTGAGGAGGAATTAGGAAATCAAGCAAGATTCGCTGGAGCTTTAGGTTTAGGACCCAAAAATATATAGTTTTTATCGCTTAAGTTTTTCTAAACGTGAGCCTTTTCTCATACTTAATTGGCATTTTATCCAATCAATACTTATGGGTAGTGCAAAAAAAAGTGGCAACAATGCAAGATTATTTTGTTTATTGGTTACAAGTAAAGCAGATGCAATTGATAAGCTTCCTATAAGAATTGAATGGCCTAAAGTTTTTTGAGCAGTGAACATTTTTTTGAATTGCCTATCAGACTCTCCCATTCTTATTTGCAATTGTAAATCGCCCTGCTCCAATCTTTCTAAACTTTCATCTATTCTTTTGGGAATTCCAACAGCTTTAGATCCTAGTTCACCCACTTGCCTTCCAAATTGGTTAAATAAATCGTTGGGAGTTTGATTATTTGAAGTCATGAGTTCTATTAAATAAGGCTTGGTAACTGATATAAGGTTAAACCCTGGGTCTAGCATTCTACCAACTCCTTCAAAAGTTGATAGAGCTCTCATCACAAAAATTAGATCTACGGGTAGTTGAAATGGTGTTTCATAAACAAGTTCGTATAAATCTCCAGATAATTTTTCAATAATATTTGGACTAAATGGAGGTGTTAAGGCTTCTTTAAGCATCAATCTTACTAATCTTCTGACTGGTCCTACATCAATATCTTTTGAAATTAGCCCAGCTTGTTGTAATTGAATAACAAGTGATGAGGCATCTCTTAATGCAGCAGCCTTAACCATCCCCCCTAATCTTGTCTGAAGATTATTTGAGATATTGCCCATCATTCCAAAATCATAAAAAATCAATTTACCTTCATTTGAAACTGCTAGATTCCCTGGATGAGGGTCTGCATGAAAAAAACCGTAATTTACTAATTGTTTTAGATAGCTGATGGCACCTATTTCTGCAATTTTAGGTAAATTAATTTCTTGTGATTTTAATTTTTCTAAATCGCTTATTTTTGTACCTTCCAGATAACTTAAACAAAGCACTTTTTCACTGCTCATATCCCAAATTACTTCAGGAACTTCAACATTTTCATCGTCAAGAAATTGCTGTCTAAATCTTGCTGCATATTGAGCTTCACAATTAAAATCAAGTTCCTTCATTAGAACTTTCCTACACTCTTGAGCAATCTCAACCCAGTTTCGACCTCGACTCCAATTCTTATTTTTCTGCAATAATCCTGCTATTTGCTGCATTATACCTAGATCGATAATAAACAATTCTTTTAGATTGGGTCTTTGAACTTTAAATACTACTTTCTTACCATCTTTTAAAGTCGCCCTATGAACTTGAGCTAGTGATGCTGATCCAACTGGATCACCTATGATTTGATCTATTTCGTGAAACTTATACTCTAGTTCTTCTTTTATAGTTTCTTCAACTTGCGCAAATGAAAAATTAGGAACTTGATCCTGCAATTTAGATAATTCCTGTATCCAGGTATTAGGAATTAAATCAGGTCTCGCTGATAATAATTGTCCAATTTTAATAAATGCTGAACCAAGCTTTATTAATTGATTAGTAAACCACCTAGCTCTTTTAATTTGGACCCTCCTTTTTTCATTGCTCTTTGTTTGGAAAATTGTAAATTTAATATTATCTATCCACAAATTTATTAAAAGCGAAATCAGAGTTATCCAAATAATAAAGGCCCTCTTCAATTTTTTTAAACGATAATGAAGAATGTGATAACTCATTTAATTTGATTATTTATATTTTTATTAAAGAGATCAATTTGCTTATTGATACCTTCAATTTCATTTAAAGCTTTTTTTATTTTGGAATCTTGATAAGTATTTGTAGACTCATTTTCTTGAATATTTTCGGCTTTCTCCATTCTTGAGGCTTCTTCGATTATGGATTCTTTCAAACTATCAAATTCTTTTTTGAAAATTTCTGGAGCATCCTGAGCAATATTTGTTGCTTCTTCAATTTTTTCAACCAATATATCGTTTAATTTTTCGGTTACTTTCTTAATGGCAGCTTTTAAAAGGTAGTCAGAGTTGGTCATGAAAAATATTATGTTTCTACGGCAGTTGATTTTTTGATATGACATAATAATAGATCAATGCAGAACATTTCACGTAACTGATCATTTTGATAATTAATTTTTTTATTATTCCTATGTAAGTTTGTTTCTATATTATGCTATTTTATCTTTTTTCTTTTAACTTATATTTATATACAAGGTTAGGTATTTACATTAAAGATATCTACTAACCAAGAGCTCATCTAATTAACTACTAAAAAGGAGTTTTATTAAATTGGAAATCATTGAGTCAGATGTAGTTATTATCGGAGGAGGCCCTGCCGGATGTACTTGCGCACTTTATACATCTCGTTCAAATTTAAAGACAGTAATTTTAGATAAAAATCCATCTGTAGGCGCCTTAGCAATAACTCATCAAATAGCTAATTATCCAGGTGTTCCGGTTGATATAAGCGGGGAGAAATTACTTGCTCTTATGAGAGAACAGGCTGTGCAATACGGCACGGACTATAGAAGAGCACAAGTTTTTGGAATAGATGCTAGTGGAGAATGGAAAATGGTTTATACACCCGAAGGCACTTTCAAAGCTAGAGCACTTGTACTTGCAAGTGGAGCTATGGGTAGGCCTGCATCATTTAAGGGCGAAGCGGATTTTCTTGGTAAAGGAGTAAGTTATTGTGCTACATGTGATGGGGCTTTTTATAAAAATAGAGAAGTTGCTGTTGTTGGAGTGAACAAGGAGGCAATTGAAGAGGCAACTGTTTTAACTAAATTTGCATCAACTGTGCATTGGATTACATCAAGCGATCCTAAATCAGATAACGAAGAAGCTTTGGAATTGATGGATAATTCAAATATAAAACATTGGAGTAGAACAAGATTATTGGAAATTTTGGGTGATGATATGGGTGTTAATGGGATTGTTCTGAAAAATAAGCAAGAAGAAAAACCTATCAATTTAAATTTAGATGGAGTCTTTGTATATATGAGTGGTTCAAAGCCAATTACTGATTTTTTAGGGGATCAAATTGCTTTAAAGGAAGATGGAGGAGTCATTGTGGATGACTTTATGTCTACAAATTCTGATGGAGTATGGGCTATTGGAGATATAAGAAATACACCATTCAAGCAAGCAGTCGTTGCGGCTTCTGATGGTTGTATTGCCGCGATGTCAATTGATAGATATTTAAATAGTAGAAAAAATATAAGAGTAGATTGGATTCATTCTTAAAAATATATATTTCTTCTTTATTTTAAAGGGGTGTTGCTTCAGAAATGTATGCGACACCTCCGTAGTAGCTTAAATCGTCCCTGATGTTATCTCTCATTTTATCTATTAATTCTTGCTCACAAAAAACAATTACATGAGCATTTGATCCATATCCAGTAAATTCCATATCTTCAGTAACAACTCTTTCAGGCCCTCTGCCCGTGGCATGTTTCATAACTGTATATCCAGGAACATTAGCTTTTTCTAATGTTTTAATGATTGCATCTAGTTCTCTTTCACTAAATATCAAGTCTAATCTTTTCATTTTTATAAAGGGGAAAGTGGGATAATGGTATTTACTAAACTCATATATATGGGAATGCCTAGAACTATATTGAACGGGAAAGTTAGACCAAGTGTAGTTGAAATATAATAACTAGATTTTGCCTCTGGAACTGTCATCCTCATCGCTGCAGGAACTGCTAAATAAGAGGCGCTTGCACATAAAACCACAAATAAAAGTGCGTTGCCAGGTCCTAAAGATAAAAATCTTGCAACGAAAACACCAATAAATGCATTAAATAAAGGCATAAAAATGGCAAAGCCAATCAAGAACGAACCCGCATTCTTCAATCTTGGTAATCTTTGAGCAGCGACTATTCCCATATCTAACAAGAAGAAGCATTCTGCTCCATAGAATAACTGTCCAGTAAAAGGCTCCATTTTTGTAACCCCTGAGGGATTACTTGAAGCAGTTAGAAATCCTACAATTAGGCTTGAAAGCAATAAATAAACTGATCCATTTAAAAGGGATTCATGTAATATTGCGCTTAGATGCATTTTTCTTGATTTTGGTCTATTTTTTGGAGCTGCAAATTTCACAAGTAATAATCCAACAATTATTGCAGGAGATTCCATTAAAGCTAAGGCGCCAACCATAAACCCATCAAAAGCTATTTTTTGACTTTCTAAAAAACTTTCTGCAGAAATAAACGTAACAGCACTTATTGAGCCGTATGCTGCTGCTATTGCCGCTGAATTAAAGACATCAAACTTAAATCTTAAAATTAAGAATCCAATCAGCGGGATTACTAGTGACATCAGTACTGCAGCACTTAAAGTTGGTAAAACTTGATCAGTAAACCCACTTTTCTGTATCTCTATACCTCCTTTAAACCCAATAGCTAGCAAAAGATATAAGGAGAAGAGTTTAGGTAATGGAGCTGGTATTTCTAAATCAGATTTAAATAGTACTGATATTGCTCCAATTAAAAAGAAAAGAACTGGCGGGGCTAATACATTTTGGAGAATTGGATTTATTTCCATAAATTATTAGGCTATTTCTTTCAGAGCGGTTTCTAAAGCTTCTTTTCTTGTCTCAATGATGCCTTCAACTCCAAACTTAGCTAATCTATCCTTTACTTTTTCATTTGCCCCAGCAACAAATGCTTTTCTAGAATTATTTTTTGCTTCTTGCATCATATCCTCAATTGCGAGAGTCGCTGTTACTCCAAGTCTTGGTACATCAGTGATATCTAATATCAAAACCTTGTAGTTTCTTACTAGCATCATTCTCTCAGATATACCTTTAGCTGCTCCAAAACTAAGTGGGCCTTTAAGTCTAAATAACATTACTTCTCCTGAACATCTATCTAATAGTGCTTTTTCATCAGCAGGCAATGCATTTTTAGCTTGATCATCTTTTGATAAAGGATTATCCTCATCCATACCTTCTAATTGAGTTTCGGTTATTGAATCAATAGTAAGCATATTGGCTATGAATACACCAACTAAAACTGCCCAAATTAAATCCCAAAAAACAGTCATAAGTAGTACTCCATACATTACTACTGCAGTTTTTAAAGATAATTTGTGAGCCCTCCTCAAGAACCCCCAATCAATAATATCTAGACCAACTTTTATAAGAATTCCTGCTAGCAAGGCAGTTGGTATTTGCTCAGCCAAAGGACCTGCACCAACTAAAACTATCAATAAGACAACTGAATGAACCATTCCAGAAATAGGAGTGGATCCTCCAGATTTAACATTAATAACTGTTCTCATTGTAGCTCCGGCTCCAGGTAATCCTGAAAACAGACCTGCAACAGCATTTCCTATTCCTTGGCCAATAAGTTCTCTATCAGAATTATGTTTTGTTTGAGATATATTGTCTGCTACTAAAGATGTTAGTAGGGAGTCAATTGCTCCAAGTACTGCGAGGACTAATCCTGCCTTAAAAATAATTGGAAAATATTGATTAAAACTTGGGAAATTTAAAGATGGAACTCCTCTTGGAATTTCTCCAATTCTATCAATGGCTCCATCTCCAAAAATTAATATTGATATTGGAGTTACTATCAAAAGTGCTAAGAGAGGAGAAGGAACCCACTGACTTATTTTTCTAGGAGTTAGAAATACAATACCTAGCGTCATTATTGCAACTCCAATAGCAGCACCGTTTGGCTGGAAATTTGAAAATACAGTAGATAAAGATTCGACTACTCCACCACGAGTGCTAATTCCTAATAATGGACCAATCTGAAGTGCAATGATTATTACTCCAATACCAGACATAAATCCTGATACAACAGAATATGGAACTAAAGTAATATATTTACCTAGTTTTAAAATCCCGAATAATATTTGTAGCAAGCCACCAATTACTACTGCTGCCATCACTAGAGGTAAAATTTGTCCCGCAGAAAGATCTCTTGGGACTCCGACTGCTGCTAAACCAGCCACTACACCAGCAACAGTTACACTCATGGGACCGGTAGGCCCACTAACTTGAGCAGGTGTTCCGCCAAATAATGCTGCTAAAAAACCAACTACTACTGCCCCATATAGTCCATAAATTGCTCCACCAGGCCCTAATGCAGCATTACCAAAAGCAAGAGCGAGAGGTAAAGCTACTACTGCGGCTGTAATTCCTCCAAGAATATCGCCTCTTACATTTTTCAAATGAAATCCATTAATTATTTTCAAAGATACTCTCCTAAGTAAATACATTAACTAAAAGATATTATCTCTTTATGACGTAAATTTGTAAAAAATTAAGTTTGAGCAAAATATTTTTGTAACTTTTTATTCTCTATGATACTTTCAATTAAGTTAATTTTCCTGAACAAAAGACGTTTCTGATTGATTTAAGTGTGATGTGAACGATTAATGTATTAAATAAATATTTTTTAACTTAAATAATATTCAAATGAATTCTATTATTCGTCCTAGAAGATTAAGAAGAACTGAGGCAATTAGAGAAATGGTAAGAGAAAACCATCTAAGGGCTTCGGATTTTATATATCCATTATTTATTCATGAAAAAGATTTTAAAGAGGAAATTTCGGCAATGCCTGGAACTTATAGATGGGATATAAAAGGCTTAATCAAGGAAGTTACCAGGGCATGGGAATTGGGAATAAGGTGTGTGGTCCTTTTCCCAAAAATTAACGATAGCTTGAAGACTGAAGATGGAGCAGAATGTTTTAATGAAGATGGTTTAATACCTAAAGCTATTCGAATATTAAAAAAAGAGATTCCTGAAATGGCAATAATGACAGATGTTGCCTTGGACCCATACTCTTGTGATGGTCATGATGGATTAGTTGATCAAACTGGAAAAATATTGAATGACGAAACAATCGAAATTTTAAAAAAACAAGCTTTAACACAAGCAAGAGCTGGAGCAGATTTTATTGGCCCTAGTGACATGATGGATGGGAGAGTTGGAGCAATCAGAAATGCTCTTGATAGTCAAGGATTTAGTGATGTAGGTATTATCAGTTACACAGCAAAATATTCATCTGCTTATTATGGTCCATTTAGAACTGCTTTAGATTCGGCTCCTAGAGAGAATAGTAAAAAAATAATTCCAGACAATAAGTCTACATATCAAATGGATCCTGCCAATTCAAAAGAGGCTTTAATTGAATATGCATTAGATCAGTACGAGGGAGCTGATATTTTGATGGTAAAACCAGGAATCTCATACTTGGATATTGTTTATAGATTAAGCACTTTTTCAAATAAACCCATAGCTGCATATAACGTTAGTGGGGAGTATTCCATGGTAAAGTCTGCTGCTATGAAGAACTGGATTAACGAAAAAGATATTGTATTAGAAACATTGCTTAGTTTTAAAAGAGCAGGAGCAAAATTAATACTAACTTATCATGCTTGTGATGCATCTCAATGGTTGCAGGATTCTTAAAAACTCATTATTAGCAAAAATTTGGTTTATTCTTAGATAAGTAATAGATTAACTGCTTTGTTTTGAAGTTTTCACAAGGAGTAAATAGGATTGGTCACATTGCACTTAGAGTAGAGAATCTCGAAAGGGCGAAATCTTTTTATATTAAGCTGGGTATGAATTTAGTTTGGGATGATAAAGATTGGTCTTATTTAGAAGCTGGTAAAGGGAAAGATGGACTTGCGTTGCTAGGCCCTAGCTACAAAGATGCGGGACCTCACTTTGCTTTTCATTTTGAAAATAAAAAAGAAGTGGAAAATATTCAAAATGATTTAAAAAATTCTGGTGTAAAAGTTGGTCCTTTACATGAACATAGAGATGGAACAGCATCTTTTTATATGAAGGATACTGAAGGAAACTGGCTCGAGATGCTTTATGTTCCTCCTGAAGGGATTAAATCAAATGTTTGATTCTTTTTTTGTATGCAAGAGAAAAGTTATTCTAAAAAATTATATTCAAATAACGCCTTAGAAAAAGAATCTATAAGCCTTTTAGAGTGGGATTTATTAAAAACGCACTTATCTTCATTCGCCTCAACGGAAATGGGTAAACGAGCAATTTTAAGTTTTAGTATTCCTTCAGAATACGAAGCATCTAAAAGACTTTTGAATGAAACTGTTGAAATAAATGAGCTAGAAAATAAATTAGATAAATCAATTAGTTTTTCTGGTGTTTTTGATATTAGTAGAAATATTGAAATTTGTTCCAAGGGAGGTGTAATTTCATCTTCTGAATTTTTAGAAATAGCGAAAACAATTGCTGCAGCAAGAAATTTAAAAAAAATCTTATTAGATTTTGAACAAAGGCCTTATATTTCATCATTTACAAAAAATTTAATTGACCATCAGAATATCGAAACGATTTTTAAAAAAGGCATTGAATCTAATGGAAGGATTTCAGACAATGCAAGTAATGAACTATCTATTCTTAGAAAAGAATTATTATCTAAGAAACTTGAAAGAAAAATATTAGTCGAGAAATTTATTCAAAAGAATTTAGCTTATTTGCAAGATACAACTATTGGAGATCGATATGGTAGGCCTGTTTTAGCAGTGAAAGTTAATTATGTAGATAAATTTAAAGGCATTATTCATGACTCTTCATCTTCAGGAAATACAGTATATATTGAGCCTGATAGTATAGTAACTAAAGGTAATAAGATTGCTTCTTTAGAGGCTAGGATTACAGCAGAAGAATTTAAATTACTTAAGAAATGGTCCCAAGTTGTTAATGATAATTCAGAAAATCTTATTGAAATGGCATCCATTTTATTAAGATTAGAAAATGCTCTAACTCGTTCAAGATATTCGAAATGGATTGGAGGCAAAACTCCTAAATTTGAGAAAAATCCTATTATTTCTTTAATTGGTTTTTCTCATCCCTTATTGATTTGGGAACATAAGAAAAAAGGATCTCCTCCCCCAGTGGCTGTCGATTTTCATATAAATAGAAATATTAAGGTTGTGGCTATTACAGGTCCAAATACTGGAGGTAAAACGGCAGCTTTAAAAGGTTTGGGTTTGTCTTTACTTATGGCTAGAGCAGGATTATTGATACCCTCAACTAATAATCCTATTATCCCTTTTTGTCCAAATATATATGTGGATATAGGTGATAATCAATCATTAGAAGAAAATTTATCTACCTTCAGTGGGCATATATCCCGCATAAAAGAGATTTTAGATTCACTTGATAATAGGAAAGGATTATCAGTTGTTTTGTTAGATGAGATTGGATCAGGTACAAATCCTCTTGAAGGAAGTGCTCTTGCGATGGCTTTATTAAAAGAATTTGCGAATAAATCTGATATCACTTTAGCAACTACACATTACGATGATATTAAGGCTTTAAAATACAATGACTCCAGATTTGAAAACGTATCTGTTGCCTTTGATGAGGATTCTTTGAAGCCAAAATATATACTCAACTGGGGAATTCCTGGGAGAAGTAATGCTTTATCAATCTCAAAGAGAATTGGTCTCCATGAAAATATACTAAATGAAGCTGCAAATTATTTAAAGCCAAAAGAAGTCGAAAATATTAATAATATTATTAAAGGACTTGAGGAAGAGAGGATTAAACAACAAAATTCTGCAGAAGCAGCTGCTGAATTGATTGCAAGGACTGAAATATTACATGATGAACTGAAGAGAAATTATGAATATCAAAAAATAAATGCTGAAAAAATCCAGGAACTTGAAAGGTCTAAATTATCAAAGCATATTGTATCCGCAAAAAAGGAGGTAATAGATTTGATTAAAAAATTAAGAGATAAAAATGTTAATGGAGAGGACACGAGAATTATTGGAAAAAGATTAAAGGAAATTGAGACGGAACATTTAACCCAAAAAAAATTTGAAAATCCAATATCATGGAATCCTCAGGTAGGCGATTTTGTAAAAATTAAAAGTCTAAATAGTACGGGACAAATTGTAGATTTAGATAAAAAAGGTGGTTTTTACGAAGTTAAATGTGGTTCATTCAGAAGCACATTATCTGTAAATGACTTTGAAGGCATTAATGGGGAAAAGCCTAATTTCAAAAGGTCAAAAATTGAGATCAAGTCTAAAGGTGAAGATTTTTCTTTTTCTAAAATTAGAACGAGTAAAAATACAATTGACGTAAGAGGGCTAAGAGTCCATGAAGCTGAAATAATTATTGAGGAGAAAATTAGAAAATTTCATGGACCGTTATGGATTGTTCATGGAATTGGAACCGGGAAATTAAAAAAAGGACTAAGAAATTGGTTATCAGGGTTGAATTATGTTGATAAGATTGAAGATGCTGCCAGCAACGAAGGTGGACCTGGTTGCAGTATTGCGTGGATAAAATAAAATTTAAAATACTTAGAAAACAATTTTATAAGTTTATTAAGTGCAATTTATTGATCAAGCAAAAATTATTCTTAAAGCTGGAA
Organism: uncultured Prochlorococcus sp.; assembly: GCA_902600475.1. Classification (GTDB taxonomy): domain Bacteria; phylum Cyanobacteriota; class Cyanobacteriia; order PCC-6307; family Cyanobiaceae; genus Prochlorococcus_A. The sequence continues at coordinate 53,969 of CACKJM010000006.1, forward strand.
AAGGTGGAAACGGAATAGTTTCATTTAGAAGAGAAAAATTCGTTCCTGCTGGAGGACCGTCGGGGGGAAATGGTGGCAGAGGAGGTTCAATAATTTTGATGGCTGACAATAATCTCCAAACATTATTAGATTTCAAATTCAAACGTGAAATAATTGCTGAAGATGGAAGTAAAGGAGGTCCTAATAAGAGATCGGGTGCTTCAGGTGAGGATACAATCCTTAAAGTTCCCTGTGGAACAGAAATAAGGGATATTAAAACCGGCATTATTTTAGGTGACTTAACTAGTGACAAGCAGAGTTTAATTATTGCTATTGGAGGAAGAGGTGGGCATGGTAATGCTTACTATTTAAGTAATCAAAATAGAGCCCCAGAATCATTCACTGAAGGTAAAGATGGTGAGATATGGGATATTCAATTAGAACTGAAACTCCTTGCAGAGGTTGGTATTATTGGTCTTCCAAATGCCGGGAAAAGCACTTTAATTTCTGTTCTATCATCAGCTCGTCCAAAAATCGCAAACTATCCTTTCACTACTTTAATTCCTAACTTAGGTGTTGTAAGAAAACTAGATGGGAATGGTTGCCTTTTTGCTGATATCCCTGGATTAATTTCAGGTGCAGCTGATGGAGTAGGTTTAGGTCATGATTTTTTAAGGCATATCCAAAGAACTAAGATACTTGTACATTTAATTGATTCAATTGCAGAAAATCCCATACATGATTTTGAGATAATTGAGCAGGAATTAAAAAAATATGGGAAAGGTCTTTTAGATAAAGAGAGAATAATAGTTTTAAATAAAATGGAGCTGGTAGATCATGATTATTTGAAAATAATCATAAAAAAGTTGGAAGATTTATCTAAAAAGAAAGTTTTAGTTATTTCTTCATCTTTAAAAAAAGGTTTATCCTCACTGCTTTCTGAAGTTTGGAAAAGGATCTAACTTAAATTTAAAATTTTTTTGTTAAAAATATACTTGATTTAATAATCAAAATTAGCCATAAATAAGTTACTGCTTTAAATACAACATGAATTTCTATAGTTGCTTTGATCAACAAGGAAAAATAATAGCTAGATGTCAAACCATTCAAGATATTGAGGTTCTTAAGAAAATGGGAAGACCAATTGTTGAAGTCAAGGAAATGAAAAATGAGGAGTCTGTTGTATGTTCGCTGACAGGAAGTCCATCCGACTTTAATAGAGATTACTAAGAGAATTAACAAATAAAAAAAAGGGCTTTTAGAGCCCTTTTTTTATGGATAATTTATCAAAAGAAGACTTAATCATCGTAAACAAGACATTCTGGTTCATCCGGGTTTGCATCACAGAATAGTTCCAAGGCATTTGGGTCATGCTTATCATCTGGATGATGATCCTTATATTCTTCAAGTCCTTTTAGCTCTTCAGTTAAATGTCTGACCTTTGGAAGATTGCCCTCTGCTTTTGCAGATTCGATTTCCGATTGATCTTTTTGGATGTGTTCGTCAATGGATTTCATTTTAAGCTTTTCGTACTTTAGTAGACATACATAACATAGTTAATTTCTAATGAAATTGCATTATCTATAAACTAAATAAGTGTTCATTACAACATCATTTTTTTTTTCCGAAATTCTGTTAAGTATTTTTATGACTCTAATCTCATTATTTCCTCTAGCGATGGCATTACTGGGATTACTTGATTTGGGTTTAAAGGGAATAAAGCTTTGTAGTAATCTTTTTTCCATTCATTTCCAAAACAAGTCTTACTAACATTAGATAATTTAAAAAAATTTAATCTCCATTCAATAATTTTTTCGAAACTTGATAGTTCTTTTTCAGTACATTTGAAAAGTTTGCTATATATCAATTCCCATCTTATAAGCGTTGGAAAAAGGTAAATATCTGCGTAGGTTAACTCTTCGCCAAATATCCAGTCCCCCCTGTTTTTCTGTAGTAAATTTTCAACTTCGTTTATAGCTGCGAAAAGATTTTTACTTGCTTTTTCGTAAGCTGACTGGTTTCTGGCGAAACCACATTTATATACTCCATCATTAATGCTGTTATTAATTAAATCTAAAAAATTTTTATTACAGTCTTTAATAGTTAAAATCTGATATTTTGATTTAATTGTTATCGAATTGAGTAGCCTTATAATCTGTGAACTTTCATTAGACAGAATATTTATTTCATCTTTTACAAAGCTAATTAAAAGAGGTAATGTCGCTCTAAAAAAAATCTTTTTATTAGCTTTTTTGTAAAGATCTGATAGACTAATACATTCCTTAATCTTTGTATTGAAAATCCATTCGCCATGCTCAACATCTGCTTTTAAAAAAATAACTTTAACTTTTTTAGATAGATGTTTTATTTCGTGGACGAGTAAAGTTCTTTGACACCATGGACAAGAATTCCCTACCAATAAATAAATTTGTCCACTCTCATTATTAATATCGTATTCACTATCAATTGTTATACCTTTAGGCCTTTTATAATTACCATGTAAATCTGATGGCGCGAAGCCATTCATTAATTGGGTCCAAAACCAAAACCAGAATTTTCTGGAGGCCTTTATAAGGTATTTATTTTGCATAAAATTTTATTTTTTAAGAAAAAATGACTGTTCAAAGAATACTTATCGTTTCAGGCACCCATGGAAATGAAATTAATCCTGTGTGGGCGGTAAAGCAATTTAATAGAAGGGAAAATAGGCTAAATTATGGTATTGAGTATGAGTACATCATAGGTAATCCTGTTGCCTATGAAAAAGGGTGCAGATATGTAGATGTAGATTTAAATAGATCTTTTAAAGAAAGTAAAAATTTTAATCAACATAAGAATAGCTTTTATGAGAATAATAGAGCTAATTTTTTAGTAGATGAATTTGGAATTAACGGATCTAAACCCTGTCAAATTGCAATTGATTTGCATACTACAACTGCCAATATGGGAACAAGCATTGTTTTGTATGGGAGGAGATTCAAAGATTTTTGTTTAGCTGCATTACTGCAGAACAAATTTGGATTGCCTATTTATTTGCATGAAAAAGATAAAGTCCAAACAGGCTTTCTTGTAGAAGCTTGGCCATGTGGTTTAGTTATTGAAATAGGAGCTGTCGCACAAAATTTTTATGATCCAAACATCGTGAACAGATTCTCTCTAATAATTAGCTCCCTAAGGGAAGAGATAGATAAATTAAAAAATAACCTTATAGAACTTCCAAAGGAATTGGTTGTTCATGTTCATCAAGGGAGTATAGATTATCCAAGAGATGAAAAAGGAAATATTGATGGCTTAATTCATCCTGAAAGAATAAACCAAGATTGGAAAATGATTAAAAAAGGAGATCCATTATTTCTTGATAGCCAAGGGATTATTCATAAATATGATGGAGATCAGTTTGTTTGGCCGGTTTTTATTGGCGAAGTTGCTTATAAAGAAAAAAAAATTGCGATGAGCTTTACTAAGAAAGAAGTTATTTGTTACAACAATCAATGGATTCATGAATTTCAAAGCTTTTAAATTAAGAAACTAGAACAATAAACTACTTTTATTAAATAAGGATCTTTTATTTAATATATAAGTTTATTTAATATTTAATACTTTTTAATTTTTCCCCCCAACTTTAATCTTATTAAACTTAAATCCTTTCGCTCCAATAAATAACAGCTCCAAAACCCTCTAATTGCAGTCTTCTAAACCTAGCTTCTTTTAAGGAAACCACCTCTTTCGATCTTTTTCCGTTAAGAAGCCATTCGATTATTACCAAGTTAAATCACCAATAACAAAGAAAATATTAAGACACGAAGTCTCTTTTCTTATATTTCGCAAAAATAACTTTACCTATAGAAAAATAATTTACACATTTTTAGCGATTTTGGTCTAAAATCTTGGAGCGGGATATTTTTCCGTTTTATTTACACGTCTCATTTCAGAGACATACTTTACGAACTCATGACAACTATTCAGCAGCAGCGTTCTTCGCTGTTAAAAGGTTGGCCACAGTTTTGTGAGTGGGTAACATCAACTAACAACAGAATTTATGTTGGTTGGTTCGGCGTCTTAATGATTCCATGCCTTCTTACAGCAGCGGCTTGCTTCATCGTTGCATTCATCGCAGCACCACCAGTAGACATCGACGGAATTAGAGAGCCAGTTGCTGGTTCATTCCTATACGGAAACAACATCATCTCAGGTGCAGTTGTTCCTTCATCTAACGCTATTGGTCTACACTTCTACCCAATTTGGGAAGCAGCTACTGTAGATGAGTGGTTATACAACGGTGGTCCTTACCAGCTTGTAATTTTCCACTTCTTAATTGGTATCTCAGCATACATGGGAAGACAGTGGGAGCTTTCATACCGTTTAGGTATGCGTCCTTGGATCTGTGTTGCATACTCTGCACCAGTTTCAGCAGCTTTCGCAGTATTTCTTGTATACCCATTCGGTCAAGGTTCATTCTCTGACGGAATGCCTCTAGGTATCTCTGGAACATTCAACTTCATGTTTGTTTTCCAGGCAGAGCACAACATTCTTATGCACCCATTCCATATGGCTGGTGTTGCTGGTATGTTCGGAGGATCTTTATTCTCAGCTATGCACGGTTCACTTGTTACTTCATCTCTAATCAGAGAAACAACTGAGACAGAGTCTCAGAACTATGGTTACAAGTTCGGACAAGAAGAAGAAACATACAACATCGTTGCAGCTCATGGCTACTTCGGTCGTTTGATCTTCCAATATGCTTCATTCAACAACAGCAGAAGTCTTCACTTCTTCCTAGCTGTATTCCCAGTTGTTTGTGTATGGTTAACTTCAATGGGTATCTGCACAATGGCATTCAACCTTAACGGTTTCAACTTCAACCAGTCAGTTGTTGATGCAAACGGTAAGATTGTTCCTACATGGGGTGACGTTCTTAACAGAGCAAACCTAGGTATGGAAGTAATGCACGAGCGTAACGCTCACAACTTCCCACTTGATCTAGCAGCAGCTGAGTCTACAACAGTAGCTCTTTCAGCTCCAGCTATCGGTTAAGCTTAAAGTTCTTAAATTAACAAGCCTCCTTTTAGGGGGCTTTTTTTTGTTTAATTTTCAATTGGTTTCATATAATGTTTATATATAGATAAAACATTTTATATTTCTATGAGTAGTAGTTTTGGAAAAATTTTTCGTGTTAGTACTTTTGGAGAATCACATGGTGGTGGGGTAGGAGTTATCCTTGATGGTTGTCCCCCTAAGTTAAAAGTAGATATAAATCTTATACAAAATGAATTAGATAGGCGCAGACCAGGCCAAAGTGACATTACAACACCCCGAAATGAAGAAGATAAAATTGAAATATTAAGTGGGATAAAAGAAGGTTTAACACTTGGAACTCCAATAGCAATGTTAGTAAGAAACAAGGATCAAAGACCAGGAGATTATAATAATTTGGAACAGGTATTTAGACCTTCTCATGCAGATGGTACATATCATCTGAAATATGGAATTCAGGCAAGTTCTGGAGGTGGAAGAGCCTCTGCAAGAGAAACAATTGGGCGAGTAGCTGCTGGTGCTGTAGCAAAACAGTTGTTAAAAACCTTCTGTAACACTGAAATACTATCTTGGGTAAAGCGTATACATGATATTGATTCAGATATAAATAAAGAAAAGATTTCTCTCGACAAAATAGATTCTAATATTGTTAGATGTCCTGATGAACAAGTATCAGTAGAAATGATAGAGAGAATTAAGCAATTAAAGCGTCAAGGAGACTCTTGTGGCGGTGTTATTGAATGTTTAGTAAGAAATGTCCCTTCTGGTCTTGGAATGCCTGTTTTTGATAAATTAGAAGCTGATTTAGCGAAGGCTTTGATGTCTTTGCCTGCCACGAAAGGCTTTGAAATAGGTTCAGGTTTCTCTGGAACTTATTTAAAAGGAAGCGAACATAATGATGCATTCGTTAAATCTGATGATATTAGGAAGTTAAGAACAATATCTAATAATTCAGGCGGTATACAGGGAGGAATAAGTAATGGGGAAAATATTGAGATGAAGATAGCTTTTAAACCTACAGCAACTATCGGAAAAGAACAGAAAACAGTAAATGCTGAAGGGAAAGAAGTTTTGATGAAAGCAAAAGGGAGACATGATCCATGCGTTCTTCCCAGAGCAGTTCCTATGGTTGATGCCATGGTGGCTTTAGTACTTGCTGATCATTTATTACTGAATCAAGCTCAATGTGGCTTAATCGATAATTAGTAGTGTTGTTAAATAAAACTATATTTATCACTAATTCAATTATTTTTGAGCCATTCAAATATTTTTGGATCAAATTTTTTTTTAATAATACCTTTATCTCCAATCACGATTGCTTTATATCCTAAAGATTTATAAGTTTTTACATCATTGATTGATAGGCTTCCAGCAGCAATGAAATCAATACTTTCAAAGTTGAGTATATCTATCGAACTATCTTTACTTTTTATTGGGTAAATTTTGATAATATTGCAATTTAAATTTATCGCTTCCCTAAGATCCTTTAAATTATTAATTCCAGGAATTAATAAATAATTTTTTGACTTCGCATAATTAAAAAGATCTTTATCCCAAAATTTCATCATAGAAAAATTTAATCCAACTTTTAAAGAATCTGCTATTGATTGCTTATTAACTATGGAGGCAGATCCTAAATTAATTCTTGGATATTTAATTTTGATATCGGATACAAAATCTACCCAATTTTCGTTATTAGACCAACTTATTTCAATATTCTTTAACCCTAATTTTACTAAGCTTTCTAATTCTTCAAAAAATGAATTTCTTATAGAGGTATTTGAGTAAATATTATCTTCCGGTTTTACAAGTAAAAAAAAAGATTCTTTTAGAAGTAAATCAGAAAAAGAATCCTCTTTAATGTTCATTAATTATTAATTTTTAAACTAAATATAATTTGCCACTTTAACTTCTGAACGGTTGAGCAAATCTTGGATATCTTCAGTGTCTATAGTTTCTCTTTCAATCAGCATTTGAGCCATTTCGTCAAGAACAGTTCTATTATCTGATAAAACTTTTGTAGCTCTCTTGTAGGCAACATCAACAAGTTCTGAAACCTCTACATCAATTGTTGCAGCTGTGTCTTCAGAGAAGTCTCTTGTAGAACTCATATCTCTTCCAAGGAACATACCACCTTGAGATTGACCTAGAGCGACTGGCCCAATTTTGTCGCTCATACCAAATTTAGTGATCATTTGCCTTGCTACATTGGCAACTTGTTGTAGATCATTTGAAGCTCCTGTTGTTACCTCTTCTTCTCCATAGACTATTTCTTCAGCAACTCTTCCACCAAGAGCTACAGCCATTTGATTTTGAAGATAAGAACGAGAGTAAAGACCAGATTCCATTCTTTCTTCACTTGGAGTAAAGAAGGTTAAACCTCCAGCTTGACCTCTAGGAATTATTGAAACTTTTGCTACGGGATCATAATCAGGCATTAATGCTCCAACGAGTGCATGACCAGCTTCGTGATATGCAACTAATTCTTTTTTCTTATCACTGATTACTCTATCTTTCTTTTCGGGACCAGCCATAACTCTTTCAATGGCATCTCCGACTTCTTCATTACTAACTTTATCTAAATCTTTTCTAGCTGCTAGTATTGCTGCTTCATTTAAAAGATTAGCTAAATCTGCACCAGTAAATCCGGGTGTTCTTCTAGCAACTTTATCTAAATCAACGTCTTTTGAAAGAGTTTTATCTTTCGCATGAACATTTAATATCTGTAATCTTCCAGCATAATCTGGTCTATCAACTGTTACCTGTCTATCAAATCTTCCAGGACGCATTAAAGCTGAGTCTAAGACATCAGGTCTGTTGGTGGCGGCTACTATTATTATTCCTGAATTACCTTCGAAACCGTCCATTTCGGTTAGGAGTTGGTTTAGTGTCTGCTCTCTTTCATCATTTCCTCCGCCCATACCAGCACCTCTCTGTCTTCCAACTGCATCTATTTCGTCAATGAATACAATACAAGGAGCATTCTTTTTAGCTTGTTCAAAAAGATCTCTAACTCTGCTAGCTCCAACACCAACAAACATTTCTACAAATTCTGAACCTGATATTGAGAAAAAAGGTACCCCTGCTTCTCCAGCTACTGCTTTTGCAAGTAATGTTTTTCCTGTTCCAGGTGGTCCAACAAGAAGGACTCCTTTTGGAATTTTTGCTCCAACTGCGGTAAATCTATCTGGGCTCTTAAGAAAATCTACAACTTCGGTGAGTTCTAATTTTGCACCTTCAACACCAGCAACGTCTGAAAAGGTTACTTGTGTAGATGGTTCCATTTGAAGTCTGGCTTTGCTCTTGCCAAAACTCATGGCTGGGTTACCACCTCCCGCATTGCCACTTTGGGATCTTCTGAAAAGAAAAAATAGGCCTCCAATCAAAAGTACTGGGAAAATCAAGCTGCTCACAGCCTGTTGCCATGGATTAGCTAATTTAGTCGGAGTTACAGCAATATCTACATTATTTTCAGTTAAGATTTTTAATAAATCTTTGTCTGGGGCTAAATTGACCTCAGATCTGCTTCCATCATTTTCAACAACTTGAGCTGTTGCATTGTCTGGAGATATTAGTACTCTACTTATTTCTTTATCTTGAACTGCCTCAATAAAATCGCTATATCTTAAGATTTTTGTAGCATTTTCTGTACTGGGTTTATCAAATACAGAAGTACCAATGAAAATAACAGTAATAACAGCTAGAACATAAAGTCCTACGTTTCTCCAGCGTTTGTTCACGATAAATAATTTTTAATATTTATATGATACTAATAATAAAACATTATTAAGAGCGTCTTAGAACATCTACTACACTTTTGAATGCAAACCATTCAGGAATTTGTTCGCCATTCCTCAATTTTTTTCTAAATTCAGTACCACTAAGTTTCATAATTTCATAATTACATTCTTTAGCTTCTTCAGCTGTAATATATCCTTTTTCTTTGGTATAAACTAAGTTTTTTGAAGGAACAGTCTTCATCATCAATTCGTCTGCACATTTATTAGCAAAATTCTGTGCGTCATATGGGCCATAAAAATCTTCACCAGTTGCTGATGATTTACAGCCAGCCATATCTCTACCGATAATAAAATGGGTGCAGCCATAATTTCTTCTGATTATCATATGTTGAAGTGCTTCTCTAGGACCTGCCATATGCATTGAATAAGGTAAAAAAGCCCATTTTATTCTCTCATCAGATATTTCCTCTTCTAATTCTTTATACGTTAGATATCTAACTTTCCCGGGGATATCATCTTGTTGAGTTGGCCCACAAGTTGGATGAACTAAAACAACTGAGTTAGAGGAGACATTATCTGAGAGTAAGGCATTAGTAAATAATTCATAATGTGCTCTATGAATTGGATTTCTGCATTGAAATGCAACTACATCATGATTTGATGGCAGCGTGGATCTAACTTCTTCTGGGGTTTTGCAGGGGAATTCTCTAATTGGTAGTTCAAAACCATAAATTCTTCCTCCTATATAAAATCTACCTCTCTCGTTAAAGATCATCTTAACAGCAGGATGATCTAAAGAATTAGTACCATAACAAAGTTCAGCTTCTAAGGATTTATCAGGCTCCCACTTAGAGCTAACTTCTAAAACTGCTATTTTTTGTTTCTTATAAGTAAGTAATATTGTCTCTCCAGATTTTACTTTTTCATTATTTGAATCAAATACAATGGGCAAGCCAAAAAGTAAACCGTTTGTATCTCTATTATTTTTAATTACCGAATTGTAGTTATTTTCATCCATAAAACCTTCCAATGGAGAAAAAGCTCCAACCATCAAAAGTTCTACATCGCATGCATTTCTCTCGCTACATTCAAACTCATAAGAAGCTTTAGAGATAAGATCATTTTTAAGGTTTTTATCTTTGATAATTAAATTTTTTAGTTCTCCTCCATAAGGAGGTATTAATCCACTATTACCTGTTTTAGCTTCTTGTTGTAATTCCATTTTTTAAATTTATAAAGAAAAATTTTGAAAAAAAAAGAGGGTTAAACCCCTCTTTTTTTATTAAGTAGGATTTATGCCTTTCTTCCGTAAAGTTCCCCAATTATTTTTACATCAAGTGGATCCTTTGAACCCATATCTGTATCTGAAGGTTGGATAGCTTCAAAAGTACCAGCAAATTCGTCTGTGTCAGAATCTACATTATTGATTGAAAGAGTAATAACGCCAGTACCATTTACATCAACTTTAATATTTTCTTTGGCAAGTTCTTCATCATCTCCTCCTAATGCAACTAAACCTTGAGCATATTCAACACCAGTGTTTTTAGCTCTTGCTTTAGGATCAAGAAAATCACCAGTTCTGTAGTTAGGTGTAAATGTTGAACCGCTTACCTCAGTACCTGGCTCAATAGATGAAGGTAAATCAGCTGTAAGATCTTTCGCTGAGAATGCAAATGGCACCTCTAAGCCACCAGGAGTTAATACAGTAATAAGTTGAAAATCGATACCACCTTTTTCAGTAAAAGTTCCTGAATCTATATCTCCATAAACTTCTGTCACTGTGGTGTTATTTCTAGGACTAATAATTTTTGTAGAAACAAATTCTGCAGCTTTTCTTTTCGTCCCAGGCACTTTTACATAAACTTCTGTTGGATGCATGCATATACCTTTAAGGCTATCTCCATTCCCTAAAGATATTGATCCGACAAGAGATGAGTCTAATGTAGGGCAATCATTAGCTTTTCCTGTGTTAACAACATCTGTAAATTGTGCATTTCCTCTTTCAGAGAAAGCAAATGTTTTAACAGGTACGAAAGCAAAAGTTATACAAATTGAAATAACAAAAGCTAAGAAAGAACGAATTCTCATAATTAAAGTTGCAGTAAAGTTCTGTGACGATTGATTAAAGGTCATCTAAATTGTTCAGTACGGATATTACAAGGGAAAGGACCATAAAAGGTAGGACTTTTAAATCCTCGAAACAACCCGTAGCTTTTTAGATTTTAAAAAACTGGAATTATTTTAAGCTATCACATTATTTTTAATGATTAAGATTACAAAAAAATACAAATTTAAAAATGTTTTTTATTTTTTTAATGAAATAATTTGGGTTATTAATTTATTTGCTAAATCTAATTTTGATGTTTTGTTAATGTAGTGTTCCATATTGTTTGTATCGAACAGCCAACCTTCATTTTGTGCCAAAAAGCCGAATCCTTGGCCTTCAAGATCAATTGGATTTGCGAATAGATAATCACAACCCTTTTGGAGAATCTTTTCTTTAATTGTTAATCGTGCTTCTTCGATAGATCCAGTAAAAGCACAAAAGCCTACAAAAACTTGGTTATCTTTTTTTGATTTACTAATTATTTTTAAAATATCTGGTACTAGCTCAAAGTTTTTATTCAAATGTTCATTAATTTTATTTTTGGGAATTTTCGCTGAAGTATCAGAGGGTATCTTGAAATCAGATACTGCTGCATTCATGAAAAAATAATCACAATTTGATATCTCTTTGTTAAGTGCCCTAATTAAATCAACACTAGTTTCAATTTCATATCTTTTTATTCCATCAGTAAGATTCTTATCTATTTTCAGAGGTCCATGCACATATTTTACATCTGCTCCTCTGAACCTTGCCACTTGAGAAAGAAGTAGGCCCATGGCTCCAGAACTCTTGTTAGTAATGTGTCTTGCCGCGTCAATTTTCTCTGAGGTGCAACCTCCAGTGATTAAAATTTCTTTATTAAGTAAATCTTTGCGATAGGAATTTTGTTTGTGTGAAGCTATAAATTCAAGTGCTAATTGAATTAGATCATTTGGAGGTATCTTACCAATGCCAATGGCATCACAAGATAAGAGGCCTTCACTTGGTTGCAAAGATAAAACATTTTCGTAATTCTGTAAATTCTCATAATTTTTTTGGACAGCTTTATTTAGCCACATTTGTGTATTCATTGCTGGTGCAACAACAATTGGCTTAATATTTGCTATTAAAATGCTTGGAATTAATCCATCTGCATTTCCAGTTACCCATTTTGCTAATGTTGTAGCTGTTAAGGGCGCAATGATTAAAATATCAGCCCAATTACTTAGTTCTATGTGAAGAGGTGTAGATTGACTATCTGACCATTGATCATTTTCTAAAACGCAAGGGTTTCTGCTCAAAATAGAGAGAGAAAGGGGCTTTATTAATTTTTCTGCATTTTGTGATAAAACGCATCTTATTTCATAATTTTCTTTCGCTAGTTGGCTAACTAATAATGGAATTCTTACAGCTGCAATACTGCCTGTTACTAACAAAAGAACTTTTATTTTGGAGTCCGTACTTTTAGTTTTCATCGAAAGGTTCCTGATCGAGGAGATGAATATAATTTGTTGTTAATTCAGGTCTATTAATTGCAAGAGCCCTAAGTAAGTGCCAGTCTTTTAAACCCTCAAATGGAGTATTGTAGTTATCTTCCTCTAGCCTTTTAGCGAGCTCAAGGGTCATTTCTTCATCAAAAGAATTTACTAGTTCTTCACTTATTTTATTTTCAGAAATGAATTTCATATTGAGTAAAGCCAATATAATTTAATAATAAAGCCTTAAGTAATTATTTAAAATCGATGAAATTATTAATTACATATTTTCTGTAATACGAAAACCTTTTTAAGCCCACTATATTTATGTTTTATTAGGTCATTTATCTTCATTTTCACTCATAAATAAACAAATTCCTCTCATCAAAAATATGATTTCTTAAAATAAAGAACCCTATGACTACATCATGTCACAAACCAAAAAAGAGCAGGTAATTAGTCACTTACGTTATTTGAGGCAAGAACTGAGAGAAATGCATTTAGGTATTAATGAAGATGATCTTTTCCCTGAAGCAGGCGAAATAAGAGGAATAATGGCTCAGTTGGAGGCTTTACTTGAATTAGTAGAGGGAAACACTAGAATTCAATCAAATTCTGAAGCAGCTTAATTGAAATCAAAATGGTTTTTAGGCCTCAAAAGACAAATTTTCAACTAAAGATTGTAGAAAATATTCAAACATTAAGTATTTGGGCTAATAATCCATGGCGAAGATATTCAATATCTTTAATTATTCTTCTGATTGGTTACTTTTTAGGAAGTTCTCTTGGTATGGTAAGTGCCGTTGTCGAACTGATGGACCCGGTAGCTGCCTTCTTATCGGTTGTTTTTATTGAAATTTTGATTGTTCTTAGAAGGAATTTTCGATCTGAAAGGAAAAAGAAATTTTTAGTACTTTTGTTAGATTCTCTAAGATTGGGATTATTTTATGGATTCTTTACTGAAAGTCTTAAGTTGCTATAAATTTATTTGTTTGATTTTTGCAATAGATAAAGTAAAGCCATTCTTATCGGGATACCATTTGCAACTTGATTATTGATTAAGCAATTAGGATATTCATCTACTACTTTACTACTTATTTCAATACCCCTATTAATAGGTCCAGGATGAAGAATTGGAATTTCTTTACTATTCAAAGATAATTTCTCTGCAGTTAAGCCATAATCCAAACTATATGAATCAATACTGCTCAGTAAATTCTCCATCATTCTTTCTTTCTGGATTCTTAAAACAATAATTGCATCAGCAATTTTTATTGATTCTTCCAATGATCTAGAAATTGTTATGGAGCCTCTTGATTTAATAGGATCTTCTGTTTGATTTGGCGCAGGGGTTTTTAAAAAATTGATCAATTCATCTGGTATTAATGTCTTGGGACCACATAAGATTATGTCTGCTCCAAATGCACTCAAAGCCCAAAGATTGGATCTTGCAACCCTGGAATGATTAACGTCTCCAATTATTAAAATTTTTTTAGAATTTAAAACCTTTGGACTCAGTGATTTTCTGGAAAAGAATTTTATTAATGTATAGATATCAAGCAATCCTTGGCTAGGATGACTATGTAATCCATCTCCTGCATTAAGAACCGAAGTCTTAGAATTTATTGCATCAAGTTTTTTGGCGATTTCAAAGGTTATGTAACTTGATGAATGTCTTATAACTAATGTATCTGCCCCCATAGCAGAATAAGTTATAGCTGTATCGATTATTGTTTCTCCTTTTGTTAAAGAACTAGAGGATGGCGCAAACGTTTGCACATCTGCAGATAGCCTTTTTGCTGCAAGTTCAAAGCTATTTTTTGTTCTTGTACTAGCTTCAAAAAACAAAGAAGTTACCAAAGTCCCCTGTAAGGCAGGTATCTTTTTCGTTCCTGCATTCTTTAGTGCATCAAATCTATTAGCTAATTCAAATACTGACTCATAATCTTGAATTGAAAAATTAGCGAGAGTATGAATATGTTTATGAGGCCAAATTTGCATTACGCTTAAAAAGATAAATGATTATTTAGTTTTAGGTTTTTTGTCACCTTTTAATCTTTTACTCACACTCCTACTATTTTTGAGATACCAACGCCATTTTATATTTTTTGCCTTTGAAATGCCAATCCTAGTGGTTTGAACTAGATCTTTTTTTTGAATTGTTGTCTCTCTTTGAGAAATCCATAAAGATTTGTTATTAAGAACTTCAAGTGAGTTAAATGATATGTCTACCCCAAATATCTTAGTAACTAAGCCAGGACCTGAAGCTAATCTTTCATTATTTTTAGAGATAAAAACTGCCCTAACTAATACACCACTAGCAAAATTTTCTTTATCAGTAACTATGTTTAAACAATGATGAATGCCATAAGATTTGTAAATATAAAATGTCCCAGGTTTGCCGAATAATGATTTATTTGACTTAGTTATTTTGCGGTACCCATGACAGGCCTCTTCTTCCTGTGAGTAAGCTTCAGTTTCAACAATAATTCCCCTAATTTGATTTTTCTCATTATTTTTTTTTATGAGGTAACAGCCTATTAAATCTGGGGCAACAAGTTTAGAGTGCCGACAAAAAAAATTTTTTGGAAATAAGTGTCTTTTTATTTTTCAATAATTCTCTAATAATGTTTTAGCTGAGAAAGAGAATCGAAGCTATTAAATGAAATTGATTTTCAAGAAATGTGATTTTAGGTTTTTAAAATTATTTGAAATTCAAAGAATATATGAGTAAAAATGTTCTAAATAAACTATATTTATCTAATAGAAACACCAAAAATATGACAAAAATAACTCAAGTAGAGGTAAAAAAAGTTGCTAATCTAGCAAGATTGGAACTAAACGATAATGAAATTAGTAATCATGCAGAACAATTAGAAAAAATTTTGGAATATATAAAACAACTTGAATCAATAGATACAGATGATATTCCTTGTACAACAAGAGCTATAGAAGTTATTAACGTATTTAGGAAAGATGAAAAGAAGCATTCGGATTGCAAAGAAGAGCTTTTAGAATTAGGTCCATCTATGGAGGATAAATATTTTAAAGTACCAAAAATTATAAATGAATGATCTATTTACTTCCAATAAATGTTTTATTTACTATCTTCAATAAAATTTTTTTTATTTTATAGCTAGGGTATAAACTTATAATTTTTCTTATTTTCCCCCTCCTTTTGCTATGGCTTCTTACGCCTATTAATAAATCATAAATAAAGTTAAAAATGTCTTGCTTACTTTCAAATATCCCAACTCTTTGAGGTGATCCTTTTTTATCTAAAAGTGGCTTAGTTTTTTCATAAGCTATTTTGTATTCAAACCAAGGAATAGAAGGCCATAAATGGTGAATGAGATGATAGTTTTGACCCATTATTAATAAATTCATAAATTTGCTTGGATAAACTCGAGAATTTATCCATTTGTTTCTTGATCGAAAAGGTCTATGAGGTAAATAATCAAAAAATATTCCTAAGGTTACTCCAACCATTAATGCTGGCCCGAACCATAAATTATAAATTAGATTCATGAAATCAAATTTTATACCTGCTAATATTATTGTTAAAAAAATAGATCTTTCAATTCCCCATTGAAGTAATTCATATTTTCGCCAGAGTTTTCTTTGAAAGAAAAAAACTTCATGATAAAAAAATCTTGGTGCAATAAGCCAAATTGGACCGAAAGTACTGACAATATGATCAGGATCATTTTTGGGATGATTAACGTGAATGTGATGTTGTAAGTGAACTCTTGTAAAAACTGGAAAACTAAATCCTAAAAGAATTGCTGATCCATGACCCATTGCTTGATTTATCCAAGGCACTGGATGGGCTGCTTTATGACATGCATCATGAATGACAGTGCCTTCAATATGTAGAGCTAGAAATGCCGTTGCTACAAGTAATGGAAGAGGCCATACACCTCTATACCACTGCCATATGCTAAGGAAAGCGAGAAAATAACCACCAAAGAAAAGACCTAATGTAGGATTCCAAAAACTTGGCGGATCTACGTAATTTTTTATCTCCTTTTGCCAATTAAATGTTTTTGAAGAATTAGTAACTATTTTTGTATTTTTACTGGTTGAGTTAGAAATCGTTTCTTATATTCTTCAATCAATATAACTAATATTTTTATATGATTGCATGCTCAGATCTAAAAATTTTTTTAAAAAAATATTTTATTAAATTTTTATGTGTCAAATTAATCATTTAAGGTTAAAAATATTTTTAAAATAAACTTCTTTCAATTATTATTTTATGTGAGCGGTCGTGGCGGAATTGGTAGACGCGCGAGTTTTAGGTACTCGTATCTTCGGGTGTGGGAGTTCAAGTCTCCCCGACCGCACTTAAGAGAATACTGATAGTACGGTTTTTATCTATATCAACTACTTATAATCCCATTAAGTCAATTAATATTATGATAATTTATTTGGGATTTTTCTACATTGTTGTTGGGGCTATATTTTTATTCGTCCCGTTATTTTATCTTGAGCTTGGAAGACCAAAAGACTTAATCAAATCTTGTTTGAATTTATTAATTGGTTTAGTTTTGATAATTAAAAATAAAACTGTAGATGAATTATTTTTTTTAATTTTTTTATTGTTTACGGTACTAATTATTTTGTATCTAGTGGAGCTTTTTTCATTTAGATGGAATCAATTGACAGATAAAGAAAAAAATAAATTAACTACTTTTTTGGAATTCAAAAATAATCTTTCGAAAATATTAGAGGCTATTAATCTTGGAGCAAAGAATTTTGCAAAACCTTTAAATTTATTTAATTTTGATAGCAACAATCAAAATACAAGCCCGAAAAAGTGGGTAAGGAATGATAAAAATGATAATATAGAAGTCTGAAACCAAATCAATTGGTTATTAGAAACATGCCAAAAAAACTAAAGGTCAATTAATAAAGAATATAATAAATTACATTTATTTAAACAATTCTATTGATCACCAATATTTCATTTTCAGTCATATGAAATCTCAAAATAGCAAAGAAAAAAAATCAGAATTTTCTTATAAAGAGACTTTAAATTTACTTAAAACTGACTTCTCAATGCGTGCTAATTCAGTTGTAAGAGAACCTGAGATTCAGAATTTTTGGGCTAATAATAATATCGATTTCGAATTAGGTTCAAACAATTCAGGAAAGACATTTACATTGCACGATGGTCCACCTTATGCAAATGGATCGCTTCATATGGGTCATGCTCTCAATAAAGTTTTAAAAGACATAATTAATAAATACAAGACCTTGAAAGGATTCAGGGTACATTACGTTCCTGGTTGGGACTGCCATGGATTGCCTATTGAATTAAAAGTACTTCAGAACTTAAAATCTGATGAAAGAAAGAATCTTGATACTCTAAATCTCAGAAAAAAAGCAACAGATTATGCATATATACAAATAAACAATCAAATGGAGGGTTTCAAGAGGTGGGGTATATGGGGAGATTGGAATAATCCTTACTTAACTCTTAAGAAAAGTTATGAATCTGCTCAGATTGGAGTATTTGGGAAAATGTTTTTAAATGGCTATATATATCGAGGCCTTAAACCTGTTCATTGGAGTCCAAGTTCGAGGACTGCACTCGCAGAAGCAGAATTAGAATATCCTGATGAACATTATTCAAAAAGTATTTATGTTTCCTTAAAAATCACTAAATTAACAGAACATATCATTGTGAAATTCTGTCAAGAAAATCCAAATATTGAAAAGGATTTTCTTCTAAGAGATTCTTTTATAACTATTTGGACTACAACACCTTGGACCATACCAGCAAATGAAGCAGTAGCAGTAAATCCTAAAATAAAATATGTTTTTGCTATTGATAAAGAGAAACGAATATATCTTTTTGCAAAAGAATTATCTTCTGAAATTAGTAATAAATTTAATAAAGATCTTAAGACTCTTTTTGAGACTAAAGGGGCGTTATTGGAAGATATTGAATATCAACATCCTACCAAAAATAAAAATTGTAAAATTGTGATTGGGGGAGATTATATTACTACGGAATCAGGGACTGGTATTGTTCATACTGCACCCGGTCATGGGGTAGATGATTTCAATGTGGGCCAAAAATATGATTTACCTACAACATGTGTTGTTGATGAAAAAGGTAATCTAAATGAATATTCTGGTAAATTCCAAGGATCAAATGTTTTAAAAGACGCGAATGATTTAATTATTGAATATTTAAAAGTAAATAATCTGCTTCTATTACAAGAAAATTATAAGCATAGATACCCTTATGATTGGAGAACTAAAAAACCAACTATTTTTAGAGCAACAGAGCAATGGTTTGCATCTGTAAAAGGCTTTAGATCATCTGCATTAAGGGCTAT
>CACKJM010000007.1 GCA_902600475.1 uncultured Prochlorococcus sp.
TGGCCCTTTAGAAAGGGGACAAGCTACAACTTTAGGCAATTCCCTTAGAAGAGTCCTCATGGGAGGGATTGAAGGAAGTGCAGTTACTGCAGTAAGAATAGCAGGAATTAATCACGAATATGCAACTATTCCTGGAGTTAGAGAAGACGTTTTAGATATTCTTCTCAATTGTAAGCAACTATCAATTAATAGTTCTAATCCAGAACTTGAAATCGGCAGGCTAGTTGCGAGTGGTCCAATGGAGGTGAAGGCCAATGATATTCAATTTTCATCTCAAGTTGAAATTGTTGATGGTGAAAAACCTATTGCAACTATTCAGGAAGGTCATAACTTAGAATTAGAAATCCATGTCGAAAGAGGTGTTGGATATAGACCCGTCGATCGTAAGAACGAAGAAACAAGTGCTATTGATTTACTTCAAATAGATGCTGTATTTATGCCAGTAAAGAGAGTAAATTTTTCAATTGATGAAACTGCTGTCGCAGAGGGTGGAACAGGTAGAGAAAGATTGAAAATGGAGGTGGTAACTGACGGCTCAACAAGTCCAGATGATGCTATTGCTGAAGCTGCAAACCATTTAATAGAACTATTTCAGCCTCTTGCTACAGTAACAATGGTTGAGGAAATTCCTGAAGAACCTGAACCATCTCCAGAAGCTCAAATTCCTCTTGAAGAACTAAACTTGTCCGTTAGAGCTTATAATTGTTTAAAAAGAGCTCAAGTTAATTCTGTTTCGGATTTAATGGGTTTTAGCTATGAAGATCTTCTTGAAATTAAGAACTTTGGCTCTAAATCTGCAGATGAAGTTATTGAAGCACTTGAACGCATAGGAATTTCTATTCCACAAAGCAGAACATCTGTTTAAAATTTTTTAAGATTATGAGACACCAACTTAGAATCCCATTATTAGGTAAACCTTCTGACCAGAGGAAAGCACTTTTAAGAGGCTTGACTACACAATTGATAAGAGAAGGTAGAGTAACAACAACAAAAGCAAAGGCAAAAGCTTTAAGAAACGAAGCTGAAAGGATGATTTCTCTAGCTAAAGAAGGTAGTTTGGCTTCAAGGAGAAGGGCTATTGGATATATTTATGATAAGAAATTAGTACATTCATTATTTGAAAAAGCAAAAGAAAGATATGGAGATAGAAAAGGTGGCTATACACGCATAGTCAGAACCGTTTCTAGAAAAGGTGATAACGCTCAGATGGCTATAATTGAGCTTGTTTAATTCATCAAATAAAAGAATTTTTACTAGAAAATAACTTTTGAAAAGAGTAGCTTTACTGATCCAATATGATGGTTCTAGTTATTCTGGCTGGCAGAGACAAAAAAATGCAAATACAGTCCAGGAAATTCTAGAAAAAGCTCTATTTAAAATTACAAATTACTTCGTAAAGACCATTGCGGCAGGAAGAACTGATGCAGGTGTTCATGCATCAGGTCAAGTAGTACACTTTGATATAGATTGTGTTATTCCAGGAAATCGTTATTCAGATGTATTAAATAGTTATTTACCATCAACTATTAGAGTTTTGGAATCGATTGAGGTTAATGATAGTTGGCATGCATGCTATTCAGCAAAGTATAGGCATTATAGATATGTGATTAATAATAGTAAATTTACTAATGTGTTTATAAACAATTGGTCATGGCATAGGTATCAAAAAGTGCTAGATGCAGTTTTAATGTCAAATGCATCCAAGAGAATGGAAGGAGAACATGACTTTTTTGCTTTTCAAAAAAGTGGAAGTAATAGGGCAACTTCTATTACAAAAATAAAAAATATAAATATTAAAAGAGTAGAGGACTTAATTTTAGTTGATATTAAAGCAACTGGTTTTCTTTATGGAATGGTACGTTTAATTGTTGGTCAACTGGTATTAGTTGGAGAAAAAAAAATATCGCCAGATATTTTGACAGATAGATGGGTAAATAAAAGAAAATATGATGTCAAAGAGTCTGCTCCAGCGAAGGGTTTATGTTTTGTAAATGCCGTCTATGAAGAAAATGTTTTTCAGAAGATCAATAAAAATGATTTATTTCCAGTATTTTTAATTCAGGGTTTTTCTTAAGTAAATTTGAATAAAGGAACTAATTTTTTAGATTTATCGAAAATTATTGTTAATACTACGTTAATAAGGTAGAATTTAATATTGAATTTAAATTTATTTGCATAAATTTGGTAAATGAATAGAACAATTACTCCGTCTATAGAAACTATTGAAAGAAATTGGTTTTTAGTTGACGCAAAAGATAAGACACTTGGGAGACTTGCTACTGAGATTGCAACTGTTTTGAGAGGCAAAAATAAACCAACATTTACTCCTCATCTAGATACAGGCGATTTTGTCATTGTTGTAAATGCTGAAAAAGTTGAGGTAACAGGTAAAAAAGCATCACAAAAGTTATATAGAAGACACTCTGGTAGGCCAGGAGGAATGAAAATTGAAAAATTTGAGTCTCTTCAAGAGAGAATTCCTGAAAGAATCATAGAGCAAGCTGTTAAGGGTATGCTCCCACATAACTCTTTAGGAAGACAGCAATTTAAAAAACTAAAAGTTTATAAAGGTACTAATCATCCTCATGCTGCACAGAATCCTGTATTATTGAATAGTTAATTTATTAAAATGGATAGTCAAATAAAAAACAAAGCTGTTTATTGGGGTACTGGAAGAAGAAAAACTTCTGTTGCTAGAGTTCGTTTAATTCCGGGAAATGGACAAATTAAAATTAACGGTCGTCCTGGAGATAATTATTTAAACTACAACCCTCTACACTTAAATTCAGTAAAAGCACCTCTTCAAACATTAGGCCTAGAAAATTCTTATGATATTTTGGTAAATGTTTTTGGTGGTGGATTAACAGGTCAAGCAGATGCTATTAAACAAGGTGCAGCTAGAGCCCTTTGTGAATTATCACCTGACAATAGGAAACCCTTAAAAACTGAAGGTCATCTTAGTCGAGATCCTAGAGCCAAGGAAAGGAGAAAGTATGGTCTTAAAAAAGCAAGAAAAGCACCTCAATTCTCCAAACGTTAAAGGAATTTTAATTATGCCAAAACCAGAAATTCACCCAAAATGGTATCCAGACGCAAAAGTTATTTGTAATGGAGAAGTTGTAATGACGACAGGTTCAACTCAGCCTGAGCTAAATGTTGATGTGTGGAGTGGAAATCATCCTTTCTTTACTGGAACTCAAAAAATTCTTGATACAGAGGGTAGAGTTGATAGGTTTATGAAAAAATATGGAATGGGTTCAGCTAATGGTAATACAGCTACATCAAAAGAGCAGAAAGAAAAAAAAGATTCTAAAAAATAGAATTTTCAAAAATTAAGCATAATTTCAATTGGAATACTCAACACTAATTGCAAGGTTGAAAACTGCTTCAGAAAGTTTTGAAAATTTGGAAGTTCAGCTTGCAGATCCTGAAATAGCCAATAATCCAAAAAAATTAGAAACCATTGCAAAAGAAAGGTCAAAACTGGAACCTTTAGTGATTGATTTTAATAAATTGATTGATACTGATAAGGAAATTGAAGATTCGAAAAATTTACTGAAAGAGAATCGCAATGATAAAGAGATGGAATCATTAATAAATGAAGAGTTAACTAATTTGGAGGAATGTAAGAATCAACTTATTCAAAAAACTACTATCGCTTTACTACCAAAAGATCCAAGAGATGAGAGAAGTGTAATGTTAGAAATAAGAGCCGGTGCTGGGGGTAACGAGGCTTGTATATGGGCGGGTGATTTAGCAAGAATGTATGAAAGATATGGACAAAAAATTGGTTGGTCTGTAAAACCTATAAGTGCTTCGGAGTCAGATATGGGAGGATTCAAAGAGTTAGTTATCTCCGTTAAGGGAGATTCTGTATATAGTCAACTCAAATTCGAGGCTGGTGTTCATAGAGTCCAAAGAGTTCCAGCTACTGAGTCTCAGGGTAGAGTTCACACCTCTACTGCAACAGTTGCTGTAATGCCTGAGGCTGACCCTGTTGAGGTTAAGATTGATCCAACCGATTTAGAGGTTGGTACAGCAAGATCAGGAGGTGCAGGGGGACAAAATGTAAACAAAGTGGAGACTGCTATTGACCTTCTCCATAAGCCTACAGGTATAAGAGTTTTTTGTACTCAAGAAAGATCACAATTGCAAAATCGTGAACGAGCAATGGAAATTTTAAGAGCCAAATTATATGAAATTCAATTAAAAGAAGCTAATGCAAAAGAGAGATCTCAAAGGCTTTTACAGGTTGGAACTGGTGATAGGAGTGAAAAAATTAGAACTTATAATTTTAAAGATAACAGGACAACTGATCATAGATTAGGTTCCAATTTTTCACTGGAACCAATTCTGGCTGGTCAACTGGATGAAGTCATAGATGCATGCATTGCACAAGAACAAAAGAGAATGATGGAAGATTTTAATAACGAAGTTAATTAAGATTTTATTTTTATTAGATTGCGACACCTATCACGTACTTACTCCATTCTTTATGTCTACCCGAATCAATTTGTCTTGTAGCCTCAAAATTGAGATTACTTAGTGGACGATATGGCTTTCGCTTTAAAGGCATATTCGCCTCCTCTGGGGTACGGTTACCTTTTTGTACATTACATCTAAGACACGCTGTAGTGACATTCTCCCAGTTATCAGTTCCACCTCTGCTTCTAGGTAAAACATGATCTATTGATAAATCACTACCTCTATAGTTACAATATTGGCAAGAATTATTATCTCTTAGAAGAATATTTTTTCTCGTTAAAGAAACCTCTCTAAAAGGTACTTTGACGTAGTAACGAAGTCTTATAACTGTAGGCAATTTTCTTCCACAATGTATTGAATATGATTTATCTTCTTCTAGGCTTTCTGCTTTACCTTTGATCATCAAAATAACAGCTCTTCTCCATGATGTGATATTTAAAGGTTCATAAGAAGCATTTAAAACAAGAGTCTGGCCCATGCCAAAATTCAATTTACATGTCATGCTAACTGTATATTTCAATAAGCGCATATAATTGTGCAAAGTTAATGCAAATTCGGCAATCAAATCAGGGATTTAATTTTGATAAATATCCAATCTCTGAAAAAGATATAGATCCAAAACAAAGAGCATGGATTGAAGTTAAAGGTAAAGCAATAGAAACAAATGTAAGGCAGTTAAGATCAAAATTAAGTAAAAACTGTCAATTTATGGCAGTTGTTAAAGCTGATGGATATGGTCATGATGCCAAAGTAGTATCTGAATATGCTATTAAAGGTGGAGCTTTGCAATTAGGAGTTGCCACTTTAAAAGAAGGGATTAAGCTTCGTTCTGCAGGAGTTACAAAACCAATTCTTATTCTCGGCAATTTATATACGAAAAGAGATTTGATAATATCCTTTAAAAATGATCTTATGCCAACCATAAGTAGTTTAAGAGAATGTTTAATTTGCAATAATATTGGGAGGCACTTTGGGTCGAAATTTTCTTTACATTTAAAGGTTGATACTGGGATGTCAAGATTAGGATTTGAATGTAATAAATTTGTACAGCTATTTGAAAAAATAAAATCTTTCGAAAACATTACAATAGAAGGAATATATAGTCATTTATCCTCTGCAGATAAAGATAACTCATTAAATCCTAAAAGTAGTACTCAACTACAAAAACTCAAGTTTCAGGAATTATTAAAGCAAATTAAAGTTTATAAAAATGACAATATCAAGATTCATTTAGCTAATTCTGCTGCCATGCTTCTTGATAAAGATTTTCATTTTCATATGGTACGTATTGGTCTTTCTATGTATGGATATAGTCCTCTTCCAAAACTGGATGCAAATTTATCACTCAACCCAGCGTTATTTTTGAAGGTCAAAGTAGCTTTCATAAGAATTATTGATAAAGGGGTAAGTGTCAGTTACGGAGGAAAATTTGTAAGTAGTAGAAAAACTAAGTTAGCTGTATTAAGTATTGGTTATGCAGATGGAGTTCCCAGAAATCTTTCAGGCAAGATAAAAGTTATTCATAATAATAAACTTTATCCTCAAGTTGGATCTATAACTATGGATCAAATGATGGTGGATATAACAGGTTCAAACGAAATAAAAATTGGAACTACGATGGTATTACTTGGATCTGACGGAGACAAAGTAATTTCTCCTGTTGATTGGGCAAAAGAATCTAATACTATACCATGGGAAATTCTTTGTTCTTTTAAAAATAGATTGCCGAGAGTTCAAGTGGATTAGACATTTCGATTAACTAAAAAATTTTGAATGTTTGCAAAAAAATTGATAATGTATAAGAACTGGAGAGGTGGCTGAGTGGTTGAAAGCGGCTCCCTGCTAAGGAGTTACAGGAGGTAACTTTTGTCGAGGGTTCGAATCCCTCCCTCTCCGTGATTATTTGGTTCGTGGAAGTTTATAAGAGTTCGCCGAGGTTTCAGATCTACTGATACGACTACAGATACCAGAATATGAGGTTCTTACAAGTTAGCAAAGGTTTACAATTTCCTCAACAAAGTGGTGGGTAATTTGGTGGGTAAAACAAATATCGTGAACTTATAGTTATTAATCTATGGTTAAATAAAAAATATTCTATCTTATTCAAAATCTTCTTCATTTCTAATGAGTTCTTATGTATTAGGATTGTCTTGTTATTACCATGATAGTGCTGCTGCATTATTGAAAGATGGGGAGATAATTAGTGCTGCACAAGAAGAAAGATTCTCTAGGAAGAAGCATGATTCTAGTTTTCCAAAGAATGCAGTTTTTTACTGCTTAAACTCGCATGGAATCAGTCTTTCAGATGTCAAAGAGATAGTTTATTACGAGAAACCTTTAATAACATTTGAACGTCTTCTGGAGACTTATCTAGGAACAGCACCAAGAGGTGGTAGATCTTTTGTCGCAGCGATGCAAGTTTGGTTGAAAGAAAAACTTTTTTTAAAGACTGAACTTAAGAAGAATCTCAAAGCAGTTCAAAAATCACTAGGATTTAATTCCTCAAAGATTCCCATACTTCTTTTTTCAGAGCATCACCTTTCTCATGCGGCTGCTGCCTTCTACCCAAGTCCTTTTCAGGAGTCGGTCATTCTCTGCATGGATGGTGTTGGTGAGTGGGCAACAACCTCTGCCTGGATCGGTAAAGGTAAGGATATTGAACCTCTATGGCAAATCAGTTTCCCACACTCTTTGGGTCTTCTCTACTCAGCATTCACCTATTACTGTGGATTCAAAGTGAATTCTGGCGAATACAAACTCATGGGTCTTGCTCCCTATGGACAATCCAGATATGTCGACAAAATTAAAGAAAATTTAATTGATATTAAAGAGGACGGGACATTCCGTCTCGAAATGAGTTACTTCAAATTTCATCGTGGATTCCGCATGACTGGAAGGAAGTTCCACAAACTTTTTGGTAGACCACCAAGGCAGGGGGAAACGGAACTTACCCAGTTCCATATGGATCTAGCGGCATCGATTCAGGTCGTCACCGAAGAGATCGTCCTCAAACTGGCAAAGTCACTGAGAGAAGAGACAGGTATCAATAATCTCTGTCTTGCTGGTGGTGTTGCTCTTAACTGCGTTGCTAATGGGAAATTGCTTCAAGAGAATATTTTTGATGACATTTGGATTCAACCTGCTAGTGGCGACGCTGGTTCAGCACTCGGTGCTGCGTTGGTGGGATGGCATCAACATCAAGAACAGGATAGAGTCGTCAATACAAGCGACTCCATGAAAGGCACATATTTGGGTCCTGAGTTTAGCAACGTTGATATTATTAACTATCTTGAAAAGATTAAAGCGCCATTCAACACTAATAATGATCCTGAATTGTTCGAGTGTTTAGCAGAGGAACTTGAGAAAGGCCATGTGATTGGTTGGTTTAATGGTCCTATGGAATTTGGTCCTAGAGCATTAGGTGGGCGCTCCATTATTGGGGATCCACGCAACCAAAAGATGCAAAGCGTGATGAACCTCAAAATCAAGTACCGGGAAAGTTTCCGTCCCTTTGCTCCATCAGTTCTAGAAGAAGATGTCAGTAATCAGTTTGAGATGAATGCTAAGAGTCCTTACATGCTTCTGGTTGCTCCAGTCAAAAGAGAACTTTGTAAGAAAATGACTAAAGAAGAAGATAAACTTTTTGGTATTGAAAAACTCAATATTCCTAGATCTTCACTACCTGCAATAACTCATGTTGACTATTCAGCAAGGGTTCAAACTGTAAGCAAAACCACAAACTCCCGTTACTACAACCTTATTAGCGCCTTTAAACGAAGGACTGGTTGCCCCACCATTGTTAATACTTCATTTAACGTAAGGGGGGAACCTATTGTTTGTACACCTCAGGATGCTTACAGGTGCTTCATGCGGACAGAGATGGATGTCTTGGTTCTTCAAAACCAGATCCTTTTCAAAAGCGAACAACCCAAAGTAGAGAAGGATGAGACCTGGATGCAGGAGTTTGAACTCGATTGATCATGCAAGAAATAATCTCTAAAAAACAACTTCGAGAGTTCGGCCTGCTTATTGGATTTGGATTCCCCATTCTGATTGGTTGGTTACTTCCATCTCTCTTCGGGCACCAATTCAGAACATGGACTCTTTGGATAGGAGTTCCAGGTTTGCTAATAGGACTTACTGCACCACGCCTACTTTACTACCCATATAAGGGTTGGATGGCATTAGGACATTTCCTCGGATGGATTAACAGTCACATTATCCTCGGTCTGGTTTTCATTCTTGTATTGCAACCTATTGCCTACATTATGCGCCTTACAGGTTATGATCCTTTAAGAACTAAACGAAAAGGAGAGAAGACTTACAGAGAAAACCGTAAAGACCATAACATTGACCTGAAACGCATTTTTTGAACCATGGAAGCATTTTTTGATCTCGTTAAAGACATTTGGGACTTTATGAAAGTTCGTAAAAAGTACTGGTTAGCACCATTAATTATTACGATTGTTCTCATGGGGGCACTAATTATTTTCACTCAAGGTTCAGTTGTCGCACCATTTATATACTCGATTTTTTAAATGAAAAGATTTTATTTACTTTTTCTAGTAGGTTCAATATATTAATTTAAATTTTTATCTAAGAGGTTTAATCTTGGATTTAGTTTATGCCATTTAAGTATGGTGGGTAATTTGGTGGGTAAATTACTTTCTTCTTGAGTCATTTTAGCTCGTATTAGTTTATCCTGGTTCCTTAATGTTCTCTAAAAAGTGACTCCCTCTCTGTACTTAATTAAAAAATAATTTTCAAATTGTATGTTTTTACAATAGGGCAAGGTTAATAGACTTTAGATCATTTATAGAATTTAAAATTAAGTCAGCACCAGCATCTTGGAGATTTTTTTCGTATGAATTACGTTCATTTAATCGAGACTTTGAATGTAAATGAGGAGGAGCTATTCCAATACTTATGAATTTCTGAGATGGTATTTCTTTTTTTGCGTTCATAACTGTATTTATATCTGCAATAGTATCTCCTACATATCCAATGGGAATATTTGATGTACCAAATTTATCTCCAAGAAGTTTTTTAGATAAGTTGATAAAGCCTTCTGGATCAGGCTTGTCTGGAGCATCTCCCATTGATATTAATGGTGGTGATTTTAGTCCAAGTCTTTTTTCTAAAACAAATTTTGCCGAGGCAGACTCTGCGCCACTCACAAAACCCCAAATTATTCCATTGCTTTCTAATAAATCAAAAAACTTTTTATTAACTAATAACTCTTCATTTGTTATGAATCCAGACCAATATTTGCTATCTTCATTTGGATCTCCTCCAAAGTAAAATTCTTCAAAACATTTAACTATGTCCTCTCTTGGAGGTATTTCAATGTTAAAGTTCCCCTTTTTTTTAAATCTTTTTATGAATTCCAAACTTAAATCCCAGTCATTATTCCAAATCCCTTCATTTTTGGCATTATCAATATCTATATAACTTGGCTCCCATCCTGTAAATTTGTAGACTGTTTTTTTTAATGAAAGTCTGTAACTATTCTCCACGCTTCGTATTACACCATCTATATCAAATAAAATTAAACCAATATTTTTCAATGAATTTTCTTAATCCTTTTTAAAAGATTAGTATTCTTATTAAAAAAAAGCAAAGAAAAAATTCTATGGATAACTTATTTATTACCTAAACTTAATTTTTTAAATATCCTCTTGGAGTAAGAAATATTTCATCTTTTAATGTGGTTTGAGAATTCCCAATAATTATTATTGATAACATATCTATTTCTTTAATAGGGATAGTATTTAGAGTGAAAAAATTTTTGGTTTGATTTTCTCTCCCTACTTGTCTAGCTATTAAAACTGGAGTATCACCATGCCTAGATTGTAAACATATATCTATTACACTTTTTAGCTGCCAATTTCTTTCAATGGATTGAGGATTAAATAAAGCTATTACAAAGTCACCCACAAGAGCACCTTCAATTCTTTTTTCAATTAAAGACCATGGAGTTAATTTATCGCTTAAGCTTACTGAACAAAAGTCATTCATTAGTGGTGCTCCACTAATCGCAGCAGCTAATTGAACACTACTTATACCTGGATGTACTTCGAAGTAAGGTCTATATTCTTTTTTGATTTTTTGAAGTAATTCTAAAAGTAAACCTGCCATGCCATAAAATCCAGATTCACCTGAAGAAATTAAAGCCACTTTTATTCCTTCCTCAGCTAGTTTAATTGCTTTACTGCATCTCTCTTTTTCTTCAGTAAGTTTACTTTCAATTAAAACTTGGTCACTCCTTTTTAAGGACTTAATTAAATCTAAATACATTTTGTATCCGATCCAAACAGTGCATCTTGAAAGTGCTTTTCTTGAATTATTGGTTAGGAAGGAGATATCACCAGGACCACTTCCAATAATATGGATTTCGCCATGGGTTGGATTATATTGATTTTGAGATTCTGCTACAGCGATAGTTACTGCCCCAGATTGATTTTTGAAAATTCTTTTTTCTTCTAGTAATTTTGATGCTTCTCCTGCTGCCAGTAAGCAAGATGCTTCTGCTACGGATGGCGTGCCAATTTCCTTTTGGACAACATTTGATGGATTTGGAACAATTATTGTTGAAAGATCTTCTTTACTAAAAAACTTTATAGGCAAGTTTTTTTCTTCAGAAAGTTCTAAAATCCCTTTCTCATCTTTTTTTATATCAATAGTTGCAAATCCTGCAATTGATTGCTGTGATAAATTTCCTGACTCCAAAATATTATTTAAAGAGTTTGCTATTAATTCTTTGCTTGTATTTCTTTCACATCCAATGCCAATCCATAATACGGGCGGGTGCCAAGTTTTTTCATGATTTTTGAATATACTCACATGAAATGTGGAATCTGGTTTTTCAGTTTCTTTTTCATTGATTTGATTAATAATCTCACCTGATTCTGAAGTTTTCCATAAGCTATTACCAGATAATTGTTTGCAAAATATTTCTTCGTTTTTAGCTTGTTTTATTACTAGTTTTGACCAATTTTTTATGTTGCCAGATCTTTTCCAACCCCATTGATTCCCAAATGCATCAAGATTTAAGAAGCTTTGATCATTGGAATTATTAGTTTCTATTATTTCTCCACCAAGTAAATTAGCAATTTGACATGCAATATTTTGCGTATTTGACTGATGTAAGCCAATTAAAGGAACTATCTTGGAACACTTGTTATCTATAACAATTACACCCGGATCTTGATCTTTAGAGGTTAAAAAAGAATTTATTATGCGTATTGATGCAGCAATTGAACCTATAAAAATTATTAAATCTATCTCTAGCCAATTTTTAAGTAAGATTTCTTTTGGTTTTTTTACTTGAATAAGTTCATTTTCCTTTCCATCATCTTTTGAAGAACCTGCAACATATATATCTTTGACAAATTCAGTTTTTTTAAGCCTTTTTAAAATTTCTTTTGAATTATTAGATAGACCTATAGCAATTCCTTTCAAATCAGAAACTATTGATAGTTATGTTGAAATTATATCCTGTCGCTGGATTTAAAAAATTTTCTTTGAAATATAAAAAAAAATTTAAGAAATTTATATAAAATTTGAGTAAAAATACTCATAACTTAGTTATAGACAAGAATTTAACAAAATATTCATATAGTAACAATCATTAGAACATTTGTTACGTTAATGCATAACGAAAGAATCTTTGCCTTATTATTTTTGAAACGAATATCTAAAGTTCCGAGGGATTCGTTTTCTTGAACATTATCATTAAAAATAAGTTCAAGATCCGATCATTCGGCTTTAATGTCAATTATTTTCGAGGTGCTAGATGACCATCAGCCCACCAGAAAGTGGAGAAAAAAACAAAAAAGTTTTGGAGGATCCTATTAAGGCTGATCCAAGACCTATTGATTTTGCCAAATTAGATAAGCCAGGTTTCTGGTCAAGTAAATTATCTAAAGGTCCAAAAACTACAACTTGGATTTGGAATTTGCATGCTGATGCACATGATTTCGACGTGCATACAGGCGATGCTGAAGAAGCAACAAGGAAAATCTTTTCAGCTCATTTTGGCCATCTTGCAGTTATTTTCATATGGATGAGTGCTGCATTTTTCCATGGTGCAAGATTTTCTAATTATTCAGGTTGGTTAGCTGACCCAACTCATGTCAAACCCGGAGCTCAGCAAGTATGGGCAATTGTTGGTCAAGAAATGCTTAATGCTGATCTTGGTGCTAACTACAACGGTATCCAAATCAGTTCCGGAATATTCCACATGTGGCGAGCATGGGGTATTACCAACGAGAGTGAACTGATGGCTTTAGCTATAGGTGCTGTAGTAATGGCTGCACTTATGCTTCATGCCGGAATTTTTCATTATCACAAAGCAGCTCCAAAAATGGAGTGGTTCCAAGATATCGAGTCTATGCTTAATCATCACATTGCTGGTTTAGTAGGACTAGGATCTTTAGCATGGGCTGGCCATTGTATTCATATCGGAGCTCCTACTGCAGCTCTTTTAGATGCAATTGATGCAGGCTCTCCTTTAGTAATCAATGGTAAAGAAATAGCAACTATTGCAGATATGCCTATGCCGCATCAACTCTGTGATCCACAAATTATCGGTCAGATATTTCCAGGATTAGCAAGTGGTACAGGTAATTTCTTCAGTTTAAATTGGTTAGCTTTCTCAGACTTTCTTACTTTCAAAGGTGGACTTAACCCTGTGACAGGAAGCTTATGGATGACTGATGTTTCACATCATCATTTAGCTTTTGGTGTAATAGCAATTATTGGTGGTCATATGTACAGAACCAATTACGGTATTGGTCATAGTATGAAAGAAATATTAGATTCACAGCAAGGGGACCCAATATTATTTCCTGCGCCTAAAGGCCATCAAGGTCTTTTTGAGTTCATGGCAGAAAGTAGACATGCTCAGCTATCAGTAAACCTAGCGATGCTTGGATCAATAAGCATACTTGTATCTCATCACATGTATGCGATGCCTCCATATCCTTATATAGCTACTGACTATATGACAGTTCTTGGATTATTTACTCATCATATGTGGATAGGTGGATTATTCATAGTAGGAGCAGGTGCGCATGCTGGAATTGCAATGGTTAGAGATTACGATCCGGCAAAACATATTGATAATGTTTTAGACAGAATTATTAAGGCAAGAGATGCTTTAATCAGTCACTTGAACTGGGTTTGTATGTGGTTAGGATTCCATAGTTTTGGACTCTATATTCACAACGATACTATGAGAGCTTTGGGTAGACCCCAAGATATGTTTAGTGATTCTGCTATCCAACTCCAGCCAATCTTTGCTCAATGGGTACAGAGTATTCAAGCATCTGCTGTTGGGACTTCCCTTTTAGCAGGTACTGCAGAAGCTTTACCTCACAAAGCTTTAAGTGAAGTCTTTAATGGAAGTTTAGTTGAAGTTGGTGGAAAGGTAGCTATAGCTCCAATTCCATTAGGTACAGCTGATTTGATGATTCATCATATTCATGCTTTCCAAATCCATGTAACTGTTTTGATACTTCTTAAAGGAGTTCTTTATGCAAGAAGTTCAAGGTTGATTCCTGACAAAGCTTCTTTAGGATTTAGATTCCCTTGTGATGGTCCTGGAAGAGGTGGTACATGTCAAGTTTCTTCATGGGATCACGTTTTCTTAGCTCTCTTCTGGATGTATAACTGTTTATCAATAGTTATTTTCCACTTCTCTTGGAAAATGCAGAGTGATGTTTGGGGACTTACTGGTGGTAATTTTGCACAAAGTTCAATTACTATCAATGGTTGGTTAAGAGATTTCCTCTGGGCTCAAGCTTCTCAAGTATTAACAAGCTATGGTCAATCAATAAGCATGTACGGTTTGATGTTCTTAGGAGCTCACTTTATATGGGCGTTCAGTTTAATGTTCCTCTTCAGCGGAAGAGGATATTGGCAAGAATTGTTCGAATCAATTGTTTGGGCACACAATAAACTAAAGGTTGCACCAACCATTCAACCTCGAGCTCTATCTATTACTCAGGGACGTGCAGTAGGTGTTACACACTTCCTTGTAGGTGGTATAGCTACCACATGGGCCTTCTTCCATGCTCGCCTTTTCGGGCTGGGCTAATAACCTGAACTTCACCTTTTTAATTCAATGGCAACAAAATTTCCATCATTTAACCAGGGTCTAGCTCAGGACCCCACAACCCGACGAATATGGTACGGAATAGCTACCGCTCATGACTTTGAAAGTCATGACGGTATGACCGAAGAAAAACTTTATCAGAAGCTATTCTCTACACATTTTGGACATCTAGCAATTATCGCTCTCTGGGTAGCAGGTAACTTATTTCATATTGCTTGGCAAGGTAATTTTGAGCAATTTGTACTAGATCCAACTCATGTCCGCCCTATAGCTCATGCTATTTGGGACCCTCATTTTGGATCTGGCATCACAGAAGCAATGACACAAGCTGGAGCAAGCGGTCCAGTAAACATCGCTTATTCAGGTCTCTACCATTGGTGGTACACAATTGGAATGAGAACTAACGAGCAATTATTCCAAGCTTCAATATTCATGAGTATTTTGGCTTGTTGGACTCTATTTGCTGGTTGGCTACACTTGCAGCCAAAATTCAGACCTTCTTTAGCTTGGTTTAAAAATGCAGAATCAAGATTAAACCATCATTTAGCTGTATTATTTGGTTTTAGTAGTATCGCTTGGACAGGCCATTTGGTTCATGTTGCTATACCTGAATCAAGAGGTCAGCATGTAGGTTGGGATAACTGGTTAACAGTGCTTCCTCACCCTGCAGGATTAGCTCCTTTCTTTACTTTAAACTGGGGAGCTTATGCCCAAAATCCTGATTCTTTAGATCAAGTATTTGGAACAGCTGAAGGAGCTGGAACAGCAATCTTTACTTTCTTAGGTGGTCTTCATCCTCAAAGCGAAGCATTATGGCTTACCGATATTGCGCATCACCATATTGCGATTGGAACAGTTTTTGTAATTGCTGGTCATATGTATAGAAATACTTTTGGTATTGGTCATAGCCTCAAAGAAATTACAGAAGCCCATAATACAAGACACCCTAATGATCCTCATAAAGGTAGTTTTGGAATTAACCACGATGGAATATATGAAACTGTAAATAATTCATTACATTTCCAACTCGGATTAGCATTAGCATCCCTTGGTGTAGCAACTTCTCTTGTAGCTCAACACATGGGTGCACTTCCTTCTTACGCTTTTATTGCCAGGGACTACACTACACAATCTGCTTTATATAGTCATCATCAGTACATAGCAATGTTCTTGATGGTTGGGGCATTTGCACACGGAGCTATATTCTTTGTAAGAGATTATGATCCAGAATTAAATAAAGATAATGTATTGGCAAGAGTTCTTGGAACAAAGGAAGCTTTGATAAGCCATCTTAGTTGGGTAACAATGTTGCTTGGATTCCATACTCTAGGAATTTATGTTCATAACGACGTTGTTGTAGCTTTTGGTAATCCTGAAAAGCAAATTCTAATTGAGCCAGTATTTGCTCAATTTGTTCAAGCTGCTCAAGGTAAGATGATGTACGGCTTTAATGCTTTATTGTCTGACCCAACAAGTTCAGCAAGTCTCGCTGCTAATTCATTACCAGGTAATCATTACTGGATGGATTTGATCAATAGACAAGATGCATTAAGTGCTTTCTTACCTATTGGTCCTGCGGATTTCTTAGTTCACCATGCTATCGCTTTAGGTCTTCATACAACTGCTTTAATACTTATCAAAGGAGCACTTGATGCTAGAGGAACAAAATTAATTCCTGATAAGAAAGATTTAGGTTATGCATTCCCTTGCGATGGTCCTGGACGTGGAGGTACTTGTGATAGTTCATCTTGGGACGCTATGTACTTAGCTATGTTCTGGGCATTAAATTTACTAGCATGGGTAACTTTCTACTGGCATTGGAAACACCTCGCAATTTGGCAGGGTAACGTAGCACAATTTAACGAATCAGGAACTTATCTAATGGGTTGGTTCAGAGATTATCTCTGGTTAAACTCTGCTCAACTTATTAACGGATATAATCCATTCGGAGTAAACTCTTTATCTCCATGGGCTTGGATGTTCCTATTCGGTCACTTAGTTTGGGCTACTGGTTTCATGTTCCTAATATCATGGCGTGGTTACTGGCAAGAATTAATTGAAACATTAGTTTGGGCACATCAGCGTACTCCAATAGCTAATCTTGTTGGCTGGAGAGACAAGCCAGTTGCACTTTCAATTGTTCAAGCTAGATTAGTTGGACTAGCACATTTCACTATTGGAAACATTCTTACATTCGGTGCATTTGTTATTGCATCAACTTCAGGTAAGTTTGGTTAAATTTTTCTTAATTAATTTAAATCACCACATTTGTGGTGATTTTTTTTTGTCTAATTTTAATGTTCTAAATTAAGTTAAGATTGTATAACCATTATCAAATATAAATGTCAGATATAAAACAATTAATTTCTATTATTATTCCTGTTTTTAATGAGAGTGAGAGTATTGGTTTTTTATTGGATGAAGTTATAAATGTAATGTCATTGCATGAATTTAATTTTGAATTGATTGTTGTCAATGATGGTTCTAAAGATAATACTTATCAAGTATTGAAAGAACTAACTTTCAAAATTAAAGAATTGTCAGTAATTTCCCTTCGCAAAAATTATGGGCAAACTGCAGCAATGTCAGCTGGCTTTGATAATTCTAAAGGTGATATTATCATTACTTTGGATGGTGATTTACAGAATGATCCAAATGATATTCCTAAATTAATTTCTGAAATTAATGATGGGTATGATTTGATTTGTGGGTGGAGGTTTGATAGAAAAGATAAATTAATTAATAGAAAGATACCATCAAAAATAGCGAATAAATTAATAGCTCACGTAACAGGTTTGAAGTTGCATGACTATGGATGCTCATTAAAAGCTTTTAAGAAAGAAATAATAGAGGATATTAAGTTGTATGGTGAACTGCACAGATTTCTGCCCGTTTTGGCAACTATTGAAGGTGCAAGTATCAAAGAAATTAAAGTAAATCATAGAAGCAGGCAATATGGAACAAGTAAATATGGAATTGATAGAACTTTTAGAGTTTTAATGGATTTACTAACTGTTTGGTTTATGACTAAATTTTTAACAAGGCCAATGTATGGATTTGGATTTGTCGGAATTATAAGTATTTTCATTAGCCTTGCGATGAGTTCTTATTTGATAGCTTTAAAAATAATGGGTCAGGATATTGGAAATCGTCCATTACTAATGTTTGCATTAATATTGGGAATTGCTGGTGTTCAATTATTTAGCTTTGGATTATTGAGCGAACTTTTAATGAGGACATATCATGAAAGTCAAAGTCGTCCAATTTACAGAATTAGATCAATAAGCAGTACTAATCAAAATTGATTTTTTACTTGAAATTTTTTATTAATAAAGCTGAAATTTCAACGACTTCAGGAGAAATATCTCTTAAGCCTTTTCGTAAAATTGGTAATGTTGATTTATCAGCCAATTCTTCCGCAATTTTTAATGCCTTTAATTTATTTTCTGTATTACCCTTAAAAAGACTAAACATTTCATTTCTTTGAGAATTTTTATAAAAAATTGAGTATTTTTTTTCTTCGTGATTGTATAAAAAACTATTTTTATTAGATGAAAATTTATTATTTTTTTTTAATTTAATATGATATGAATTACTTTTATTTATTAACTTTTTAAAGCTTCTTTTTTTTAAAACTAGAATTAAAATTACTATAAAAATAATAAGTACAATTGTCAAAAAATTTATCATGTAAAAAGTTAATAATTTTTATATCATCCAGTAATAAAATTAACATTATTTCGCAGATAAATACTAAAGTGTTTAAAGATGTTTAAAGAACTATGCCATCTGATTTCCCAAGTCTTTTACCTTCAATTTTTGTTCCATTAATTGGTATTGCAATGCCTGCTGTTTTTATCGTATTGATTGGAAGATTAATTACAGCAACTGAATAAATTATCAAACACTAAATTATTAAAAAAATGAGCGACTTTCAAAAATCATTCTCAGACTCAACAAGTTCTATTAAGTTTGATGAGAAATACATAGATACTTCTGTACTACCAAATGATATTGGCGTAGCAGAACAATGGGCAGTAAAAACAGTTGCTGATCCTTGTGTTGGTAATTTAGCTACTCCAGTTAATAGTGGTTATTTTACAAAAGCTTTTATAAATAATTTACCTTTTTACAGAGAAGGTATTTCCCCTAATTTTAGAGGTTTAGAAACTGGAGCAGCTTTTGGATATCTTCTATACGGACCTTTCACTATGACTGGCCCATTAAGAAATTCTGAATTTGCTCTAACAGCTGGACTTCTAGCCACTATTGGAGCTGTTCATATTTTGACAGCACTTTTTGTTCTATACAATGCGCCTGGTAAAGCACCTAATATTCAACCTCCAGATGCGACTGTTAATAATCCGCCAAAGGACTTATTTACAAGAGCTGGTTGGGCTGATTTTACAAGTGGATTTTGGTTAGGTGGCTGTGGAGGAGCTGTTTTTGCTTGGTTACTTGTTGGGACATTACATTTGGATACGATAATGCCAATCATTAAAAATATTTGGACTGCTGGTTAATTCCTGAATAAAAAAAATAGGTAATATTTAAATTTAATTTAAAATTAAAACGTGAGCTCTATTAATTAACGTATAGTTCTGTCCCATCTATAATTTCTAACTACTCTTCCTGCCGAAATTAGTTTGGATTTATAATGCAATGAGATTTTGTCATTAGACTTTTTTAGGGTATCTAATCCTATACCATTTCTGCCAAAATACTTTCCAGAGCTATGGTAATACAATCCGTCTCCCTTGTAGATTCCAATATGATCACATTTTTCTTCATTTCCAAAAAATAAAAGATCGCCGGGTCGAAGAGCCGCATAGGAATCTTTGTAATAAAGGAGGTGTTTACAAAAACTTTTTATTTGAAAAGAGTCTCGAGGTATATGAATTTGATGCATTAAAAAAGCAGTCTGAATTAATCCAGAACAATCAAAATTGGGTCCTAATGTACCTCCCCAAAGGTATTCATTATTTAACTCAGATTGATCCTTGATCCATTTTAAGATTGAGTTAATTTTATCTTTAATAAATATGTGTTCTTTTTTTGAATGCTCAGGTTTTCCTACTTCGTATTTCTCAATAATTAATCCATCTAAATTTATCCAACAAATGTAACCATCTTCATATAGTTGAACTAGTATTCTTGAAAATTTATGGTTGTTTCGATAATTATTTGGATAAATCAGCCTAAAAATTCTATTTTTAAATATTTCAGTAACTAATTTATCTTCTTTTTCATTTTGATATCCAGAAATATTAACTTTTAATTTCCACCAAATAGTTTTTGAAAAATTAGTTTGTTTAAATAGTGAGATAGGATTTTTATAACTTTCCATACAATGTCCTTTTACTATTTAAGTAAAGAGATGGGTCTAGCCTTAAATGATATTTTAGGGAGAGCATGCTCTTATAATAAAGATTTTTCAAGAAAAGATATTTCGATAACTTGGATTAATTATAAAAGTGAAAATAAAAGTGTATTTAAAGGTTTTGGAACTGGTATTAATAATAAAAAAATGGTTTACCCTGCCAGCATAGTCAAGTTAGTTTATGGTCTTGCTGCGTTTTGTTGGATTAAAAAAGGAAGTTTATTATTATCAGATGAAATTATTGATGCTGTAAGGAAAATGTTGTCTTTCTCCAGTAATAATGCAACAAGTTTTTTAATTGATTTACTTACAGGAACAACAAGTGGCCCTCGTATTGAAGGCGAACTATGGGAAAATTGGAAATACCAAAGAAGTATAATTAATGATTGGATACATGATTTAAATTGGGAAGAATTGATTGGTATAAATTGCTGTCAGAAGACCTGGGATGATGGACCATTTGGCCGTGAGAAAGAATTTTATGGACATCTTAATAAAAATAGAAATGCTATGAATTCTGATTCAGCTGCAAGGGTTTTGGAGGAAATTATGATTCATATTGATTATCAAGAAAATGATTTAAATTTGAGAAGTTTTTTAAAAAGAAATTTAAATAAATTTGTTCTTAAAAACGATTCTCTTAATCAAATAGATGGTTTTTTGGGTGAAGGATTACCAGAAAGCACTAATCTTTGGAGTAAAGCAGGCTTAATGTCTGAAGTTAGGCATGATTCAGCTTGGTGGACTAATGGTCAATCTCTACACACTTTATTAGTCGTTTTTTGTAATGGAGAAAAATATTCTAAGGATACTTCCTTCTTACCATTAATAGCCAAAGAAATATATGAATTTAATAAGAGTTATCCTATTTAAAGATTTAAGTCAATCGTCTAAGGAATTAGAATCTAATTTATCGGTATAGGCTTCATAAGGTAACATCATTACCTCTTCAGAATCTAAATCATTCAAAATCCATTCTCTATATTCTGCTAACAAACTTTTTCTATCTTCATTATCTAATTCATAAATACGCAATGCTGTATCTTTAAAATTTTCTTTAATTAAATTTTCAATTTCTTTCTTCCTCATTTTATGTTAATTCTCCTTCCAAAATTACTCTTCTTATTGTTGATAACGCAATTCCCGTTTGTGATCTGATTGATCGATATGAATATCCCTCATTACGTAATCTGATTACTAATGATTCTTTCAAAGGACTTATTTTGGGCCTTCCTCCCAGATTATTCCCAGATAATTTTCTGCGTAATAGTTGTTCTTTTTTTCTTTCACCTAAACTTTTGTCTTCTAAATTATCTAATTCATATAAAATCTT
This sequence comes from uncultured Prochlorococcus sp., assembly GCA_902600475.1. Classification (GTDB taxonomy): domain Bacteria; phylum Cyanobacteriota; class Cyanobacteriia; order PCC-6307; family Cyanobiaceae; genus Prochlorococcus_A. The sequence goes on from CACKJM010000007.1 coordinate 21,316, forward strand.
GAAAATTGAAGAATTTACTTTATTTGGTTCATTAGCCGCAAAAAAACCAGTCAAAGTGCGCAATTTAATATCCTCATTAATAAGTTTATTTATTGTCCTCAAACATTCTTTTTTATTTTTAAATGCTCGGTCAAGCTGAGTTATTATTAATTGATCGCCTTTAGATAAGCAATTTATAGCTTTATTTAGTTGGGGTTTGATTTCCTCATCTAAACTTATAAATTCAGAGAAAACTAAACTACACCCCTCTGCTTTTAAAATTTTTATTTGCTCATCTAAATATTCATATTCATTATTAGTAGCTCTAGCATAACCTATTGCTTTAGATCTTTTATTTTTTTCAGATAATAAAAGACGTTTTCTTTTAAATTTAAAAGTCAATGTTTTATTACATATATTTTTTACTGTATCAATAAATAAATAAAAAAACACTTTTTAATACAAAAAAATATCATTATATTTATATATCTACCAGAAAAGGTCATAATTAAAACGTTCTAATATCTGTATTAAAAATAACGTTCTAAATTTTGTTTTTAATTAGGTTGATGGAACAAAAATATTTTGAAAGTAACAACTTGAGTTAGGATTTTTTTAATTATCGATGGATTATTTAAATTCATTTAATTTTTGACTTCTATTGAATTGGCTTCATTTTTAAATTATTAATAGTTAATTCAAATTGTTTTTAGTAAAATAAGATTAAAGGCCAAAAACAAATTAATTTGACTAGTAATCCTAATAGTTTAATTTCAAAACCTGATTGGTTAAGAGTAAAAGCTCCGCAAGTTGAGAGAATTGGGAATACTTCAAATTTGTTAAATGATTTAAATCTCAATACTGTATGTCAAGAGGCAAGTTGTCCAAATATTGGTGAATGTTTTGCTAGTGGAACTGCCACTTTCCTCATTATGGGTCCTGGCTGTACTAGGGCATGTCCATATTGTGATATTGATTTTGATAGATCTAAAAGAGAATTAGATTCAACAGAACCATATCGTTTGGCCGAAGCCGTTTACAGAATGAATCTTAAACATGTTGTAATAACGTCAGTTAATAGAGACGATCTTGAGGATGGTGGCGCATCTCAATTTTTTGAATGTGTTGATCAAGTTAGAAAAAAATCTCCTGAAACTACTATTGAGCTTTTGATACCTGACCTTTGTGGCAACTGGAAAGCACTTGAAAAAATTCTTGATTCAAATCCAAACGTTTTAAACCACAATATTGAGACTGTGTCTTCGTTGTATAAAAAAGTAAGACCTCAAGGTAAATATGAGAGAACTCTTGAGCTACTTAAAAGAACCAGAGACTATTCTCCCAAAGTGTATACAAAGTCTGGCTTTATGCTTGGTTTAGGTGAAAAAGATGAGGAGGTCTTAAATCTTCTTAAGGATTTAAAAAGTAATTTCGTTGATATTGTTACTATTGGCCAATATTTATCTCCTGGCCCTAATCATTTACCTGTTCAAAGATTTGTGAGCCCCGCAAAATTTAATTATTTTAAAGTTTTCGGGGAAAAAGATTTGGACTTTATGCAAGTAGTTAGTTCTCCTTTAACTCGCAGCAGTTATCATGCTGAAGAGATTCAAAAACTTATGAAAAAGTATCCAAGGTAGTCATTTTTATGTATTTGTATCTACCCACTCATTTAATTTCCATTCAACTAGATCATTTTTGATCATCGGATCATTCTTAATGATTTTTAGTGCATTTTTATAATTATTCATCTCAAGAATGAGTAAACCGCCGTCACCAGGCCTCTTAAACTCATCCACTAAGAAGCCACTTTTTATATTAATTCCCTCTTTTTTTAATTTTTTTATCCAATGAATATGTTCATCAATTATTTTTCGTTTTAAATTATTATTAATTAAGTATTCTTTTTTTATAATTTCAGTTTTTACAAAGAAAGGCATTTACATTTTCTTAATGCCAAGCATCTCTTCTTCGCTTGGGGGAACTATTAATTTGAAAATACTCTTGAAATGAGACCAATTTTCAATTATTTTGGCAGCCTTTAAGCTATTTGTTTTTGCTCGATATTCTCTAATAATTTCCAATAAGATATCTTCCTGCTTTGATGAAGTTATTTTATAAATGCTAACTATTTCTTTATTAACTTTATTATTCAAATCATTATTTTCATCGATTATAAAAGCTATTCCACCAGTCATGCCCGCACCAATATTCCTTCCTGTAGAACCTAGAATAACTACTTTCCCACCGGTCATATATTCACAACAATGATCACCTGCCCCCTCTGTAACTGCTGTAGCACCACTATTTCTTACTGCAAATCTTTCTCCCGATTTTCCTAATGCAAATAATTTCCCACCTGTTGCTCCATATAGGCAAGTATTTCCCAAGATGACTTGTTCAGAGGAGATTTTATCTATCTTTGGTGGAATTATTGTAAGTATTCCACCATTCATCCCTTTACAAACATAATCATTAGCTTCTCCGATTAATTGAACATTCATTCCCTTCAATAAAAATGCCCCAAAGCTTTGTCCTGCATATCCTTTGAAATTTAAGTTGAGTTCCCCATTAAAGCCAGTGTTGCCATGAAGTTCTGCTATTTCGCCTGAAATTTTTGCACAAACACTTCTATCTGTATTTTTTATCTCAATTTCTTTGGTCAAATTTTTGTGATTTTTAATTGAATCTATAAATTGAGTATCAGATAAAAAATCATCTTCTAATACAGAACCATTATTATGAGCATTTTTTGAATGTTTTAACCATGATCTATTAGTGGTTGAGTGTTCATTATTTAGTAAAGAAGAAAGATCGATATTAGAAGTTTTTGGAAGACTAATATTTCTTGCAGAAAGAAATTCTTGATTTCCAATCAGTTCTTCCATATTAGAAACACCGATACTACTCATTATCTGTCTTACTTCTTCAGCAATGTACAAGAAAAAATTGACAACATTCTCTGGAATACCTTTAAATCTTTTTCTTAATTCTTCTTTTTGAGTGGCAACTCCAACAGGACACTTATTTGTATGACAAACCCGTGCCATTATGCATCCTTCAGCAATCATCGCTACAGAACCGAATCCGTATTCTTCAGCACCTAGTAAAGCTGCAATAACGACATCCCAGCCTGTTTTTAGACCTCCATCAGTTCTCAAAATTACTCTTTCACGTAAGTTATTCTCTAAGAGAGATTTATGAACCTCTGCAACACCTAATTCCCATGGTAAACCTGCATGTTTAATAGAACTTAGAGGTGAGGCACCTGTACCTCCGTCATGTCCTGAAATTTGAATTACATCTGCATTTGCTTTGCTTACTCCAGCAGCAATAGTTCCTATACCAATCTCAGAAACAAGTTTTACGCTTACCTTTGCTTTTGGATGGACTTGATGTAGGTCATGGATTAGTTGGGCTAAATCTTCAATTGAATAAATGTCATGATGCGGGGGAGGAGATATTAGGGCTACTCCAGGTTTACTATTTCTTAGCTTTGCGATGTAAGAATCAACTTTTGGTCCAGGTAATTGCCCCCCTTCTCCAGGTTTTGCACCTTGAGCCATTTTAATTTCGAGTTGTTTACCACTTCTTAGATATTCAGGAGTAACTCCAAATCTACCTGATGCTATTTGTTTAATAGCTGAGCATGCGGTGTCTCCATTCTCTAGACCTTTAATAAATGGCAAAGTAGCTGATTGAGTATTTTCATCAATATCATTCAAAACATTAAAACGAGCTGGATCTTCTCCACCTTCTCCACTATTACTTTTTCCACCAATTCTATTCATTGCAACTGCTAACACTTCATGTGCTTCTCTCGACAATGCACCCAAACTCATTCCTCCAGTACAGAACCTTTTGCAAATTGATTCAACGCTTTCAACTTCTTCTAATGGAATGCTTTTTCTATTTGAATTAATTGTTAGTAAATCTCTTAGAGATGTTGTTGGTCTATGACTAATGAGTTTTTTATAAGTTTCAAAATGATTGTATCCTGGTCCTTGTTTTACGGCTGAATGCAAAACTTTGGACATTTCTGGATTATTGGAATGATATTCTCCATTATTTCTAAATTGTACAAATCCTAAAAATTCTAATTTCTTTAAATCGATCTCTGGATAAGCTTTCGTATGTATTGAAAGTGTTTCATTAGTTAATTCTTTTAATGTTATGCCAGCGATGCGACTTGTTGTACCATCAAAAGCAATTTTTATTAAATCAGAGCCAAGGCCTACAGCTTCAAAAATTTGTGCGCCATGGTAACTAGACAAAAGTGAGATTCCTATTTTTGAAAGAATTTTTCTTAAACCGTCTTCTAGAGCTTTTTTAATATTTTCTTGAACATCAATTATTGATAATGGATTTATTTTTTTACTATCAATTAGTTTTTGTGTTTTAGGATGTTTTAACCAGTGTCTACCTGCTTCGAAGGTTAACCAAGGGCAAACTGCGCTTGCACCATAACCAATCAAACAAGCTAAGTGATGTGTGCTCCAACATTGACCTGTTTCAATAATTAGAGAAGCTTTTAGCCTGATTTCTTTTTTTAGAAGATAATGATGAATTGCCCCAACAGCAAGTAGAGGAGGAATAAAAGTCTTTTTAGGATTAATTCCCTTATCAGAAATAATAATTAAAGAGCAACCTTCTTTTATAGATAGCTCGCTCTGTTTACAAATTGCTTTTAATTGGTTCTCTAAGCCTTGAACACCTTCCTCAATATCAAACAAACTTGAAATTGTTTGAGATTGAATTTTTGATTTTTTAATGGAAATTAGTTCTTCCTCATTGAGAATTGGACTTTGTAAATGAACAAAAGGTTTAGGATCTTTAATCTCAAATGGTGTAGATCTTTCTCCAAGATGCATCTCTAAGCTCATTACCAGTTTTTCTCTCAGAGGGTCGATAGGAGGATTTGTAACTTGTGCAAATCTTTGCTTGAAATAGTCATATAAAATATGTGGCTTAGATGAAAGCACTGCTAAAGGGATATCGTCGCCCATGCAATAGGTGGGTTCTTTAGCTAATGAAGCCATTGAATCCAAGATAAGATCATTATCTTCTGATGAAAAACCGTACGCAGTTTGCTGTTGTAACAACTCAAGGTCTTTTAGATTGCAGTCTTTAAACCATTCACTTTTCTCAATTTTTATGGTCCTATTACTTAGGAGTTTTTTATAATCATGCCTTTTAGCTGCCTCAGACTTTACCTCCCAATTTCTGAGGATTCTATTTTGATGAAAATCAACCGCCAACATCTGTCCTGGTCCTAATCTACCTTTTTCTATTACTCTTTCCTCTTCAAGATCTACTACTCCTGTTTCTGAACCCATTATCACAAAACCATCATTTGTTATTGAATATCTTGCTGGTCTTAGACCATTTCTATCAAGCGTTGCTCCTACAAAATTTCCATCTGCAAATACAAGTAGGGCAGGACCATCCCAAGCTTCTTGTAAGCTCGCAGAATACTCATAAAATGATTTAATATCCTCCCTTTGTTCTAGTTCTGGTTGATCTCTAAATGCTTCAGGAACAAGTTTTAATAAAGAGTCAGTAATGGGCTGTCCTGAACGAATATTAATTTCAAGGGTTGCATCAAGATTTGATGAATCACTTTTATTTACATCTACAATAGGCTTAATTTCATTGGATAACTTTCCCCAAAAATCATCTATGTATGTTTCCGAAGCTTTAGCCCAATTTATGTTACCTAAGAGAGTATTTATTTCGCCATTATGACCTAAATATCTCATGGGTTGAGCAAGCGGCCATTTTGGAAGTGTATTAGTACTAAATCTGCGATGATAAACGGAAAATGAGACCCTAAAACTTTCTTCTTTTAGATCTTGATAAAACTCAGATAATATTTCAGAACGAACCATACCTTTATAGACAACCGTTTGAGAACTTAATGAGGCAAAATAAAACTCACAATCCCCAACATTATTTTTGAAAGTTTCTCTAATTTTTTTTTCAATTCTTTTCCTTAGCTGGAATAAAAGCCTCTCAATATCCTGATGATCTTTTTTATCTATGTATAAAATCCACTGACAGATGAATGGAGCATTTGCCTTAGCTAAGGGACCCAGGATTGCATTATTAACAGGTACTGTTCTCCAAAATGTTTTGTTAACTCTTAATTTTTCTGCTTCTTGATCACATATTAATTTACATTCTTGAATTTTATCTTTTTTATTTGGCATAAAAACCATGCCTAAGCCTTTATTTAAGTCTTGTTTGTTTTTTAAATTCATTTCTTCTTCTAAGTATTGCCATGGAATTGAACATAAAATTCCTGCACCATCACCTGAATCACTATCTCCTCCACAACCTCCTCGATGCTCCATGCAATTAAGGCCTTTTAGTGATTGTTTTAGTATCCAGTTGCTTTCTATCCCATTAACATTTGCTATAAAACCAACTCCACACGCGTCCTTCTCTCCAATTATTCCATTTGGGGAATAACTATCTTGATATGACCCAATGAATCTTTTGATACTCTCTCCCATAGATTATTTAATTCTATTTGGTTATTTATTTATTTCCATTATAAAAATAAATATGAAAAAAAATCTAAAGATAATGAATATTTACCAAAGAATTGAAATTTCAAATATTTAAAAAAATTATCATTAAAAACTTTTAGTAGGTGCTCGTAAAAGGTTATGATATAGGAATCTTTATTTTTTTAAATATAATAGATGCCTACCATCTCACAGTTAATAAGTTCAGAGAGGAAACGTCTGACAAGGAAAACGAAATCTCCTGCATTAAAAGCTTGCCCTGAAAGAAGAGGGGTTTGCACAAGAGTATATACATCAACACCCAAAAAACCTAATTCAGCTTTAAGAAAAGTTGCGAGGGTTAGATTAACTTCTGGTTTTGAAGTCACGGCTTATATTCCGGGAATTGGACATAATTTGCAAGAACACTCTGTAGTTCTACTAAGGGGTGGAAGAGTTAAAGATTTGCCAGGAGTTAGATATCATATAATAAGAGGAACTTTAGATACGGCTGGAGTCAAAGATAGACGTCAATCCAGATCAAAGTATGGTGCAAAAGCTCCAAAAGATTAATTTGTAAACATCACTTTTTAAAAAAATGTCACGTCGTAATGCAGCAGTAAAAAGACCAGTTCTTCCAGATCCTCAATTTAATAGTCGTCTTGCTTCAATGATGATTTCACGGTTAATGAAACATGGTAAAAAATCTACAGCTCAAAGAATATTATCTGATGCTTTTGCTTTAATAAGTGAGAGAACAGGTGGGAATGCAGTAGAGTTATTTGAAACTGCAGTAAAAAATGCTACACCCCTTGTGGAGGTAAGAGCGAGAAGAGTTGGTGGTGCAACATATCAAGTACCTATGGAGGTTCGCCAAGAGAGGGGTACAGCTATGGCATTAAGATGGCTTGTTACATTCTCTCGTGCAAGGAATGGGAAAAGTATGTCCCAAAAACTTGCTAGTGAGTTGATGGATGCAGCAAATGAAACTGGGAGTTCAGTTAAGAAAAGAGAAGACACTCACAAAATGGCTGAAGCTAACAAAGCTTTTGCACATTACAGATATTAATTTCATCAAAAAGTGACTTAAGTAGTTTATTATTATAAAAGTTTGCTTTTAGGGTGAACTATACTTATCAAAAATTATTTTATTTGGAGCTTTAAAATTGGCACGCGACTTTCCCCTAGAACGAGTAAGGAACATAGGTATAGCCGCTCATATTGATGCAGGGAAGACAACAACAACTGAAAGAATCTTGTTTTATTCAGGAGTAGTTCATAAGATAGGAGAGGTTCATGATGGTGCTGCTGTAACAGATTGGATGGACCAAGAAAGAGAGAGAGGAATTACTATTACTGCTGCTGCAATATCCACAAGTTGGCAAGATCACAGAATAAACATTATTGATACACCTGGACACGTTGACTTTACTATTGAGGTGGAAAGATCTATGCGGGTCCTGGATGGAGTCATAGCTGTATTTTGCGCAGTCGGCGGAGTTCAACCTCAATCTGAAACTGTTTGGCGTCAAGCAGATAGATACTCTGTTCCAAGAATGGTTTTTGTTAACAAAATGGATAGAACAGGTGCAGATTTTCTAAAGGTTAACAAGCAAATTAAAGATCGACTAAAGGCAAATGCACTCCCGATTCAGTTACCTATTGGAGCTGAAGGGGATCTCACAGGCATTATTGATTTAGTCGCCAACAAGGCATATCTCTACAAAAATGACTTGGGTACTGATATTGAAGAAGCACCAATTCCATCCGAAATGGCAGATGAAGCTGCTGAGTGGAGAAATAAGTTAATGGAGAGTGTTGCAGAAAATGATGAAGAGTTAATAGAAACTTTCCTCGAATCAGGAGAATTATCTCTAGAACAACTAAAAAAAGGGATAAGGGAAGGGGTTTTAAAACATGGATTGGTTCCAGTATTGTGCGGGTCAGCTTTCAAGAATAAAGGAGTTCAACTTGTTTTAGATGCTGTTGTTGATTACTTGCCAGCTCCGGTCGATGTTAAACCAATTCAAGGTGTTTTACCAAGTGGTAAAGAAGATATAAGACCTTCAGATGATAATGCGCCTTTCAGTGCACTAGCTTTCAAAGTTATGTCGGACCCTTATGGGAAATTAACTTTTGTAAGGATGTATTCGGGTGTTCTCTCAAAGGGAAGTTATGTTATGAATTCTACTAAAGACGCTAAAGAGAGAATTTCTAGATTAGTAATTCTTAAGGCTGATGAAAGAGAAGAGGTTGATGAATTAAGGGCTGGAGATTTAGGTGCTGTATTAGGTCTTAAGAACACAACAACTGGAGACACTTTATGTAATACAGATGATCCTATAGTTTTAGAGACTTTATTTATCCCAGAACCAGTTATTTCAGTAGCTGTTGAGCCAAAAACCAAAGGGGATATGGAGAAATTATCAAAAGCTTTAACTGCTTTGTCTGAAGAGGACCCTACTTTTAGAGTTAGTACAGATCCAGAGACAAATCAAACAGTCATAGCTGGTATGGGTGAGTTGCACCTAGAAATTCTTGTTGACAGAATGTTAAGAGAATTTAAAGTTGAAGCAAATATTGGAGCGCCTCAGGTTTCTTATAGGGAGACTATTCGTTCTAGTTCTACCGGTGAAGGTAAATATGCAAGACAAACTGGAGGAAAAGGTCAATATGGTCATGTAATAATTGAAATGGAACCTGCTGAAGTTGGTAAAGGCTTTGAATTTGTTAATAAAATTGTAGGTGGAGCAGTACCGAAAGAATACATTGGTCCTGCATCAAATGGCATGAAAGAAACCTGTGAATCTGGTGTTCTTGCCGGTTATCCACTCATTGATGTAAAAGTAACACTAGTCGATGGTTCATTCCACGATGTAGACTCATCTGAAATGGCCTTCAAAATTGCAGGTTCCATGGCTTTTAAAGATGGGGTTAAAAAATGCAACCCTGTCCTTCTAGAGCCTATGATGAAAGTTGAGGTCGAAAGTCCTGATGACTTTCTTGGATCTGTAATTGGTGATCTCTCTTCTAGAAGAGGTCAAGTAGAAGGACAATCTGTTGACGATGGATTGTCTAAGGTACAGGCCAAAGTGCCCTTAGCCGAAATGTTCGGTTATGCCACTCAACTCCGATCAATGACTCAAGGTCGGGGTATATTTTCAATGGAGTTCGCAAATTATGAGGAAGTTCCACGTAATGTTGCTGAAGCTATCATTTCCAAGAATCAGGGCAACTCCTGATCTCTAAACCAAAAAACTCTTAAACCCTCGATTCTTTAATTCAAAATGGCTCGCGAGAAGTTCGAAAGGAACAAACCACATGTCAACATAGGTACTATTGGCCATGTTGATCATGGAAAAACAACACTAACTGCTGCTATTACTAATGTACTAGCCAAAAAAGGTCAAGCTCAAGCTCAAGACTATGGAGACATTGATGGTGCTCCTGAAGAAAGAGAGCGTGGTATTACAATTAATACAGCTCATGTTGAATATGAAACTGAAGACAGACATTATGCTCATGTTGACTGTCCAGGACATGCTGATTATGTAAAAAACATGATTACTGGGGCAGCCCAAATGGATGGAGCTATTCTAGTTTGCGCAGCTACTGATGGTCCTATGGCGCAAACAAAAGAGCATATTCTTTTGGCTAAACAGGTTGGTGTTCCTGCACTTGTAGTTGCTCTCAACAAGTGCGATATGGTCGATGATGAAGAAATTATTGAACTTGTTGAAATGGAAATCAGAGAACTATTAGATAGTTATGACTTTCCCGGAGATGATATTCCAATAGTTCAAGTTTCCGGTTTAAAAGCTCTCGAAGGAGATTCAACTTGGGAATCAAAAATCGAAGAATTGATGAAAGCAGTTGATGCTAGTATTCCTGAGCCTGAAAGAGAAGTTGATAAACCATTCTTGATGGCAGTAGAAGATGTCTTTTCAATTACTGGTAGAGGAACTGTAGCTACTGGAAGAATTGAGAGAGGTAAAGTAAAGGTTGGAGAAGAAGTTGAAATCGTTGGAATAAGAGACACAAGGTTAACAACTGTTACAGGAGTAGAAATGTTCCGTAAACTTCTTGATGAAGGTATGGCTGGCGATAATGTCGGTTTACTTTTACGAGGTGTTCAGAAAGAAGATATTGAAAGAGGAATGGTACTTGTCAAGAAAGGATCTATTACTCCTCATACTCAGTTTGAAGGGGAAGTTTATGTCCTCAAAAAAGAAGAGGGAGGTAGACATACTCCTTTCTTCGCAGGATATAGGCCTCAGTTTTACATCAGAACAACTGATGTGACAGGTCAAATCACAGCATTTACTTCTGATGATGGCTCTAATGTTGAAATGGTTATGCCAGGTGACAGAATCAAGATGACTGGAGAATTAATTTGTCCAGTTGCTATTGAACAAGGTATGAGATTCGCAATCCGTGAAGGTGGACGTACTATTGGGGCTGGAGTTGTTTCTAAGATTCTCAAATAATATTTTTGAATTTTAATAATTTAACCTCAATCATCTAAGATAAGTAAATGGATTAGGGTCATTGTTACCCAATGACCCTCAATCAGAAGTTAATTTAAAATCATGACTGCATCTATTGCACAACAAAAAATAAGAATAAGACTAAAAGCATTTGACAGAAGAATGCTTGATTTGTCTTGCGATAAAATAATCCAAACTGCCGATACTACCTCTGCTTCAGCAATAGGTCCAATACCTTTACCTACTAAAAGGAAAATTTATTGTGTCCTTAGGTCTCCCCATGTTGATAAAGATTCTAGAGAGCATTTTGAAACAAGAACCCATCGAAGAATTATCGATATTTATAGTCCCTCTGCAAAAACTATTGATGCCTTAATGAAGTTGGATCTTCCTAGTGGTGTAGATATAGAAGTTAAACTTTAAGAATTCCCGAAAACGACTTTAATTGACTAACATAACATAAATAAATGAGGTTTAAATGGGAGAGCTCTCAGTAAGAGAATTACCTATATTCCCTTTGCCAGAAGTAGTCCTATTTCCTCAAGAAGTATTGCCTCTACATATTTTTGAATCAAGATATAGAATTATGCTTCAGTCTGCTTTAGAGACTGATTCAATGTTTGGGGTTATAAAGTGGGATTCAACCTCAAAAACTATGGCTAGTGTTGGATGCTGCGCCCAAATAATAAAACATCAAACAGCAGAAGATGGGAGAAGTAATATTATCACTCTTGGGCAACAAAGATTTCAAGTTTTAGAAATTGTTCGCTCTACTCCTTTTTGTACAGCGATGGTAAGCTGGATTAATGATGAAAATATTGATAATCTTCAAAAATTAGACTCTCTTAAAGATTTAGTCACAGAAGCACTTAATGATGTTATTAACCTAACAAGTAAATTAACTAATACAAAGAAAAATTTACCAGATAAATTACCTAACAATCCAATGGATTTATCATTTTGGATAGGGGCTCATTTGGGAGGTCCCGTTGCTGAAGAACAGCAAAGACTTTTAGAAGAAAGAAATACTTATACTCGTTTGCAAAGAGAATATGAAATGCTTGATCATACGAGAAAACAACTCGCAGCAAGAACAGCCTTGAAAGAAAGTTTTCCTGACATAAAAGAAAATTAAATGATTGCATTAATATTACCTCTTCTTTTATTGTTTTTTTGTATATTAGCTTTATCCATTATTTGGAGAATTAACGCTAGAAAATTTATTTCTTCTGGTACAGTGGCATCTGCATACGATGCATGGACAGAGGATAAATTACTTGAAAGATTGTGGGGAGAGCATATACACTTAGGTTTTTATGCTCCTGGAAAAAGAAAAATTGATTTTAGAGAGGCTAAAGTCCAATTTGTTCATAAATTAGTCCAGTGGAGTGGTTTAGATCAACTGCCTAAAGGTTCCAGAATACTTGATGTGGGTTGCGGAATAGGCGGAAGTTCTAGGATTCTTGCAAAACATTATGGGTTTAGTGTCACTGGAATTACAATTAGTCCTGCTCAAGTAAAACGGGCAAGAGAACTTACGCCTTCTGAGCTCAATTGTAATTTCCAAGTTATGGACGCATTGGATTTAAAATTTGAGGATGGAACATTTGATGCGGTTTGGAGTGTTGAGGCTGGTGCACACATGAATGATAAAGCAAAGTTTGCGGATGAAATGTTAAGGACTTTAAGGCCTGGAGGTTATCTGGCATTAGCTGATTGGAACTCAAGAGATCTCAAAGCATATCCCCCATCTTTTATTGAGAAGTTAGTTCTTAAACAGTTACTTGAACAGTGGGTACATCCTAAATTTATAAGTATTAACGAATTCAGTAATATTCTTCGAACTAATAAAAATAGTGCAGGAAAAGTTTTTTCTGGAAATTGGAATTCATATACTAACCCTTCGTGGTACGAATCTATAATTGAAGGTGTTCGAAGACCTTTTGTTATTTTGTCTCTTGGTCCTTTAGCAATTCTAAAGTCCTTTAGAGAAATTCCAACAATACTTCTCATGAACTGGGCATTTAAAAAAGGTTTGATGGAGTTTGGTGTTTATAAATGCAGAGGATAAATTAATCAAGTTCAATATTTTCTGAAAAGTAATTTCCAAAATCCACAAACTGCTTACAGAGCGGTTTAAGTTTATTTTTTAACTCAATCAAATCTTTAGTATTATTTTGATTATTAATTTCTAAATCAGTAAAAATGATATATTCTCCTAACTCTCTTTTTGAAGGTCTTGATTCAATTTTACTCATATTAAATCCATAATCTGCGATATATTGTATTGCTTTAAGTAAAGCACCAGGTTGATTTGAGATTAATGAGAAAGCAAAACTGGCAATATTAGCTGAATTACAATTTGATTCTTTACTTAGTAAGACAAATCTAGTGCAATTACCTGGGACATCGTTAATGGGAAATGCTAATTCTTTCAGTCCCTCTATTTGGATTAATGATTTTGAACCGATAGCTGCTCTAAATTTACTTCCCTTTACCATATTTACTGCTTCTGATGTTGAATTTGTGGGAAGAGGGATGGCATTTGGAAGATTTTCAGATAACCATTCTGAACATTGAGCTAATGCTTGAGGATGAGATAATACTTCGGATATGAATGACATGTCTCCATCACTTATTAATGCATGTTCTATGGGTAAAACAATTGCCTTATTTATAAAAATATCAGGAAATTTCCAAAGTGCATCAAGAGTCGCAGTCACTCCCCCTTCAACAGAGTTTTCAATAGGAACTACAGCAGCATCACAATTGTTGTAGGCTATTGATTTAATGACCGAATGTAACCCATTACATGGTACAAATATAGGTGTCTGAAAATTGGCAAGCTTTGATAATATATGAGCTGCTTTTTCTGCATATGTCCCTTTGGGACCTAAATATGCAACTTGTTTGCGCATGATTAATCGTAAGAAAAAAAGAGTTCAAATAAGCATTGGAGGAATATAGAAGATGTTGTTGTCTTTTGATGCTAAACAGAAATTAAAGCTTTCTGTAACACGAAATAAAGAATATCTTTCTCAATATCTTTTGGAAGAAGAAAGAGTTGTTGGAGCAATGCTGGACTCCAAAAAATTAGTGCCTGAAGGAGAAGGTAGATATAAGTATACAGTAACAAGTTTTAAGGTTTTCCAATTAGATATTAACCCTGTTGTTTCAATTGCGGTAGAGAATAAAGATGGAATTTTAAGAATGAGTGCCCTTGAAAGTACTTTAGATGGTCTGGGGATGATAGATGACTTTAATCTTATTTTAAAAGCAAATTTGGAAGCAACGGATATTGGATTAGAAGGTGAGGCGCTTTTAGGGGTATCTGTAAGTCAACCTCCTTTATTGAAATTGATACCAAAGAAAATTTTAGAATCTACTGGTCAATCTGTATTAAATGGGATTTTGTTAGGTATAAAGGCACGAGTTCAACAACAATTAGTTAAAGACTTTTTAGATTGGTGCGAATCAAATAAGATTTGATTTTTTTAAAAAACTTTTTCTATGCAGATTAGATATTCCATTTTTTTTAATAATTGAAAGATGCTCTAAAGTACCATAACCTTTATTTTTAAATATTAAGTAACCTGAATATTGTTTTTCTAACCTTTCCATTAAATTGTCGCGAGATACTTTTGCTACTATGCTTGCCGATGCTATTGATATAAATTTGGAGTCTCCCGAAACTATATTATTTTGCACGCCGTTCCATGGTCTTAATCGTAAGGGACCGTCAATTATAATTTCAGTTGGTTTCTTTTTTAATTTTTTTAAAGCTCTTATCATGGAAAGTTCTGTTGCATCTCTTATTCCAAGCTTATCTATTTCTCTGACCGATGATTGCCCAATTCCATAATCTGATGAAAGCAATAAAATTTTTGGCAAAAGTAATTTTCTTTTTTTAGGAGTTAATTTTTTACTATCTATTACTCCAATTTGTTTCAGGATATTTTTATTTTTTTTAGTCAACACTACTACTGCTGAGAAAACTGGACCAAAAACTGCCCCCTTTCCAACTTCATCTAATCCAACTTCGGATATTTTATTCAATATTTGCTGAAGATCTTCTTCTTTTTTTTCTTGCATTATTTATCTCATCTTCAAATTCAATTTCATTCTTTTTATCTAAATTTTCAACTTTTTCATACTCATTAGGTATTTTCGTTGATTTGTCTTGGGAGTTTGCATTTGTTTCAATAGTACTCTCGATATTTTCTGCTTGTTTAGAATTTGAGATTTTTTTTACCTTTTTTGTTGTTTTTTTATTACCTAATTTATTTTCTTTTTTATTATCTTTTGTTAAACGCACAAAATTATTACTAGTAAGATATTCTTTACCTAACTTTATTAGTGGATTAATGCCTAGTTGACTGAAAACAATTGTTTCGTCCTCAGTAAGATCAACGGTTACTATATTTTTTTCTTTTGAATTGAGTGTATTCAAATCATTATTATCATTTTCTTTTTTGTTAGAAGAATCATCCTTATTTTGATTTTTGGAGTTAAGAAATTCCTTTTCTGTTATGTTTTCCTGCTTATCAGTTAATTGAGAAGTAACAATATCTGCAGGTTTTATAATGTTTGATTTATTAGGATTTTCTTCAACATTTTTAATTTTTAGATTAGAAATTTCGTAATTCAATATATTTTCTACATGGCCTAAACCATTGCACATAGAACATTTTTTCCCAAATAATTCATATATATTTTGGCCTTGTCTTTTTCTGGTTAATTCAACTAAACCTAATTCAGTAAGTTGAGCAATCTGAGGCCTAGCAGAATCATCTTTTATTGCTGAATTAAAATGTTCAAGTAACTGGAATTGATCTCTTCTAGATTCCATATCAATAAAATCTACTACAATTACTCCGCCAATATTTCTTAATTTTATTTGTTTTGAGATTTCTACTGCTGCTTCGCAATTTGTCCACAAAACAGTTTGTCGTGAGTTGGCGGATCTCGTAAATGAACCAGAGTTTACATCAATAACTGTAAGAGCTTCAGTTGGCTCAATAATTATATAGCCTCCCGAAGGAAGATCTACCTTTGGTTGAAGAGCTTTTTGAATTGTTTTCTTGATTTCGTATTTTTCCAGAATATGTTGGTTTAAATCGTTATCGTGAAATTTAATCTCTACTTTAGATTCATTATTTGTTAAAAAATCTTTTGCTCTTTCAACTGAAAGTTTACTATCGATAATTATATTTTTTGTTGATGACTTAATATGATCTCTCAAAATCTTGAGAGAGAAATCATTATCTCTTTTTATTAATTTCGGAGGACTAGAAGTCTCAGAGTCTTTTAAAATATTTTCCCATTGTTGAATTAAGTTTTCTAAGTCTTCAATAAGAAGTTCTTCTTTTATTTGTTCCGCCTCTGTCCTAAAAAGTAAACCTGTGCTGGGTGGTTTTATTAAAACTCCAAGCGCTTTTAAACGATTTCTTTCTGTTTCTGTATTTATTTTTCTAGAAATATTTACACCCATACCATATGGCTGAAGTATCAAGTACTTGCCAGGTAATGAGATACTACCTGAGAGTCTAGGTCCTTTAGATCCCGTGGGCTCTTTTATTACCTGAACAAGAACTTTTTGTTTTGGCTCGAGTAATTCAGTTATTCCTAATGTTCCTTTTTTGAGTCTTAATGGACCTAGGTCTGAAACATGGATGAATCCATTTTTATCACTTTCACCGATATCTATGAAAGCTGCATCAATGCCAGAGAGAACATTTTCAACTGTTCCTAAAAATATATCGCCAATTTGATATTGACCTTGTGCGACGATTAATTCATCAACTCGATCATCTGTGAGTAGTGCTGCAATTCGAGCCTGCTCAGCGATGATAATTTGCTGAGACATATAAATGTGTATGAGTGGTTTGAATTTTGAAAATCATCTAAACTTAGTAGTTAAATTTTTTATCCTTTAAGAAAATAATCTTTTAAATTTTTAAAATTAGTATTATTTACTTTTTAAATTAAAGTTAATAGCAATTAGATTCTGCTATGTATTAGTTTTAGACGACTTTTAAAGTATTTGAAATTGAATTCATAGCTATGGTTATCTCTTGATTTAACCATAACTACTATAATATTAACATCTTATTACCACTAAAGCACATTGATCAATTATCCTGTTAGTGGGTTAAATTTTATTTAAAGTGGTTCAAGTAAACGAAAATTATTTAAAACTCAAAGCTGGCTATTTGTTTCCTGAAATTGCTAAAAGAGTAAAAATATATTCTCAATCAAATAAGGGGTCTGACATAATTAAACTCGGTATAGGGGATGTTACAGAACCATTACCTAAAGCATGCAGAGATGCCATGGTTAAGGCTCTAAATGATATGGGAACAACTGAAGGTTTTAGAGGTTATGGACCAGAACAAGGTTATTCTTGGCTTAGAGAAAAAATATCTGAGCATGACTTTATTTCTAGAGGCTGTGATATTTCTCCTGAAGAAATCTTTATTTCAGATGGTTCAAAATGTGATAGTAGCAATATTTTAGATATTCTTGGCAATGAAAATTCAATTGCAGTAACAGACCCAGTTTACCCAGTTTACGTGGATAGTAACGTAATGACCGGAAGAACTGGGAATGCTCTCAAAAATGGAACCTATCAAGGATTATCTTATCTTGCGATTAGCGAAGACAATAACTTTTTGCCAGAACTACCTAAAAATAAAATCGATATATTATATCTTTGTTTCCCAAATAATCCTACTGGAGCAACCATAACTAAAGAAGACTTAAAAAAGTGGGTTGATTATGCACTCCATAACAAATCCTTAATACTTTTTGATGCAGCTTATGAAGCATTTATTAAAGAAAAGGATCTTCCTCATTCAATATATGAGATTGAGGGAGCTAGGGATTGTGCGATTGAATTTAGATCTTTTTCAAAGAATGCAGGATTCACTGGAGTTAGATGTGCATTTACAGTAATACCAAAAAATCTCAAAGGTTTTACCTCAACTAATGAGGAAATAGACTTATGGCCTCTTTGGAATAGGAGACAATCAACTAAATTCAATGGAGTAAGTTATGTCGTTCAGAGGGGAGCAGAGGCTGTTTATTCTTCTGAGGGAAAAAAAGAAGTAAAAGGTTTGATTGATTTTTATATGGAAAATGCAAAAATTATGAAAAATAAACTTCAGACTGCAGGATATAAAGTTTACGGTGGGGATAATGCTCCGTATATCTGGATAAAAGTCCCTGATCAAATGACATCTTGGGACTTTTTTGATTTTCTTCTTCAAAAAGTTAGTGTCGTGGGCACACCCGGAAGCGGATTTGGATTATCGGGAGAGGGTTATTTTCGATTGTCAGCATTTAACTCACGGTCAAATGTCATAACTGCGATGGAAAGAATAATTAATATATAATTATTATTAAAATCTAATTTATAAATTTTAATGCTCTCAATAAAATTAGAACAAAGTGTAAGTAATAATTCAGCAGTAATTGAAAAGAAACCTGCCGAATTAAAAAATAAATCTCCTAAATACAAGGTTTTACTCCATAATGATCCAGTTAATTCTATGGAGTATGTCACTATGTCACTAAGAGAAGTTGTACCGCAGTTAAGTGAGCAAGATGCTATTGCCATAATGCTAGAGGCTCATAATACTGGTGTGGGATTGGTAATTGTTTGTGATTTAGAGCCGGCAGAATTTTATTCGGAATCATTAAAATCAAAAGGGATTTCAAGTTCAATTGAGAAAGAAGATTAATAAGAGAAGAATCTAATATTTTGAATTAGCTAATTTTCTCTCCGATAAGGGACGAACTTTTAAGGATTCTTTTAAAGAAGACTTACCATATTCTCTCTCGAGAATATTGATAACTGTTTTACCAAATTCATCTTCCTTATTATCAAATGCTTCTAAACAAACTTGACCAAGTTTTTTTCCTAATGAGCCTGGATTCCATAAAAGTTTTCTTGCTGTCCAAGGCATCATGCTCATTGGATTATAATCAGGCTTTAAAATTTTATTATCTAAGGCGTACTTTTCAAGGAGAGTATGAGGTTGTAATCCTATGAAGAATATAGCTGGGTCAACTAAGTCTTTCCCAAAAATATTTTCTAACTCTCTTTGGTAAGCAATAGTTTGTCTAATGGTGCTTGGAGTTTCATCAAAAACATTAAAAGAATAATTGACGGAAACATGATTCTTGAAACCTGATTTGACCAGCATTCTGCAATTATTTAATACAGTTTCGAGGTCATATGCTAATCTCATTTTTCTTACAAGTTCTTGAGATCCAGAAGTGATACCTATCTCAAAGTAACTCATACCTGTATCTACCATTAGCTGCGCAAGATCAGCATCAATATTATCTGCTCTTATATATGCAGCCCAACTAATGTCTTTCCAGCCTTGATCCTTAATAGCTTGCAATAGTATTTTTGCATCTTCAATATGTTTTTTTGCTGGAATAAACTGCGCATCAGTAAACCAAAATCCTCTAACTCCAAGATCATATAATTGCTTCATTTCTTTGATTACTTCATCCACAGGATTAACACGTACCTGTTTACCTTCCACAACTGTATAAACACAGAAACAACAATTATGCGGACATCCTCTTTTTGTTTGTACCCCTACATAGTAATCTCCTCCTTCTATATACCAATTGAATTCTGGCCAGATGGATTGGATATATTTATAGTTGCAAGCAGTTTTAATGGTTCCCGAGGGTTGTTCATGTATTAGTCTTTTACGAGGTTTTTCTCCAGCAAGATAACATCTTTCTTCCTCTATTGAATCATTTCTAATTATTTTCTCTATGAGATTTTCTCCTTCTCCAACAGAAATAACAGTCCCTTGTGGAAGTAGATTCCCTAATTGTTCATAGAAAACACTAACAGCTCCACCTCCCAAAATTACTTTTACATCTCTGTTGTATTTTTGTGCTCTTCTAAGTCCATTTCTTACTAAAGAAGTATTTCTGTATATTTCTCCATAATGAGATGCAATTAACTTTAATCCTCCCCAAGAACCTCTAATTTTTTTTAGGATATTTTTTGAATAAAAAACCTCAAAAGAGTTCTGAAGGGGATTCCCACTTCTCCCATCAACTGGTGCATATATTTGTATATCTCTCCATGAAAAAATAATTAGATGAGGTCTAAATTGATCAATTTTTCTAGCTAAGAATTTGTAAACTTTATTAGATGGAATTATTGCTAAATCAATAAATTGTTGTTCAATCTCTGGAAAACATTTATGAATGTGGTCAGCTAAATAAATAGGTCCTATTGGAAATATTGGGTTACATGGAAGTCTTACAGTAAGAATTTTCCTATACTGATTTGTGTTGTAATTTTTTTTATTTAATTTTTTTAAGCCGAAATTAAAATCCATGCGATCAAATTCCAATGAATTTATCTTCATTAAGAATCTAACTACTTTATTACTAATTTGGCGAAATTAAAAATCTTCAGAAAATACTATTGAAAATCAACTGCAATTTAGATATCAGAAATCATATAAAGCCAGCATACTTTAAGAAGTTTTAATCCATCAATCCATCTAGATATATTTGGAGCTCCTGATTTTCTAGCATAATATCTCACAGGATAATTAAGTATTTTGATATTGTTGTTTGCTGCTTCAAATATTATTGTGAAGTCTCCAAATGGGTCAGATTTGGAATCCCAACTTCCGTTTTGTTTCATAAGTTTAAAGAATTTTCTAGAAAAAACTTTTGTCCCACAAAGTGAATCTGATACTGGTTTGTTTATGAGAATTGATAAAAATATTGCAAATAGTCTATTTCCTATATAATTAGCCCATCTCATTGCGTCTTTTTCCATTGGAAAAGTTGTGCGAGCACAATTTATTAGAATATTTTCATTTTTAGTTGATTCCATGATTGCAGCAATACTGTCATCAATATCTACTGTGAAATCGCTATCAATTATGGCAAGGGTTTCACCTCTAGAAATATTGAATCCCTCTACAACAGCATTTTTCTTTCCTTTAGAAGTTTGTTTTAAAAGAGATATCTTGAAGGAATCTGAGAAATTTTCTTTTAACTCATGAAGCATTTTATATGTATTATCAGTACTATTACCTTCAACAAATATAATTTCTAATTTATTTGGTATTTTTTTGAATTTATTAAGTGCATTTATTAAAAGTTTTTTATTACCAGCCTCATTTCTTGCAGGAATTACTATTGATATTAAGTGGTTTGAGATATTTTCATTATACTTATAAAAAAATATTTGTAGTTCATAGGCTAGTTGTTTAATTATTGGTAGTTTACGACAGATATTTTTCAAAGATTGTGGAATGAGTTTAGTTGGCAAAGGGGTTAATTTTTTTGCTTTCCATCTAATAGGTCTATAATTATAAATTTCTGCCAGAGATTCAATATCGCATAAAGTTATTCTTGCTTTGCTTGTGGTTTCTCTAAAAATTCTTGAATCTAATCTCAGCCATCTAGTTATTGGCTCCCAAGTATTACCCCTTACTTTGATTGAGATAAATTCGTTATTTTCTTTGAATAATTGATGAAGTTTATTATTCGTTAAATTCCAAGTATTAACAGATTCCATCACTTTATGTATTTGCTAACAACACTTTAGTATAAATGGATTATTTTTTTAATATTAATTGCCATGGCTTTAAAACATCGTTTTCGTAGATTATTTCATAAGCAGAATTATTGTTTTTTATTTCTTTAAATTCGGTTGACCATGCCAATTCTGACTTTTTTAACTGATCAATACTCTCCAAACTTTCACCTAATATCGGAGTTAATAAAGAAATCCTGATGATTTTTGATTGAGATCTGGAATTTTTTATCCCACTTTTATCAACCTTTATTGGTTGATTTTTTACGACATCAAGGGATGAAACGTATTCCATTTTTTCTCTAATTTCTCTTGATCTATCAGTAAATAATCCTGATTGCAAAAGTAATGAAGTTAGTAAGTAAGGCCCAATGATAAGTGTTATTAATATTTCTTTAAATGAGTTTTTATTTTTTATAAACGACCATGATAGACCGAAAAATAATAATCCAAGAATTAGAAATGTATTTTCCTTAGAGTTAAAGTTAGTTGTATTTTTAAAGAAAAAATAATAAGTTAATGCCAGTGACACTAATGTTAGAGGAATTATTTTCGAAGTTATAAATATCAAAATGTATTTATATCTTTCAGAATTAAATAAAAATTTAATTCCAACAAAAGAATTTAGTGCCAGAATAGATGAAATTTGTAGAGTATAATATGCAGTCTTTGTAGAAAAAATACTTAAGATTGCAATTAACATTAAGGGAAAAAAGGCAAGTATATATTTATCCTTTTTGCTTTCATACAAATTATATATTATGCCTATGATGCCAAAAATACTCCATGGTAGATATGTTACGGGTATATTCCAAAAATAATAATAAATAGGATTTGTAAAAGTATTCTTATTAGATAGAATATTAAACTTTTCGAATAAGTAAAAGATAATATTTTTCTCTAAATAAGTGTTAATAGATAATGACCAAAATAAAAACGGAACAAAGCCAATGATTAGACCAATCCAAAAGAATTTACTTAATAAAATTTTCTTTTTTTTTAATAAATAAGGTAAAAGTGATAATAAAGGTACAAACACTAGAAAAGTTTTCATCATAAAAGACAAACCAATCCAAATACCAAAAAGCAGAATATAAAATTTATTATCTTTGCTTTTTACTTTGACTAAAGAAAATACTCCAATTGTAACTAAACATGAATAAATAATATCTTGACTGGCTAGGTGTGAGTAGTCAAACCATAGATATGATGTGGCAAGTAAGAGTGGAGATATAATTGCATATTTTTTATTAAAAAATTCTTCATGTAACTTATAAGTTATGAATAGCATCAATATTGCAGAAGATGTTGTGGGCAGATATGCGGAAAACATATTCCTTCCAAAGATGTCTTGTGACTTAGCAATTAGAAACTGTAACCCTATAGTTCTATCTAAAACATATTCATCCCACCAAAGAGGAATTGTCCAGTTGCCTTTGTCTATTATCCATCTAGCTTGTAATGCATAAAATCCTTCATCAAAAGCAATATAACTTCTTTTGCCAAAATAAAATATTAGAGGGATAAAAATTATAACTTTAAAAAGATATTTAGATTTAAAAATTTTACTAATCATTTTTTTTTATTTGCTTTTGAAATGCCGATAATTGGAATTGAACCAATGACCTACTGTTTACGAGACAGTTGCTCTACCCCTGAGCTATACCGGCAATATTAAAATGTTAAAAATTTTCATATAGACTTCATATTATAAATGAATGAATTTATGTCAAAAATAGATCCTGAATTAAAAAAGAAATTACTTAAGGAATCCCAAGCTCCTTTTAAGGGTTTAAGGAAAATTTTATGGATCGCTTTTAGTGGGTCTGCGTTTTTGGGATTTATAATTATGCTTTCCAGAATTGCAAGCGGCAGTGAATTACAACTAAACAACCTTATCATTCAACTTAGTGCTTGTATATTATTTCCTACTTTATTATTCCTTGATAAGGATAAAACTTAAAAAGTTAAGAATTTAATTATTGAGTTAATGTTCTCTTTTTAGTAACAAATTTGAACGCTTCAATTATGTCTCCTTCTTTCCACGAAGAAAACTTATCGCAGCCAACTCCACATTCAAATCCTGTATTTACTTCTTTTACATCATCTTTTGACCTTTTTAGAGAGTCTAAATTACCCTCAAAAATTATTTTTTCTGATCTCGTAACTCTAAGAGAACAGTTCCTTTGTAACTTTCCAGTTTGTATATAACAACCTGCGATAGCTCCTTTGCCAACTGCAAAAGTTGCTCTTACTTCTGCCTTACCCAATGATTCCTCCACAAGATCGGGCTCTAGTAAGCCTTCCATAGCTAATTGAATATCTTCTAAAAGTTTGTAAATTACTTCGTATTCTCTTATGTCAACATCATTTGCATCAGCTGCTCTCTTTGCTCCAGATGCCAATGAGGTGTTAAACCCAATGATTACTGACCCTGATGCAGCCGCGAGATCTATATCTGTTTCAGTTATTTCTCCTGGAGCAGAGAATAAAACCCTCACTTGAACTTCATTCTTCGGTAATTGTTCTAGTGATCCTAATATCGCTTCAACACTACCTTGAACATCAGCTTTAAGAATTAAGTTTAATTCTTTTAATTCTCCATCATTTGCTTGAGTCGATAAGGATGATAAGCTTACTCTTCTGGAAGCCATTTGCTGAGCTAATTTTGTAGCTCTAGCATCTGTAGCTCTATCTCCAACAATAGCCCGAGCAGTTTTCTCATCAGGATAGACCTCAAATTCATCTCCTGCTGTTGGAACTTCACTAAATCCTAATGCTTCGACTGGGAATGATGGTCCTGCCTCTTTAATTCTGTTACCATGTTCATCAACCATTGCTCTAATTTTACCAAGTACTGAACCTGCAGCTAAAACATCTCCAGATTTTAAGGTACCATTTTGTACCAATAGAGTAGCTACTGGACCTTTGGCTTTATCCAGATGGGCTTCAATTACAGTACCTTTGGCCAATCTCTCAGGGTTGGCTTGCAGATCTTCAACTTCTGAAACTAATAAAATCATTTCGAGCAATTTATCAATATTTTGTTTTTTGATTGCACTCACAGGAACCATAACAGTATCTCCTCCCCAATCTTCAGCAATTAAATCTTTTTCTGAAAGTTCTTGCTTGACTCTTTCTGGCGATGCACCTTCTTTATCAATTTTATTTATTGCAACAACTATTGGTACCTTTGCAGCTCTTGCATGGCTAATGGCTTCGAGTGTTTGAGGTCTACAACCATCATCTGCTGCTACTACAAGAACAGCTACATCAGTAACTTTAGTTCCCCTTGCTCTCATCGCAGTAAAGGCTTCATGACCAGGAGTATCGAGGAAAGTTAATTTTTTCTTTTTAGATTCATGCTCAAATTCAACTTGATAAGCTCCTATATGTTGAGTTATTCCTCCTGCTTCTCCTGAAGCTACTCTTGATTCTCTGATGGAATCTAAAAGACTTGTTTTGCCATGATCTACATGCCCCATTACTGTAATAACAGGAGGCCTTTTTATTAAACTATCAATATCATCAGATTCAATCATATCTACTGTTTTTTCAGCAGCTTCTTTAACGTCATCTTGCAAAACAGGCACTCCAAATTCTTCTGCGACTATTTCAATAGTGGCTAAGTCAAGTGATTGAGTTACAGTTGCTGTTATTCCTTTAAAGAAAAGAGATTTAATTATTTCAGAACTTTCAACACTAAGCTTATCTGCTAATTCTTGAACCGTTAAATTATCCTCGGGAACTATTATCATTTCAGGTCTTACTTGCTTGGCCTCTTTTGCGGCCTTTAATTCCATAGCCCTTCTTTTCTGCCTTTGTCTTGTAGACTCTTTTTTCTTCTTCTTAAATTGTTTTGTAGACTTTTGAGATTTAGGTTCTGAAGCTTTCTCTTTCTTTGGCCGGGCTAAACTGGCTGATAGTATTGAAATTTTCTCACCTGAGTACCCACTTGTTTCAGATGTTAGTGAATCATCATTCTCTCCGATAATATGAACTTTCTGTCTTTGTTTCTGAGGATTTTTATTTCTTAATGCCTCTAGTTTCGCGCTATCGTCCCAATCTGTCCTACCTGGTTTTTTTGAACTGTTTGCAAATGTTCTATTGGGTGGTTTTTTGGAGTTTAAGGCACTATTTGGTCGATTATTAGGGGCCTTCGCTTTCTGTTTAGATGTATCTACATTAGGTTTTTCGTTAACCTGTTTACTAAGTTTGTCTTTCTCAGTTTTATTAGTTTTTTGAATCTGTAAAAGTTCATTTGGTGAAACAGGTTTCCTAATCCCAGAGGACTTTTGGCTATTGAATTTAGAACCAGGCCTATTAAAATCACCTTGCCTGAAATTAGCATTAGGACGATTTGAGCTTCCAGTTCTATGGGGATTAACCTGCCTATTGAATGAGCCAGCTTTATTTGGAGCACCAGGTCTATTTGGAGCACCAGGTCTATTTGGAGCACCAGATCTATTTGGAGTACCAGGTTTATTGAATGAGCCGGCTCTATTTGGAGCCCCAGGTCTGTTTGGGGTGGATTGTTTAAAAGAAATGTTTTGTCTATTATTAGTATTCTGCTTATTGGGGTTTAACTTTGTTTCGTCTCTCCTTATGGGAGCTCCTACTAGCTCAGGAGTATTTTTTCTATTATCAAAGTTTTTTGTTTTAGGTCTGTTCTTATTTTGATCAGATCTGTTTGAAATTTGTCTTTTGTCTCCCGATTTGTAAACGTTACTGGTGGTTTTATCATCTTTATTATTAATTATATTTTTAGGTTTTCCAATTAGTTGAATAGGTGGTTTTGCAGAACTTTTGATAGGTTGGGTTGTGGAATTACTGAAAGTATTTTTTTTATCTTGGTTAGAATTTTGCGAGGGTTTATTATTTAAATTCGGATTTCGAAGATTTGTTTTAGTTTGTGAATTTGTGCTGAAAATAGCAGGTTTGTCGGCATTTTTAGGTTGATTTAAAATGATTTTTGGAGTCTCAGGCTTATTAAGAGGTTTTATTAATAAGGGCTTTTTATTTAGATTATTTTTGAGAGGTCTTTCTCCATTAGAAGAGTTGGAGGAAGGAGATATGTCATTTTTCTTTTGCTTAAAGGTCTCTTCTTTTATAGAAGGTTTGTTAATGGAAAGTATTTTTTTATCTGAATTTTTTTTATTAATAAGACTTTTTATTTTATTTGCATCTTCTGCCGTAATAGAACTACTATGACTTTTGACAGAAATTGAAAGTTTTTGAGCAGCATCCAATATATCTTTATTTTCCAGATTTAAGTCTCTGGAAAGTTCATATATTCTTATTTTGTCGCTGATAGTCATTTAATTTGATTTTACTTTTTTGAATTTAAAAAGAATCTAATTTTATTATATTCTCTTATGGACTAGTCTTTGTAGCTTGCAATTTCTTTTTCAAAAATATCAATAAATTCAGGTTCAAAAGATGTTTTTAAAGCTTTTTGAAGCTTTTTTTTGATCTTGGAATCTGAAAAACACTTTGTTGACTTACAAATATAAGCTGAACGACCCATCCCTTTTTGTAGCATGACGCCTTGCTTATGATCTTTGGTAATCTTTAGAAGATTTTTCCTGTCATAGGTTCTCCTACAAGAAATGCAAATGCGCATGACAGGGTTTTTTTTTATCACCGTTGCCTTTCCTCGTTAGTAGTTAGTTCACCACCTTGAGAGGCCTCTAATTGATCATTAGCTGAAAAGGACTCACTGTCATATTGTTCTTCTCCATATTCTTGATCATCTTCAGGGAGGGGATAAAGTTCTCTTAATCTTGCATCTTCTGCAGCACGTTCAGCTTGTTCTGCTTCTAATCTTAGCTCAGCTTCTCGCTGGAGATTTTCTTCATCTTCCCTTTGAATGATTAATTCAGAGACTGCGGCATCCTCTGCTTCCTGATCGTATTCATGTGAGTTTTTAACATCAATCTTCCAGCCAGTTAATCTTGCGGCAAGTCTAACATTTTGACCTTCTCTACCAATTGCTAGACTCAATTGATCAGGAGGAACTAGTACGTGTGCATGTTGTCCTGCTGGGTCAACTAATCTCACAAGATCAACTTTCGCTGGACTTAAAGAGTTTAAAATATACTGAATTGGATCAGATGACCATTTAATAACATCAATTTTTTCTCCTCTTAATTCATTGACTACTTGTTGTATTCTCGCTCCTCTAGCACCAATACAAGCTCCTACAGGATCTACTTCTTGCTCGACACTATCAACAGCTACTTTAGTTCTTGGCCCAACAGCTCTTGAAGGAGGGTTTGCTTCTCTTGAAACAGCAACAATTTTTACTGTACCCTCTTGAATTTCCGGCACTTCATTTTCAAATAAATAAACCACCAAACCAGCATTTGCTCTACTTACAAAAAGTTGTGGCCCTTTTCTAGCTATTTCGCTAACTTCTTTCAAAAATACTTTAAAAGTTGCATTTGCTCTGTAATTATCATTTGGTAATTGATCTCTTTTGGGAAGTTCTGCTTCAACTTCAGGTCTACCGATACCAGAACTAACTCCCATAATGACTGATTGTCTTTCAAATCTTATAACTCTTGCCGTTAAAACTGGATCTTCTAAATCTGCAAATTCTTCTTGGATCATCTTTCTTTGTTGATCTCTTAATTTTTGGGCTAAAACTTGCTTTGTTGTAGCAGCAGCCATTCTCCCAAAATCCTCTTTTTCCGGAGTAACGTCTAAAACAACTGTGTCACCTACTTGAGCATCATCGGCCACTTGTTTAACTTCTACTAATGATATTTGATGATCTTCACTTTCAACTTCTTCAACAATTATTTTACTCGATAAAATTCGATACCCTTCTTCATCTAGATCTAGTCCAACATCAAAATTACTAAAGTATTCTTCATCAAAAGGATCTTCGTTAACCCCAATGTAAAAAGTTTTTCTATATTTTTCGTATCCTTTTAATAATGCTTCGCGCAATGCTGTTTCTACGATATTGGGAGGCAACTTTTTTTCCTCACTAATGTCTTCAATGAGATTGTTTAAGCCTGGGAGAATAACTAATGCCATCTATGATGGGAAAATTAAATAATGGGTGAAAATAATTAATCTTTTAATGTACAAAGACTAATCTTAAGAACTTCGTCAAAAGGGATTTTCTTTATCTTACCTTTTATGTTAATGGCTAAATAATCTTTAGACTTTTCATAAAGTAAACCATTCAGAAATTTAATTTTTGAATTCTTCTGGTTGACCTCAACATTAACTGGAAAACCTTTAAAAGTTTTGAAGTCTCTTTCTGAGGTTAATTCATCACTGACCCCTTGACTACTAATTTCTAACACATATGAACAATTTAAAAGATTTGAATTTTCTATTTCTTCAGATGCTGGGGTATTAAATAGCGCACAATCATCAATTGAAATATCATCTCCATTAGTTTTTTTTATTGTAATTTCTATAACAATTGGATTTTGATTGGTTTTTATTTTAAAACTGCAGATTTCGAAACCCCTTACATTGGCAACTTTTTTCGATAGAGTCTCTAATTTAATTTTGTTTTCTTGATTCAAATTTATTTGTTTAAATTAATTTAAAATAATTTTCACATATAAAAAAGTTTTTTCTATAAATATTCAAAAATATGTATTTTATGGATGTAAACAAAAAAACAACAATAATATATTTCTTCAATTAGATTGACCTAACAAATTTAAATAAATAAATATAATGAATGCACTAAAAATTAAATTTATAAACCTAATCCAATTCCTCATTATTTTTAGTTTTTGTTTACTTAATTTTTCTCAAAATGCTGAGGTTTTAGCTTTACCTTCTTATGAAAGTCATAATTTTGTTTCCTCTGCAGTCAAAAATGTTGGCCCTGCAGTTGTGAAAATTGATACTGAGAGATTGGTAGAAAGACAACAATTTGATCCTACTTTACTAGATCCTCTCTTGAGGGATTTACTTGGAGAGCAAGGAATTACTCCTGAAAGAGAGAGAGGTCAAGGTTCTGGTGTGATTATTAATGAGAATGGTTTGGTTCTTACTAATGCCCATGTTGTAGAAAGGGTTGATGATGTTTCAGTAACTTTGGCAGATGGAACTATTTGTGATGGACAAGTTTTGGGTACAGATGCTGTAACTGATTTGGCTTTAGTAAAAATTGAGGAATCTACCTTTTCTAGTTATGCGACGCTTGGAAATTCTGAAGATCTTGAAGTTGGAGATTGGGCAATTGCTTTAGGCACTCCTTATGGTCTAGAAAAAACAGTTACTCTAGGGATTGTAAGTAGCCTACACAGGGATATTAATAGTCTCGGATTTTCAGATAAAAGGCTTGATCTTATTCAAACTGATGCGGCAATAAATCCAGGGAATTCTGGAGGTCCGCTTATCAATTCGGATGGTGAGGTAATAGGTATCAACACATTGGTAAGAAGTGGCCCTGGGGCAGGTCTAGGATTCGCAATACCTATTAATTTAGCTAAAAGTGTTTCTGATCAGCTTCTCAAGAATGGGGAAGTTATACATCCTTATTTAGGAGTCCAATTGATTTCTTTAAATCCTAGAATTGCTAAAGAACATAATCAAGACCCAAATTCATTAGTTCAATTACCTGAAAGAAATGGAGCTCTAATTCAATCAGTCATACCCAATAGTCCTGCCGAAAAAGCCGGTTTAAGAAGAGGTGATTTAGTAATAGCAGCTGAAAATATCTCTATTAATGAACCTAAGGCTTTGCTAGACGAAGTAGAAAAAGCTCAGATAGGGAAGATATTTCTCTTAAATGTTTTAAGAGATAATAAAGAGATACAAATAAATATCAAACCAGAACCACTTCCAGGTTTGACATAATACACCCATTGAAATTAAATAATCTATAAACTCAAAAAAAAGATTTTGGATTCACAAACTCAGATGAAACAAATAGTTGCTGATGCAGCAATTAAGGAGGTAAAGAGTGGCATGATCCTTGGATTAGGATCTGGATCTACAGCAGCGCTTATGATAAAAAGCCTAGCTGATAATATTCGTTCTGGAAAACTGCAAAATATAAAAGGTGTTGCAACTTCCTTTCAGTCAGAAGTTTTAGCACTTCAACTCGATATCCCACTTATTGATTTAGCTTCTGTATCTCAAATCGATTTAGCTATTGATGGAGCAGATGAAGTTGATCCAGGATTTCAACTAATAAAAGGGGGCGGAGCATGCCATGTTAGGGAAAAGTTAGTTGCATCTAAGGCTAATAAATTGCTAATTGTTGTTGACGAAACTAAACTTGTACAAAATTTAAATCAATCTTTTCCTTTACCGGTAGAGGTTCTTCCAAATGCTTGGAAACAAGTGCAGGAATTGATTTCACAAATGAATGGTACATCTACTCTAAGAATGGCCACCAAAAAAGCTGGCCCAATAGTTACAGATCAAGGCAATTTAATCTTAGATGTATTGTTTGATGATGGTATTAAGAATCCAAACGAGATTGAAATGAATATAAATAATATTCCGGGAGTATTAGAGAATGGATTATTTGTTGATCTTACAGACAAAGTATTAGTTGGTAAAATTGAAAACAATATCCCAGTTGTTTTTTCCCCCTCAAAAGTAGGCTAATCTTTAAACCTTATTTTTACTGAATTGGCGTGACTATGTAATCCTTCACTTTTAGCAAGGTTAATAATATCAATACTGTTAACTTTTAAACTTTCTTCATTAAATTCTATTATTGAAGTATTTTTCATGAAAGTCTCAACTCCCAAAGATCCACTAAATCTTGAATTTCCTGATGTAGGTAAAGTATGATTTGGTCCAGCAAGGTAATCTCCTACTGCTTCCGGCGTCCATTTTCCTAAAAATATTGCCCCTGCATTTTCTATACCGTCAAGAATCCTTTTTGGATCAAAAGCTAAAATTTCTAGGTGCTCTGGTGCAAAGTTATTGCTTAGTTCAATACATGATTCATGATTTTCACAAATAACAATTAATCCCCAATTTTTTATTGATTCCATGCAAATTTCTTTTCTTGGATGATCATCTATCTTTCTGTAAACGTCTTTTAAAACTTCTTTAGCCTGCTCCTTTGATGTAGTCAGAAGTATCGATGAAGCTAATGGATCATGTTCTGCTTGTGCAAGTAAATCAGAAGCTATATGTGTACTTTTTGCTGTTTCATCTGCAATGATTAGTATTTCACTTGGACCGGCTAGTGAATCAATTCCTGTAGAACCGTAAATTAATTTTTTGGCGGTAGTTACATAAATGTTACCTGGACCTGAAATAACATCGACCTTATCAATTTGTTTTGTGCCAAATGCTAAACCTCCAATTGCTTGTGCTCCTCCAATTCTAAAAACTTTATTAATTCCTGATAAGTGAGCTGCAGCTAAAACAGTTTTGTCTATCCTTCCTTCTTTATTCCCTGGAGATACCATGATAATTTCCTCTACTCCCGCTACTTTTGCAGGTATCGCGTTCATTAATACAGTACTTGGATATGCAGCTCTACCTCCAGGGATATAAATTCCTGCATTTTTTACTGGCCGCCATCTTCTTTGAACTGTATCACCATGTTCACCTTTTATAGAGAAAGATAATGGAATTTCTTTTTCATGGAATCTCTTAATTCTTTTATGTGCCACCTTAAGTGCGCACTTTAAATTGCTATCAATTTCATTCCATGCATCTTTTAAATCATTCGCCCTAATTTGCATAGGTTTAGGATTGAAACCATCAAACTTTTTTGTATATTTTTCTATGGCTATATCGCCATTAGTTTTTACATCTCGAAGAATTTTTTCAACAATTAAATTTATTTTGGTATTATTTTCTAAATTAGTTCTATTAGATATCCTTTGAAGTTCTTGTAAAGCTTCTTTTTTATTATTTACGATCTTCATATTTTTAGTTTTTCTTAATTGAAAGAATTAAATCCAAATTAATCCCTATTCAAATTATATATGATTGATAAGTTGACGATTTATTTGTTATGATTAGGTTCTTATATTTTTATATCTCCAGTGGCCAATAACAAATCAGCAAAAAAGAGAATACAAATTGCAGAAAGAAATCGTTTAATTAATAAAACATACAAATCTACAGTTAAGACTTTGACTAAAAGAACATTAGAAAATTGTAAAAACTATAAGAAAGATCCCAGCGAAGATAATAAAAATTTAGTTAAAACAAATCTTAATAAGACTTTTAGTTTAATTGACAAAGCAGTCAAAAAAAATGTTTTACATAAGAATAACGGGGCTAATAAAAAATCAAAAATTAACAATATTGTAAAAACTACACTTACAACTAAGTAAAAAGGCAAAACAAATTATGAGCGATATTGAACTCATAGATTCCCATTGTCATTTAATATTTGAAAATTTTGAAGAAGATATTGAAGATGTAGTTATAAGATTACGTTCAAAAGGTGTAAAAAAGTTAGTTCATGCTTGTTGTGAATTAACGGAGATTCCTAAATTAAAAAAAATATCCCAAGAATTTAATGAGATTTATTATTCAGTGGGTTTGCATCCGCTAGAAGCAAAAAAATGGGAACTAAATTCCAAGTCTATTTTAAAAAAATCAGCTCAAGAAGATAGAAAAGTTGTTGCAATTGGGGAATTAGGCTTGGATTTTTTTAAGAGTAATAATAAAACTCAACAAATTGAGGCTCTTATTCCACAAATGGAGTTGGCTTATGAACTAAAATTGCCTGTAATTATTCATTGCAGAGATGCTGCAAATGACATGATTGATATATGTAATAGTCTCTCAAAAAGAGGTAAATGTCCCAAAGGGGTACTGCATTGTTGGACAGGAACTCCAAAAGAAATGAAGCAATTTTTGGACCTTGGTTTTTATATAAGTTTTAGTGGGATAGTGACTTTCCCAAAAGCAATTGAAATTCATGAATGTGCGAAAATTGTTCCTAGTGATAAATACTTAATCGAAACTGACTCGCCCTTTTTAGCGCCTGTCCCTCACAGGGGCAAAAGAAATGAACCTGCATTTGTTGAAAATGTAGCTAAATGTATGGCAGATCTTAGATCTACTAAATTAATTACAATTGCTAAAGAGTCATGTAAGAATGCTGAAGATTTGTTTAAGTTTGACTTGTTAATTTGATATATCAGCTGCTATTATTAGGAATTACTGGAAATTTTTCTTAATTTTTAGTTTTAACTTTCTCAGATAAAGGTTTTGTGACCATAAAGATCGATTTTTTAGTTTTTATTAAATTGATTTTTTGTTGAAATCGAGATTTAATGATTGATTTCAAATTAAAAGAAAAGTTAAACAAATAATTATTGAGTAGATTTAAAGTAAATAGTAAATCTCACAAAATCGCAGGTTTTCTTGGATGAGCAGTAGCGCTTTACAGGTAGCAAAAACAGCTACTTATCTACCAGATTTGGTTGAAGTACAAAGAGCAAGCTTTAAATGGTTTTTGGAAAAAGGTTTAATAGAGGAATTACAAAACTTTTCTCCAATTTCTGATTACACAGGTAAATTAGAATTACATTTTATTGGTGAAGAATATAGGTTGAAAAGACCTAGACATGATGTCGAAGAAGCAAAAAGAAGAGATGCTACATTTGCTTCTCAAATGTATGTTACTTGCAGATTAATTAATAAAGAGACAGGAGAAATTAAAGAACAAGAAGTATTTATTGGGGAATTACCATTAATGACTGAAAGAGGAACTTTTATCATTAATGGAGCTGAAAGAGTAATTGTTAACCAAATTGTTCGAAGTCCAGGTGTTTATTTTAAAGATGAACAAGATAAAAATGGAAGAAGAACTTACAACGCAAGTGTTATTCCTAATAGGGGCGCATGGTTAAAATTCGAGACTGATAAAAATAATTTACTCTATGTAAGAGTCGATAAAACTCGAAAAATCAATGCTCATGTTCTCATGAGAGCGATGGGCCTTTCTGATAATGATGTGGTAGATAAACTTCGGCATCCTGAGTTTTATCAAGGCTCAATTGAGTCAGCCAATGAAGAAGGTATTAACTCAGAAGATCAGGCCTTACTTGAGCTCTACAAGAAGCTACGTCCTGGTGAACCCCCCTCTGTTTCTGGTGGACAACAACTATTACACAGCAGATTTTTTGATCCAAAAAGATACGATTTAGGCAGAGTAGGGAGATATAAAATAAATAAAAAATTGAGGCTTACAGTACCAGATGAGGTAAGAACTCTTACACAGGAAGATGTTCTTTCTACTATTGATTACCTAATTAATTTGGAACTAGATATCGGCGGTGTGAGTTTGGATGATATTGACCATCTTGGTAATCGAAGGGTTAGATCTGTAGGAGAACTTCTTCAAAATCAAGTAAGAGTGGGACTTAATCGTTTAGAAAGAATTATCAAAGAAAGAATGACTGTTGGAGAAACAGATTCTCTTACTCCCGCTCAACTAGTCAATCCTAAACCTTTGGTAGCAGCTATAAAGGAGTTTTTCGGTTCCAGTCAATTAAGCCAATTTATGGATCAAACTAATCCCTTAGCTGAATTAACACATAAGAGAAGAATTTCTGCATTAGGTCCTGGAGGTTTAACACGAGAAAGAGCAGGCTTTGCGGTAAGAGATATTCATCCATCTCATTATGGACGATTGTGTCCTATTGAGACTCCTGAAGGTCCGAATGCAGGACTTATAAACTCTTTGGCTACACATGCAAGAGTCAACGAATATGGTTTCATCGAAACTCCTTTTTGGGAGGTTAATAATGGTAAAGTTCATAAAGAAGGTAATCCTGTTTACCTTTCTGCTGATTTAGAAGATGAGTGTAGGGTTGCTCCAGGAGATGTTGCAACTGACAAAGATGGAAATATACTTGCCAATTTAATACCGGTGAGATACAGACAAGATTTTGAAAAAGTTCCTCCTCACCAAGTTGATTATGTTCAACTTTCGCCTGTTCAAGTGATTTCAGTTGCAACTTCACTAATCCCCTTTTTGGAACATGATGATGCAAATAGAGCTCTGATGGGATCAAATATGCAACGACAAGCCGTTCCATTGCTTAGACCCGAACGTCCTTTGGTTGGTACAGGTCTAGAATCTCAGGTTGCTAGAGATTCTGGAATGGTACCTATTACAAAAGTTAATGGCACTGTATCTTATGTAGATGCTAATGAGATTGTTATTAAAGATGATAATGGTAATGAACATTTTCATTATCTTCAAAAATATCAAAGATCAAATCAAGATACCTGTCTAAACCAAAGACCTATAGTTAAAATTGGCGATCAAGTTATATCTGGGCAAGTGTTGGCAGATGGATCAGCTTGTGAAGGAGGAGAAATAGCATTAGGCCAGAATGTCTTAATCGCATATATGCCATGGGAGGGTTACAACTACGAAGATGCGATTCTTGTGAGTGAGAGAATGGTAACTGATGATTTATATACATCAGTACATATTGAAAAATATGAAATTGAGGCAAGACAAACTAAATTAGGACCAGAAGAAATTACAAGAGAAATTCCCAATATTTCTGAAGAAAGCTTG
This sequence comes from uncultured Prochlorococcus sp., assembly GCA_902600475.1. Lineage (GTDB taxonomy): Bacteria > Cyanobacteriota > Cyanobacteriia > PCC-6307 > Cyanobiaceae > Prochlorococcus_A. The sequence goes on from CACKJM010000007.1 coordinate 57,388, forward strand.
AATAATCTTGATGAAATGGGAATTATTAGGATTGGTGCCTTTGTAGAGAGTGGAGATATCCTCGTAGGAAAAGTTACACCAAAAGGGGAATCGGACCAACCTCCTGAAGAAAAACTTTTGAGAGCGATTTTCGGCGAAAAAGCTCGAGATGTTAGAGATAACTCCCTTAGGGTCCCAAAGACTGAAAAGGGGAGAGTTTTAGATGTTCGTATTTACACGAGAGAACAAGGCGATGAATTACCCCCAGGGGCAAATATGGTTGTTAGAGTTTATGTGGCGCAGAGAAGGAAAATCCAAGTAGGCGATAAAATGGCTGGAAGGCATGGTAATAAAGGTATTATTAGCAGAATCTTACCTAGAGAAGATATGCCTTATCTTCCTGATGGTACTCCTGTAGATATAGTTCTTAATCCTTTAGGAGTTCCAAGTAGAATGAACGTGGGTCAAGTTTTTGAATTATTGATGGGTTGGGCAGCTTCAAACTTAAATTGTAGGGTTAAAGTTGTCCCATTTGATGAAATGTATGGTGCTGAAAAATCACATCAGACTGTTCAAGCATTTTTAGAGGAAGCCTCAAAACAGCCAGGTAAAGCATGGGTTTATAATCCTGAAGATCCAGGCAAACTATTACTTAAAGATGGTAGAACAGGAGAACCTTTTGATCAGCCAGTCGCTGTAGGATACTCACACTTTCTTAAGTTAGTCCATTTGGTAGATGATAAAATTCATGCCAGATCTACTGGTCCTTACTCTCTTGTTACACAGCAACCATTGGGTGGTAAAGCTCAACAGGGTGGGCAAAGGCTTGGAGAAATGGAAGTATGGGCTCTTGAAGCATATGGAGCGGCTTACACCCTACAAGAACTCTTAACTGTTAAATCTGATGATATGCAAGGGAGAAATGAAGCTTTAAATGCAATCGTCAAAGGTAAACCAATTCCTAGGCCTGGTACTCCTGAGTCATTCAAAGTTCTTATGAGAGAATTACAATCTCTAGGATTAGATATTGGGGTTTATACAGATGAAGGAAAAGAGGTTGATTTGATGCAAGATATAAATCCGAGAAGGAATACTCCATCGAGACCAACTTACGAATCACTTGGAACCTCCGAATATGAGGAAGATTAAACACTTAATTAAAACTTCTACTTTAAATTCCCGAAAATGACAAACAGCAACTTAAGAACAGAAAATCACTTTGATTACGTCAAAATTTCAATAGCCTCTCCAAAAAGAATAATGGATTGGGGACAGAGAACTTTACCCAATGGACAAGTGGTTGGTGAAGTTACAAAACCTGAAACTATCAATTACAGAACACTTAAACCAGAAATGGATGGATTGTTTTGTGAGAAAATTTTTGGTCCCTCCAAAGATTGGGAATGTCATTGCGGAAAGTATAAAAGAGTGAGACATCGCGGGATTGTTTGTGAGAGATGTGGAGTTGAAGTGACTGAAAGTAGAGTTAGAAGACATAGGATGGGCTATATAAAACTTGCAGCGCCAGTTTCCCATGTTTGGTATTTGAAAGGAATTCCTAGTTATGTTGCAATTCTTTTGGATATTCCACTTAGAGATGTAGAACAAATAGTTTATTTTAATTGTTATGTTGTTTTAGATCCAGGCGATCATAAAGATCTCAAATACAAGCAATTACTTACTGAGGATGAATGGTTGGAAATTGAAGATGAAATATATGCTGAAGATTCAACAATTGAAAATGAACCTTTTGTTGGTATTGGTGCTGAGGCCCTAAAACAATTACTTGAAGACATTGATTTAAATCAGGTTGCAGAGGAGCTCAGAGAAGAAATTACAAATAGTAAGGGTCAGAAAAGAGCAAAACTTATAAAAAGAATAAGAGTTATTGATAATTTTATTGCAACTAACGCACAACCAGAATGGATGGTCTTAGATGCAATTCCAGTGATACCACCAGATCTTAGACCTATGGTTCAGCTTGATGGGGGAAGATTCGCAACTTCTGATTTGAACGATCTTTACAGAAGAGTAATTAATAGAAATAACAGACTAGCTAGGCTTCAAGAAATTTTAGCTCCTGAAATAATAGTAAGAAATGAAAAAAGGATGCTTCAAGAGGCAGTTGATGCTCTCATAGATAATGGAAGGAGAGGAAGAACTGTTGTAGGGGCAAACAATAGAGCTTTAAAGTCTTTGAGCGACATCATTGAAGGAAAACAAGGAAGATTTCGACAGAATCTTTTGGGTAAGCGTGTTGACTATTCAGGAAGATCTGTAATTGTTGTGGGACCCAAATTGAAAATGCATCAGTGTGGTCTCCCAAAAGAAATGGCTATTGAACTCTTTCAACCTTTTGTAATTCATAGATTAATACGACAAAATATCGTAAATAACATAAAAGCTGCAAAAAAATTAATACAAAAAGCTGATGATGAAGTTATGCAGGTGCTTCAAGAGGTGATTGAAGGCCACCCAATTCTTTTAAATAGAGCACCTACCCTGCATCGATTAGGAATTCAAGCTTTTGAACCAAAATTAGTTGGAGGTAGAGCAATACAACTTCATCCTTTAGTTTGTCCTGCATTTAATGCTGACTTTGATGGAGATCAAATGGCAGTTCATGTCCCCTTAGCTTTAGAGGCGCAAACTGAGGCTCGAATGCTTATGTTAGCTAGTAATAATATCCTTTCTCCTGCTACTGGGGAGCCAATTGTTACTCCATCACAAGATATGGTTTTAGGATCTTATTATCTGACGGCTTTGCAGCCTAATTATCAAAAACCTGACTTTGGTCAAAGTAAGACTACTTTTGCTTCATTAGAAGATGTCATTTCTGCTTTCGAAGATAAAAGGATAAGCCTACATGAATGGATATGGGTTAGATTTAATGGTGAAGTCGAAGATGAAGACGAAATGACTAAGCCTAAAAAAATTGAAGAACTAGAAGATGGCTCAAGATTAGAAATATGGAATTTAAGAAGAGACAGATATGACCTTCAGAATAACTTAATCAGTAGATTTGTTTTAACAACTGTCGGAAGAGTAGTCATGAACTACACAATAATTGATTCTGTATCTAAAACGTAATCTTCAAAAACTATTCTTCATTTACTTTAAAACCATGACATCATCTAAACCTAAAAAAACTTCTAGAGTTCGTAAAACTTCTAAAAACTCAAAAAAGAATAATCCAGTTACTATGCCAGCCTTGGCCAAAACTCCTCCGTCATTCAAGAATAAAGTAGTTGATAAGAAAGCTTTAAAAAATTTAGTTTCTTGGGCTTATAAAACTCATGGTACTGCTATAACTGCTGCTATGGCTGATAATTTAAAGGACTTAGGATTTAAATATGCTACCCAAGCTGCTGTTTCTATTTCAGTAGATGACCTAAAAGTTCCTGAAGCTAAACAAGATTTGATAGGACAAGCTGAAGAGCAAATTTCTGCTACAGAGGAATGCTACAGACTTGGTGAAATCACAGAGGTGGAGAGACATACAAAAGTCATAGATACTTGGACTGAAACTAATGAGAGATTAGTTGATGCTGTTAAAAATAATTTCAACCAAAATGATCCTCTAAATTCAGTTTGGATGATGGCTAATTCAGGAGCAAGGGGTAATATGTCTCAGGTAAGACAACTTGTCGGTATGAGAGGATTAATGGCTAATCCTCAAGGCGAAATTATTGATCTTCCAATAAGAACAAACTTTAGAGAAGGTCTCACTGTTACTGAATATGTAATTTCTTCTTATGGAGCAAGAAAAGGGTTGGTGGATACTGCTTTAAGGACTGCGGATTCTGGCTATTTGACCCGAAGGTTAGTTGATGTCGCTCAAGACGTAATTGTTAGAGAAGAAGATTGTGGAACAGAACGATCAATTGCTGTTGAAGCTGAAGATGGTAAATTCCAAACAAGGCTTCTTGGTAGACTCACTTCTGAGGATATTTTAGATTCTGAAGGTAATGTAATTATTCCTCAGAACACTGCAATTGATTCTTCATTGTCACAAGAAATTGAGAAAGCATCAATTACAAAAGTAAATATAAGATCACCATTAACATGTGAAGCCAATAGATCTGTCTGTAGGAGATGTTATGGATGGGCTTTAGCTCATAATCATTTGGTTGACTTAGGTGAAGCAGTAGGAATCATTGCTGCTCAATCTATTGGAGAGCCAGGAACTCAGTTGACAATGAGAACTTTCCATACTGGAGGTGTATCAACTGCTGAAAGTGGAGTAGTAAGATCAAAGATTTCCGGTATAGTCGAATTTAGTTCAAAAGCAAAGGTAAGAGGTTATAGAACTCCACATGGCGTAGAAGCTAAACAAGCAGAAGTTGACTTCATATTAAAAATAGTTCCTAAAGGAAATAATTCAAATAAAGCTCAAAAAATTGAAGTTTCAAGTGGATCTCTTTTATTTGTTGAAGATGGTGAAGAAATTAATTCTGATATTACAGTTGCTCAGATTACCGTTGGAGCAGTAAAAAAGAGCGTTGAAAAAGCTACAAAAGACGTTATTTGTGATTTGGCCGGTCAAGTCAAGTACGATAAGGTTATTCAACCAAAGGAGGTTACAGATAGGCAAGGAAATATTACTTTAAAAGCTCAAAGATTAGGAAGACTATGGGTATTGGCAGGTGATGTCTATAATTTGCCCCCTAATGCAAGACCAGTTATCTCATCTGGAAAGTTTGTAGATGAAAAAACTGTTTTAGCAGAGGCAAGTCAATCAAGTGAGTTTGGCGGGCAAATTCGATTAAGAGATTCAGTAGGAGATTCAAGAGAAGTTCAGATTGTTACCACTTCGATGTCTATAAGCAATTTTAAATTAATTGAAGAATCTTCACACTCAGGTCAAATATTTAATTTGGAATCTAATGATGGAACTACTTATCGTTTGAACGTTTCGCCTGGTAATAAAATCAGTAATGGAGAAGTTATAGCAGATTTAACTGATGAAAGGTTCCGTACAAAAACTGGAGGATTAGTAAAATACTCTCCGGGATTAAGTGTGAAAAAAGCAAGATCATCTAAAAATGGTTTTGAAGTTAGTCAAGGAGGAACATTGCTTTGGATTCCTCAAGAGACACATGAAATAAACAAAGATATTTCCCTTCTAATGATTGAAGATATGAAATGGATTGAAGCAGGAACAGAAGTAGTAAAAGATATATTCAGTCAAACATCAGGAATTGTTACGGTAACTCAGAAAAATGATATTCTCCGTGAAATAACTATTAGAAACGGAACTTTTCATGAGTGCGACGATGAAGAGGTTTTGAATAGATTTACAGAAGAAGGCAATTTGGTAAATCCTGGTGAAAAGATTTTAGATGGTATTGATAATAAAGAAATTCTATTTGTGCAGAAAATAGAAACCTCCAAATGTAAAGGCTTATTATTAAGAACTGTAGAGGAATTCACTATACCTGACGAAGCAGAATTACCAGAATTATCTCATGTTAAGCAAGACAAAGGACCGCATTTAGGTTTAAAAGCTATCCAACGACTAACATATAAAGACGGTGAATTGATAAAGTCGGTTGAAGGAGTTGAACTTCTTAGAACACATTTAAGAGTTGAAAGCTTTGATGCTACTCCTCAAATGACAATTGATGTCGAGTCGATTGAAGATAAAAATGATTCATCTACAAATAGATTAAATTTAGTAATTTTAGAGTCTATTCTTGTAAGAAGAGATACGATATCTGACTCTAGTCATGGCTCAACTCATACAGAATTGCAAGTCAAAAATAATCAAATCGTTAAAGCAGGAGATGTAATAGCTACCACTCAAATTCTTTGTAAAGAAAAGGGATTGGTTCAATTACCAAATGCTATTGATGATGAGCCCATAAGAAGGTTAATTGTTGAAAGAGAACAAGATAAAATTCAAATAAAGATTAGCAGTAAAGCAGTCGTTAAAATAGGTGATCGAGTAGTTGATGGTGATCCTGTTAGTGAATCTGAGAAATCTACTTCTTGTGGAGAAATCGAAGAAATTTCTAAAGGTTCAGTCACACTAAGACTTGGTAGACCTTATATGGTTTCTCCTGATTCTGTTTTACATGTTAAAGATGGAGATTTAGTTCTTAGAGGAGATGGTTTAGCTTTACTTGTGTTTGAGAGACAGAAAACTGGGGATATTGTTCAAGGATTGCCGCGAATTGAAGAGTTGTTAGAAGCCAGGAGACCCAGAGATTCTGCAATTCTATGCAAAAAATCAGGAATTGTTCAGATTAAAAAAGGTACTGATGAAGAATCAGTTTCTCTATCTGTTATTGAAAAAGATGATTTAGTTAACGAATATCAACTATCAATTGGAAAAAATATAATGGTTAGTGATGGACAACAAGTAACAGGTGGAGAGTCTTTAACTGATGGACCAATTAATCCGCATGAATTATTAGATTGTTATTTCAGCGATTTAAAAGATGTAAAACCTTTAATAGATGCTGCTCGAGAATCTATATCAAAACTACAAAGAAGTATGGTAAATGAAGTCCAAAACGTCTATAAGTCTCAGGGTGTTTCAATTGATGATAAGCATATTGAGGTTATTGTAAGACAAATGACAAGTAAAGTCCGCATAGAAGATGCTGGAGATACTACTCTCTTACCTGGTGAACTTATAGAATTGAGGCAAGTGGAAGATACTAATCAAGCAATGGCAATCACAGGAGGAGCCCCAGCAGAGTTCACCCCTGTTTTGTTGGGTATAACAAAAGCTTCTCTCAATACAGATAGTTTTATATCAGCAGCTTCATTCCAAGAAACCACAAGGGTTCTCACAGAAGCTGCAATTGAAGGTAAATCTGATTGGTTGAGAGGTTTAAAAGAAAATGTAATTATAGGAAGATTAATACCTGCAGGTACTGGTTTTAGCGGATTTGTAGAGGAATTAGCGTCAGAAGCTGGTCCTCATCCTGATATCCTTGCGGAAGAATCTGGTGGATATAGAAGAGCCCAGAACTTAAGACCAGATTATACAGTTGATATGCCACAATCCCCTGCAGTAAGTTCAAGTGCAATACTTGATGATCCTAGTGATGAAGATTTGGAAACTACTCGTAATAGACATGGAATAGATCCTTCTTCCAGTAATTTTGCTGCTTTTGCAAGACCTAGTGCTGAAAATCAATTTTCTGAAGATCAATTACCAGATCCTGCTGCACTAGAGGGATTACAGGAGGAGGGCCTTCTTTCTGATGAATAAATATTATCTATTATTATTTTTAGGGACTAGAATGAACTTTTAATACTTAAGTGATGATTAAGCCAGAGATTGTCCCAAAAAGAAAATTACCTCGTTATGGATTCCATTTTTATAATGAAAGACTTAATGGAAGAATGGCCATGATTGGATTTATTGCGCTTATTCTTACAGAATTCTTTTTAAAACATGGTTTGCTGTTATGGTAAAAATAGTTTTGAAATAAAGACTTCATAATTTGAAAAATCTTCTTGGAAGTAGTATTAAAGACTTAGAAAATATAGCTTTAGGTTATGGTCAGGCTTCTTTTAGAGGACGCCAAATTTACAGTTGGATCTACAACTATAAGAATAAGAATAAAAATATAGATCAAATAGAAGTTTTACCTTTAGATTTTAGAAAAAAATTAAAAGATGATGGCTTTAAAGTAAGCGAACTTAGTTTTCAAGAAAAAAAACTGGCTAATGATGGCACCCTAAAGTTATTACTTTCTACAGGTGATCATGAAAGTATTGAATGTGTTGGCATACCAACTGAAAAAAGACTAACAGCATGTCTTTCGAGTCAAGTTGGATGTCCTATGGACTGTAAATTTTGCGCAACTGGGAAAGAGGGATTGAAGAGATCTTTAAAAGCGAGTGAAATCCTTGATCAAATTTTATTTATTGAAAATGTAATGAATAGAAAAGTGACTAATATTGTGTTCATGGGAATGGGGGAACCATTGTTGAATATTGAAGAATTGCTTTTTTCAATAAGATCCATAAACGAGGATTTTCAGATTAGTCAGAGAAAGATAACTGTAAGCACAGTTGCTGTTCCAAAAATGATGAGTAAATTATCAGAAAAGTCTTTTCAAATCTTAGGTAATTGTCAATTTACATTAGCAATAAGCCTACATGCTTCAAACCAAAAAACAAGAGAAACGATAATACCAAGTGCAAAAAACTACGATATCAGAAATATAATTGAAGATTCTAAGCAATTTGTAAAAGATACTGGTCGGAGAGTAAGTTTTGAATATTTAATGCTTAGTGGGGTTAATGATAAGTTAGAACATGCCAATGAATTGACTAATTTGCTAAGAGGTTTTCAATGTCACGTAAATCTAATACAGTACAACCAAATTGATGAGGTTGAATTTAAACGAGCATCTTTAAAAAATCTTCAATTATTTCAATCTAGACTTTCCAATAATGGTATTGCTGTTAGCCTTCGAAAAAGCAGAGGTCTAGATAAAAATGCTGCTTGTGGTCAGTTAAGACAAAATGCAAAAAATAAATAATATTATCCAAGGAAAAATTTTTAAAAGTATATTAAACAGGTTATTATTGACTTAATTAATTTTGAATCTTTGGGTTTTATTAAGACAAAAGTTTTACCTTTCGCTATCGTTGCACTTTTCGGGATTGCTTTCTTTGCAGTTAGTGCAAGAATTTGGTTGCCAGGAGATATGATGTCGCCTGCCCCCATGAATTAATATTTTTAGTATTTGAAAATGACAAAAAATAAGGATCCTAAAAAAGAAAGTCTTGCTGAAATTGCAGTTGATCCTGATGTTTTAGCTAGAGAATTGGCTTTAGAGATTGAAATAGATCCTTTAGAACAAATTGATGAAGAAGCTTTTTCAAAAGGTTTAAACATAACTCAAGAGTGTAATGAAGCTTTAAAAATGCTAGAAGGCAATAGAGAAGAAAGAATACAAGGCTTAAGAATATTTTGTGAATATAGAGATAAAAGATCTTTTCCCCTTTTGTTACCATTACTTGATCAACCTTGTCCTGTTGAGAGAATGAGTGCGGTATATGCTTTAGGCCGTAATCCATGTCCTAGCGCAGTTAAGAAACTTGTCAGTCTTTTGAAGACTGATGATAATGCTTATGTAAGAAGGGCGACTGCGTGGAGCTTAGCTAATTATGATGACCAAATTGTTTTAAAGCCATTAATTAGTGCTTTAAAGAATGATGTAGCTGCAGTCAGGTTATGGTCATCTAGTTCTTTAGCTGAAATTGGAAATGTTTCTTTCGAAAACGCTCAATTAGCAGCAGAACAACTTTTAATAAGTTTAAAGATTGATAATGAATCTGGTGTAAGAAGTAATTGCATCTGGTCATTGTGTAGGTTGTATGAAAAATTAAATAATACATATCAAGAAAGTTTCGTTGATGAATGTACCAAAATAGCCCTTTTCGATAAGGAGCCATCTGTTATGGAAGAAGCAAAAACTGCCTTGGATTCAATGGGTATGCAAGGTTTTTATAATTAAATAGCTAAATTTTTTACTAGAACTTTGCTAAAAAAATTAATTTATCAGATATTCAATATAAAAATTAAAATTATTTAACTTGTACCAACTGAAACAAAATATTTTCGTTATTCTATATAAAGTAAAAATACCATGTACTTGAATTTAATGCCTCAAAAAACATTGAGATTCAAAATTCATCAAGACGGAAGAGTTGAAGAGACTGTTGAAGGATTTATTGGTAATTCATGCAATGAAGCTACAAAAAATCTCGAAGACGCTCTCGGTAAAGTAACAGTAAAGAATAAAACATCTGATGCTTTCATCTCTAATCAAAGTGAAAACTTAACACAATTAAATAACGAATCTAATGTCACATTTTAGTACGATTAAAACCCAGCTCAAAGAAGAAGAGCCCTTAATTAAGGCTTTAAATCATTTCGGTTATAGTATTAATCAAGAAGAAAAGTTTGTAAAAGGATATAAAGGTCAATTCACAGTCGTCGATATAAGTATGAATTTACCTGGTGATACCCAAGTTGGATTTAAATGGGATAACAATTCTAATGCATATGAATTAGTTACTGACCTTGATCTATGGAAATTTGAGATTCCAGTAGAAAGATTTATCTCAAAAGTTACACAAATGTATGCTTACCAAACAATCATTTCTAAAACACAAGAAGATGGTTATCAAATCGTAGAGCAAAAAAATAAAAATGATGGTTCTATTGAATTGGTTTTAACCAAGTGGGAAAACTAAAGTCAAGATATGGATTTTACGGATCCATTTCATAATACTGAAGAGAATATTGAGATTACAGGTTTTGAGCCTGTTTTAGGTGGTCAGTTATCCGAAAAAGCTGTATGGGTTGATGAAGCAAAGTGTATTGGTTGTCAGTACTGTGTTCACGTCGCTTCGAACACTTTCACTGTTGATGAATTTCATGGTAGAAGTCGAGCTATTAGGCAAGATGGAGATAGTTCTGATGTCATACAAGAAGCAATAGATACATGTCCTGTTGATTGTATTCATTGGGTCAAATTTGAAGAATTAGATGATCTAGAGAATAGTCTCGATAGGGATATGTTTCAAACATTTGGAAAGCCACCGAGAATGAATAAGCACTAATATCAAAAAGATGCAATATCGTAGATTTGGTAGAACCAATCTGAAGATTCCTGTTTTATCTTTAGGTGGCATGAGATTTCAAAAAAGTTGGGATCAATTAGATTTTTCTGAGGTTTCATACGAAGAACAAAATAAAGTAGAAAATATATTAGATCTTGCAACACAATATGGCTTAAGTCATGTAGAAACCGCCAAGTACTATGGAACTTCTGAGGTGCAATTAGGGATGTGTTTTAAGAATACTAAGCAAATCCCAAATATAATCCAAACAAAGATCCCACCAAATAGTGATCCGGAAATTTTTGAGCGAGATGTATTATCTAGCATTGAAAAATTGAAAGTTAAAAAAATTGATTTGTTAGCAATACATGGTATCAATAATGCTGAACATTTACATCAGGCTATTCGAGATGGAGGCTGCATTGATATTTTGAGGAATTTTCAAAAAGAAAATTTAGTTGGATCTATTGGATTTTCAACCCATGGAAAATCTTCACTTATTGAAAAGGCTATATCAACAAACTTATTTGATTATGTAAATTTGCACTGGTATTTCATTAATCAGGAAAATACGAAGGTTATTAATTTAGCCAATAAGCATGATCTTGGGGTTTTCATAATAAGTCCCACCGATAAAGGGGGACATCTTCATACTCCCTCAAGAAAAATGTTGGAATTTTGTAAACCACTTCATCCTATAGTTTTTAATGATCTTTTTTGCTTAAGAAATCAAAATGTCCATACTTTGAGTGTCGGTATTGCAAAAGAGACAGATTTTGCTTTGCATTTAGAAGCTGTCTCGATGTTATCGGAATCTGAGAAGTATCTGCCTAAGATAATTAACAAATTAAGGCAGGAATCAATTAATTCCTTAGGTTTAGAGTGGCATCAAAATTGGAATAGAAATTTACCAAGTTGGGAATATACTCCAGGAAATATTAATATTCCTGTTCTGCTTTGGCTTTCAAATTTAATTGATTGGTTGGGTATGGAAGGATATGCAAGAGCTAGATATCAATTGCTTGGGAATGGAAGCCACTGGTTCCCAGGATTCAACGCGAATTTACTAGATATAGATGTTTCTGAAGGGCAATTATTGAAAGTATTAGAAGGTCATATAAATCCAAAAAAAGTTATAAAAAAATTGAGAAATTTAAAAGAAAAGTTTGGAGATAATAATGCTAAAAGATTA